>CALHVU010000021.1 GCA_938036925.1 uncultured Atopobium sp.
TACGTCTTTTTAACAGATTATCCGACTTAGGTGTGTTTTGAACTGCCTCCTATTTTTTTGTGTCTAAGAAATGGGAGGCAGTTCAGATACAGAGGCTTTTTGCAAGCAATTGCTTTTTACATGCTACGCATTGGAACAAATCTTCTTCCACAAGCGTAGACCATAGCTATTAGGAAGTCCCGCTTCAATACGAATAGCCAAATACCATCCCGTGGCGTTATACACCAACTCAAAGACATCCTGACTATTTATGGCAGGAATACCCTGCGTTAGTGCCGTAAAGATAATCCTTGCTACGTCAAACAGAACGATGGTGCTCACAATAAGAATATAAGGTCTAATGAAACGTGCATCGTTTGAACCCTTAAGGGCAAGAAGACCTGCAGCAAGAGAAAATACTGCACCAACTGTCACCAAGAAAATGGTAAGAATACCCTGTTGCTCAAGAAATTGATTAACAGTTGCCAAGAACGGTTGACTAACAACTCTAGAAAGGTCATGCAGTCCAAGCAGAATCAGAACTAGAAAAAGTGCAATTCCGCTCAATGCAATAGAGACCAGCGAAAAGAAATGAAGAACTCGCTGATGACGAGAGCGCCAATAGGTAGTTCCCACAATACCCTGGTCGTGCTCCTTCTTTACTTTATCCGCAAGATTGGAACAAATTACCACGTAAACTATAGTATTAAGTTGAACAAAGGGATCAAGAATAATCAACTCTCCTCTACCCCAAGCCCATAAAATTCCTACCAGAATAATCAGGCCAATCAGATAGCAAAGAAATCTGTATGGTTCAACTTTTGATGAGTCTTTGGCGGCACGTAATCCAAATATTGAGGTGACAACTTGCAACATACCAATAAGAAGTACAAATACATAGCCCAGAAGTATGTTATTGCTAAACGTAAAATACACGCCACTAAACTCAAGCCTCTCCAAAGGAACTGCAGGCTGTAAGCCTGTAATAGTAGCAAAAAGAGACGCTAATGTTGTTAAAACATCTGCCGTGCCCAAGATAATCAATACAATTGAGACAATACGTAAGATATGTTGAGCAGGGGTTCTAGGAACAGTAGCCTTAACTCGATCAGACGCAGGACGCTCCAATGGCTCATCTTCACCAACTACAAGGATTTTCTCGGCACGCTCTGCTACTTCAGAAACGTTTTCTGCCAGCTCAGAGGATGCCGCAGTGATCTTTTTAGAGAACTCTCCTACCTTTGAATTTTCAGCCAGCTTGGTTAACTCAACGCCGATATCTTTCTTCTGTTCCGTTGGCACAACAAATCCTCACACTTGTCCAAAATGTTCAAATAAATCATAGCATTAGCTACTTTGCTGTGTTAGTATGTGCAACTGTCCGTGTACCTGCAAGTATGTAAGGAGGCTTGTTCGATGCTTTTTTAATCTTCTCGTGAGCGTGTCACATGTCCACACCACGAGTCTGTCTGACATGTTCCACCACTAATCGAGGAGAATTATGGAATCGAATAAGCTTTTTGCGGAAACACCACCATTTAAATTATTTATACGAGCAGCCCTTCCAGGCGCTATTGCCATGCTTGCGTCGATGCTCTACGACACTGCAGATGGAATCCTTGTTGGACGATATCTGGGTCAGGAGTCCTTTGGCGCGGTTACCATTGCCATTCCACTAGTTATTCTCTGCTTTGCAGTTGCCGACCTTATTGGCGTTGGAGCTTCTGCGGTTATTGCCGTTGAGCACGGCAAGAAGAACCACCAGACAGCAAACAATATTTTTACCATTGCTTTTATCATGCTCGTTACCACTGGTGTTATCAGCGGCATTTTCATCTTCTTTTGTGCACCAAACGTTTTAGCACTGATGGGTGCTCAAGGAAAGATTGCCGAACAAGGAACTATCTACCTGCGCGTATGGACACTGTTCTTGCCGGTGATGTGCATCTCATATGCTGTTGATAACTTCCTTAAGATCTGTGGCAAAATTAGGCGCTCTACCAGCATTGCCTTTATTTCCGCCATTCTGGGAACCGTGCTTGAATACTACTTCCTGGGAGTTTTGGGATTATCCGTTGAGTATGCGGCGCTGGGCTACTGCATCTCTATTACCTTCTCGTCCATTTACGGTGTATGGCCCTTTATTGGTAACAAGCAAATCCTTAAGTTTGTAAAGCCACACTTTAATTGGACGCATATCAAAGAAATCTTTGTAAACGGCTTCCCTATCTTTATGCAGAACATCTCAAGCAGGATTTATTCGCTGTTGATGAACGCTGCCCTGCTGAGCCTCGGCGGAGATATTGCCATTGCTTCTTATGGCGTGCTTCTCTATTCTGGTGGCCTCATCCAGCCGCTCATTTATGGACAGGCCGACGCCATGCAGCCAGCCATTGGCTACAACTGGGGCGCAAAGAAAAAAGATCGAGTACTTGCTATCGAGAAGTACATCTTCTCCACAGGCATTATTATTGGCATCTTTGCCTTCTGTGTCTCGTTCTTCTTCTCAGAGTTCTTGGTTAAGCTCTACCTGCCTGAAGGAACACAAGACCTGCTTAACATGGCCATCCCAGCTATGCGCATTCACGCTTTTATCTTCATTTTTAGCTGGATTACCATGTGCACCGAGAGCCTTGCCATTGCCCTGAAGCAGACAAAGATTTCCAATCTCTTGAGCATCTTTATGGCACTTATCTTCCCTATCAGCTCACTGCTGATACTGAAGCCATTTAGTCTGGACGCACTTTGGTACGTGTCAGTTGTGTCCAATATACTCTCAGCACTGCTCTCTGTTGGCTGCCTCGTCCACATCTATCGCAAGCACTTCAAAGGTGTGAATTCAGACGGTGTTGATGGCACTGATGCTGTATCCGATGGCACTCAAGAAGAAGACTCCCGGCTCACCGAGGCAGAGCTTTCCGCTCCCGAGCTCTCCAACGCAGAAGATCACCTGGACCCAGAATCCATCTCCCGAGCTCAATAGCCCGCGCTCTCACAGCTCCGCACAACAACGTACTCCTCACAAAAACATGGCGAGAAGATCTTCTGATTCCAAGATCTTCTCGCCATAAACATGAGCGGTTTTTGAGCGTCTACCTACAGTGCAGCAAGTGCCTGCTCGACGTCGTTGATAAGGTCCTCAGTGCCCTCAATACCGCAGCTCAAGCGCACAGTACCTGGGGTAATACCTGCTGCTACAAGCTCCTCATCGGTAAGCTGACGATGCGTTGAAGAAGCTGGGTGCAAACAACAAGAACGAGCGTCTGCAACGTGTGTAGCAATGGAGAATACCTTGAGGTTACCCAGGAACTTCTCGGCAGCCTCGCGACCACCCGCAACGTCAACGGTGATAACACCGCAAGAACCGTTTGGCAGGTACTTCTGAGCCAACTCGTAGTACTTATCGCCTGGAAGACCAGGGTAGCTTACGTGTGCAACCTTAGGATTGTTTGCAAGCGCCTCGGCAACTGCCTGGCCATTCTTACAATGCTGAGCCATACGAACGTGCAGGGACTCAAGGCCAAGGTTAAGATAGAAAGCGTTCTGTGGTGACTGAATGGAACCAAAATCACGCATAAGCTGAACAGTTGCCTTAGTAATAAAAGCACCACCATTACCAAAGGCATCTGCGTAGACAAGGTTGTGATACGAAGGATCAGGCTGGGTTAGACCTGGGAACTTATCTGCATGAGCAGCCCAGTCAAAATTGCCACCGTCAACAATAGCGCCGCCAACAGCAGAGCCATGACCGTCCATATACTTAGTTGTGGAATGGGTCACAATGTCTGCTCCCCACTCAAGAGGACGGCAATTCACAGGTGTAGCAAATGTATTGTCAACAATCAGTGGCACATCGTGGTCGTGAGCGGCCTTTGCCCAACGTTCAATATCAAGAACAACCAGTGCAGGGTTTGCAACAGTCTCACCAAAGACGCACTTTGTATTTGGTCTGAATGCTGCGTTAATCTCCTCGTCAGTTGCATCTGGCGAGATAAACGTGCACTCCACGCCCATCTTCTTAAGAGTGATAGCAAACAGGTTAAAGGTGCCACCATAAATGGTGGACAGGGAGATAAAATGATCTCCAGTCTCTGCAATATTAAAGACGGCAAAGAAGTTTGCGGCTTGACCAGAAGACGTCAGCATTGCAGCCGTACCGCCCTCAAGAGCACAAATCTTTGAAGCTACATTATCAAGCGTTGGATTTTGAAGACGAGAATAGAAATAACCCGCAGCTTTGAGGTCGAACAACTCTCCAAGCTGCATCGACTCGTCATATTTGAACGTGGTTGATTGAATGATAGGCACTTGCCTAGGCTCACCGCAACCAGGCTGATAACCGCCCTGTACGCAGCGAGTCTCGATGCTCTCAGACATAGCATCCTCCCTCATAATCATCATCCACGCCGCGCAAACGTCTCTGCGCTCCAAACGTGGACTATGTGATTACCTTAGGATACTAGTCTCTCTACCCTCAATCACACGCTCAATCAAAACTTTTTCATGTTCTGAAACAATTGCGAGGTCTGAGGTAACATCTCTGAAGTCCATAGAATCTTTCCACTCTTTGACCAGAGAAATATTACGCTGAGCTGTGCAAATAGTGCTGAGCTCAGAGTCAATGTCCTGCATAATCTGGGTGTAATTTGCGCGTTTCTCGCCCAGCATATCACTGAGGTGGAAAAGAATGTGCTCAACTTCACGAACTTCTCGCCTTGCATGGTGTACCTCAGAGAAGCTAGTCATATCCAGGCCAAAGAGGCGTGCGTCAATGGTCTCAAGCATGTAATCAAAACGGCTGCTAATGTCTTCAAACGAGATGCCATCTTTTAGTACCGCGTCTGACCATGCAGGCTCAAAGAGCTCATCCAAAGCGCAGCGCAAACTACGACGAACCGCCTTCTTGCGCAGACCCTCGCAAATGCGATCGCGCTCAGACTCGCGAGCTGCTTCTACAGCGCTGACCAGCTTGGAGCCCTGAGAAAGCTCTCCAGACTCCATCAAATCTGCAACGGTATCAGAGAAGCCGTCAATCTCACGAAGACGCGTAGTTGCACCAAGCATCAACCTATAAACAGGCTCAGCAATCTCAACTGCTTCCTCATTAAGAAGTGGCGAGAAGAACTTGGTAAGCAGCTGGGTTCCTCTAAGAGCAAACCTAAATGCTGCGATAACTGCAGGGTCTTCTGGATGAGCACGGAACTCTGTGTATGCATCTTCCAGATTGGTTGCTGCATGAGCGCATGCCTCATCAAGAGCGTCAAGCGTTTCCCAAGGCTGAGTGGAAGGACCACTGACCAGCCAAAGAAGCTTTCCATGAGGCTCTCGAACGTCTCCAAGCTGCTTCCAGACACACTCATGTTGATGACCAAGCGAACCACATACGTCAATAGCACACACAGCGCCCTTTGTCAGCGGAAGTTCAAATCCCAGCAGAGTCTCTGCAACATAACCCAAAAATGGAGCATGACCAACAAGAATAAGCGTTTCTGCATCAGCGTGCTCAAGCTCTGCCTGAAGTGCAGGAAGATCTTGATCGTAAAGGAAGTCATGAATCTCCAGACCTTCTGCATCCAGAGCCTCTGCCACAATCTCTGCAGTCTCAAGTGCACGAAGGGCAGGACTTGTCCAAATCTCGGCCTCTTCACCCTCTGGACCCAGCAGACCAAAAATATGAGGATAATTGGCAGATAAAGCCCTCTGACCAGCACGTGTGAGCTCTCGACTCATGTCTTCAGAGCCACGTTCAGATACACCATGTCTAACAAGAACCAAAGTCTTTACCATGTTTACCTCCGCTGGTCATCTGCAGAAAACTGCTCCTTATAGCGTAATAGGACGCCCGCGCAATTTTGCGCGAACGTCCTATTTTTACTGCCAACGGGCAAATATATCGGTATATGGCGAGAAAAACTTTTTATCTCGCATCTCTGCTATGCAGTTTTTGCATAACGACTATGCATAATCTGCACGCAAAAATCCAACTTGAAAGAGTTGGCAACTGTAGCGGTAAAGTTAGTGCTCTATCCACGCGTCCCTATACCGCCTGTGACCTGCAAGCTTAGAAGTCAGCGTTGCCAACGGTACGAGGGTGAGGAATAACGTCGCGGATGTTATCCACACCGGTGAGGTACATAACAAGGCGCTCAAAGCCAAGACCAAAGCCGGAGTGGGTGCAAGAGCCGTAACGACGAAGATCCAAGTAATACTTGTAATCGTCGGGGTTCATACCAAGCTCAACAATGCGCTTCTCCAGAAGCTCAAGACGGTCTTCTCGCTGTGAGCCACCAATAATCTCGCCGATGCCAGGAACAAGGCAGTCAGCTGCGGCAACAGTCTTGCCGTCATCATTAAGACGCATGTAGAAGGCCTTGATTTCTGCAGGATAATCAGTAACAAAGATTGGCTTTCCAAAGTGCTGCTCGGTGAGGTAGCGCTCGTGCTCAGTCTGAAGGTCAATGCCCCACTCAACAGGATACTCAAACTTCTGACCAGCATTTACTGCCTCCTGCAGAATCTCAATTGCCTCGGTGTAAGAAACACGAGAGAACTGAGAAGTTGCAACGTGGTTCAGACGCTCAAGCAGACCCTTATCCACAAACTTGTTAAGCATCTCAAGCTCATCTGGACAGTGCTCAAGAACGTATGCAATAACGTAGCGGAGCATCTCTTCTGCAACGTCCATGTCCTGTGCAAGGTTACAGAAAGCCATCTCTGGCTCAATCATCCAGAACTCTGCCGCGTGGCGACGAGTGTTAGAGTTCTCTGCGCGGAACGTTGGACCAAAGGTGTACACATCACCAAAGGCCATAGCAAAGTTCTCTGCCTGAAGCTGACCAGAAACGGTGAGGTGAGAAGACTGACCAAAGAAGTCCTTTGAGTAGTCAACATCGCCCTTCTCGGTACGTGGAACGTTGTTTAGATCAAGCGTGGTAACACGGAACATCTCGCCTGCACCCTCAGCATCAGATGCGGTGATGATTGGGGTGTTCACGTAGACAAAGCCACGGTCTTGGAAGAACTGGTGGATGGCAAAGGCAGCCACAGAACGGATGCGGAAGACCGCACGGAACATGTTAGTGCGAGGACGAAGGTGCTGCTGCGTACGAAGGTACTCAAGAGACTGACGCTTCTTCTGCATTGGATAATCTGGGCTGGATGGTCCTTCGATCACAATGGTCTGAGCCTGCAGCTCAATAGGCTGCGGGCGATCAGAGGTAAGCTCAAGGACGCCCTCAATAATCAGAGCAGCGCCAACGCCACAGGAAGCAACCTCTTCGTAATTGCCAAGGTTCTCACGATTCATAACAACCTGTAGGTCTTTGAAGCAGCTACCGTCATTAAGTGTGACGAAGCCAAAATTCTTCATATCCCTTACTGAACGTACCCAGCCGACCACCGTAACTTTTTGGCCACCAAGTTGCTCTGCATCTGCGTACAATGCAGAAATCGTGATGCGCTCCACGGGCATACCCTCCTTGTAACTCACTCTGCAGGCTTTTCCTGCGCTCTGCAGGACTATCCTGCGAGACGAACAAATATCTATTTAGAATACCGCATAACCACATGGCAAATGTTCACTTTTATATATCTGGCGGTAATTACGCTAATCTCACACAGCCAAGCCGGCACGCCATAAAACACCGCGCCATAAAACACCTATCCGTAATTCAGCTAAACTAGTGCAGTGGAACGTACCTACAAAGTGCTACTACGTTAAAAGGCCTGCTAAAGGAGAAACCATGGAAGACTACAAGCGCGAATTTATTGAGTTTATGGTCCAGAGCAACGTACTTAAATTTGGTGATTTTACGCTCAAGAGTGGTCGCAAATCTCCTTTCTTCATGAACGCCGGCGCCTATGTCACTGGCGAGCAACTCCACAAGCTGGGTCTTTATTACGCTCGCGCTATTCACGACAACTTTGGCCTGGATTTTGACGTAGTTTTTGGTCCTGCTTACAAGGGCATTCCCCTTTCTGTAATCACTGCAATGGGAATCAATGAGCTTTATGGCAAACAGGTTCAGTACTGCTCCAACAGAAAAGAAGCAAAAGATCACGGTGCTGATGCGGGCATGCTTTTAGGAGCAGAGCTCAAAGACGGCCAGAGAGTGGTCATGGTTGAAGACGTCACCACTTCTGGCAAGTCTATTGAAGAGACCTATCCTCTGATTACCTCTATTGCAAACATCGAGGTAGTTGGCCTAATTGTCTCGCTCAATCGCATGGAAGTTGGCAAGGGCGGAAAAGTTGCAGCTCTCCAGGAAGTCTCCGAGCGCTGGGGTATGCCAACCGCAGCTATTGTCTCTATGGACGAGGTTACCGAGGCCCTCTACAACAAAGAGGTTGACGGCAAAGTTATTATCGACGACACCTTGAAGAGCGCCATTGATGCCTACTACCAGCAGTATGGCGTTAAATAAGGCGAGAAAAACCTCTGCGTAGAAACCTGACTTATGACTCTGACTCAACTTAAATACGTTCTTGCTATTGCTAAGGCAGGCACTATTAACGCCGCAGCCAAACAGCTCTTTATCTCGCAGCCTACCCTGAGTAGCGCAGTTAAAGAGCTTGAAACCGAGCTGGGAATCTCCCTTTTTAACAGGACCAGCAAGGGTGTTGAGCCTACCGCAGATGGCGAGGAGTTTTTGAGTTACGCCAGGCAAGTTGTCATGCAGACTGACCTCATCGAAGAGCGCTATCTGGGCACTGCCCCTTCTAAGCAGCGCTTCTGCGTTTCTTGCCAGCATTATTCCTTTGCCGTTGAGGCCTTTGTCAACCTGATTAAAGAGCACGGCGGCTCAAAGTACGATTTCCGTATCAGAGAAACGCAAACGTACGAGATTATTGAAGACGTCTCAAAGCTAAGAAGTGAAGTAGGCGTTCTCTACCTCAACTCGTTCAACGAGCGCGTTATTAGAAAAACGCTGCAGGACCAGGGCTTGGTTTTCTCGCCATTGTTTAAGTGCAAACCAAGTGTCTTTGTGGGAAAAGATAACCCGCTGGCAAAGCGTTCCTCGGTAACACTCAACGATCTTGCCCCCTACCCTCGCCTTTCTTACGAGCAGGGTGAACACAACGCGTTCTATTTCTCCGAGGAGCTTCTGGCAACGCTTGATCGCGATAAGGACATCATGGTCCGAGACCGCGCCACTATCTTCAACCTGATTATTGGCCTGAACGGTTACACCATCAGTACTGGCCTTATTAACGAGGAGCTCAACGGACCAAACATTGTTGCAATTCCTCTAGCTGTTGATGATTACATGGAAGTTGGCTACGTCACCCACGACGAGAAGAGCCTCTCGCCCTTTGGTGAGCTCTACATCGATGCGCTTAAGCGCTGTTGCCAGGCAGTTACGTGGGTGTAAGGTTTTACACCTCCCAACTTGCGCTAAAATAATACCTTACGTTTTTGAAGCGCAATGGGAGGCATCATGGGTCTTAAGTATGAAACCGCACGATATGAGGCATCATACGGGGCAATTTCACAACTTCCTTCTCCAGAGACCCCGGAGGTGGCTTTTGTGGGCCGCTCAAACGTGGGTAAGTCTTCCCTCTTAAATAAACTAATTGGTAGAAAACAACTCGCACGAGTTTCAAGCGTCCCAGGTAAAACCGCTAATATCAACTTCTTTGATGTTGATGGCGTCAAATTTGTAGACTTGCCTGGATACGGATTTGCACGAGTTTCTCGCCAAGAAAAACAGCGCTGGGCAGACCTCATTGGCGGCTACTTTGAGCAAGAACGCAGCTTTAACCTGGTCATTAGTCTTGTTGATATCAGACACGAGGCTCAAAAGCTTGACCTACAGATGATCAACTTTCTCCAAGAGGCTGAGTTACCCTTTGTAGTTGCGTTTACCAAGGCAGATAAGATTGCACGCGGCAAGCAAAATCAAGCCGCAGCCGCCCTTCGCAAGGCATTCCACATCACCCCTGAACAGGCCATTATTACTTCATCCGAGACCGGCCTGGGCATTGACGAGTTGCGCCGCCGCATCGAAGACGCAACTATCTAGGAGCATCATGGATCCAATCCACCAGCAAGAGCAAGAGCACCTCTCCCACGTTTATCAAAAGCTTGTTGAGATTCGTGAGGATTTGGACACAACACTCAATACTACGCAAAAAGATGCAGCTAGAGACCTTCGTCAGATGAGTGAAGAAATCCGCCCAGACTTTGGCGGAGCGGACGAAACCATCGAGACCCTTGCGGCCATTGAGACGCTCAACAGCGTTATTGATACCTACAACCAGTACCACGATTTCACTGTCGAGAAACTCGGTCGAGTTGAAATCCTTTTGAGGCAGCCTTACTTTGCTAAGGTCACGCTCAAAATGCGACCCGGACGTCCTTCTCGTGATGTATACATTGGTGCGGCAGGCATTACGGACAAAGACCGTACGCCGCTTATTGTTGATTGGCGCAGCCCCGTTGCCGAGACGTATTACAACCAAGAGATGGGAACTACGTCGTACCAGGTAGACGGCAAGAAAAGAACGGTTGAACTGGAACTTCGACGACAGTTTGATATCACGCGCGACAAGCTGAACCTCTACTTTGACACAACGGTTGCCATTGAAGACTCTCTGCTGCTTGCCGCACTAAAGCGTCAACACACCGAGAAGCTGCAGGCCATCACCGCAACTATCCAGCGCGAACAAAACGTTGTTGTCAGGCACGAGGATGTGCCCGTTCTACTGGTCAACGGCATTGCAGGCTCGGGCAAAACGTCCGTTTTGCTGCAGCGCATTGCGTACCTTCTGTACCAGCAGCGCACCACACTTACCGCAGATCAGGTATACCTGTTTACCCCTAACGAGATGTTTGGTCGCTACATCAACACTGTTTTGCCCAGCATGGGCGAGCACAATCCACAGGTATTTACCTGGGATTCTTTTCTCAAGGCTTTGGGTCTGGCCGACCACGCATCGGGCGCCCACAACAACCCCGAGTCTCTGAAGAAACTTGAAGAGCAACTTGCCACACTTGAGCTCTATGAAGACGACTTCAAGGCCATTTCTGTTGAAGGAACCACGCTCATTAAGCCAGCTCAGGTGGCTAGTTCTGTGGCAAAGTTCTCGCAATTCCCTGTTGGCCCACGCCTCATTGCACTTGCCAAAGACGAGCTCCACACCCGCCTGGAGCGCAGACTTGGCCAGATGGCTCACAACGACGAAATCCAAGAAGAGATGCTCTCCCTTGACGTTGAGCAACAGCTTGAGGTCTTTGGTCGCACCATCAGCCCTTCCGACGAGGAAGAAGTTCTGGCGCGCACCCGCGAGTTCCTCAACTGGCGTTTTGCCTCTGCGCACGAGGTCATCGAGTCCGCTTCCTGGCTGCGCATCGACCGCATTGGCATGCGCATGCTCAACGCCTCCGCGCTAAGCGGCGCCGAATGCGTTTACCTGCGTCTTCTTATCACAGGCACTGGCGAGAAAAACGTCAAGTTTGTCATGATCGATGAGGTCCAAGACTACACCGAAACGCAGCTTATGGTGCTTGGAAAGTACTTCTCGCGAGCGCACTTCCTACTTTTGGGTGACTCTAACCAGGCAATTTGGGAAGATACCGCAACGTTTGAGCAGATTGAGAAGATCTTTACCGCAACGCACGGCGAGGGCGCAGTTTCTACCTGTAAGCTTCTGACCAGCTACCGCTCCTCTCCCGAGATTACTGCGCTCTTTACCTCGCTTTTGAGCGAAGAAGAGCGTGGCCAGACAAGCTCCGTTCAACGCGGCGGCAAAAAACCTGAGTTCTTTGAGGTGGTCGCTGACAACAAAGATACTGAGCGCGCCGAGTACCTGCAAACTATGAAGTCCCTTATTGAGCAGGCACAAGAGTTTGACGGACTGACCGCCATTGTGTGTACCGAGAAGCCTCGTGTTCGCTGGCTGACCAAACAGCTGGAAGGGTCTGCGGCCAAGGTGCTCACCAGCCACGATTCCCTCCCTGCGAAGGGCGTTGTTCTTCTCGACCTTGCGCTGGCAAAGGGCCTTGAGTTTGATCAGGTCATTGTTGCCGACGCACAAGAGGAAGTGTATAAAGCAGACGGAATTTCTCGCCGTAGGCTCTACACCGCCCTGTCACGTGCGATGCATCATGTGATGGTGGTCTCTCAGGGAAAGATGACTCCGCTGCTCAGCAAATTGCTTTAAAAAAAGCAATTTCTACCTGCGATTTTTTTGAAATTTACTGATTGAAGACGGCTAGTTCGGGTAAATGCTAGTCATCGATAACATTTTCCGTTGGAGGTTAGTATGTCCGAAGAATTGATTCCTGGTGTCATGAAGAACATCGACGCAAAGACCGTAGTAACCCTTAAAGAGCAGGTTGCATGCCTTCCTGGCCAGGTCATCAGCAAGACCCTTGCGCAAAACGATGCTGTCAGTGTCACCCTCTTTGGCTTTGGCGCAGGCGAAGAGATTGCAAGCCATCGTGCAGGCGGCGACGCATTTGTCACCATTCTTGAGGGTCGCGCAAACATCACCATCGATGACGACGTCTACAACCTTGAAGCTGGTCAGTCCATTGTGATGCCACTTGGCCATCCACATGCACTTCAGGCTCCAGAAGAGTTCAAGATGCTGCTGGTTGTTGTGTATCCTCAGAAATAATTTATATATTTACCTAATAATTTCGCAGAATTCTGGATAATTTTGCAGGTAGTTTTTTTGACCAGGTAGGCAACGCGTCTGCCTGGTCAAATACTATCTCTTCCTGGTCAAATAGTAACTCTGCCCAGCCAAATAGTATGTGTAATTACAATACACACCTCATAACAGAATGGGTATAATAGTTATGTCTGTGCAATCAGCAAAATGTTAAACCTAAAGAAAGGTGAGCTATGAGCCAGATTTTTGATGTTCACGCACGTGAGGTCCTCGATTCCCGTGGCAATCCAACCGTTGAGGTTGAGGTTGTTCTTGACGACGGCTCCTTTGGTCGTGCAATCGTTCCTTCCGGCGCTTCCACTGGTGAGTTCGAGGCTGTAGAGCTTCGCGACGGCGACAAGAGCCGTTACCTGGGCAAGGGCGTTCTGAAGGCAGTCGAGCACGTCAACACTGAGATCCGCGACCTCGTTATTGGTTGGGACGCAGAGGATCAGCGCGGCCTCGACCTCGCTATGATCAAGCTTGACGGCACTCCAAACAAGGGTCGCCTCGGCGCAAACGCTATTCTCGGCGTTTCTCTTGCTGTTGCTCACGCTGCAGCTGCTTCTGCTGAGCTTCCACTTTACGCTTACCTCGGTGGCGCAAACGCTCACACTCTTCCTGTTCCTATGATGAACGTCCTCAACGGTGGCGTCCACGCTGACAACAACGTTGACTTCCAGGAGTTCATGATTATGCCTGTTGGTGCTCCTGACTTCACCACCGCTCTTCGCTGGTGCGCACAGGTTTACCACACCCTCAAGGACACTCTGAAGTCCCAGGGCCTCAACACCGGTGTTGGTGACGAGGGCGGCTTTGCTCCAGACCTTAAGTCCAACGAAGAGCC
This sequence comes from uncultured Atopobium sp., assembly GCA_938036925.1. Taxonomy (GTDB): domain Bacteria; phylum Actinomycetota; class Coriobacteriia; order Coriobacteriales; family Atopobiaceae; genus Lancefieldella. Next base: position 13,484 of record CALHVU010000021.1, read on the forward strand.
ACTTGAGCTTCTCTCCGAGGCTGTTCAGGCTGCTGGCTTTGAGCTTGGCAAGGACTTCCGCTTTGCTATGGACCCAGCTTCTTCTGAGTTCTACAACAAGGAGACCGGCAAGTATGACCTCAAGGGCGAGGGTCGCTCCCTTACCTCCGAGGAAATGGTTGCTTACTACGAGGAAATGGTCGAGAAGTTCCCAATCGTCTCCATCGAGGACGGCCTTGCAGAGGAGGACTGGGACGGTTGGAAGGTCCTTACCCAGCGTCTGGGCAAGAAGATCCAGCTCGTCGGCGATGATCTCTTTGTTACCAACACTCAGCGCCTGAAGAAGGGCATTGAGGTTCACGCTGGTAACTCCATCCTCATCAAGGTCAACCAGATTGGTACCCTGACCGAGTCCCTTGAGGCTATCGAGATGGCTAAGCGCGCAGGTTACACCGCAGTTGTCTCCCACCGTTCCGGCGAGACCGAGGACACCACCATTGCTGACCTTGTTGTTGCAACCAACGCTGGTCAGATCAAGACTGGTGCACCTGCTCGTACCGAGCGTGTTGCTAAGTACAACCAGCTTCTCCGCATCGAGGACGACCTCGCTGAGGGTGCTGAGTACCTGGGCATGGACGCTTTCTACAACCTTCGCTAAACCCGCAGGTTGTACGCTAGACGGCGCGTGTCCGGCCCGACCGAGCTGCAACGTCGTTTAGGCTGCTAGAAGTTATGAAGCCGCATCTCATTTGAGGTGCGGCTTTTTTGTGCGCGCGGGTGCTGCGCGGGCGCTGCGGCACGAACGTCGGGGGCGGTGCGGGTCCGGGTGCGAGTGCGGGTCTGGGAACGGGTGCGAGTGTGGGTCTGGGAACGACTGCGTGAACTGCGGGTTTCTCGCCACGTTCGATGTTTGTAGCAGGTGTAAGGATCCCGTAGGCGCATCCGAACCTAGTTTGAAACACCCGAACACACCTATGTCGGATAATCTGCCGAAAATGCGTATACATTTCGTTGAAAATACTTATCTCATGCAGAATATCGTTATTAGATGTGTTTTTTATCCTTGATTTTGCAGATTATCCGACATAGATGTGTTTGCTTAACTCTGAAATTAAGGGTAATTAAATCTTTGATATATCTTCATTCATAATTATGTATATCAGATAGAAATTATGCATAATAGTGAATTGAGCGTACGTGATTAAATTCAAATTCTATAACCAAAGCTGCTCCACGATGTATTTGGGCTATTGAGTCTGGTTTTATCTGCAGTTTTTTGAGGATGTTCCGTCAGTCGATATAACGGCACCGCAGCATCCCACCGCGGTTATACTTGATATGTCAACTCTCAAGAATCCGAGGCGCCATGAACACCACATCAGAGCACGTAATTCGCACAATCCTGGTTGGACAGTCGGGCGGGCCGACTGCAGCCATCAATGCATCGCTTGCGGGTGTTATTCGCGCAGCTCACGCCCAGGGCCTCCGAGTGCTCGGGATGCGCAACGGAATCCAGGGATTTCTTGAGGGCGGCGTCGTTGATCTGGTGGAAGCACTTGAACTTACAGCGTCTGAATCCGGATCGTCCAACCACGCATCCACAAATCCTGGCGAGAAAAACCTTCAGCTCCTAAGAAAAACGCCATCGAGCTGGCTGGGTAGCTGCCGCTTTAAACTGCCGGAGCTTGCTGACAACTCAGAATCCGCAGCTATCTCCCCTATTTACCAGCAGATTTATGCGCAGCTCAAGAAATACCAGGTAGACGCCGTGCTCTACATTGGCGGAAACGATTCCATGGACACCACAGACAAGCTGTCTCGATACTTTGCCCAGATAGAAAGCCATGTTCGCGTTGTAGGCGTGCCAAAAACCATCGACAACGACCTCGAGGGCACCGATCACACCCCTGGCTTTGGCAGCGCGGCGCGATTCGTTGCCTCCGTAACCGCCGAGCTCACCCGCGACGGCGGCGTCTACAACAGCAAAAACGTCACGTTTATCGAAGCTATGGGTCGCGACGCAGGCTGGCTCACGGCGGCTGGTGCGCTGGCGCAAGATATTTGCGGAACCGCCCCAGATTTTGTCCTTCTGCCCGAGATTCCACTTGATGAACACGCGCTGCTTTTCGCCATTGAACAGCGCCTTCGCGAGAAAAACAACGTGATTGTAGTTGTCAGCGAGGGCGTCCATCACGCGGATGGTAGTTTCCTTTTTGATGCAAAGTCCGTTGCGATTGACACGTTTGGTCACCTCGCGGCACAGTCCGGAACGGCTCAATACTTGTCGCAGTTAGCCAAGAATCAGCTAGGCGTAAAGTCTCGCGGCATTGAGCTCAATACGCTGCAGCGCTGCGCTTCTCATGCTGCTAGCAAGGTTGACTTGGACGAGGCTGAGGCGCTGGGCTCCGCAGGAATTGAAGCTGTTCTCCAAGGTAAAACGGGTGTTATGGTTGGCGTTCATCGAACTTCAGATACGCCTTATGCTACAGAAATTCGCACGACTCCTGTCGCCGACGTTGCTAACAAGGTAAAGCTTGTACCTCGAGAAATGATCTCCAAGGACGGCTTCAATGTCACCGACGCCGCCCTAACCTACCTGCGTCCTCTTGTCGCGGGCATGGAGGAGTCGATTTCTACCGACGGACTTCCCCGTTTTCTTGCGGAGTTATCGTAGGGATTCGTTGCGGACGCGACAGTGCCGCGCGGACGCGTGCAATCCGTTGCGGACGCGACAGCGCCGCGCAGACGCGAGTGATCCGTTGTGGATGGGTGTGAGCCGCGGCTCACTACTCCCCGAGGAACCTTACCTCTGGGTGAAGCTCAACATCAAACTGGCGTTTGACCTCGGCTTGAACGTGTTCGATAACCGCATGAACCTCAGCAGCAGTGGCGTTATCGTAGTTGACCACAAAACCAGCATGCTTATCGGAAACACCAGCGCCGCCAAAGCGATAGCCCTTAAGACCAGCATCGGTAACAAGTTTGCCTACAAAGTGACCCTCAGGACGCTTGAAGGTTGAACCAGCGGAAGGCAGCTCAAGAGGCTGCTTTTCCTCGCGAGCACGCGTAAACTCTTCCATCTTTTCGCGGATCTTCTCGCCATCTGCACGATGAAGATTGAACGTGGCGGAAAGCACAATCATGCCTTCATCAGCGATTTTGCTGTGACGATAACCCAGGTCAAGCTCGGATACGTCCAGCGTAGCAAAGGTGCCGTCGGCGAGAAGAACGCGGACGGATTTGAGCACGTCAGCGATACAGCCGTCGTAAGCGCCAGCATTCATGAAGCATGCGCCGCCCACAGAACCTGGGATGCCGCACGCAAACTCCAGTCCAGAAAGGTCCAGCTCACAGGCCATCTCGGACGCTTCTTTAAGGCCGACGCCAGCCTGGCAGGTCATCTCGGTATCGTCGATACTTACGCCGGTGAGTCCATCGGCAATAGCAATAATGACGCCGCGATATCCCGCATCAGAAACAAGCAGGTCAGAGCCGTATCCAAGAATAAAATAAGGAGCTTCTGCATCTTTAACTGCAAGGAGAATCTCTTTAACCTCATCAGGATCATCAGGGATGACATAGAGATCCGCAGGTCCACCCACTTTAAAAGTGGTGTGCTCGCTCATTGGCTCGTCTACCAGGACGTTCTCTTCTCCAACAATCGAGCAAAGCTTTCCGGCCAGGCTTTGTAAGTCATAGCCACTTTCAGACATGTAACACGCTCCTTAGTAAGTTACTTTTTATAGTTTATCGCAAGCGAGAAAAACGTGGAGTCGAGGAAGATAAACGCCTAATATCGCAAAATATTATTAGGTTTCTATCGGGTTGTTTTGGGCTTATCTCTCATCTCTATCGTATAAATGTCCATCCTGTTTTACGTGTTATGAGCTGTTAACTCTGCTATAGTACTTATCGATATGTTTCAGAAATGGTTGCAATTACCTACTGGTGGTAAGGTGGCCGAGCTTCAGGGTTTATAACAGCCCAGCTCAAAGAGCCATCAAGTCCGCGACCCGCAAAGGCGGTTAACCTGGTTAAAGTCCAGGACCAACGGTACAGTCCGGATGTCAGAAACGGAGACTTTTATGACTTCATCCCACTCAACCCACGCAACAACCGCATCTTCTAACGGCTGGTCTACCAAAAGAATTGCTATTCTCGCCATGCTTTGTGCAGCTGCTGCAATCAGCACCATGGTGCTTCAGTTCCCGCTCATCCCAGGCGTGACGTTTTTGAAGTACGATCCATCGGGCGTCTTTGCCCTGCTCGCAGGCGTAGCTTTTGGCCCTGCCGCGGGCGCGATTGTCTCGGTGCTTCCCTACCTTCTACACCTCACCACGGAGTCCGGAATTTACGGCACTATCATGGCAATCCTGGCAACGCTTACCTACGTTTTGCCTGTTTCGCTGATTGTGTATAACCGCTCTGAGAAGATCAAGCAGCTGGTACTTGCCCTCATTGTGGGTAGCGTTGTCAGTGTTGTTGCTTGCATTCTGGGCAACCTTGTAGTTACTCCAATCTACACCGGCATGAGCGTCGAGGCAGTAAGCGGACTGATTGTCCCCGCGCTTCTCCCCTTCAACGTGGTGAAGGTTGCTATTAACAGCATCATCTTTGTAGTTATTATGCGCTCGGCTACCTCACTCTTTGAGAGCATCAAAGACGGTGAGTAACCTGGGCAACAATTTCCCTGATTTATACACGTCTGAAAGCACCGCACAAACTAAGGACCTGCCTGTAGCTGCGACGCTTTCGGACGTGACCTTTGTGCACGCAAAAGGCGTGATTGCCTTAGACCACGTCTCATTCTCTATTCCCGCAGGTAAACGTACCTGTATTGTTGGCGCAAACGGTTCGGGCAAGTCTACCGTTGCCTCAATTCTCTCTGGCCTTACCGCCCCTGACGAGGGAACCGTTACCTTTCTGGGAACCACCGTTGTCAATGACGGCCAGGTTGACTTTGAGGCATACCAGGCCATTCGCCCGCAGCTTGGCCTGGTCTTCCAGAATCCTGAGGATCAGATTATTTGCAGCGTGGTCGCAGACGATATTGCCTTTGGTCTAGAGAACCTCCAAGTACCTAGCAATCAGATAACACCGCTGGTAGAAGAGCAGATTACCCTTGGGACTCTCACCGAGTTTGCGTCCGAAAATCCGCAGATGCTCTCGGGCGGCCAGCAGCAGCGCGTGGCCATCTCGGGCGCGCTTGTCATGAAGCCGCAAATCCTGATTCTTGACGAACCTTCCGCAGCTCTTGACGTTGTTCATAGAAATAACGTCATGGGACTTGTCAAGAAACTCCGTGCAGCTGGAAAAACTATCGTTCATGTGACGCATTTCATGGACGAAGTGGTTTCTGCTGATCACGTTATTGCCTTGGACGACGGCCGCGTTGCGTTTGAAGGAACACCCGAAGCACTCTTTGAGCAGCACGAGCTAGTTGAATGCCTGCATCTTGAAGAGCCGTTTGCCTATCAGGTGGCGCATGCGCTCAACAACCGTGGAGTTGTCGTGTGCAAATCCCCTTCGGCTCAGCGCGTGCTCGACGAGCTGACGGGGCTTCTCGCCACAGGGTCGCGAGGCGAGAAGGGCGGCGTGGCTGAAAGCTGCGACGCGATGGCCGCGGGTTGTGACAGCGTGGCTACAGCCGACAGCGTGTCCGAGCCAGCAGCGGTTTCTGTACGCGCCGTTACGTTCTCGTACCAGAAGCCCGTGCTCAAAAACATTTCGGTTGACGTGCAAAAAGGCTCGCATGTTGCCGTGATTGGCTCAACCGGTTCCGGCAAGTCTACCCTGGCGCGCTTGATTTGCGCACTTGATACGCCTGACGCCGGCAGCCTCTGTGTAACTGGATTGGATACTCGACAGAAGCAAAATCGCAGAAAACTTCACGGCATTGTTGGCTACGCCATGCAGCAACCGGAGCGCCAACTTTTTGCGCAAACGGTTGCAGAAGACGTGGCATTTGGCCCTACTAACCTAGGTCTTTCTACCTGCGATGTCATAAGCGCTGTGAATGCTGCTCTGGAACTTGTGGGACTTTCCCACAAGGCAGACGCATCCCCTTTTGAGCTTTCTGGTGGTCAGCAGAGACTGTGCGCACTTGCAGGCGTTATTGCTATGCATCCAAAGGTGCTTGTGCTCGATGAGCCTACCAGCGGACTTGATCCCTACTATTGCTCTGAGCTTAGAAAAATTATCAACGCTATTCTTGAAGATGGTTGTACCGTCATTGAGCTCACACACTCGATGGAGGATGCGGCGGAAGCTGACCAGATTATCGTGCTTCATGAGGGTGACCTGGTTTTCTCAGGCTCGCCGCAACAAACATTTACTCATTTCTCAGAGGCAGAATTCCAGGAACTTGGTCTAGGCATTCCTCATGCGCTCGCATGGGCACAGCATCTGTCCCACACTACGGGAATCAACCTGGGAGAACCTTTGACTCTGTCTGAGCTGGTAGACGCACTGCTTGCTGCGCTTCCTACCAACTCTGACGACGCGCGAGCCAGCGCCACAAAGACCGACGACCTCTCGCAAGGAGGCTGCTATGGCGCTTAAGATTTCTGTGGGCCAGTACTATCACGGGGACTCGCTCATCCATAGGCTTAATCCCAACGTTAAATGCCTGGCCGCACTCCTTCTGATGCTTGCAACATTTTTTATCCGCAACGCGCCACAGCTTGCACTGCTGGTAGTAGGCGTGCTCTGCCTGCTGGCACTCGCAAAAATCCCTGTCAAACAAGTACTTGTATCAGTCATCCCACTTGCCTGGCTGCTCATCTTTCTCTCGCTCTTCAATCTATTGCTTACGCGAGAAGGATTTGTGCTTGTCTCCTGGTCAATCTTTACCATCACCGATGTGGGAGCATGGAGTGCTTTCCTCTACCCCGTACGCATTTTAGCTGCAATTCTAATAGGAGCACTACTCCTGCTTACCACAACTCAAACTGACCTGGGCAATGCCTTTGAAGCAGCATGCTCGCCACTTTCTAAGATTGGTCTTCCTGGCAAAGAAATTGCCATGATTTTCTCACTTATGTTGCGTTTTATTCCAACGCTTGCGGACGATGCAGTATCCATTTCCGAGGCTCAAACTGCTCGTGCAGGAGACGTTGCTTCGGGTTCGCTGCCTAAAAGACTCCGTGCGACCTTCTCCATTGTGGTGGCGCTTCTGGCCAGTTCGCTCAGGCATGCCAACAACCTTTCTAAGGCACTTGATGCTCGCCACTATGTAGCAGGGGCTTCTCGCACACGTTGGCATCAGCCAACCTTTGGCGCTCGCGAGACAATTGCCTTAGGCGTAACCGTTTGTTTTATCGCCCTTATCTTTGTGCTGGCGTAAAACTTTTAACTAAATAATCTGTATTTTTAACGCTCTGTTACAACCCGTTTTTCTTTTCTCGACAACCGCCAATTTGGCCACCTAAGTAACGTACAATAAAGCCAGTAAAAGCGTTCAAGGCTTGCATTGAAAGGTGGCCCCATGGTCCTGCGCGTCTACGTCCAAAGAAAATCTGGTTTCGAGGGCGAGGCAAAAGCCCTGCTCAAAGAAGTGAAAGACCTTCTTGGTATTACCGAGTTACAACGCATTGACCTGCTTAACCGCTATGATGTTGAGGGAATTTCAGAGGAACTCTTTGAGTCCTGCATCCCCACCGTTTTCTCCGAGCCACAATCCGATCTTGCCAGCCGTACCATGCCAGAGTTTTCTTCTGAAGGTGCGGCTGTTCATACGTTTGCTGTTGAGTTTTTGCCTGGCCAGTTTGACCAGCGCGCAGACTCTGCAGCTGAGTGTGTGCAGCTCATCAGCCAGGGAGAGCGTCCACTGGTGCGCTCTGCTCGCCTTTACGTGCTAACCGGAAACCTCACAGAAGCAGACGTTGCCGCCATCAAGAATTACCTCATCAACCCCGTTGAGGCTCGCGAGGCTTCTCTTGAGCTGCCCGAGACTCTCAAGATTTCCATTCCAGAGCCTGCAGACGTAGAGGTTCTTGAGGGCTTTAACGCCCTTGACCAGGACGGCCTCAAGGAGTTCATTGCTTCTCACGGCCTTGCTATGGACCTGGCTGACCTCACCTTCTGCCAGCAGTACTTCACCGATGAACAGCGCGATCCAACCATCACCGAGATTCGCGTCATTGATACCTACTGGTCAGACCACTGCCGCCACACCACCTTTAACACCGGAATTACTGGCGTGCAGATTGATGATGACCTGGTAAAGGCCGCGTTTGAGAAGTACCTCTCAATGCGCAAAGAGCTTGGGCGAGAAGATCGTGCCGTCTCTCTTTGGGATATGGCCACTATTGGTGCAAAGTACCTTCGCGAGAAAGGCGTCCTCACCAATCTTGATGAGTCAGAAGAAATCAACGCCTGTACCGTAAAGGTCAAGGTAGACGTTGACGGCAAAGACGAAGACTGGCTCTTCCTCTTCAAGAACGAGACTCACAACCATCCAACCGAGATTGAGCCTTTTGGTGGCGCAGCTACCTGCATCGGCGGCGCTATCCGCGACCCTCTTTCTGGTCGCAGCTATGTCTACCAGGCAATGCGCGTCACGGGCGCTGCAGACCCAACCGTTCCAGTTTCTCAGACCCTTCCTGGAAAGCTTCCACAGCGCACCATTGTGCGCACGGCAGCTGCAGGTTATTCCAGCTACGGCAACCAAATTGGCCTTGCTACCGGCCAGGTTTCTGAGCTCTACCACCCAGGCTACGTTGCAAAACGCATGGAAATTGGTGCTGTTGTAGGCGCAACTCCTCAGAGCCACGTTCGCCGCGAGCGTCCAGAAGATGGCGATATCATCGTTCTTCTCGGCGGCCGCACTGGTCGCGATGGCATTGGTGGCGCAACCGGCTCTTCAAAGGCACACGATGCTGGCTCCATTGAGCGCGACGGTGCCGAGGTCCAGAAGGGCAACGCCCCTGTTGAGCGCAAACTTCAGCGCCTCTTCCGCCGTGAAGACGCTTGCAAGCTCATTAAGCGCTGCAACGACTTTGGTGCAGGCGGTGTCTCTGTTGCTATTGGCGAGCTTGCCGACGGCCTTGACGTCAACCTGGATGCTGTTCCTAAGAAGTATGACGGCCTTGATGGCACTGAGCTGGCAATCTCCGAGTCTCAGGAGCGCATGGCCGTTGCGCTTGAGGCAAAAGACGTCGATCAGTTCTGCGCATACGCCCGCGAAGAAAACCTCGAGGCAACCATTGTGGCAACGGTCACCGAGGACCCTCGCCTGGTCATGCGCTGGCGCGGTCAGAAGATTGTCAACATTAGCCGTGCATTTCTCGCCTCAAACGGTGCACCTAAATCAATCACCGTGCGCCTGGCCAAGCCTCTTGCCTACCAGCGCACCTGGGCAGGTACAACTCTTGGCGAGAAACTCCACTCGCTGGTACGCGATCTAAACGTTGCATCTAACAAGGGTCTCTCCGAGCGCTTTGACTCTACCATTGGCGCAGGTACCGTCCTCATGCCATTCGGTGGCGCTCGCCAGCTGACCCCTGCCCTTTCTATGGTGGCTAAGCTTCCTGTTATGGGCCAGACCAATACAGTCTCGGGCATGGCTTGGGGCTTTAACCCCTACCTCATGGAAGCTGACCAGTTCCGTGGCGCCTACCTTTCTGTTGTTGAGTCCGTTTCCAAGCTGGTTGCTACCGGCTTTAAGTACCAGGACCTCTACCTCACCTTCCAGGAGTACTTTGAGAAGCTCGGTCAGAATCCTAACCGTTGGGGCAAGCCAGCCGCGGCCCTTCTCGGCGCACTGATGGCCCAGGTCAACCTTGGCCTTGCAGCTGTCGGCGGCAAGGATTCCATGTCCGGCACTTTTGAGGACCTGGACGTTCCACCAACGCTGGTTTCGTTTGCTACCGGCCTTACCAAGGTGGACAAGATTGTCTCTAACGAGTTCAAGGGTGCAGGTCACAGGCTTATCTCTATTGTCCCATCCTACGGCGAGTCCGGCCTTCTCCCCGACAACGACTCCCTGCTCGCAGCATACAAGCTGGTCAACACCCTGGTCCAGTCCAAGAGCGCGCTTGCCATTACCACGCCAGGTTACGGCGGCGTGGCCGAGGCTCTCTTCAAGAGCTGTCTGGGCAACAAGCTGGGCGTTGAGCTGGTCCCAGAGATTTCTGCCGACGCGCTTTTCTCGCCAACCTACGGTGCCTTCATCGTTGAGCTGGCAGACGGCGTATCCGTTGACGACGTCGACGGCGTATGCGTGGCTCCTCTGGGCGTCACCACGTCCGAGTACGCTTTCAGCGCGTGTGGCGAGAAGATCGACCTCTCCGAGCTTCAGGAAGCATGGGAGCGCCCACTTGAGGAGGTCTTCCCCTACCGCGGAGGCTCCGACGAGGCTGTGGAGAAAATCAGCTTCGACGGTGCATTCACACGACACTCCTATGCTGGTCCAGCCCTTATCGCACCTGCTCGCCCACGCGTCATCATCCCCGTATTCCCAGGTAACAACTGCGAGTACGACGTTGCGCGTGCTTTTGAGCGTGCGGGCGGTGACCCAACCACGCTGGTCATTAACAACCTAACACCTCAGGACATTGTTGAGTCCGCAAATGCGCTGGCAGAGTCCATCAAGAAGAGCCAAATTGTCATGATTCCAGGCGGTTTCTCCGGCGGAGACGAGCCAGATGGATCTGCTAAGTTCATCTGCGCCCTTTTCCGTGCACCTCAGGTAACCGAGGCTGTCCGCGAGCTTCTACAGCAGCGCGATGGCCTTATGCTGGGCATCTGCAACGGCTTCCAGGCACTCATCAAGCTGGGCCTTGTTCCTTACGGCGATATCCGACCCATGGACGACACCTGCCCAACACTGACGTTCAACACCATTGGCCGCCACCAGAGCCAGCTTGTTCGTACCAGCGTTGCATCCACTATGTCGCCATGGCTCTCCAAGTGCACGCTTGGCGACATCCACACCATCGCAATCAGCCACGGAGAAGGTCGCTTTGTTGCTTCCGACGAGTTGCTTGAGACGCTCAAGGCTAACGGCCAGATCGCAACGCAGTACGTTGACGCAACGGGTGCTCCAAGCATGGACTTCTCCGTTAACCCTAACGGCTCCGTCCTGGCTATCGAGGGCATTACCAGCCCCGATGGTCGCGTCCTGGGCAAGATGGGCCACACGGAGCGCTCCGGTGCGGGCCTCTACAAGAACATCCCTGAGCTCACTGCTGGCGACCAGTTCCAGCCTCTCATCGAGGGCGGCGTCGAGTACTTCAAGTAAGGCGCGAGCGCAGGTTGCAAGTAATTTCTACCTGGTATCCATTTCGTATGGATACCGGGTTTCTTGTGCGGAAACGTTGGGAGTGGACGGGTTTCTCGCCAGGCGGGCGGTGCGAACTGGGACGAACCCGGGACGAGCTGGGAGTGCGCCTGATACGAGCCTGATTTTCTCGCCAAGTCTGAACGATTTGCCTGAAAAGCGCGCCAAGTCTGAGCTATTTGCCGGTTTTTCTCACCATGTCTGAGCTGTTTTACTCAGACATGATGCAGTTTTCAGGCTCGCAAATTTGGAGACAGCTACCCCGTTAGAACGCGCCTGATTTCTTTAAAGAATCTGTAACTTCTGCCTAAGAATGTAAAAGAATCTGTGGATTTGCCTGATTTTGTTAAAGAATCGGTGCCTCAAATACAGAATCTTTGCACTTTTTAGGCGCACCTGGCAAGAAAGGCGCGCAATGGCAGAAGGGCCCGCCTGCCGAGAAACCCGCGCGCTCCCCGCGCGCCCGCAGCAGCACCTGGCGAGAAACCCGTGCGCTCGCAACGCCCAACGTTTCGCAGAAAAGCCGTATACTTATGACGATATAAGTCCACGAAAGGATTGATATGTCTGACGCTCTAATCCCACAAAATTCCTGCGTACTTGTTACCGGCGGCGCGGGCTTTATTGGCAGCCATACCGTTGTTGAGCTGCTCAATTCCGGCTACGAGGCTGTTATTGTTGACGATCTCTCCAACGCTTCGGCAAAAGTTGTCGACCGCATCAAAACCATTGTGGGAGAAGAAAACGCCAAGCGCCTTTCGTTCTACGAGGCAGACGTCAACGACAAAGATGCGCTGAACCACATCTTTGACGAGCACGCCATTAACTTTGTCATCCATTTTGCCGGCTTCAAGGCTGTCGGCGAGTCCGTCACCAAGCCCATTGAGTACTACACAAACAACCTGGGCAATACCCTCACCCTTCTTGATGTCATGAGAAACCATGGTTGCAAGTCAATTATTTTCTCGAGCTCTGCAACCGTTTATGGAGACCCAGATAGCCTTCCTCTGACCGAGCAAAGCCCCAAGAAGAACGCGACCAACCCTTATGGCTGGACTAAATGGATGATTGAGCAGATTCTCGCCGATGTTCACACCGCAGATCCAGAGTGGAACGTTGTCCTGCTTAGATACTTTAATCCTATTGGCGCTCACCAGTCGGGCCTTATCGGAGAAGATCCTGCAGGTATTCCAAACAACCTGGTGCCTTACGTGGCTCAGGTTGCCGTGGGCAAGCGCGAGGCTGTTCACGTCTTTGGCGACGACTACAACACACCTGATGGCACGGGCGTTCGCGACTACATCCACGTTTGCGACCTTGGCTCCGGCCACGTAGCTGCACTTAAATGGATGGCTGGCCGCACAGGAGTTGAAATCTTCAACCTGGGCACTGGCACTGGTAGCTCGGTACTTGACGTTATCAAGGCGTTCTCAAAGGCTTGCGGCAAAGAGATTCCTTACGTTATTGAGCCTCGCCGCGCAGGTGACGTTGCAACCAACTACGCCGACTGCCAGAAAGCTGCTGACATGCTTGGCTGGAAGGCTCAGTACGACCTTGCCGACATGTGCCGCGATTCCTGGAAGTGGCAGTCGATGAACCCAGACGGCTATCGCGGCTAGGATTTCCGTGAACTTCGCCGACTACCTCACACAAAAGCTTCCTGCCGTCGAGGCAGAGATCATGCGCGGACTCCCCGCGGCATCTGCAGCGCCCGCGGCACCCGCGGCACCCGCGGCGCCCGCGGCAGCGGCGTCCACGGCGGCGCCCTCGGAGCGTACCCGCGCGGACCTGAACACCTACCTCTACCAGCCACTCGCTCACTTCAGCGCGGGCGGCGGCAAGCGCGTGCGACCGGTCCTCTGTTGCCTGGGCGCCGAAGCAGTTGGCGGCTCAGCAGAAGCCGCTCTGCCTGTGGCCTGCGCCATTGAGGACTTCCAGTCGGCAGCCCTTATCCACGATGACATTGCAGACAAATCAGAGCTGCGCCGTGGCGAGAAGTGCCTCTACAAGACACTCGGTACCGGACTTGCCATCAACGTTGGTGATTCTGCGCTGGTCAATGTTGTCAGACGCGTTACCGTAGCCGACCACCTCTCTGACCAGCTTAAAGTTCGCGTTATCGACACCCTTCTCGCTATGCAGGAGCACACCCTTGAGGGTCAGGCGCTTGACCTTGGCTGGGCTCAAAACGAGCGCTGGGATGTTACCTCTGACCAGTATCTTTTTATGGCGCTCTCCAAAACCGCCTACTACTCAGCAGCATATCCCCTGGTACTGGGTGCGCTCATCGGCGGTGCTGACCAGAAAACGCTTGATGCACTCAAAGAGTTTGGCCTCAAGGTAGGCCTTGCCTTCCAGTTGCAAGATGATCTTCTTAACCTGGTAGGAAACGCTGAGGTACAAGGCAAAGACTTTAGGTCAGACATCACTGAGGGCAAGCGCACGCTCGCGGTGGTCTACGCGCTTGAACACCTCACCGAGGCAGAAAAAGCAGAGCTTGTCTCCATACTTTCTGCGCATACAGGCGATACTTTGAAGCTTCAGCGCGCTGTGGAGCTTATGGAAAGCGCTAATGCGATAAAATTTGTCCGCGCGCACGCTCTTGCCTTAGTTGATGAGGCAAAGCACGTGCTTGAAAACGTGATACTTACTGAAGACGCTCGCGACACACTTTTGTCTATGGCAGACTTCTTTGTGAACCGAGAAAGGTAATTATGGATCCAATTACTCCTGGTAGCACTGGTGCTGCCGTTGAAGACATTCAGGAACGCCTCGTAAAGCTTGGCTACACCATCGAAGACGATGAGCGCCAGAGCCACACGTTTGGCAAGTCAACTGCTCGCGCCGTTGCGCGCTTTAGGCTTGACCATGACCTTTCTCTTGGAGAAGAAGTAGATGCCTCTACCTGGGCAATCATGGTCGATGAGGGCTATGAGCTAGGAGACAGAACCCTCTACCTTCGTCTTCCTAACTTTCACGGCAATGATGTGCGTCAGCTGCAAGAGCGCCTCAACATCTTGGGTTTCTCGTGCGGAAAAGTTGATGGCCATTACGGTGTTCACACCGAGGCTGCCGTTAAGCTCTTCCAGGAAAGCGTCGGCGAGCTTGCTGACGGTATGGCATTCCAGGATACCCTCGACGCTATTGAGCGTCTGCGTCACGTTTGGTCTGGTAAGCAGGCAAAAGGCCCTCACCCACAGGGTCCTATGGGCTTTGCTCGTGCAGCAAACGTTCTTGAGACCACCTGCATTGCTATTACGGGAGAAGATCCTATCTCTAGAAACGTGGCCGCCCGCGTGTATAACCTTTCTAAGGCAACTACCGAGGCAAGCGGTATGACCATGATTGATCGCGCTGATTCCCCTACTGATGCAGCTACCATTTTGGTTCTGACCACGGCTTATGCCCCAAGTATGCCCGCTCGCGGACAGGTAGGTATTGGCTCTGTTTCTATGGAGGAGAACGAGACGCTGCCAGCAAGACTGCGCACTGCTATTGAGTCTGCTGATGCAACGGGCTCCCCTATCAAGATTGTGCTGCCAGAAGGAACAAACGTTGACGGTTCATTTACTACCGCAGATGCGCAGACTTTAGCAGTTCTTGTTCTTGATGCAATTTGTGGAGCATTTGCTTCGCTAAGCTGATACACTTAATAGAGTTGCGGACAAAACCAACGTAGTGATTACATTGGGGTATCGTCCAACGGTTAGGACACGGGTTTTTGGTGCCTGGAATGTGGGTTCGAATCCTACTACCCCAGCCATTTTTTACGCAACTTTTGTGTAGGGACGCACTCGTATCGAGTAATACGAAGTACTTTGGAGGCTTACGTATGCCACTTACTGCGATTGTCCTCGCTGCAGGCGAGGGAACGCGCATGAAGTCCCACCACCCTAAGATTGTGCACAAATTACTTGATAAACCCATCGTTTGGTGGAGTGTCAACGCCGCAATTACTGCTGGCGCTGACCGCGTCATTGTGGTTGTTGGTAACCATGCTGACGAGGTTAAATCTGCACTTTCTTGCTTCCCTAACCTTGAGTATGTTGCCCAGACCGAGCGTCTTGGCACCGGCCACGCCGTCAAGGTTGTTAAGGATGCTCTTGGTGGCTTCAAGGGACCCGTTGTTGTTATCAACGGTGACGCATCTCTGTTGCGCGCACAGTCTATTCTCGACCTTGTTGCAGAAACTAAAGCTCATCACAACGCATGTACGGTACTCACAATGACGCCCCCAGATCCAACCGGATATGGTCGCGTCATTTCTTCTAACGGCCAGGTAACTGCCATTGTTGAGCACAAGGATGCTACGCCAGAGCAGCGCGAGCAAGAGCGTGAATGCAACGTTGGCGTGTACTGCTTCTGTGGCGGAAGACTGACCGCAAACATCGATCTTCTCGGCAATGACAACGTGCAGGGCGAGTACTACCTCACCGACATGGTGGGCCTTTACGTCAGCCAGGGCGAGCCTGTTGCTGCCGTCCACGTTGACGACTACAAAGAGGCGCTGGGCGTCAATTCCCGCTCCGAGCTTGCCGTTGCTACCCGCATCATGCAGGAGCGCATTAACGAGCACTGGATGAGCCAGGGCGTCACCATGCTGGACCCAACCTCCGTCTGGATTGGCCCCGAGGTCACGCTTGGTATGGACACCGAGGTTCTCCCACAGACTATGCTCTACGGCAAGACCTCAATTGGCGAGAATTGCGTGGTAGGCCCTAACACTCGTCTGACCGATACGCTTGTTGGCAACGACGCTGTTGTTGACGAGACTGTAGCTATCAACGCACAGGTAGACGACTTTGCTACCTGCGGTCCTCGCGCTTACTTGCGTCCAGGCACTCACCTTATGCCTCACGCCAAGGCAGGCACCCACGTTGAAATCAAAAATTCAACTATCGGTGAAGGTTCCAAGGTTCCTCACCTCTCCTACATTGGTGACACTACCATGGGCTCTGGCGTCAATATTGGCGCAGGTTCAATTACGTGCAATTACGACGGTTACCACAAGTTCAAGACACACATTGGCAACAACGTCTTTGTTGGATCCGATACCATGATGGTGGCACCCGTCTCAATTGGTGATGGCGCACTTGTGGGGGCAAGTTCGTGCATCACAAAGGATGTACCAGCAGACGCGCTTGCACTTGAGCGCTCTGAGCAGAAAATTGTTGAGGGATACGCCGCCCAGAGGCGTCACAAGCTTGAGAAAGAGGACTAGATGTTCGAGAACCTGAGTGACCCACTGTTAGTTGCTAGAAATATCAAGCTCTACACCGGTACAGGCAACCCTGAACTGGCTCGTAAAGTTGCAGACATTCTTCACCTCGAGCTACAAGGTCTTCTCCTCGAGAAGTTTGCTAACGGAGAAATCTACGCTCGCTTTGACGAGTCTGTCCGCGGCGACGAGGTCTTCTTCATTCAGTCTTTGGCAGGCGTCAATGTCAACGACCTGGTTATGGAAACGCTGATTGTTGCTGACGCTGCAAAGCGCGCATCCGCTAACAGCTTTACTGTGGTTATCCCTCACTACGCATATGCTCGTCAGGACCGCAAAGCCGCTGCTCGTGAGCCTATTACTGCTCGCCTCATAGCAAACCTGCTTGAGAACGCTGGCGTTGACCGCGTCATCACACTTGACCTACACCAAGGCCAGATCCAGGGCTTCTTTGACATTCCTGTTTCTCACCTGACCGCTCTCTACCTTCTGGGCGATTACTTTAAGAACAAGCCATTTGACTGGGAGAATACCGTTGTTGTCTCCCCTGATATGGGTCGCGCAAAAGCAGCTAAAAAGCTTTCCGACTACCTTGACTGTGGTCTTGCAATTGCTCACAAGAGCCGTCCTCGCCACAACGAGAGTGCTGTTATGGGCATCATTGGCGATATCAAGGGCAAGACCTGCATCGTTAACGACGACATGATTGATACCGCAGGCACCCTCTGCGCTTCCGTTGTGAAGCTGAAGGAAATGGGTGCAGGCGACATCTACGTCTGTGCTACCCACGGCATCTTCTCTGGTCCTGCAATCGAGCGCCTCAACAACGCTCCTATCGAGGAATGTGTGGTTACTGATGCAATTCCTTGCGCTGCAGCAAACCAGGAAGGTTCCAAGATTAAGACGATTACCATTGCAAACGAGCTTGCCGAGGCAATCTACGCTGTCTACACCGACCGCCCTGTCTCCGATATCTTCGGCGGCGACTTTAACCTGTAACGCCGCAGGTCAGTTGCGCGCGGCCACAGGTTGCGAGTGATTTCAACCCGGTATCCATTTCGTGTGGATACCGGGTTTCTTGTGCGGAAACGCTGGGAGTGGATCGGGTTTCTCGCCAGGTAGCGGTGTGAGCCCGGGTCGCGCGGGGGCGAGTCTCATGCGAGCCTGATTTTCTCGTCAAGTCTGAACGATTTGCCGGAAAAGTACGCCATGTCTGAGCGATTTGCCTGTTTTTCTCGCCATGTCTGAGTAAATTTACTCAGACATGATGCAGTTTTCAGGCTCAAAATTTAGGGCCACGTAGTCTATCTTTCACGTGCCTGATTTCATCAAAGAATCTGTAATTTTTGCCTAAAAGTGTAAAAGAAACTGTGAATTTGCCGGTTTTTGTCAAAGAATCTGTGTCTCAAATACAGATTCTTTACACTTTTCAGGCGCGCCTGGCGAGAAACCCGGTGCGCTCGCAGCGCCCCACGAACCCCGCACACCTCGCGCCTGGCGAGAAACCCGTGCGCTCGCAAACCGCCCTTACAGCAGTGCGAGTTCTAGCAGGTCGTTCCGCTTTCGGAATCCGCGAGGTCAACGTCGTTTGCAAGCGCCGCTTCCAGCGCAACCCGCAGTCCGCGAGTCATCATCTCCAGCGACATGCTTGGAACCTGGTGGGTCTTCTCGCTAGCGGCAGCCTTCTCGCCAGCGGCAGCTTTCTCGCCTGCAGCGAGGCCCTTCTCAGCGCCTGCAGCGTTTTTCTCGGCAACCTGCTCCGTTGCGAACGGTATGTGCAGAAACGTGCCGCGAGTCTCCGGGAATCGCGTGGCCAGCGCGTGAAGGACCTGATACATGACGTCGTTGCAGACGTACGTTCCCGCAGTGTACGAGACTGCCGCGGGGATCTCCGCCTGGTTCATGGCGGCCACCATGGCGTTTACCGGCAGCGACGCAAAATACGCGTCGGGAGCGCCGTCGATGATGCGCTGCGAGAGCGGCTGCTTGCCCGCGTTGTCGGGAATGCGCGCGTGAGCCCAGTTGATGCCCACAAACTCGGGCGTAATCTTGCTTCTTCCACCCGCTTGGCCCACGCAAAGCACAATCTCGGGACGCTCCGCTTCAAGCGCGTCGATAACCTTCTGAGCACCAGCGCCAAACTCAACAGGTACGTGCAGTTTTATCACCTGAGCACCGCCAATAGTCTCGGGCAGCGCCTTCACGGCCTCCCAAGCTGGATTGATTTTCTCGCCATCAAAAGGCTCAAATCCGGTAACCAGAATCTTTTTCATTTTGCCTCCGCACCTCGATTGAACGACACATGTCCCGCACGCTGTTCGCCGCACGCCGATCGCTGCACGCCGCGCACATCGCCGCTACCGTCCTACCAACCGCGAGCTCAGTTCACGCTGGTCGAACCTGTTGTTTTCCCTTACCATCATAAACGTACACATCTCAAGCGGAAGGAAATTCGATGCACGGTAACAAAATTGTGCTTGTAGCGGGCCTGGGAAATCCTGGCGAGAAATACGCGCGCACCAGGCACAATGCTGGTTTTGCCGTCGTTGATGCCCTTGCCGAGCGCCACGGCGTTTCGTACTGGAAAAGCGAAGCGGGCTGCCAGGTCGCGGAAATCACCTTTCCCGCAGCTCCCGGCACCGCATCTGGCGAGAAACGCCATGTACTCCTGGCCAAACCCCAGGACTTCATGAACACCAGCGGTGGTCCCCTCTCTAAACTTGCTCGTGCACACCACCTTCAACCTGCGCAAATCCTGGTCATTCACGACGAAGTTGACCTCGCAGAGGGCCAGCTCAACTTCAAAGAAGGCGGCGGACTCAACTCGCATAACGGCCTGCGCTCCATCGCCGACAAGCTCCAGAACAGGGATTTTATGCGCCTGCAGTTTGGCATCGGTCGCCCTCCTGGAAAGATGCCGGTGGCAGACTTTGTTCTGCGCGAGCTCAAGGGAAACAACCTGGAAGACTTCCTGGTCACCGCTCAGGCGGCCGCCGATCAGGTGGAGCAGCTCCTCCGCAGCTAGCAGTCACCGCGCTCCTCCGCATGCCGTCACGTCACGAGCCCACCGAACTTCTCGCCCTCCGCAGCTAGCAGGCAAAACATTCTACAAAATATTTATGCTCATTCATGAATTGTTCATGCCTTGAATCATGCGCAAATAGTACAATAGATATGTTGTTTGCGAATACGGGGTTACCCAGACCTCGTATGCGTGAGATACATGCGTCACCTGCTACTGTCTTCTCGCCAGAAGGCACGCTGTAGTGCGGCGCGTCAACTCACTCGCAGTTTTGTTGTGTTAGGAGAGGAGTACCGCTGAATGTATAAGATCCTCGAAAAGACTCAGTTCTCCGAGAAGGTCTTCAAGTTCCGCATCGAGGCACCACAGATGGCCAAGCATGCACATGCTGGTCAGTTCCTGATGGTCCGCGCAAATGAGTGTGGCGAGCGCGTTCCATTTACCTTTGCGGATTGGAATCCTGAGGAGGGTTGGGTCGAGTTTATCTTCATGGTAATCGGCAAGACCACCAGGATGCTTTCTACCTACGAGGTTGGTGATTTCCTGCAGGACGTCACTGGTCCTCTGGGTGAGCCTACCGAGATGGGCGAGGGCAAATGGGCAGTTATCGGCGGCGGCGTTGGCCTGGCTATCGCCTTCCCTGTTGCTCGTCAGCTCGTAGCAGCTGGCCGCGAGGTCCACGCAATCATGGGCGCTCGTACCAAGGAGCTGCTGCTGCTTGAGGATCAGTTCCGTTCCATTCTGGACGACGATCACATCCACATCACCACAGACGACGGTTCTCTTGGCGAGAAGGGCGTTGTAACTGCACCTCTCGAGCGTCTTCTGCAGGACAAGCAGGTCGACCGCGTATTCTGCGTTGGCCCAGTTCCAATGATGAAGTTCTCCACTCTCACTGCCGAGAAGTACGACACACCTATCATCGCTTCCCTGAACCCAATCATGGTCGACGGCACTGGTATGTGCGGTTGCTGCCGTGTTGAGGTTGGTGGCGAGACCAAGTTTGCTTGTGTTGACGGTCCTGACTTTGACGCAACCAAGGTTGACTGGAACGACCTTCGCGCACGTCAGGCAGCCTACCTCACCGAGGAAGGCCAGTCCATCAAGGCTTACGAGGAGACGAGGTGCGCATGCCACAGGTAAACGGTCGCTACATTCCAAACGTCAAGGCACCTCGTACAGCTGACAACGAAGAGCCAGCTGCAGAGCGCGCACAAGACTTCCGCCCTGTCGACAAGGGTTTCACTAAAGAGATGGCAATTGCAGAGGCAAACCGCTGCCTGGATTGTAAGAATCCACTGTGCGTTCAGGGCTGCCCTGTAAACATCAACATTCCTCGTTTCATCGAGGCAATCCGTGCAGAGGAGTTTGGTCGCGGTCTTGACATCATCCGCGAGTCCTCCATGCTTCCTGCAGTTTGTGGTCGTGTTTGCCCACAGGAGAACCAGTGCGAGGGCGTCTGCATCATGGGTAAGCGCAGCGAACCAGTTGCTATTGGTCAGCTCGAGCGCTTCCTTGGTGACCAGCCTGAGCTTGCTTCCAAGCCAGCTATCGCTCCAAAGAACGGCAAGAAGGTTGCAGTTGTAGGCTCCGGTCCTTCCGGCATTGCTTGCGCTGGCGAGCTTGCTCGTAACGGCTTTGACGTTACCGTCTTTGAGGCATTCTTCACCGGCGGCGGCGTTCTGGTTTACGGTATTCCTGAGTTCCGTCTTCCAAAGGCTGTTGTTAAGCGCGAGATTGACGGCCTCCAGGAGCTGGGTGTTAAGTTTGAGTTCAACTCTGTTGTCGGCCGCATCACCGATGCAGAAGAGCTCTTTGAGCAGGGCTTTGACGCAATCTACATTGCAACCGGCGCAGGCCTTCCAAAGCTTCTCAACATCCCTGGTGAGAACCTGCCAAACGTCTTCTTTGCAAACGAGTACCTCACCCGCGTTAACCTCATGAAGGCTAACAACTTCCCTGAGTACGACACCCCAACCAAGCACGGTAAGAACGTCGTTGTCTTTGGTGGCGGCAACGTTGCTATGGACGCTGTCCGTACTGCTAAGCGTCTTGGCGCTGAGCGTGCAATCATTGCTTACCGTCGTACCGAGGAAGAGATGCCTGCTCGTCGTGCAGAGCTGCACCACGCAAAGGCTGAGGGCGTTGAGGTCCTTCCTCTCGTCTCCCCTCTTGAGTTTGTCGCTGGCGAGGACGGCGCAGTTTGCGCAGTTCGCGTCCAGAAGATGGAGCTCGGCGAGCCTGACGCTGACGGACGTCGTCGTCCAGTACCTATCGAGGGTGCTATCGAGGACATTCCTTGCGACGTTGCAATTTCTGCAATCGGCACTAACGCTAACCCATTCGCAAAGATGATCGGCGACATCAAGCTCAACAAGTGGGGCTACATCGAGGCCGACGAAGAGGGCCGTACTTCCGATCCTCGCATCTGGGCTGGTGGCGACATTGTAACTGGTGCTGCAACCGTCATTCTGGCAATGGGCGCTGGTAAGGTAGCAGCTGCTTCCATCACCAAGCACCTTGGCTAGTACGCCGGTTTAGGCTGACGTAGCTGCAGCTCACAGAGCGAACTAGCACGGCTTCAGCTCACAGAACGAGCTAACATGCAACAAAGAAAGACCTGGTACCACACGGTGTCAGGTCTTTTTCATGGCAAAAACGCTGAGAAATCCCACGCGCGAGCGCACGGGTTTCTCGCCAAGCGCTCTTCTCGCCATCGCGCGCCTGAAAAGTGCAAAGAATCTGTAATTGCAACACCGATTCTTTGCAGAAATCAGGCAAATCCACCGATTCTTTTACGTATTTAGGCAAAAGATACAGATTCTTTGAAGAAATTAGGCGCGTGAAAGATAGGCGCTTCGTCTCTAAATTTTGAGCCTGAAAGCTGCATCATGTCTGAGTATATTTACTCAGATATGGCGAGAAAAACCGGCAAATAGCTCAGATATAATGTGCTTTTCCGGCAAATCGTTCAGACATGGCGAGAAAATCAGGCGCACTCCTGTCCGCATTAGGCGCACTTCTATCCGCAGCAGGCTCACTCCGGGCTCGCACCGCCCACCTGGCGAGAACCCCGTCCACTAGCAAAGTTTTCGCACAAGAAACCCGGCATCCACACGAAATGGATACCGGGTAGAAATCACTTGCAACCTGCGCCCGCACACGGCGCTGACCTGCAGCGTTGCCGGCGTTGCGCCCGCACGCGCCGCTGACCTGTGGCGTTGCCGTTGCAGCGAGCTGAGCGCGGCTACGAGAGCAGAAACTCCCTGACGCGAGGGCAATACCTTCAGCGTCCAGGCCAAAGTGCGAAAGCAGCACGTCGCCAGGAGCGGAGGTGCCAAAAGTGCGCATGCCAGCAAAGCGCATGAGCGTGGGCAGCTGCTCAGCCAGAAGCTCGGCAACTGCTGCTCCAAGGCCTGTTGCCACGTTGTGCTCCTCAACGTATTGAGCTCCTACTATTGTTTTATCTCTACAAGCCCGCTTGGAGTCATTTCAAATACGGCATCGTACTTTGATTGTTGTGCAACATTGAGATGATGAGTTACCTCAATCATCGTAACTCCGCTTAGACTAAGCAGGTTATTCTCGACCTCAGTAGCCATGCGTGTGTCCAATGCAGACGTAGCTTCATCAACAAGCAGTAACTTCTTTCCATACAGTAAGGCTCGCGCAATAGCAATCCTCTGTCTTTCACCTCCGGAGAAGCGCTTTCCGTTCTCTTCCACTGGAGTGTCAAGTCCTTTTGGAAGAGCCGCAACTACCTCTGAGAGACCAGACTTTTTAATAACTTCACCGATTTGCTCACTCGAATACGAACTTCCCAGCGTAATGTTATTTTTTAGCGTATCGTCAAACAAATACACATTTTGGTGAATCATTGCCGGATCACATAAAATATCTTTTGAACCGTCAATCAGAATATCTCCACTCTGAGGTTTTATCTGGCCTGAAATCAGTTTTAAAAGCGTGCTCTTTCCACTCCCGCTTTTTCCGATAATCGCATACTTCCTCCCAGCCTTAAAGCACGCAGATATTTTAGACACTCCGGAAATTGAATCAGGATACTTATAGGTAACATTTTTTAACTCAATTTCATGCTCTACATCATAGTGCCGTTCCTTATTGTCAAACGGAGTTTCTTCATCGTCGCATATAACCGCCTTCAAAACCGGATAGGCCGCTTTAACTTTGCCAAGCAATGAAGCAAATGTTGAAGCGGGCGCAATTACCTGACCGGACAGCTGGGTCACAGCCACAACGCTACCAAGAGAAACAAATCCTTGCACTGCGAAAATACCCGTTATACCCATAATAATGAATTGAGATGAAACTGAGATTGCTGTAACAAACCCAGATATAAGAGATGTAACTTCAGATAAATGTGCCTTCTTACCTTCCAACTGCTGCGCAACCAGTAAGTGACGATTTATAAAGTTGTTTTCTTTATGAAATGACCTGATGACATCAAATCCAAGCGATATATCACGAATCTGTCCGTTATACGACACCGTATTTTTTACGATCTCTTCTTGGCAATGAGTAAGTTGTTTTGTAAATACTCCGGGAATGATTGTTGGAATTGCCATAACAAGTATCGAAATAACTGCCACTATTGGATTTATATACAAAAGTAAGAGGCTTGCAATAGTAATTTCGCAGCACGAAGCAAATGCATCAAGCAGTCCGCCAAGCCAATCTTTTTCAATAGTATCCATATTCTGACTTAAAAGAGAAAAAAACTCAGCACTGTTTTCATTCATATTTACAGCATCTTTTCTCCGCAAATAAGCCTTCACGGCAGAATTTCTCATCTTAATTACGGTGTCGCGAACCAGGCGGGCGCGCACATATCCCTGTAGTATAAGAAGGATACCGGTTGCTATAGCATATATACAGCACAAGCCTATAAATGCAAGTAACCGAGCAATATCTCCTGAAATAATGACTTCAGAAACCGTATTGAGAAGTGAGCTCAGTAAAAGAGCCACGCCGGCAACGACACAAGAACTTACAATTTGTACTAGTACAAAAATAATCACGTTTCGTTTGCCGACATTCTTTAAAAGATGCTTTATATTTTTCATTCCATTCCAATCGCAGAAAATCATCTAAATGACCATCACAAAATGATAGATACCTCTTTTAATAAATCTAAAAGAGGTATCTATCCCGCACTTTTAGTGCTTAACTACAATAACAATGATGGTCATATGTATCGCCTCCCCCTCTCTTTGACGAATACATCATCTCGAAAGAAGAGGAGGCTATCCATAACATCTCGTGACAATTCTTGTATTACCTCAAATGTTAAGTATCCATGCAAAGTATCAAAATAATAAGCATGGCACGTAAAAATTTTAACTTTTGGTAATGAAAAATGTAGGCTGCCTTGCTCACTGTCTCTGAGCGCTTAGACTTGGTTTTAAGCCCTAGGTTTAATTTTGAGTGCTTAGATTCTCTTCAACAAAAGCGCGCACCATTTCCGCATTATCATGTTGGCCAATAAGTTCCATGTACGGAATAATCGTCTGCATTATTGAAAGCGCCTTGTCAGTATTTCCACTCCGGAATTCAGACCGACCAATCAAATAAAAAATCACCGGTAAAAGTATCTGCTCATGGCTTTCAATACTCAAATCTCTTGCCAGATACGCATGCTGAGCAGCTTCTTCAAACCTTCCCTCAAGATCCAAGCAGGAAGATATATTAACTTCAAGGTTGATGCGGACAATCGTAAAGTCATTGCTGCTTGATTGCTGATCGGAAAGGTTTCTTGCAAGTTCTTCTCCCACTCGAATAGCCTCAATACGAGCTTCCTTTTGCTGAAGTGCCACAACCATCAAACCGATTATTTCAGCTTCAATAGGAGATAAAAGTTCATGTCGAAAATCAGATAAGTCAATATGAGGCTTTGTAAGCTCCAAAGCCTCACGTAACTTGACGTATGAATCTTCAGGATTCTTGTTCTGCTTGAGTTGTGCGGCTGCCTGTATAAGTAAAACTGACTGCCGCTCCAATGCATGAGATGCATCATTTTCACTCAAGCCCTCCAGCAAGGATAGGCCTTGTTGGATTTTACCTGCTTCTATAAGCAGACTTGCTCGTCTTGTAATCTCATTAAAGCTACGTTGGCAATCACTTTGATAAAAAACGTCACAAAGTTGATAGGTACTCGCCCCAAGTCTGCTCAACAATGCGTCGAGAATTACTTTGGAGGGCATCTGGCGGCCATTTTCAATTCTTGAAAGAGAAACCGGGGAGCAAATACCCTCTGCAAGCTGCTCCTGCGTCAATCCCTTACTATGACGAAGAGAATAAATAGTCTCTCCTAAAGAGTTTCCTTTCAAATTTCATCCCGTCTTTAATCGCTTGCACCATCAAAATATGACAAAGGCTACGAAAGCAGGAACTCCCTGACGCGAGCGGCAATACCCTCGGCGTCCAGGCCAAAGTGCGAAAGCAGTACGTCGCCAGGGGCGGACGTTCCAAAGGTGCGCATACCAGCAAAGCGCATAGGCGTTGGTAGCTGCTCGGCCAGAAGCTCAGCAACCGCAGCTCCAAGGCCTGTTGCCACGTTGTGCTCCTCAACGGTTACCACATGACGGGTCTTCTCGGCAGATGCCAAAATGACTTCTTCATCCAAAGGCTTAATGGAGAATACATCAATGACCTCGGCAGAAATCTTTTCCTCTGCCAGCAAATCTGCTGCGGCAAGTGCCTGAGCAACCTCAACACCGCAGGCAGCAATAGTAACATCGGTACCCTCACGCAGGATGTTTGCAAAAGGCAGGCCACCCTTGAAGGAATCATCGTAGATGTCGGCAACCTTGTGACGACCCATGCGCACGTAGAAAGGACCATCGGCCTCAGCAGCAAGTCTAAGCGCCGCCTTAGTAGCATTGTAATCTGCAGGAACAAGCACGCGCATCTGAGGAAGGGCGCGCATCATACCAATGTCCTCAAGGGACTGGTGAGTAGCGCCGTCCTCTCCTACCGTAATGCCTGCGTGCGTAGGGCAAATCTTCACGTTGAGGCCGGAGTCGCAGACGGTGTTTCTAATCTGATCGTAAGCACGACCGGTTGCAAACACAGCAAACGAGCCCGTAAACACAGTGCGTCCTGTGAGCGCCAGTCCAGATGCAACGCCTACCATGTTCTGTTCAGCAATGCCCACGTCAACCATGCGCTGTGGGAAGGCCTTCTGTAGGTCGGCAAGTTTAGTAGAGCCAGAAAGGTCTGCATCAACAGCAACGATGTCGTGGCCCTCGTTTACCAGCTCAACAAGAGTCTGACCATATGCTTCACGAGTTGCTCTAGACATTGGCAACCTCCTTACCTTCACCCTGAAGATCAATCAAAAGAAGCTCTCTAGCTGCATCAAGTTCTTCTCGTGCAAGATCAGCTTGATCCGCTGAAGGAGCATTTCCGTGCCAGGAAGCCTGATCCTCCATAAACGAGACGCCCTTTCCCTTAACAGTCTGACA
Source organism: uncultured Atopobium sp. (assembly GCA_938036925.1). GTDB lineage: Bacteria > Actinomycetota > Coriobacteriia > Coriobacteriales > Atopobiaceae > Lancefieldella. The sequence continues at coordinate 40,468 of CALHVU010000021.1, forward strand.
AATGACCACGGTAGGCGCGGTGTTTCCTGCTTCACGACCATCTCGTGCGGCGAGAAGGGCCTGGCGCACCTCAGCGACCTCGTGACCGTTAACGCGCAGCACGTTCCAGCCAAAGGAACGGAACTTCTCGTCAATATCGCCAAGAGAGCACACGTCAGTTACGTGGCCGTCAATCTGCAGATTGTTGAGGTCCACAATGGCAATAAGATTATCCAGCTTCTGGTGAGCAGCAAACATGCATGCCTCCCAGTTAGAGCCCTCCTGCAGCTCGCCATCGCCCAGAAGGACAAATACCTTCTTGGCGCGCTCGCCGCTTGCCAGAGCGTCCATAGAAAGGCCCAGAGCGCATCCTGCAGCTACCGAGAGACCCTGGCCAAGAGAACCGGAGCAAACTTCAATGCCAGGGCATGCATGACAATCCGGGTGGCCCTGCAAGCGGCTGCCAAGCTGGCGGAGGGTAACCATATCCTCGTCATGGAGCCAGTCAAGCAGGTGGTACGCAGCATACAGCACAGGAGCCACGTGACCCTTGGACAGGAAGAATCTATCCTCAGTGTGGTCCTCTGGGTTGTTGTGGTTGTACTTCATAACTCCCGAGAAGAACAGTGTAGCCACAATATCTGCCGCACTGAGAGAGCCGCCGGGATGACCTGACTTGCTTTTCTCGAGCATGTCAATGACATCGCGCCTCAGTGTATTAGCTGCAAGCTTAAGCTCGTCATCAGTGAGATTGCGCTCGGGTAATGCAGATGTTCCCATTCTCATCCTCTCAAAACAGGTGCCTAAATGATACCTAAACGGTGTATGAACAGGCACGTAAAACAAGTACGCCCAACCTAAGCTGGGCGTACCACAATCACTATTTATTGCTGAGCCTTAACCTTTTCCCAGTCAGCCTCAAAAGACTTAAGACCGGCGTCGGTCAGAGGGTGCTTCAGGCACTTCTTTAGAGCGCCAAATGGAACGGTTGCAATATCAGCACCGAGCAGAGCTGCCTGTGTTACGTGGTTAGGCGTACGGACAGAAGCCGTAATAATCTCTACGGTGTGATCAACGTTTTTATCCCATGCATAGTTCTCAATGCAAGAAACAACGGTTCCCAGCTGCTCAATGCCGTCCTCGCCGATGTCATCAAAGCGACCAACAAATGGAGAAATATAACGGGCACCAGCATTTGCTGCAAGAAGAGCCTGAGGTGCCGAGAAAATCAGTGTCATGTTGACGCGAATTCCCTCAGAAGCAAGCTGATGGGTAGCAGCAAGGCTCTCTGCGCAGATAGGAAGCTTAACAACAATATTTGGAGCAAGAGAAGCCAGGTGACGGCCTTCTTCAATCATGCCCTCAGTTGTTGTTGCTGTTGACTCAGCAGATACAGGAAGTCCCTCGCAAAGCTGAGCAATCTTAACCATATGAGACTCAAAGTCGGCTAGCTTTCCGCCAATCTTTGCATACAGCGATGGGTTGGTAGTAACACCTGCTAAACAGCCCCAGCTAAGAGCCTCAGAAATCTCATCGATATCTGCCGTGTCAATAAAGAACTTCATGTGTAATCCTTTCCTGTACAAACCTAAACGAGTTTGGAAACGTACGTCGTACTAAGAAAGAGCTCATCCACATTGTACAGATTCTTATGTACCGTCTGTGGCGAGAAACCCAAAACAAGTGCAAAAAGGCCGTTTACCCCTCAAACGCCTTATCAATTTTGCTGCGAACGTAGGTGGAAGCAAAGACAAGATCTTCTTTCCAGTTCTCGTTGCCGGTGTACCACATCTCTGCAACAAAGCGCCTGACGCCCTGAGGAACAAGCTGCGACAGAGCTCCCTCGTAGTCAGTGGTACCGGTAGAGAATGGAATCTCGCGATACGCACCAGCAACAGTCTCCTTGAGGTGAGCTGCAAAGATATGGCCTGCACCAAGAGCAACATCATCAGCAACGGTGTTGCCGTAAATAAACGATGCATTGGTAAGGTTACCAGCGTCGGGATACACACCAAGGTAAGGGCTGTTGATAAGGTTTACGTAGTGCATGGCCTTCTCGACTGTATCCATAAAAGGAGTCTCCATGGTCTCAAAACCCATAACAATGCCCGCCTGAGCAGCCATTTCTACAGCCTTTGCTAGGTTCTCCTCAAAGTACTTACGCGTATCCTCTGCGCCGTCCTCGTAGTACACGTCATAGCCAGCAAGTTGGATGGTATGAAGTCCCAGGTCACCTGCAAGGTCAAGCGCCTTCTGCATAATCTCAAGGCCACGCTCACGAGTAGCCTGATCGCGAGAACCAAAAGGATACTTACGGTGACCAGAAAGGCACATAGAGCCCAGGCGAACGCCAGAGTTTACCATTGCCTGACGAACTGCTGCACGCTCCTCACCAGTCCACTCAAGGCGAGAAAGACGAGCGTCAGACTCATCAACGGAGATCTCAACATAATCAAAGCCAGACTCTCCTGCTACGATGAGGCGCTCTTCCCAAGAAAGATCAGTTGGAGTGGCCTTCTCATAAAGTCCTAGCTGATACTTGGACATATCTTCTCCTTTTAAAAACAGGCGGCCTTAAAAAAGACCGCCTGACTGAAACAGATTCTACTCACTGAACAGGCTTTAGTGATTACCCTGTCCGTAGTAGGCATTTGGACCATGCTTGCGCATGTAGTGCTTGTCCTGAAGGTACTGAGGTGCCTCCTGAACCTTAGGGTTATTGAGCTCGGTGAGTGTTGCCATCTTAGCAACCTCCTCAATAACTACTGCGTGATACACAGCAGCCATTGCGTCTTTACCCCAAGAGAAAGGACCGTGGTTGTGAAGGAGCGTTCCAGGAACCGCAATGGGGTCCAAGTTAGCAAAGCCCTCAACAATAACGTTTCCAGTCTCAAGCTCATAAGCGCTTTCTACCTCGTCCTTGGTAAGGCTGCGCACGCAAGGAATATCTCCGTAGAAATAATCTGCGTGTGTAGTGCCATAGCAAGGAATAGAGCGTCCTGCCTGTGCCCAAGAAACAGCGTGGGTTGAGTGAGTGTGAACAATTCCGCCGATCTTATCGCCCCATGCACGATACAAGCATGCATGAGTTGGAGTATCGGAAGATGGGTTCATCTCACCCTCAACAACGTTGCCGTCCAAGTCGCAGATGACCAGATTCTCTGGGCTCAGCTCCTCATAGGAGACGCCCGATGGCTTGATAACAAACAGACCACGTTCACGGTCAAGTCCAGAAGCATTACCCCAGGTAAAAACTACCAGGCCATGCTTTGGCAGGTCCATATTTGCTTCATACACTTCATCGCGAAGCTCTTTAAGCATCATAGAGACTGCTCCTTAGAGAACGCTACGGAATGGAACGTTTGGCTCGTGATCGAAGCAATCATGGAAGCCACGGTCGTGATGGTAAGCAAAGCGATCCTTATCCTGTGGATAGGTGTAGTGGCCGCCGACCTCCCAGAAGAATGGGTGGAACTTGTAGTCAAGGCGATCCTTACGCATATCCCAAAGAACCTTAATCTCCTGGACGTCTGCCTGGAAGTTAGTCCAAACATCGTGGTGAATTGGGATAACAACCTTGGACTGAAGAGCCTCAGCCATGCGGAGCATATCGGTTGCTTCCATCTTGTCCTGGATACCAATTGGGTTGCAGCCAAAAGCACCAAAGCAGACGTCTACGCCGCCAAACTCCTGAGCGATGTCTTTACCGTGCTTAGCAAAGTAAATGGAGTAGTGAGAGTCACCGGAGTGATAGATGTTTCCACCAGGGGTGACAAAGAGGTAGTTAACTGCCTTCTCATCCATGTCCATTGGGCACTTACCCCAGAGGTCTGGACGATTCTCAGAAGTATCAGTAGTGGTAACGATGATGGTGCGGTCAAAGGAATCGTATGCAACGATCTCCATGTCCTTGACCTTGATGCGGTCGCCAGGCTTAACAACAATGCACTGCTCGCGTGGAACGCCCCAGCCAACCCAAATGTCAACGGCATCCTTAGGACCAATAAAGGGAACAGGAATCTCTTTGCCATTCTCGTCAATAGTGGTCATGTTGTTGTTAACAACGTGAGCTGCAAGCTCCTTGGACATGTGGTCCTGATGAATGTGAGTTACCACAACGGCATCAAGGTTCTTGATAGCAAAGGGATCAATAACAAAGGGGACGTTGCGCAGGTTTGGCTGCATCTTACGAACGCCAGCCATGTTTGCCATCTGGTGACCAGGCTTCATGAGGCCGTCACCGTGGGTGCGCTTACCATTGCCTGCCCAGAAGTCGACAGCAACGTTTGCTCCACCAGGAGTCTTAAACCAAATACCAACGCAGCCGAGCCACCACATCTCAACCTGGCCTGGCTCTACTACGGCATTGTCAATCTCTTCGTTGAGCCAAGTTCCCCACTCAGGGAAGGTGCTCATAATCCAACTGTCGCGTGTGACGTCTTTCAAACCTGCCATTACGCGCTCCTTTCTAAAACATAGGACTAGTACTTTGATGTATACGCAGGTAATTTGAGCGGCGCTCAGGACTTTGCCTGCATGCTCAGAAGCTCATCCTGAGCGCTCGCTACAAAACGCAGCCCTACTCCACTACTTTGTAGAGAGCCAGCTGGTCTGTCTCACGATATGCAGCAACAATGTAATCGCTGCCGTCATGCCTATACACCATGCAGTTTGCTGGTCCGAGGTCGTGGTCGATAACGTCTACGGTGTACTCACCATCAACGTATCTAACAAGCAACAAATCGCGACCATCTTTACGGTTGCCAATGACTGCGCACTTCTCGCCATTAAGGTCTGCTGCCCAAAGCGCGTGAAGGAAGCTGCGCTTCTGTGGGTCGCACCAAACCTGCTCATAGCGATCGCGAGTCTGGCCCTCATGCCAAATTGCCAGCGTGTCACCGTGGAACTTGGAGAAGGTAAGGATCTCCAGCTTGCCGTCGCCGTCAAAGTCTGTAGCAACAATATCGCTTGTTGGCTGGACCAGAAGGCAGGTGACATCCCAAGCACCTTGAGGGGTGGTTGGTGGCACATATCTAAACACGCCTGCGGCGGTTGAGATTAAAGCATACGATTTATCAGGTGCAGTCCAGAAGCCGTGGTTCTGAACTTGATAATTAGCAACACAAGTCAGCTTAAGCTGGTTGTCTGCCGTGTACTGCTCAAGGTTATCGCTCAGAGGAGCGGCCCAAACAGCACCTGGGGTGCGCCAATCATCCTTGACGCCCGTCTCAGCTCCACCCTTGATAGAGCAAGCAAGAACCCAAAGCTGACCGTCGGCAGCCTTCAGAATGCCAAAACGGTGAACATAAGGGAGGTCGCAGAGAATCTGCTCAGACCAAGAACCGTCTGCCTGCTTGGTATAGGATGCAATTGCCGCGTCGTCTCCGCCAAAGTTTGGCGAGAAGAACTTGCGGGTTGCGAGGAACTGATCTTTCCTGCCAGGGACCTGTGTAATGGTCATGACGCCGCCAGGGCCTGGAGCAACAGTCTCCAGAGGCTCACCATCAAGCGTAAAGCGACGGATTGGACCGTCCTTCTCGACAGCAGCTAAGAAGCTTGGTGTGTCTTCTCCCTCAAACATGCCAAGTGCATAGCACTTAGGCATCTCGGCAAGAATTTTCTTTTCAAAAGTCATTAAAGTGCTCGATTCTTTAGAAACCTAAACTATGCGGAAAACTTCTCTGCAGCGCCGGTTTCCTTAAGCTTCTCTTCCATCTCTGCGTCAGAAAGAACGTTACGCAGACCAATGACGGTAACGCCAGCCTTAGCAGCGTCTTCATACATGTTCAGGAAGTTAAGTGGTGCAAAAACAATGTCATACTGACGAGCAGAGCTTACGCCCTCGGAAAGTGCACAGTGGTGAATCTTATCGACGCCCATGTTGAGCTTCTGAGTGACGCGCTCAGCGGTCATCTTCATCATCAGAGAGGTACCTGCACCGTTTGCACATGCGACCAAAATCTTTGCGTTCATGTTGACTCCTTCGATCAAACAAACTGATTACGGACACATTGTGTTTGTACCCATTTGGGCGCTACAACGCTCGCATTTAAAGCAAATACTGCATCAAACAATGTGCCGAGTATTACTAATAACCCTGAGCAGATGGGGGTCTGCTCAGGGTAGGAAGAAAGAGGGCTACTTGCTTTCCGCACTAGCTGCGGCGGCCTTCTGTGCACGGATTTCCTTGCACTTCTGGTAATCCTCAACCTCCATGAAGTACGTGTCTTTGTTTGCACGGTACTGGAGCTGTGGGATTGCAATAAGAGCGACAACAACAATTGCAAGGCCTGCGTAGGACAGGAACTTCATGAAGCCGGTCATGATTGGCCAGACAACTGCCCAGTCCCACATGCCAAGGTATCCACCGTATGCAGCCATGCCAACCCAGCCAGCGATAAGAGCTGAACCGAAGACCTGGAGAAGGCCAGAGATGAAAGGCATGATAAGAACTGCGCGGAGACCGCCCTTGTTGTTTGCGTAAACGCCGATAGTAGCGTTATCGAAGAACAGTGGAACAAAGCCTGCGATAACAACAACTGGGGACTTCAGAAGCAGCAGAGCTGCGATTGCCAGGAACTGGCCAGCTGCGCCCATGAGGAAGCCGAGGGTAACTGCGTTTGGAGAACCAAAGCCGTAGGTAACTGCGCAGTCAACGCCTGGGACGGAACCCTTGAGGAGTTTGTTGGAAATACCCTGGAAGGAGTTGGTGAGCTCGGTAACGAAGGTACGAACACCAAGCTGCAGGATGGAGAGGTAAACAGCAAACTGGAAGGAAGTGGTCATGATGTAGAAGAAGAAATCCTGACCTGGCTTCATGAACTTGTTCTCAAGCAGGAACTCCTGACCAAGAACAGCAAGGATGACACCAAAGAATGCTGTCATGAGAATTGCAGTTGCAACGAGGTTCTCGTTGAAGATCTTAAGGAAGCCTGGAAGCTCGATGTCCTCAATGCGCTTAGACTCCTTCTTGGAGTGCTTGGCGAGCCACTCGGAAGCCTTGGATGCGCAATAGACGCCAAACATCTGCTGGTGAGCAACGGTAAGACCAGCGCCATCAGTGAGGTCCTGGGTAGGTCCAATGCAAAGGTTGGAACCAACTGCCCAGTAAAGACCAAGGAGAACGGTCATAACTGCAAGGATGGTAACGTCGTTAAGCTGTGGGAAGCAGAAGAGGATAAGCCAAAATGCAGTTGCTGCCTGCTGAACCTGGACGTGACCAGTAGTAAAGATTGCGCGAAGCTTAGTCTGCTTCTTAAAAGCAACCAGAACAATGTTCAGAATGAAAGCGAAGAGCAGAAGAAGCATAACGGAGGAGAAGGAACGACCTGCGATAAATGCAGGAGCGTCAGCTGCCTCCATGCCTGCCTGTACTGCGTTCTGGCCAAAGTATGGGTCAATGACCATTGCAGAAAGGTTGAAGCGAGCCTGAAGTCCAACAAGAACTGGACGGAATGCAGTTACCAGGCCGCCGGAACCAACCAGGAGGATCTGATAACCAATGACTGCCTTAAGGAAGCCAGCGAGTACGTCGTACCACTTCTTCTTAAGAAGAATGTAGCCGATAGCAACAATCAAACCGATGAAATAGGCTGGCTGAGTCAAGAAGTTGCTCGCAAACCATTTCCAAATACCAAGAACAATATCCATTGATACCCCTTTCAAAGGGTCCTACATACGTACCTTCTGCAGCCCACACTACAAAAGGAAATCCTCAATTACGTGCCCAAACGGGCGTGTTTACTCGGAGATAAGCTTGTCAATCTCCAAGAGCTCTTCTGGAGATTGAATATTCTTCAGACGCTCAAGAACCTCCTCGTTCATAAGAACCTGAACGAGCATCTGCATATTCTTGAGGTGAGCATCCTGATCAGTAGCGCTCAGAGTGAAGAAAGTCTTAACCTGCTTCTCGTCGTCGCCATCCTCAAAATTGACAGGAACGTCAGAGTGCATAAAGCCAATAGCAGTCTTGCCATTAGAGCCAATACGAGCAGTTGAGTGTGGCATTGCAACGTTTGGAACGATAACAATGTAGGGACCAAACTTCTTTACGCACTCAATAATGTCGTCTGCATACTCTGAATTGACTGTTCCGTCAGCCTCCAGTGGTTTGCAGCACTCTCTAATAGACTCTTCCCATGTCATGGGGGTCTTCACGAAAGCATAGTGATTCTGCTCATAGATATCGCGAAGTAGCATGCGATTCACTCCTCTCCAGTAGACTACTGTGAATCTTTTCCTTGTGTTGGACTATAGCAAGAGCACACAAGAATACATCGCTTAATGACAAAAACTTGAATTTTCTGAACACTTCAACAATTAGATAAATAATTTATATGACATTTGACTTGTCGTATAACAAATTTCCCTATTTGTTGAACGTTTAGAACGTTTTATCAATCGAATCGATAATGTTAGTATAGCTAAAGTTGAGAGTTAAGCAATACTTATCCATGCTCACTTTAGAGATTTACGTCATAAAAACCGTTGACCGCTAAATAATATCCGTTTAAGTATTCAAAACGTTCATTGAATAGAGTAAGATACACTCAGTTCTCCTGAGAAGCGGCTACTCAATTGTTCGACAACCGTTCAAAAGGTGTTATCAATTTGTACGTTGTTTTTCACAGAACTGAATTAGTTAAATGTAATTCTACAGGTTTATCAGCAGTTGAGCTCTATTGGGGGATTTATGGCCACAAGCCGTTCTTTTGTAGCATCACGCAGAAGCTCAATCATGAGCCTTCTTGAACAATACCGCCAGGTTTCCGTTAGCGATCTTGCCGATAGATTTGAAGTTTCTTCGCTAACCATCCGCCGCGATCTTGACGAACTCGAAGCTCAAGGTCTCATTTCCCGAAGCTATGGCATGGCCACGCTGCTTGACCCGCTCTCGACAGGACTCAGTTCTAACCAAGTAACCGCAAAGTTCAAGCTTGCCCAGGCCGCCGCTAAGCTGATTAAAGATGGCGACACGGTCTTCATTAACACCAGCTCAACCGCTATAAAAGTCCTGGAATTTATCACCGCCGAGAACATCACGGTTGTTACCAATAACGGAAGCGTTCTGGCCGCCGACTATCCCCCATCGATGACCGTTTTGGTCACGGGCGGAGAAGTTCGACCAGCTAAGAAGTCACTGACCGGCGATTTTGCACTTGCTTCAATCAACCAGATTCGTGCCGCGAAATGCATCTTGGGATGCTCGGGAATTTCAGCTGAGCGCGGCCTTACCACGCTGGTTTCAAACGAGATGCGCGTGAACTCGCTGATGCTTAAGCACTCTGAGCAGCACATTGTCTTGGCCGATGCAAGCAAGCTGGGTGTCAACTCCAGCTTCCAATATGGATCACCTGCTGATATCGACGTACTTATGACGGACGAATCCGCATCGATTTCGCAGGTAGCAGCCCTCGAAGCTGCCGGCGTTCGTAAGGTTGTCCGCGTTAGCCTGTAGAGCTGCATGTCCACATGCGTCGGACGATGAGATTCGGCTTTAATCGCAAGTTTTCGCTGCTGTAGTCCATCGGTTCTCTCGCCCAGCAAAGAAGACATCAAAATTTTAACTACCATGATACGAAAATATTCACCTTCATGAATATTCATGAGGGTGAATTCATTTGTATGCATAAATTTTTTTAGAGGCCTATTTTTGACGTTTTGAAAACACAGCAAAGTCACTTATTCTGCAAAATTGACCCTCAAAAGTCCTATTTTTCTCAGAATATCGTCATTTGCTGTGTTTTTTAGGGCTGTAAGTTATGTTTTTGGCTCTGTATATACAGATTATCCGACTTAGGTGTGTTCGGGCTTCTAAAAACGTGTAGATTATCCGACATAGGTGTGTTCTGACAGCATCAACGCTACCCAAACAAAAAGCCCCGCCAACTGGCAGGGCTTTGAAGTGCAGTTTTGTCGCCGGTCGCGATTTCGCACTCGTCGCGCATCGTCGCACCTCGCGCTCGTCGCGCATCGTCGCGCTCGTCGCGCATCGTCGCGTGCATCACGCTCGTCGCGTGGCGCGGACCAGAGAGCTTACTCCTCCTCGAGAGCAGCAGCAATCTCGTCGGTGATGTTCATGGTGCTGTAGACGTTCTGAACGTCGTCGAGCTCGTCGAGCTTATCGATAAGACGCTGAACCTTCTTTGCATCAGAAACAGAGACGTCAGTTGGGGTGGTTGGAACCATAGTAAGCTCGGAACCCTTGACCTCAATGCCCTGAGCCTCGAGGCCCTTCTGGACATCCTGCATCTTGTCGTATGCAGTCCAAACAATCCACTGATCGCCAGCGTCCTCGTAATCGTTTCCGCCAGCCTCGGCAACTGCCATCATGAACTCGTCCTCGTCGACAGCGTTCTCGCGGTCAGCAACCTTCTTCTCCTCGGAGACAATAACCTTGTCAACTGCAATGGAGCCCTTGCGCTCAAACTGGAACGCAACGGAACCAGCGGTACCAAGGTTGCCGCCAGAGTGGGTAAATGCGGAACGAACGTCTGCTGCGGTGCGGTTCTTGTTGTCAGTCAGGCAGTCAACGTAAACTGCGACACCTGCAGGACCGTATCCCTCGTAAACGATCTCCTCGTAAATGGCAGCATCAGCACCAGCGCCAAATGCCTTATCGATAGCGGCCTGAATCTTTGCGTTAGGCATGGAGACCATGCGAGCACGGGCAACAGCGGCAGACAAGCTAGCGTTGTTGTCCGGATTTGGGTCGCCACCCATCTTTGCAGCAACAGTAATGTTGCGGGAAAGCTTAGAGAACAGCGAGGAACGCTTAGCGTCGATAGCTGCTTTCTTGTGCTTGGTTGTGGCCCACTTAGAGTGTCCGGACATTGCACTCTCCTTCTTTAGAGGTTTGAAAACCTAATTATCACATTAGCCCTTATACGTTACACGAAATCAAGAAGCGAGAAAAGACTTATTTTGCAGATATGGAGACTTACGCACGCCATACGCCGAGAAACCCGTGAGCTCGTAAGCCTGCGCACCTCCACGCAAGTCCGCGCACCATCGCACACCTCCACGCGCAACACGTCCGCTTCTACTCCACCAGCTCAACGTGAATGGACTCCGCGATCTTTTCGACCAGCGCAAAGTCGCCCAAGCCAGCGCTCATCGCAACGTTTCCGCCGGTAGCCATCGCGCGCGTAAGAGCCTTCTCGACAGCCGACGGATCCTCAAGCCAGATTGACATGAAGCTTGCCAGCGTCGAATCGCCCGCGCAAGCCGTCGAAAGCACCTCTACCTGCGCAGCATTTGCGTGCCAGACATGTTCGCCGTTGAAGAAGTACGCGCCCTCGCCGCCCAGCGTAAGCAGGATGTTCTTTGCTCCGCGTTCGTGAATCTTGTGGAGGGCGAGAAGAACGTCGGCCTCGTTATGGACGTCGACACCAAAGATCTCTGCCACTTCTTCATCGTTTGGCTTGATGAGCAGCGGTTTTTTCTCGACAAGTTCTGCAAGGTGTTTATGAGAGATGTCCAGGACCAGTTCAGCGCCGCGCTCATGACAAAGATTAAAGAGCTCGTCGTAGAAGGTTGGATCCATCTCAGGAGAAAGCGAGCCGGAGACCACCAGCACATCCAGGTCGGGGGCAGTACGCAGCAGCTCAAGCATCTCGTCTTGCTTGGAACGAATAACAGGAGCGCCTGCATTAGGGAACTTAAGCTCGCCTTCTGGTGTGGTCACAAAAATGTTTACGCGGGTGATGCCGTCAATCCACACAGGCTTGACCGGGCAAATCTTGGACGCCTCTTCAACAATATAGTTGCCCGAGAAGCCGCCAAAAAAGCCCAGGATAGTGGACTCAACTCCGTAGTGAGCAAGCGTAAATGAGACGTTCAGACCCTTGCCATTTGGTGTGTAAACGGCGTCGGTCGTGCGATTGACGTGCGTATAAGAAGGAACTCCCGAGTTGACGTTCATGTCGATAGCGGGGTTAGTAGTAAGTGTGTAAATCATCAAAGCTCCCTCTGAAACAAATATGGACCCGACGAAATCGCCGAGTCCATATTTTACTTCGATTATCTGAGTCTGCACCCAAACTGTACGTAAATTCTGAGTGAAACTCAAACGCCGCCGAGTGTGCTAAGCGTAACGCTTAGCCCTCGACAATCTGGTTGCCGTTCTTGCGGTACTCGTATGCCTTGAAAGCAACAAAGAGAATACCACCAACAACAGCGCCGATGAGAATGGCGAGAACCCACTTAAGGCCGCCATCGACAACTGGAAGAACCAGGAAACCACCGTGAGGTGCTGGGTCGTGAACACCAAAGAGCAGCGTCAGGATGGAACCGATGGAAGAACCGATCATCATGATAGGCATGACAGGCCAAATGTTCTTGGTCATGAATGGAATAGCGCCCTCGGTAATGTGGGTGCAGCCAAGAATGAAGTTGACCAGACCAGCGTTGAAGTCGGACTTGGTGAAGTACTTCTTACCAACGACAACAGCAAAGGTGGTGATCAGTGGAGGAACAATACAAGCAGCAGAAACTGCAGCCATGAAGTTGGTACCAAACTCATAAGTTGGGGTACCAACACCAGCAGCAAGAGCCTCGGTCAGAAGAGCAGTACCGGTGACGTAAGCTGCCTTGTTAACTGGGCCGCCCATGTCAAATGCGGCCATGCAACCAATTGCAAGACCAAGGACAATTGGACCAGAAGCAGAAAGGCCGCGCAGGAAGTTCATCATGCCGGTGTTGATTGCTGCCATAGGACCAGAAATACCCAGCATAACCAGGCCAACAATGGTGGTGGAAAGCAGTGGGTACAGGAAGATTGCCTTCAGGCCATCAAGGTTCTTTGGAAGACCTGCAAGGAGCTTCTCAAGACCAACGATGACATAACCGGCAAGGAAGCCGCCAACAATACCACCCAAGAAGCCAAAACCAACGCCAGCGCCACCAGCATCAATCATGCCAGTGTTAGGGTTGATTGGAAGACCCTGGATAGCAATCATACCTGCAACAAAGCCAGGAACAAGAGCAGGACGCTTGCCAATAGACTCTGCAATGTAAGCAGAGAGAACTGGAACCATAAGGCCCATTGCAATGCCGCCGATGATCTTGAGCATGGCAGCAAAGCTGTTGTAGTCAGGTGCAGTGGAGCTGAAGGAAGTAATACCCCAGAGGAATGAAACAGCCGTCAGAACACCACCAGCAACAACAAAGACCAGCATGTGGCTAACGCCGTTCATGAGGTGCTTGTAGATGATGTGGCCTACAGACTCCTTCTCAATAGTGCTTGAGACTGGAGCGTCGTCTGCCTCTGCAAGCTCGCCCTCAGGCTGAGCAACAAGAGCGCGGTCGATAAGACCCTCTGCATCCTTAATAGCTGCAGTAACACCAACATTTACCATTGGTTTTCCGGCAAAACGCTCAGCCTGAACGTCCTTATCGGCAGCAACAACTACTGCCTTGGCGTTCTTGATTTCAGCTGCGGTGAGCTCGTTCTCTACACCGACCTGGCCGTGCGTCTCAACCTTAATGGTAAGACCTTTAGCTGCGGCGGCCTTCTCAAGGGCCTCCTTAGCCATAAAGGTGTGCGCAATACCGGTTGGGCAACCAGTAGCAGCAACGATGTCATACTTTGACTCGTCAGCCACAGCACTCCCCTTTCATCCTAGTGCTCGGAACTATTCCAAACACAACCAAAAAAGCTGCTCAATGTTAGCACTGAGCAGCTTTGACAACTACGTTTTTACATAAATTGTAATCAGAAAATTATGTTATTGAACGTACTTTCATTTAGTACAGCGTTTATGACAAAAACTTTGATGTTTTTCTCGCCAAGAGCCCTCACGTACGTACCCTTTTCCAGACGAGAAGATCATGCGCCAAAAACTTGCTTCTACTCAGCGCTCTCCTGGCCAAAACGCTCTTGCCTCAGGCGCAGCGCCTCGTATGCGCAACCATACATTGCAGCCTGATTGCCCAAGCTCGCAGCCTCAATACGAGCGCCCTTGCTTACCGGTAGAGCGTACTGCTCAAAACACTCGCGAAGCTCGGTAGCAAACGTTGCAAACGAACCCGCAACACCGCCTCCAATCAAGAACATGGCAGGATCAACTACGCACGAAACCTGCGCCATAGCAAGACCCAGGTAGTGGCACATCTTATGGATAGCAAGGGTTGCGCACTCATCGCCTTGAGCATGAGCCCTAAACACGGACACCGTATCAGTCTCGTGCTCAATAGTCACAGGAACAACACCTCGAGAAACGCATTCCTCCAGGTACAGGCGGACAACACCCTTAGCAGAAGCATACTGCTCCAGGCAACCGTGGCGACCACAACCGCAGGTCAACGTCTCTTCTGGCTCAACAATGATGTGACCAATCTCACCGCCCGCGCCAAAAGCACCCGCAGCAAGCTTGCCGTCTACAACAACACCTGCACCAACCCCGGTACCCAGCGCAATCAGCACAAACGACGGCACACCCACGGCAACGCCAGCCCACGCTTCGCCCAGAGCAGCGGCGTTAGCATCGTTGACAAACGCAATGGTTGCGTTCGGCAGGCACATATTGATTGCCTGCACCAATCCCTCAGGATCAATGTCTACATTGGCGAGAAGACCAACGGTTCCATCATCTGCAACAGGACCTGGAATATCCAAACCACACGCAATAACATCGTTGCGGCTTGCTTTTTGGCCATGAACAATCAGCTTAATAGCATCGGTTACCGTCTGATAACCGCCCTCGTTATCAAGTGCGGGTGTCTTGACCTTCTGCTCAGAAAGTAGCTCTCCCTCTGCAGAGAAGAGTCCCAGCTTGATGGTGGTGCCACCAACATCAATGCCCAATACGTATTCCATAAAACCCCCTAGTTGCCGCGCTTAAGCGCACCCTCAACAAGCTGCGCAAGAACGTCTTCAACAGCGTATCCTGCAGCCTCAATAGCCATTGGAACAAGGGAGGTCTCAGTGAGTCCTGGGAATGTCTTTAAGCCCATGACCAATACGTGATGTCCATCCCAAATAAAATCAATACGAGCAAGATCTCTGCAGCCATAAGCGGTGTACACCTCAAGAGCTGCGCGCTCAAGAGCCTCACGAGCAGCAGCTGGATCTGCGCCAAGTGCTGCCAAAGACTCAGGACGAACTGGGCAGAAGTGTTGAATACGCTCTGGATCAAGACGAGCATCTGTGTCGTAAATACCCTTGGTCACTGAAATCTCTACTGGTGGCAGGGTTTTCTCGCCATCTGCGTCAGAAAGCACGGTAACGCTTACTTCAACGCCATCAACCCACTGCTGGATAATGACGGAGTCGTCAAAACCAAGTGCGCCGAGAAGTGCTGGTCCAAGCTGGTCAGCGCTATCAACCTTAGAAAGGCCCATAGCAGAGCCGCCGTGAACGGGCTTGACTGCTAGAGGGAAGCCAACGCCACCGCCAAGGCGCTCGGGAACCAGATCAAGAGCGGCTGCGGCTCCAAGATCTTTAAAAGCGCTGGCAGTTAGTACAATCTGAGGAGGCCAGATGACCTCGGACTCCTCCTTTGACCAGGCCTGACGCACAATAAATGGCATGTCAGCTTTGTTCCAGGCTGCCCTACAAGATGCAGGCCTTGAGCCCACATACGGAATCTTGAGGAACTCTAAAAGCGCAGGTACTGCACCATCTTCTCCGCCTGCACCGTGAAGGCACACAAACGCAACATCAGGCTTCTCGGCACGGAGGGTGTCTACCAGGTGCGCATCAGCATCAAGTGGTAATACCTCATACCCGTGCTTCTCTAAAGCCTCAGAGACAAGAGCTCCACTTTTGAGCGAGAAGTTCCTCTCAAATGAGGCTCCACCCATAATGACAGCAACTTTTGTAGCCATACTTAACACTCCCTTGCAGAGGATTGAGATTCAGAATGAGAAGACTCAGGTAGAGCGCCCGCCTCTAGGAATGCGCGATACAGCGCCATGCGATCTTGGACGCACAAAGACAGCCTGCGGATTGCCTCGTGGATGCGCTCTGGCGTCTCAAATGAGTAGCACAGGCGCATACTTGAACTAATACGCTGGTCAGGATAGCAATAAACACCTGGTACAAAGGCAACTCCCTCTTCGATTGCACGAGGAAGCAACTGCTCAGTGTTGAGGTATGGCGGGAAGGTTACCCACAGGAACAAACCGCCCTCTGGCTTAGTCCAGGTAACGTCTTTGGGGAAGAACTCCGCAAGCGCAGCCAGCATGGCGTCTTTTCTCTCTTTATAGCGAGACTTAGACACCTCAAGCGCTGCTTGCCAATCAACCTCATTGAAGTAGTGCTCAGCAAGAATCATGTTAAAGGGGCTGGTACACAGATCAGAGCCAGACTTAGCAAGGTTGATGCGCTCAAGGAAGTGACGAGGTGCAACCATCCATGCAAGACGCAGTCCAGGGGCAAAAATCTTTGACGTGGTTCCCAAATAAATGACATTTGGATCAAGCGTCTTAAGGCGTGTTAGATCTTCTCCCTCAAAGCGGATAAGACCATACGGATCATCCTCAACAACAGGAATGTTGTACTGGCGAGCCAGCTCAAGAAGGCGCAGACGTCTTGGCATAGACATGGTGATGCCGGCAGGATTGTTAAAGTTAGGAATAACGTAGATGAACTTAGGCTTTCTGCCTTGGTCTGCAAGCTCTTTAAGCTTTGTCTCGAGAAGATCTGTCCTAATGCCTTCTTCATCCATATCAATGGTGTGAACAGTAGGCTCATACGCAGAAAATGCCTGGAACGCACCAAGATAGCTTGGACCCTCGCAAATAACGTCATCTCCAGGGTTTAAGAAGACGCGTCCTAAGAAATCAAGCGCCTGTTGAGAACCAGAAGTCAAAATCATCTCGTCAGGATCGGCCTCGACGCCCTGAGCAGCTAAAATCTTGCAGATGGTCCTTCTGCACTCAATACGGCCATCGGAGTTGCCGTACTGAAGAGACCTAAGTCCCTCAACAGCAACGCAGCGTCGAGCGCACTCTGCAACCTGGTCAAGTGGCAGCGAAGAAATGTCCGGCAGACCTCCAGATAGCGCAATAACACCTGGACGAGACAGTGCCGCAAACAAATCTCGTACTTCGCTTTTTCGCATGGTTTGAACGCGATCTGCGTAAAGATCACTCCATACGTCAAACGAGATTCTGCTGTCATCCATAGAACTCTTACTCCTTACAAGCCATCTTTGGGCAAAATTGTGCCGAAAAGATGTGCTTATTGTTTTAGGACGTAGTCTTTTTAGTATCGCTCAAATAACAATAAATAACAGGGTAAAATATGACGCAATTGCTAAACGGTTACATATAACCGGCAAACATACTGGTCGCTCCTAAATTTTGTAGAGAGGATTTTTATGGACAGCGCACATAACACTGTTGAATTGAACGCAGCGCTTTCAAATCCCCGCGATGATATCGCTAAACTTGATGAACTTGAGAAGAAGCTCTTTGCCTTCAACTACGCAGCTAATGAGATTGGCTCTTTTGGACCATGTATCGATCCAAAAAAGGCTGCTGAAGAGCGCGGAGAAGCCCTGGCAATCCTTGGTGAACAGGTCCAGGAAACCCTCTGTGATCCTGCTGTTGGCGCACTGCTTGATAGACTTCACGAGAATCGCGCTCTACTTGATGAGACTCATCGCGCACAAGTTAAAATTCTTCGTCGCGATAGAAGCCAGCTGGTAGATGTACCTGTTGAGCTTCAGAGCAACTTTGTTCGTCTTACCACAGAGGCTAACGAGGTCTGGGAGCAGGCAAAGAACAGCGATGACTGGTCACTCTTTGCTCCAAAGCTGGATAACTTAATTGAGCTTCGCAAAGAGATGTGCCAGGCACGCGATGCTTCCAAAGACCCATATGATCTCTTACTCAGCGATTTTGAGCACGGCACCAACAGAGAGTTCTATAACACCTTCTTCAATAACGTTAAAGAGGTTGTTGTTCCTCTGGTTGCTGATTGCATGGCTTCTAAGCGCCAACCAAGCACCAAACCTCTTGAGGGTAAGTTTGACGTTAACCGTCAGTGGGATCTTGCAAAAGACCTGGTAAAGATCCAGGGTCTTGACGAGGACGCTTATTGGCTTGGTAAAACTGAGCACCCTTACACCGGTGGCCCTGGTATCGGCTTTGTTATGGTTGCCAGCCATGCTTACGAGAATAACGTTCTCTCCAACGTTTATTCCATGCTGCATGAGAACGGTCACGCCCTCTACGAACAGGGCATTAACTGGGAGTACCGCTTTACCTCTCTGAGCACCGGCACTTCTATGGGTATGCACGAGTCCCAGTCTAGGTTCTTTGAGAACTACGTTGGCCTTTCTGAGGCTTTTGCTGAGCCTCTTATTCAGCTTATGCGCAAGCATTTCCCTGGCCAGCTGAATCGTGTCACTGCCTTCCAGCTCTTCTCGGCAGCTAATAAGGTACAGCCAAGTCTCATCCGCACTGAGGCGGACGAGCTCACCTATCCTCTGCACATCCTCATCCGTTACGAAATGGAGCAGGCACTTTTGTCTGGCGAGATTACTGCAAAGGACGTTCCAGCTCTTTGGGCCGAGAAGTACAAGCAGTACCTGGGCGTTACGGTTCCAAATAACACTGAAGGTGCTCTTCAGGATGTTCACTGGTCATGGGGTGAGTTTGGCTACTTCCCAACTTATGCACTTGGTAGCGCTTATGGTGCACAGTACAAGCACGCCATGATTGCTGAGGGTATGGACTTTGACGCCGTCTGCGCATCTGGAGATCTTGCTCCTATTAGGGAGTGGCTGGGCAGCCGTATTTGGACCTGGGGTCGTGCAAAAGATTCCAAGGAGCTCATCATGGGTGCATGCGGTGAGCCTTTTGACGTCCACTACTACACCAAGTATCTGACCGGCAAATACTCTCGCATCTATGGATTAACCAGCGCATAAGCACACGCCGTAGACGCGAGTAGAAATATCTGTCCTCTACCAATTAAACGAAAGGGATGAAATGAAAAAGTTTATCGAGGAGTTTAAAGAGTTTATCCAGCAGGGCAATGTTATGGACATGGCTATTGGTATCATCATTGGCGGCGCATTTACCGCTATTGTTACCTCCCTTGTCAATGACATCATCAACCCATTTATTAAGCTGATCTCTGGTGGCGGTACCGAGGTTTCTGGTCTTTCTATTCCAGTTCCTGGCACCCAGAACGGCATTGACTTTGGTGCATTCATCAGCGCAATCATCAACTTCCTGATCATTGCATTCATTGTCTTCTGCATGGTTAAGGCCCTCAATAAGTTCATGAAGGCTTCCAAGCTTAAGAAGGACGAAGAAGAAGCTGGTGAAGAGGTTGCAGCTCCACACTGCCCACACTGCCTTGAAGAGGTTAAAGAAGGCGCAACTCGCTGCCCACACTGCACTGGTGAGATTGAGGGTGGCGCACACGCTGCGTAACATCAGCATTCTGCTGAAAAGCACGCTTTTTACACGCGCAAAAGGTTAGCAAGAAAAAAGCAGGCATATCATATGCCTGCTTTTTTGTTACTAAAAGAAACCAGAAAAGGCTGGGTTATTTCTTACCTGAGCCGCCCTTGCCGCCGCCACCATTTCCAGATGAGCTGCCGCCATTTCCTGAAGAGCTACCGCCATTACCAGAACCAGAAGAAGTAGGAGTTACTAGCTTATAGCCACCCTTACCATCTGGCTGCCAAGGGAACTCTGCCTTTGGTGGATACTCATATTTAGCCCAATCATCCTCACGGTGATTAAGGAGGGCAAACTTAAGAGTAAATCCAGGAGCATCAATACTGAGAAGCTTTTTATTTTCCGCAGTAGTGTATAGAACAGACTTAGATATCTGTTCAGTTTCTGAAAAGCCCTGAGCAAGAATGGGGAAAGAAAGTCCATCTGCCGAAGGCTCTTCTGCAACAATCTGAATAGGAGAAACGTTACCGTCTGGATAGAACAGTGCGGCGTTACCATCCTTATGAGCAGAGAAGGTATACGCTCCGCCAGAACCCTTATTCATAGACTCAATCTGATCACTGGTCAAATCTTCTTTAGAACCATCTGCATAGTGCAAGCCAAAGAGATAATACGTACCAGGAATGGTGGCAGCAAAATTGACTACCTGTCCTTCAATATAAGCTATCTGTGAAGTATCGTCTGGATTGTCAGAAAGTTTTTTGAAATTAAATGTAATTTCGCTCTTGGCATCACTGTACTTCAGATAGTTGTTGTCGTCCTTATCAAAAAGCATTGGCACACTATCGCCATCATCATACGTACATTGAATGGCAATAGTTCCTTTTGCTTCCCACTTACCATCATTCTTCACACCTTTAAAATTATGCATGAAGAAAGTGCCGTCTTCTTTGAATGAATAGTAAAGAACGGTTCCATCGTTATAGCCCTGATTAAGCATGCCACCATGGTCAAAGGTTTTGCCTTCCTTTGATCCACCTTTAGTTCCAACGCCATTGTCAACACACCAGACGCCAGTAATAATCTTAGAAAAATCTCCGGTTAGCGTTGGATGGTCTGGAATCTCTTCAAGCTTCACAAAATCTGACTGAGAAGGTGCATCACCAGTACCGCCTTGACCGCCATTCTGAGGATCTTGACCAGTTCCACCAAGAATAGAATCAGGGTTTAAGATTGCCTGCATCACGTCACTATTACAAGCAGCAAGCGTACTGGCAGCACCGCCTGCAGCCAATCCAGCAAAAGCGCGACGAGTAATCATCTCTTTATTCATACGTTCCTCCTATAAACGTATAAAAGGCTCAACTTTTTATATTCTACTTGAAACGAGTCAAATGTTACACATTAAGCTGCATTCGACTTATGTATCATCCTACTTTGTATGAGGAAGATGAGAGGTAATCAATGTCATAGTGCCCGTAAAGCGCAGGCTACCAGAAGATGCAGGTGCAATAAAATGCGAACCCTTGCAAATCCTATGCTCTTCTCCGTTGCCGCCGTCAGCGCAAACCATACCTTCTCCCTCAATGACACTTACGCACATAAACGGCCATGGCTGAGCAATAGTTTTTGCCTCATGAATCTCGTATTTTTCTACCGAGAAGTACTTGCAGCTCATAAGTTCAGTTTTACCGTCAATTTCTGGAGCAGTAATTTCTCCAGATGTTGGAGCTTCCTGTGCGTAATCGATAACCTCAAGACTCTGTGCTAAATGCAAGTCACGAGGCTTGCCATCGTCTCCCAAACGATCATAGTCATACACACGGTATGTAATATCTGAGCTCTGCTGCGTTTCAAGAATAAGCGTGCCCGTTCTAATGGCGTGAACGGTTCCAGGATCAATCCTAAAGAAATCTCCAGCCTTGATAGGAACATAATTGAGCAGTTCAGTCCACTTTCCCTGCTCAACCATGGCTGCAAACTCTTCTTTTGAGGAGGCATTTTGTCCTACAACAATATCGCCATTCTCTTTTGCATCAAGAATATACCAGCACTCAGACTTTCCCAGAGAGCCATTCTCGTGTTCTGCTGCGTACGTGTCATCTGGATGAACCTGAACAGAGAGGTCATCTTTTGCATCAAGAATTTTAATGAGAAGTGGGAAACGGTCTCCCTCTGCATTACCAAAAAGCTCTCGATGAGAAACCCATAGCTCGGAAAGAGTGTTTCCTTCAAAGGCACCAGAGGCAACTTCACAGTCTCCGTTAGGATGTGCGCTGATTGCCCAGCACTCTCCTACTGCACCTTCAGGAATGTCATAGCCATACTCTTCAGCAAGCCTTCTGCCGCCCCAAATCTTATTGTGAAAAAGGGGCTTTAAAAAGATAAGATCATTATATGACCTGTCCATATTCTTACCTGAATCTAGCATCGTAGCTCCTTATATGCAGTGCATACATGCTTTTCTAATAGCTAACAACTCTATAGTCTAACGGATTCTAATAGCTTAACACTGACTCATTTACCTGCTTTTGACAGGGTTTCTCGCTAACAAAAAAGGCTCAGCCAAAAAGCTGAGCCTTTGCAGTCAATGAACTAAATAAAACTTAGAACATAACGCTGAAGGAATCCATGCTGTAGTCGGAACCATAAAGAGCAAGGATGGTACCACGAACGGTTGCGGATGGATCCATCTTTACACCTGGATCAAAGTATGCAAAGCCCTTGGTAGTAGTGTTAGGAGCGGCGTTAACAAACAGGTTCAGCTCATCCTTGCCAACAGCGGTGTCAGTGGACTGAATGAAGATGTTGGTATCGGTCTTGTTGACAACCTCAACCAGATAGCCGTTGGAGTTCTCAAAGTCAACACCAATGCCGGTAACGGTAACGGTAATCTTATCGGTGTCGATAAGAACCTCGGTCTTATCGCCAGTCTTCTTAACATCATCAACGTACTTCTGAACGTTGGTAATCTGCTCTGAAGTGTTGTGCTTTTCCATCAGAGAATCATAGAGGTCTTTGGCATCAGAATCACCAGGACGGGTATCTGATGGCTTAGTTGCAGTATTTGCATCAGGTGCAGCCTGCTGCTGTTGCTGCTGCTGTTGCTGCTGACCACCGCCAGTAGTGGTTCCTGGATCAGCAAGATTTGGAATAAGATTGCAGCCAGCAAGTGCAAGAACGGCAGAAGCGGATGCTGCTACGAGGCCGAGCTTATTAAACTTCATAAAGGTCTCCTTTGGGTGATTTATACCTTGTAAGAGGATAACGGAAATAAGTAGATATTGTCAATTTTTATGCACAGATGAGCATCTAATGTTCTTCAACTAAGGCTTTAATGCCACCTTGCGTAAACATTACTGCTGAATTTATGTGACCGTCAGCCTCTTCACGAGTCTCATCATTTTTAAGAATATTGACAATGGTGGTCATTTCAGTTTGAGCAAGCCAGGTAATAATAAACTCATCATAGGGTTTAACCTGTGCAACGTTAGGATAAAGAATGGCTCTGATGGTTGCAGAGATAACCTCAGTCAACTCTTCAAAGAAATGAACGACGTGTGGATTTTCTCGGTTATTCACAAGAATCTGCACTACGTACCTATTTCCGTATAGAAGATCTAAGAATTTCTCGAGCGTTTCTGCATTGCCCAAAGGAGTGTCTTCAAGGTTTCTTTCTCCGGAAACCAGCAGATGATCTTTGTAATCCTCGAGAATCTGAATTGCGCCTTCAGTGACAGGGGTCAAAACATTCTTAAAGAGGTCCTCTTTGTTATCAAAGAAGAAATAAAGAGCGCCCGTGGTAACACCTGCGTGTGTACAAATCTGTCTCAGTGAAGCTTTATCGTATCCCCGTAAAGCAAACTCTTGCTCTGCGGATTTAAGAAGCCTGTGACGTGTGTCACAACTTTCTGTTTGTGGTCGCCTCGACATTGCTGCCGCTCCTTTATAAATGTTTTAAATCCCCTTGTAATAAGGAGATTCCCCCAAATCAATACTACCTTGTTTTAAGGGGAACATATAACAGAAAGTTAACTAATTATGCAGAAATCTATAAGCGCTACATAACAACTTTTGTGATATTTACTTAATTCTTTGATATTGATTAGACGAGAAACACGTCAGAGACATAATAAAACCCTGCTATGTTACATAACAGGGTTTTAAGACATACCGTTAACCCAAATTATCCTTACGCTTAATAAATTCTCCGCAGATATATGACTTCCTTAGATACTCGCGATTAAACGGATCTTTGACGGGAACAAAATCCTCTGGAGACTTAGCAAAGTGCATGGCGAAAAGCTCATGGATATGTGGATCAGCCAGCAAATAGCCGCGCGAGCAGTACGCCTGATACATCTGGGCGTCCTCGTTAAATTTGAACGAGCTAAAAGCGCAGTCTGAACAGTGTAGTCCAGCCATCTTGCACATCTCCTACTCTTCAGATAGCCCCATGCAATCTGAACAACGCTGAATCATACGCGTATACAGCAAGTATGGCATTGAAAACAATAAAAATAGTCAAAAATACTTATTCGACGCCAAGAATTTCCGGGAGCGTGTAATCTGAACCGTTCCCCGAGGAAACAACAGGTTGAAGGTATTCTCTATTGTCATTTCCGTCATGCATAACAGTAGGATTTGGAAGATTAACACCCTCGGCTAAATTCTTCTTCTGCATCTCTGTAAGCTCCACGCCAGCATCAACAAGATCTTTAAGATGCTCAACCCAGAGTTGATCAAGACTTAAGGAGAAAAAGTCAGCGATAACCTTTGCTTTATCAAATGAAGGCCACTTACGGCGCTCGGTGCAAATATAAGAGACATACGCACGTGACCAATGTGAGAATTCGCACAGGTCTACCTGGCGCTTGCCACTTTCTTGTAACAACCTTGCTACTGTCCTACCCAAACCTGGGTCGGTCTTTTTGGTAACACCTGCCTTAGCCATCTCACAGCCCCATCTGCTCAAACGATGCCTTAAAAACATGCGTATGTTTTATGCATAGTCCCGCGTTGTTACCGTATCATACTACACTAAAATATCTTCAGATACAATTTGTTATGTTGTTTTACAAGCGGAAATTTAAAGAAAATTGCATACCTGTTACGTAAATAAATCGTAAGTGACTCTTCTGTCTGAGATTAATTGGCTATACAAAAGATATGCAAAAATCAATTCCTCTATGCAAAATAATGTATTGGCGATTTTATGCGATAACAAAGAACCTCTACGTGAACTGCCTCCCATTTCTTAGACACGAGAAATGGGAGGCAGTTCAAAACACACCTATGTCGGATAATCTGTTAAAAAGACGTATACATTACGCTGAAAATACCCCAATCATGCAGATTATCGTCATTAGGTGTGTAAAATGCCCGCAATTGAGCAGAATATCTGACTTAGGTGTGTTCCGTAGATACTAAATTTATCGATAGTTAAATTTCTTATATTTCTCTATTCATGTTTAAGCATATTAGATGAAATTTATACATAGAGATGCATATCAGGTAGTGCGACTGCCTAGCTGCCTGGCTATCTTGATTAGGAACATGTCGATTCTTCGGCAGAACCTACCAAAGCTGCGCTATTTTGTGGGCCAGGCCTAAAAGCCGACGCTAACACGCTGCAGAATCATAATCCCCCGCGCACTTTCTGCACGAGGGATTTGCGTTCAGTAGGCAAAGTGGACGTATAAGCCGGGTTCTGTCGCGGACAACCATTTATCTACTACCAGCATTGCTACTGGTCTCTAGCGCGCAACCCGAGCGCAGTGCGGGCCACACCATAGCGCTCCTATTTGCGTTTGCTCCGGATGGGGTTTACCAAGCCACGCTGTTGCCAACATGCTGGTAGTCTCTTACACTACCGTTTCAGCTTTTCTCTTTACGCGAATGCGCAGGTGAGAGTCTTCTTTTCTGCGGCACTTTCCGTCGGGTCACCCCGCCTGGCCGTTAGCCAGCATCCTGCCCTGTGGAGCCCGGACTTTCCTCATAGCACACTCCCAATTAGTTGGACGGGTGCTCCGCGGTTGTCTGGTCCACTTTGCATGGGCGATTGTATCACGTTCATAAGGCTGGAGGCTCCGAAGTCAAATAATCTCCAAGTAAATGAGATGTTGCGAGGGCACGCTCTTCTCGACACATGCTGAGTGGCGAGAAGAGCGTGATTTGGCACGTCGTGTTCATGAAAAGCAACGGAAGCTTCTTTGAATGCTGCTATGATGGATAGGCTTACATACGAAAGGACTAGCATGGGACTCTTTGATCTTTTCAAGAAATCTTCCAAGACAGCCACGCCAGAGGCTCTTGTTGTTTCTGATTACACTGCTAAAACAATTTATGCACCAGCAAGCGGAAAAGTTGTTGCGCTAGAGAACGTTCCTGATCCTGTTTTTGCAGGTGGAATGCTTGGACAGGGTCTGGGTATTTGGCCTTTTGAGGGTGTCGTGTACGCGCCGGTTTCGGGCACTATTACCGCAACTACTCCAACTGTTCACGCCTTTGGAATTACTGCCGATTCTGGAGAAGAGGTTTTGATTCACGTAGGCGTTGATACCGTTGAGATGAAGGGTGACGGCTTTACCGCTCTTGTTGAGCAGGATCAGCATGTTGAGGTTGGTCAGCCACTGATGACCTTTGACCTGGATAAGGTCAAGGATGCGGGTCATCCTGAGGTGGTTATTCTTGCTATCACCAATTCTAGCGAGTACAGCAACGTTGAGGTTCTTGTTTCCGCTGACCAGCCAGTTTCTGCTGGCGAGAAGGTCTGTGTACTCGCGTAACTCGGTTATATACGCGCTCTATGCCTGAAACATCTTACAAGACAATCAAGCTGGGCTTTGTTGCGGAAGGTCTCTTTGAAGACAGAAAAAGTCGCTTCATAGCTCAGCTTTGTCATGTAGAAACAGAGTCAGAAGTACAAGAGTTTCTCGCCACGGTAAGAGCAAAGCACTACAATGCTCGCCACAACGTTCCTGCATGGATCTTGGAGGACGGCACGGAGCGTGCTTCCGACGACGGAGAGCCTTCCAGAACGGCGGGAATGCCTGTGCTGGAGGTATTGCGCGGAGCGGGGCTTAAGAACGTCTGCTGCGTTGTCACGCGCTATTTTGGTGGAACACTTCTGGGTCCTGGTGGCCTTGTTCGTGCGTATACGGCGGCCACTCAAGAGGCTTTGGCTGCTGCTGAGGAAGTATCTGCTGTTCAGGAGATGCTGCAGGTTGTGAGGGTGGAGTTGTCAGCCCCATATAACCTGTATGAGCAGATTCAGCGCTTGGTCTCAGATATCGGTGGCAAGGTTATAACGGCAGAGTTTGGAGCGGACGTTTTTCTCGCCATAGACTTTAGGTGCGGAGAAGAAGCGGCGTTTACAGAGGCGTTGCGGGAGCTGAGTGCCGGAAAGATTACAGCTAAGGTCTCCGCGGCACGTTTTGATCTGTTCTAGAGGGTTTAATAAATCTAGCTTCAATAAACCAAAAAATACCAAATAAGAGAATGGTAAGGATAATGCGACCATTTTCTGGCAGCATACCTCTTGAATCGCAATACCAAATTAATAAAAAGAGCACTAAGATCGCAGCTCGTAAAATGACACGCTCTTTTGAAATGTATTTCATGAGAGCCTCCTAAATAAGCTTAAGCTTTTTTCAGTATAGACCAATATGGCCGGCACAGAAAATTCTGTACCGGCCATAGGTGCTTTTATGTGCGTGCTTAGTAGGCTGTGGTTGCGCGTACCTTACTTGCGGTTACGGCCACCAAGGGAGTAGCCCAGGTTCTCCCAGAAATCAATCTGGACATCTTCGCCCTCGTCCCAAACCTTGAGCAGGTCCTCTGGAACGTACTGACGACGAACATCAGCCTCGCCGCCGTAGAGGCGGAACCAGTCTGCGCTCATGATGAGATAGCCGTCCTTACCGGAGTCCTTACCCCAGCTGTTCTCAATGCGCCACTGCTTGGCCTTGCCATTTTGGTCGAGTTCAACGCCCTGGAAGGTCATTGCGTGGGTAAGGGAAGTCTCATAGTTCTCAATCATTGAGGCGCGATCCATGTCAAAATCAACGCCAAAGAGGCCGTTGTAATCCATGGTGTCGGTTGAGAGAACGTAGTTGAAGTCCTCATTGTGACGAGGGAACTCCTGCATAACGTCGCAGGCCATGCAGACAGGGTTGCCATCCTTCAAAGAAGCAATGGTAGCTGCCTCAAGAACCTCTGGCTCAACGTTTAAGAAGCGTGTCTGAATGCCGCCCAAGACGGTATCGATGAAGGTTGGGTGATACACCTTGCCGTAAGGATATTTCTTACTTGGAACGGAAATCAGTTGGACAAAGCCGCGAGGGTCTACACCACAATAGCGCTCAGCAAACTCAAGAGGAGTAATGCCAAAGTCGCGAAGAATCTGGGTGCCCTCCTCGTCCTTCTCGCCGTCCTTCTTGTCCTTGCTATCGGAAGCCTTACTTGGCTCAACAGGAGAGAGCTTTGCCTTATCTACCTGTGCGTTTTTGCCAACCTTGCACTCAAAATCAAAGGTCAGAGGCGGCTCGCCAAGGCAGACGGAAAGAATCTGATGGAAGCCCTTGAGCTGCTCCTGCTTAAGCGCACGAAGCTCGTCCAGAGACTTGCCAGCTGCGTATGCTGCGCGAAGTTCGCCAGCACTCTTTCTGAACAGGCGGTCAATGCGCTCATCCATCTGAGTGGAGTTCTTGGAGCAAGCAGTCTCTGGCATGGCATCCTTAGGAACCAGGCCGTACTTCTCAACCAAGCTCATAGCAAAGGAATAGTAGCCGCCGTCGCCAATGCCCTCGGTCAGAAGTGTGTGGACAACACGAGAATCGGTTGGCTGGTCAGCGGTCTGAATGATGTACTCAAGTGCGGAGTTAGCCTTCTCAAGCTTGTCGTAGAACATGCCATATGCCTGGCTGAACTCAAAGGTATCAACGTCAAGCTTCTTGATTGCCTCCTGGCGAAGTACGTTGAAAGAAGAGAACATCCAGCAGCGACCACTCTGACGCTGGTTGGTGACGTCGCCGGTCTTTGCAACGGCAACACCGTAGGTATCAGCGTAAGTGCGCATGGTGGTGATGTCGCGAGCAGCTGCGGAAACGCCCATAGAAGTTACGGAGTTGCGGGCAACGCGGTTAGCACGGTCTGCGCTAAAAGCAGCAGTTTCCTCGTTTGCCCATTGTGGATTTACGGTCTGATCAGCCATTACGGCTCCTTTTGTTAGTAGCGTTTAGAAAAAACCTGGCGAGAAGACCGATCTTCTCGCCAGATGGTTTGTACCTTAGCGAAGTGTTGCAAGAGAGCCCATTGGGTCCCATGGCTCGAGGACAGTTGCTTCCTCGGTCTCAAAGGTCTTGAGCTGCTCAGGAGTGAGGTACTTCTTGTCAACAACAATCTGGTAGACGTACTCGTCAAACCAAGGGTCAGAGATGGTGTCAAAGCCATCGCGACCGTGGTCTTTACCCCAGCTGTTCTCAACCTTCCAGAGGGTAGTGTTGCCTTCTGCGTCAAAGTTAACACCCTCAAGAACCATTGCGTGAGTCATCAGAGACTCGCCGTAGTCAAGGCGCTCAGCACGGTCAAGTGCGCCCTCAACAGGGAAGCCAAAGAGGCCGTCAACGTCAAGCGCACGGGTGTCCATGATGCCCTCTTCACGAAGGTAAGACTGAGCAACGTCGCAACCAAACCAGACAGGCAGATTGTCCTTAAGCTGAGCCACAGCGAGGCGCTTGAGCTCAGGAATCTCAAGGTTGAGGTAACGAACGCCGCCACCCTCAACAACGTTGCCCAAGCGGGAAACGGTGTAGGTGTGGTTGAAAGGCTTATCTGCGGTTGGTGCAGAGATGATTGAGATGTAATCATCAAGATTCATGTCAACAGTCTCAGCGAAGAACTCCTGAGGAGTAAAAGTGCCAGAAAGGGCGAGGTTATCGTCCTTATCGCGCAGGCGTGCCTCAAAAGATACAGGAGGCTGACCCAGGCAAGTTACTAGCAGGGTATAGACGTCCTCCATCATCTCTTTCTTCATCTCACGCAGAGACTCAAGGGACTCACCAGCTGTTGCGGTCTCACGAAGACGCTTTGCAGCACTACGAAGATAACGGGTGAGATACGCGTCCATCTCGTGGGTGTTGCAAGAGTTAGCAGTCTCTGGCATAGCGCTCTTTGGAACTACACCGTACTTCTTTACAAGGCTCTTAAACATATCCCACTGGCCACCGTCGCCAATTGGGTCGGTAAGCAGGAAGGATACAAGACGGCCATTCAGAGGCTCATCAAGGGTATCTAGAATGTTCTCAAGGAACCAGTTGGACTTCTCCATCTTGTCCCAGAACAGTGGATATGCCTGAGAAAGCTCAAAGGTAGAGAGGTTGTATTTCTTGATGATGCGATATCTAAACGTATTGAGTGATGCAAACATCCAGCAACGGCCAGAACGCTTCTGGTTGGTACGGTCGCCCTGCTTTACCTCAACATCAAAGGTAAGAGGATTAAGGGCAACGCCCTCTGGTACACGAGCTGCTTTTCTAACACCAGCGCTGGTAGCAGCATTCTTAGCTACTGTGTGAGCGCGGTCGGACTCAAAGTTCTTCTGAGCCGCTGCAATGTCGTCGAAGGAAATGCTTTTCATCTGATCCATGTGATCTCCTTAACTGGAATAGGTAATACAAAAACTATATTCCCAATTAAGGTGTCCCTAGTCTAAGAGTTACCAGTTTGAAACTTTTATTTTGAGAAATTTTTGAACAGATGGTTCACGTCAACTAAGAGAGATTTTGTGACGTTATGAAATTGGCGAGAAAATATTTTTGCTCAATTTACCAGCGGTAATAGAAATATCTGCATATAGAACATATGTTTGTATTAGTAGTTATTGTCTGGCGAATCGGCTACACTATACAAAGAAATTAAGAACCCTTGGTAAAAGAACAAATTTTGAAGCACAAAGAGAAGAGCGTAGAAAAAGATGGCATTTGTTCACCTCCACAACCACTCAGATTTTTCCATTCTTGATGGAGCTAGCCGTGTCCCAGACATGGTTAGTAAAGCTGTAGAGTTTGGCATGCCAGCGCTTGCTTTAACTGATCACGGTTATCTCTTTGGTATTCCAGATTTTGACCTTGCATGCCGTAAGTACAATGAGGCACTTAAAGATTTTGGACAGTGGTGCCACGATGTGGAATGTTTTGAAAAGGGTTGGGATCTAGAAGAGCCTCCCGCAGATGATCCAAATGCTGGTGAGCACGATAAAGTTCATGCTCAATGGGCTTCTGACGTTCAAATTTGGAATCAAACGCATGATATTGAGGCAGTAAAAGCCAACAAACCTTCTCCACTTATCAAGCCAATTTTTGGCTGTGAAGCTTATTTCATTCTTGATGATTGTATTGAGAAGGGCACTAAGCAGGTACGTTATCACCTTATCCTGCTAGCAAAAAATGAAACCGGCTATGTCAACCTGATGAAGATGATGTCAGAGGCTGGCTCAAAAGAGATGTTCTATTACAAACCACGTACTACGCTTGAGATGCTCAAGCGCTACCATGAGGGCATTATCTGCACTTCAGCTTGTGTTTCTGGCATCATTCCTCGTATGTTGTTTGAAGGTCGTCCAGAAGAAGCAGAGCGTTGGGCAAAAATCTATCAAGATATCTTTGGGGATGATTTCTACCTAGAGATTCAAGACCACGGTTTGTCTGATCCAAGCTGGGGCGGCTATACCGATAGAACCCTTGCTGAGCGCATTGTAAAGATGGGCCATGACCTTGGTATTAAGGTAGTTGCCACCAACGATAACCACTATCTCACTAAAGAGGATGCAAGCGTTCAAGATATTGCTTCCTGCATTGGTTCAGGCGCTCGCGTTGATGATGAGAACCGCAAGCGCATGACAGGCAGCGAGTTTTACCTTAAGAGTGAGCAAGAAATGCGCCAGATCTTCTCGTGGTGTCCAGAAGCTATCGAGAACACCATTGAGGTTGCAAATAAGTGCAACTATGAGCTGGATTGGACCCATATGTACCTGCCAAAGTTCCCAGACTTGGCAGAGGGGGAGACCTCAGAGGAGCGCTTTAGAAAAGAGTGTGAACTTGGCCTTGCAAGACGTTATGGAGATGATTGGCAAAACGTTGTCATCAATGAGATTAACGTTAAAGATCGTTTTGAGTATGAGTACGACATTATCTGCAAAAAGGGTTTTGCTGATTACTTCTTAATTGTTCAGGAGTATGTTCGTTGGGCAAAAGAGAATGGCATTGGTGTAGGTCCTGGTCGTGGATCTGCAGCGGGCGCTATTGTTGCATATGCCATGGATATTACCTCGTTTGACCCTCTTGAGAATGGCCTCATGTTTGAGAGGTTCTTGTCTCCTCAACGTTCAGAGATGCCAGATATTGATATGGACTTCGACGATGAGCGTCGTCTTGAGGTTGTTGAGCATGTTCGTCAGATTTATGGATCTGAGCGTGTTTCCCATGTTATTACGTACTCAACCATCAAAGCTAAACAGGCAATTAACGATGCTTGTCGTGTTCTAGGATATCCCGTTTATATGGGCCAGCGTCTTTCTAAGATGATCCCTGGTGACCCTAACGCGCATCTAAAATTTGTTCTTCATAAAGCTCAAGAAGGCCAAAAGGGTGCCGATCAGTATTCTGCTGACTTTGAAGATGCATACGAGAATGACCCTGATGCAAGAAGAATTATTGATGCTGCTCTATCTATTGAAGGCTTGCATCGTGGTGAGGGTGTACATGCTTGCGCGGTTTTGATTGCTCCAACGCCTGTTAATGACCACGTTCCCACCAAGGTTGATACCAAAGGTGGCGTAGAAATTACGCAGTACGAGGGACACTCTGTCGCAGACATGGGTCTTCTTAAGATGGACTTCCTGGGACTGAGAACCCTAACAGTTATTTCTCGTGCAATCAAAAACGTGAAGGATAACTACGGTATTGATATCGATGTAGATAACATTCCGTTTACTGATCCAGAAATTTATAGACTTCTTAGAGAAGGCAGAACTGCTGGTGTTTTCCAGGTTGAGTCTGCAGGTATGACTGCAACCATTAAGGGTATGAGGCCAACAGAATATAAGCACATCGTCGCACTTATCGCTCTTTATCGTCCTGGTCCTCTTAACGCAGGTATGGTTACCAGCTATATCAACCGTATGAACGGTAGAGAAGAAGTCAAAGACTACGATCCACGTCTTCATGACATCTTGGAAGAAACCTACGGAACCATGGTCTACCAAGAGCAGGTTATGCAGATTTCTATGAAGATGTCTGGTTTTACCGCAGGCGAGTCTGATAAGGTCAGAAAAGCAGTAGCAAAAAAGAAGATCAAACTCATGCAGGAAGTTGTCCAGCACTGGGATGACGGTACTGATGAGACCATGGAGGCTCACTGGAAAAACGGCGCAGTTCGTAATGGATTTGATCGTTCGGTTGCAGAAAGCATTTGGGACGATGTTCTTGAGTTTGCATCTTATGCATTCAACAAGTCTCACTCTGCTGGCTATGCAATTCTTGTTATGCAGACCGCATGGATTAAAGCGCATTATCCACATGAGTTTATGGCAGCAGTTCTTACCTCGTACATGGGCAAGACGGATAAGATTGTTCACTACGTAAGCGCTTGCCGTCATGAGGGCATCAAGATTCTTCCGCCAGATATTAACGAGTCCGGTAAAGACTTTACGGCTACTAAAGAGGGTATTCGTTTTGGCTTTGCAGGAATCCGCGGCGTAGGAGCCGGTGTTGGTGAAGCCATTATGCTTGAGCGCCAAAAGGGCGGCCCTTTTGCCAACATTCACGATTTTGTCGATCGTGTTGATGCGAGCCAGGCAAAGCGCAACGTTGTTGAAGCTCTTATCAAGGCAGGAGCTTTTGACTCAACAGGCTATACCCGTATGCAGATGATGAGCTTTGTGGATAAGAACAATCCACAAAACATTATCGATGCTGCTACTAAGCGTCAAAAAGATAAGGCCGTTGGCCAGTTCTCTATGTTTGATATGTTTGCAGAGGTAGAGGGTTCCGGCTTTAGTGATAGTGTCCCAGAGCCAGATGGCGTTGAGTGGGATAGGCGATTCAAGCTTACTAAAGAGTACGAGGTCTTAGGCATTTATGTCTCTGATCATCCACTTCGTCCATACGAGTATGCCCTTGCTAAGAGCAGAGATTATGCCCTTGCAGAAATTGAAGAGAATGTAGAGGTTCAGCTTCCTAACGGTGCTATGTCTCAGCAGTTCAAAGTTCCAGAAGGTAAGCCTATTCGCTTTGCGGGCATGGTTACTAATGTTATGAAGCGCACTACTAAAAACGGCGACCCAATGGCAATTGTTACGCTTGAAGACATGGAGGGTAGCGTCACTATTGTCATGTTCCCTAAGCTCTACAAGAAGGCTGCAAGACTTCTTGCTGGAGATGTTGATCCAGAGACTGGTGAGAGCCAGAGCGACATCTTCATTTCTGTTCTTGGAAAGCTTGAGCGGTCTGATAGAGGAGACCAGGTTATTGCTCAAGAAGTTAATCCTATTGAGCTTAACAGTGCTAACAACACACCAAAGACACTCGTTATTCATATGCCTGCTTCTCAACTTCAAAGACAGGCTATCGAGACACTTGGACAGATCTTCTCGCGCTATCCCGGCATGGACTGTATTGAGATTAGGGTAGAAACAGACATGGGCGATGTTATGCGCATGGAAATTCCTACCAGGATTGATGGACGTAGCATGGTTCTTTTGACCGAGCTTAAAGATTTTATTGGTCAAAGCGGATACGCACAGATTGTTTAGTTTTTGTCGATTCTAAATTTGCAGGTTTCTCTTAAGTAATAACTGTTACTATTTAAGTAGAACTTGCTAAGAAATTCTGACATCTTCGGATGTCGTGAGAGGAGAAAAAATGATCGACGCAAAGTTTTATCGTAACAAGGAGACAGGCGCTGTTGTTTACGGTGTCGCAGGCAACGTAGAGGCAGTAGACCTTGAGCTTCTCCAGGCTGGCGTTACTGACGGTGCAGCTGAGAAGCACGTTCCATTTGTTACTCGTGAGGGCAATACCGTTACCGTCCGTGTTGGTGAGGTTGCTCATCCAATGCTCGAAGAGCACTACATTGAGTTCATCGCTCTTGTTTCTGAGAACGGCGCTCAGTTTGCACAGCTTAAGCCTGGCCAGGAGCCAGTTGCTACCTTCACTCTTGAGGAGGGTGTTGAGGCAGAGGCTTATGAGTACTGCAACCTTCACGGTCTTTGGAAGGTTTCCCTCTAAGACTGGTTGCATATTTAACAAGCTAAGCTTATCTGTGAATCTGAACGGAGCTGCTACCTGCGGCTCCGTTTCTTATTACTACACCTGTTTGTTTTTGGGTAAAAACAAACTAAGCACTTCATGATAGGAATGGTATGCGCATAGCAGTTGCACAAATGAACACTCAGGCTGGAGATTTTGAGTTTACGGCTCAGACCATGCTGGAATATGCTCAGAGAGCCCAACAACAAGGCGCTGAGCTAGTCATTTATCCTGCGCCAACCCTTACGGGACTGCTCAGTGTGCCAGAAGCTGACACAGAAGGTCTTTTTGCAGACCTCTCGGAGATTATCAACTCACTTTCAGAAAAACTTCCTATTGCGGCTCTCATTCCTGTTGTAACAGAGTTTGATGGAAGTGCAGCGAGCGAGGCTCTTCTCGTCAGAAACGGTGCTGTAACTCCACTTAAACTGACTGCTCAGATTGCTCACATGAGCGCTCTTGCTCGCTCTGCCAGCTCCGCACAAGCATCTGGCGAGAATACCGTTGAGCTTGCAAAGTTTGAAGCAGGTGGCCTTACGTTTGGCGTTGCTTTTACCTACGACGATCTTGACGCGTGGCAAGATGTCGACGACTCGTTAGATGCCGTTATTTACCTGCCATATTTTGGCTTTGCTGTTGACGATTCTTCATCTGCTATGGGTATGGCGGTGGCAGAAAGCCGCTATCTGGGAGATGTTGAAGAATTTGATAGCTGGCTTATTGCGGCAAACGCTGTTGGCGCCTACGGCAATCAGGTGTTTTGCGGTTCAAGTTTCTTCTTGTCACCTTCAGGAGATTTAGTCAAACAAGCGGCATCATTCTCAGAAGATATGGTTGTCTGTGATGTTGACCAAGACACCATCGAAAACTTTGATAGAGAAGACACGGCGGGCGTCTACAATAGCGCCCTTACTACCTGGGGCGTATTGGCTACAGGTGTGCGTGATTACACAGTAAAATCTGGCTTTGACGGCGTGTTTATTGCAGTTGATGGCTCGCTCAATTCTCTTGTTACTATGGCACTTGCTTCAGACGCCTTAGGTCCTATGCGCGTGCACGTATTGCTGCTTCCAAACAAAGATTCTCGAGCAACAAGTGCCGCAGAGCTTCTTACCGCAAGACTGCGTGTTCATAAGGTTGCCGTGGACAACACGGTTTTCTCGACATTTACCGATACAAAATTGGTAAGTGCATACGGCTACGCATACGCTGACCAGCACAATTACTTAACGCTTGAGACTGCCGATAAAACCATTCTTGC
The DNA here is from genome assembly GCA_938036925.1 of uncultured Atopobium sp. Classification (GTDB taxonomy): domain Bacteria; phylum Actinomycetota; class Coriobacteriia; order Coriobacteriales; family Atopobiaceae; genus Lancefieldella. The sequence continues at coordinate 76,378 of CALHVU010000021.1, forward strand.
GCTCAAAGGAACAGAGATTTCTAGTGCGCATTCTCTGTGGCCTCTTGGAGATATGTATCATGCAGACATTGTTGACCTTGCAAGGGTAAGAAATACCTTCTCGCCAGCTATTGACCATGCAGTTCTTGAGAATATCTCTGAGGTTGTAACTGATGGGTTGGAGAATGCTGCGCCAACGCCTCAAGAACGCATCGAGTTTGTTGATTATGTGCTTACCAGCTACCTTGAGTGGAATAAGAGCATTTCTGCCATTGTGGAAGAGATGGGAAAGGTTGACGAGGTCAAAGCAATTATTTCTATGCTTCACGCTCGCCAAAAAGACCGCAGAAACACCACTGAGGTTCTGGAAATGTCTTCAAAAAGCCTCACAAATGCCCAAATTCCACACGCATCAGTCTGGCAAGACAAAATTAGAGATACAAAGGCTTCCGAATCTGACCTGGTAGAGTCCTTGCGAAATTCTTTGCGAGAAATTCAAGGAGCTTCTATGCATCTACCTGAGTTGTCAGTTGATCCAACAGAGGCTCAGGAGGGCTTTAAGGATATGCTGGAGCTTTTAAAAGAGCTGGCACAAGAATCTGATGCACAAATTGGCATGGTTGACCCCAAAATGTGGAGAGGCCCTTTCTCAGAAAATTAGTTGCATCGTTTGCGCATACTCTGTGATAATATAGAACGAACGTTCTATATTAGGAGGTGCAATGGTAATTCTTGGAATAGACCCTGGTCTTGCTCACACTGGATGGGGAATTGTAGAGACAAGGGGTTCTGAATGCCGTGCACGCGCCTATGGATGCATAACTACAACCGCAGATGAACCAATAGATATGCGCTTGGGAAGAATCTATAACCAGATTGTTGAGGTTATAGATAAGTTTTCACCAGAAGCTCTTTCTATTGAGAGCATTTACTTTGGACAAAACGTTAAATCTGCTATTCCTACTGCACATGCTCGCGGTGCTGCTATTGTCGCTTGTTCTAAAGCAGGTCTTACGGTTGGAGAATATACTCCAATGCAGATAAAGCAAGCTGTTGTTGGTACAGGAGCTGCTGATAAACAGCAGGTTATGTATATGGTTCAAAACATATTGTGCTTGGACCACCAGCCTCATCCAGATCACGCGGCTGACGCTTTAGCTGCTGCAGTTTGTCACGCTAATCTTGTAAGAACCACCTCGCTTGGAAAGGGAAGAATACAACTATGATTGTCCAGCTTACGGGCACACTTGTATCCGTTACTCCTTCAGTTGCTGTTCTCGACGTTAATGGCGTTGGGTATGAGCTGGGTATATCAGCTTCAACAGCTGCTTCGCTTCCACAAGCGGGTGAAGCAGGCGTTACCGTTTTAACTCGTATGGTGGTCAGAGAAGATTCAATGGAACTCTTTGGTTTTGCTTCGCGAGAAGAGCGTGCGCTCTTTGATCGCTTGCGTGCAATTTCTGGAGTAGGTCCAAAACTGGCTCTTTCTGTGCTTTCTACGTTTACACCACAGCAACTTGCGGTAATTGTTGCTACTAATGATGGAAATCGTCTTAAGAGCGTTTCTGGCCTTGGTAAAAAGAAGGCAGAGCGCTTAGTAATTGAACTTTCTGATGTGTTTGCAAAAGATGCAGAGCTTAAGCAGCTTGTTGGTCTTACGTCTCCTGCAGACTTTACTGCTATTCCAAAACCTGCTGTAACCTCTGTAGAATCAGAGGCTATTGAGGCTCTTCTTGGAATGGGCTTTACTTCTCAGGAAGCAACTCTTGCTCTTGAGGGCTATGAAGAGGCTGGTGCTATTACAATTGAAGCTGCTATTGGTTATGCACTAAGGCGTTTGGGAAGTGGTAATTAATGTGGGAAGCAGATGCAGATAACCTATTTGAGTCGTCGTCTACTCCAGCTCCATTTCCAGGACACACTTCTCAGCGTGTAGTTTCTAGTGGGCTTCAGGCAGAAGACCTGGAGCAAGATAGAAACTTGCGACCAAAAACTCTTGATGAGTATCTTGGTCAGGAGCGTGTTAAATCAAATCTCCGTGTTCTTATTGAGGCAGCAAAAAGTCGTAATGAGCCGCTTGATCACGTTATTTTTTCTGGCCCTCCAGGCCTTGGCAAAACAACGCTTGCAGGTGTTTTAGCGGGAGAAATGGGCTCAAAACTTCATACAACCTCTGGCCCCGCAATTGAGCGAGCAGGAGATTTAGCAGCAATTCTCACCAATCTTGAAGAGGGAGATATCCTCTTTGTTGATGAGATTCACAGACTTAATCACCAGGTTGAAGAAATTTTGTATCCAGCAATGGAAGATTTCTTCTTAGATATTGTTATTGGCAAAGGTCCTGCGGCAAGGTCAATCAGGCTTGATATTCCACGCTTTACTCTTGTGGCTGCAACAACAAGAACCGGACTTCTAACTGGTCCTTTGCGCGATCGTTTTGGTATTTCTTATCGTCTTGATTACTATACTGTTCCTGAGCTTCAGACTATTGTCATGCGCTCGGCAAACATCCTTGATGTAGAAGTTGATGAGCAGGGAGCTGCTGAAATTGCTTCTCGATCAAGAGGCACACCACGCTTGGCAAATCGTCTGTTAAAACGCGTACGAGATTACGCACAAGTTAAAGCTGAAGGTACTATTACCTGGCAGGTAGCCTCAGAGGCGCTTTCATTCTTTGAGATTGATGAGCTTGGTCTAGATGTAATGGACGTGCGTGTTTTACGTGCGCTTTGTGAGACGTTTAGAGGTCGTCCGGTTGGTCTCACAACCATTGCAAGCGCAGTCTCAGAGGATCCATCTACACTTGAAGATGTTTATGAGCCATATCTTTTGCAGCAAGGACTTATTATTAGAACACCTCAAGGTAGACAGGCAACGCATGCTGCATTTGATCACTTACGTATTCCTGTTCCTACTAACTAGTAGATTGGAACAAAATGCTTCAACGAGATTACATTTTGGAAGTAATCGATGACTTTACTTCAACGGTCACAGCAGGTTTGGGAAATGCTTTAGAGACTCAAACTGAAGAGTCACTCGATGGGGTAGAGGCAGCTGTTGCAGAGCTCATTGATTTGAGCCCAGAGACTGCTCTTGCGCTTTCGCCAGACTCTCTTGTAACGATGATGTTGCTCTCCGGCGTAGCTGATTCAGTTGCAGAGTATGTGGTGTATGCACTCGATAGGCTCTCTCACGTTTATGAGCAACTAGGAGACGGGGATAAGGCTGGTCTCAGAAGACAGCAGGCAGTAGCGGTTGCACAGTCCTTCTCGGTAGATCAAAACGCTACTCCAGAGCAATTTAAGGATTTTGAAGCAAAGTATTTTGCGTAACCTCATTTTATAAGCTAACAAATAAACCCCAGCTCAATATGAGTTGGGGTTTATTGCTATAGAGCTTCATGTTTATTTGGATTACCAAATAACAATCTTAGTTCCATAAGGAATGTTGTCATAAACCCACTTAGCGTTTTCTGTTGCAAGACGTACGCAACCGTGGGAACCGTTGTATCCAAGCCTACCATCACGGACGGTATAACCGTCGGAGTTATAGAGAATGGAGTGAATAAGATACTCACCAGAAATGGTCGTGTAATACCAGCATCTAAAGCCAGAGCCAAAGTAGAGGCCCTTGTTTCCTACGGTAAATTGACCATGAGGGGTCCACATACCTGGTGCTCCTGTGGTGCACTGCCATTCGTACCAAACAACCCAGTTGCCGTGTGAGCCCCTGTATACAGCAAAGCGATTACCAGTAGTATCAATCTGGATGAGCCAGTTAGTAGCGCTATAGTAGTTCTGTGCATAACGATACATATCAGGGTAGTAGCAAGGCTGTTCCTCCATGGCGCCATCAGCAGCTGACCAATACAGTTTTCCACCCCAGGTTACATAACCAGTTTGCATGGAACCATTATTACTGAGATAGTAGTCCTTGCCGTTATCTTTAATCCATCCGGTTTTCATCTTGCCGTCAGAATCAAGGAAGTACCAACTGCCCTTTGAATTAATCCAACCAGTTTGTTTTTCTCCATTGGAATTAAAATAGTACCAAGTTCCATGAATATTAAGCCATCCATCTGCTGGTGCACCATTAGAAAGATAGTAAAAATCTTTATTGTTTTCTTTTATCCAACCTGTCTTAATTTTATGGTCAGAGCCAACATTAATGGTCAATCCTGGAAGATGTACCGTTCCTGTTGGCTGTGAACCGTCATCTGTAGAGAAGACCCCTTCGGGAGAAATGAATCCAGTCAGTACTCCGTCTGGCCCTGCCCAACGTTTTACACCATTTGAAAGAGTAACCCATTCATTTTTTGCTAGACCATAGCTTTTATCAAAGTAGTAATTCTTTCCATCAATTGAATGCTCTCCAACGTATGCGGCATGGTCAATTGAAGATGGATTGAAGTACCAGGTCTTATTGCCAGGAGTAGTAAACCATCCAGAGACAAGAGAGCCGTCAGATTGAGCCCAGGAAAAATTTCCGTCTGGTAGGGACACCCAATTACTTGAAGTCATACCAGCATTTTCATCAACGTAATATGAACCGCTAGGAAGTTGGAAAAGTCCAGTTTTCATGCGATGGATTGAGTCTTCTGGATCAAAGTAAAACCATTTACCATTTGGGAAATGTTTCCAACCTGAATAGAATGAGCCATAAGTATCTACCCAAGACCATGAACCATCATCATTGTGAGTCCAACTATTTCTAAGGATTCCATAGTTTTCATCGAAATGATAATATGTGCCGTCAATTTCGACGTTGCCAATAAGCGCTGGATGCTGTGGAACAGATGGATCAAAGTACCAAGTTCTACCATTTGGTGTGTTAAACCAACCAGAGGCAAGAGCGCCATTTTTTTGAGCCCAAGCCCACTCACGAGTTGGTAGTTGAATCCAACTGTTAGAAATCATACCTGCATATTCATCAATGTAATATGAGGTACCAGAAACCTGAATTGTTCCAATTAACATACGATGACGAGGTTCTTCTGGATCAAAATAGAACCACTTGCCGTTAGGCATATGCTTCCATCCAGAATAGTAAGTACCATCTTCAGTTGCCCATGACCAAGAACTTGCTGAACGATATACCCATCCATTTGTTACAAGTCCGTTTGTTGAATCAAAGTAGTAAAACTTACCATCAATTTCAACTTCACCGAAGATTGCCTTATGCTGCGGGTCAGTTGGATCAAAATACCAAGTTTTTCCATTAGGTGTTGTGTACAAACCCTTGACTGCATTACCAGCAGCGTCTACATAGTGCCAACCAGAATCATCTTTGATCCACTGGCTTGTGACAAGTGTTCCATCTTCTTTGTAATAGTGGAATTGGCCGTTTTCTTGTCTCCATCCAGAAGACTGAGGGGTTGGCGAAGTATTTTCTGTTGGAACAGCAGGTGTCTGGTCTGTTGTTGGAGTTGTTGTTGGCGCTGCAGGTGAGGTAGGCTGAGAGTTTTCAGGTGCTGTAGGAGAAGTATTTTCAGATGTTGCAGTAGTTTCAGTTGTTACAGCAGGAGCATTTACTGCGGATGTATCAGTAGTTTCTGCAAGAGCAGGAGCAGCGTGGAGTCCGCAAAGTAGAGCTGCACTCAACGAAGCAACCGCAATAAGCTTTTGTGTAGAAGGTCTGTAGGAAAAACGCATCTTCTTCTCCATTGTTTTAACTCCAATAAATCCAGGTAATAAAGAGCAGTTCAAACTGATTTAGCGCTTGTATTCAGTAAGTACGCCGTCTGGTCCAGCCCAGCATCTTACGCCATCAGGACGAGTAATCCACTGATTGCGAGCAAGGCCATAACTTTCATCAAAGTAATAGTCTTTACCATCAATAGTGTGTTCTCCAGTATAAGCAGGATGGCTTGGTTTTTCTGGATCAAAGTACCAAGTCTTGCCATTTGGCGTGGTATACCAACCAGAAGCAAATGCGCCACTTGACTGTGCCCAAGCCCAACCGCCTTCTGGGAGCTGTACCCAATTGTTAGCGGTCATTCCAGCAGACTCATCAATGTAATAGGTTCCACTAGAAGTTTGGATGACACCAACAAGCATACGATGATAAGGGTCTTTTGGATCAAAGTAGAACCACTTGCCATTAGGCATATGCTTCCAACCTGATTGAAGCGCCCCACTCTCTCCAGCCCAAGACCAAGAACCATCAGCTCTATGAACCCATCCATTTTTCAGAAGACCATAGCCTGAATCAAAATAATATGATTGACCGTTAATTTCAGTCTCACCAATCATTGCAGGATGCTGTGGATCTGATGGATCAAAATACCAAGTTTTGCCATTTGGCGTGGTGTACCAACCAGAAGCAAATGCACCACTCGACTGTGCCCAAGCCCAACCGCCATTAGGGAGCTGTACCCAACTGTTAGCGGTCATTCCATTATTTACGTCAACGTAATAAGTTCCGCTGGAAATAGTGAAGACACCTTTCTTAAGCACAGGGAAGCTGTAAGTAGTGTAGACAAAATCCTTATTAATCATAGGGAATTCTGTTTCACCAAAATAGAACCACTTACCATTTGGCATGTGTTTCCAGCCAGAATAAACAGAGCCTACTGTTTCAATCCAAGCCCATTCACCATCATCACCACCACCGATCCAACCATGGGTAACGAGGCCATTACTGTGATCAAAGAAATAATATTTATCATCAATATCTATTCCGCCCATTACTACTTCATTGGAATGTTTTGGGTCGGCATACCAAGTTTTGCCATCTGGAGTTTTAAACCAGCCAGAGACAGCAGCGCCATCTGGACCAGCCCAGTACCAAGCTTCTACACCGTGGCCCATATTTACCCAAGAATTTCGTAAAAGTCCTGTCGAAGTATCAAAGAAGTACACCTTTCCATCGACCGGAACTGATTTAGCAATAACCGGAGGACCCGACCTAAAATCTCTAGTTAAATACCAGGTTTTACCATCAGGATCAGTAAACCATCCTTCAATAAAACGCCCATCAGCTCCGGCCCAGCTCCAACCTTTATCTGTTTTAACCCAATTGTTTTTTATCAAGCCGTTATCTTTATCTACGTAGTAGTAAACATATTGATTATCAGGCGTTTTTTGGTCAAAATAAATTAATCCGTATCGAGCGTATGGAAAAAAATCTGAATTAAAATACCAGGTTTTACCATCAGGCGTAGTATAGAAACCAGATGCTGCAGCTCCAGTTTCATCTACATAATATTTATCATCGCCATAAGTAATCCACTGACTTTTTAGAATAGTTCCATCGTCAGTATAAAAATATACCTTTCCATCAACTTCTTTCAATTTTGGATAATTGGATTTAGAAGTTGATTCAGGAGCACTTACTGTGGAAGTATCAGTAGTCTCTGCAAGAGCAGGAGCAGCGTGGAGTCCGCAAAGTAGAGCTGCACTCAACGAAGCAACTGCAATAAGCTTTTGCATTGAAGGCCTGCTGGACAAACATGTCTTCTTTTTCATTTGCATATCCTTTTTTGAAGGGATAACTTTCTATATAAATAATAGTTTGATATGTCTGTTATTGTTCCCGTAAATTAATCCTATACAAATTCTCTATCTTCTATGAAAAAATGCTCAACTAATGAGATAAAAAAACGTTTAATAGCAGATATATCCATAAATAAATGCTGGAAAACAGCTTGAATACCTGTGGCTCTTCCGGTAGATGGTGTGAAAATCTCCATGAGTGGTTTCTCGCCACATAAGTTGTTGATTAAGGTTATTATATTCCACGTGGCGAAACGTCACGGTATCGCGCTCCACAGGCGCAGTTTTGCCCTGCGGGGCTAAGAAAGAAAGGCACGAAATGGCTCAGGGTACTGTAAAGTGGTTTAATCCAGACAAGGGTTACGGCTTCATCTCTCGTGAGGATGGCGACGATCTGTTCGTACACTTCTCCGAGATTCAGATGGACGGTTTCAAGACTCTCGACGAGGGTCAGCCTGTTGAGTTTGAGATTACCACCGGCCAGAACGGTAAGCTCCAGGCTTCTAGCGTCCACAAGATCTAGTACTTGCGAACACTACCATCAAAAGGAGACCTTCGGGTCTCCTTTTTTGTTACAGACCTATTTTTACAGTTACAGTAACCAAGAGCTTTAATACCAGTGCTTGATGGTAAGGTCAGCAAGTTCAGAGAGTTTCTCGATATCTTGATGTTCATCATCACAATTAACAGCACAGGTGATAAGACCAACAGAATTTCCTGTCTGAAGCGCTAGTGGGATGTCTTCAAACAGAATTGTTTTCTCGGCTGTAGCATTAAGACGTTTAAGCACCTCAAGATACAGATGAGGTTCATCTTTTGCAGATCCAACATCTGCTGCAAATACCTGAGTATCAAACAGAGTGGATAGATGTAAACGAGGCTCAAGAAGAGCAAGAAGCTCCGGCTCGTTGACAGTTGCCAATGCAGTAGGAATGCCCTTTTCTTTTAGCTTGCTCATAAAATCAACAACACCAGGTCGAAGCTGCACGGAGTTTACAAAGAAGCTTTTACTCAGCTCTTTCCACTCGGCAACAATTTCTTCTGAATCTTCCTTTAGCCCATAGGTAGCAATTGCCCATTCGGCTCCTCTTTCAAATCCAAGAGGGGAGAGAATCTTGCCAATTTCTGGAGTGTAAGGGATTCCTCGCGACTCAAAAAACTCCTGGTCAACAAGCTTCCAAATATGATGCGTGTGAGCAATAGTGCCATCAAAATCAAAGATTGCTGCTTCAAAATCGGTTGCAAGAATATCTTCAAGTGTCGAGAAAATCACAGAGTTCCAATCAAGTTGCGGTGAGCTTGTGTTTTTTATTGTTGACGTGCCAGTCTAGTGTAAACTTTTAGCAAGTATGAAGAGGAGTAAACCAATACTTTTCGGAGGACCGCATGAAACGCAGCTTATTTAATACTCGCGGTAAATTGCTTGCTGTTTTGTTCTTTGTTGTCGCAGCATTGTTTGCAACAACAGTTCAAAGCGCATATGCAACTACCTACACCACAACGGATGCCCAAGGAAACATTATCCAGAGTGAATCACTAAAAGATGCCGTAGCACTTGCTCGTGCAACTGGCAGGCCTATTGCGCTTGACCCAGGTCACAGTGATGGCCTTGAAGGCAGAGATCCAGGTGCTACCTACTTTGGACTCAAAGAGGGAGATCTGGCTTGGGCAACTGCCATGTACGCCAAGAAGTATCTGGAAAAATGGGGTGTACAGGTTGTTGTTGTTCGTGGAGAACACGAGGATCCATCGATCAAGACGCGCGTACAGCGTGCTGTTGATGCAAACGCTTGTGCCATCATCTCGCTTCACTACAATGCCGGCCCTGCATCTGCAACTGGCTCAGAGGTACTTGTTCCTCATAAGGTAAGCTACAACTATGACCTTTATCTCTCCGGTCAAATTTTTGCCGGTAAGGTTAACTATTACCTCAGAAATAAAGTTGGTATTGTTACCCGCGGTGACGGTGCAACAGAACGTGGCTACAACGACCAATACGGAACAGACTATTACGAGAACGGCGACGAGTCTGATTATTACGGTATTGTCCGCTATGCTCGTCAAAAGGGAATTCTTGGCGTAATTATTGAGCATCAATTCATCTCTAATCCAGCACATGCCGCTGAGTTTAAAGACCTTGGCGATAATTCCAAGGTTGACTACATTGGCTGGGCAGATGCATGGGCAATTTGGGAAATGTACAGCTCTGATACCTGGTGGAGCATGAGTAGTGTTTCCGCTGTCCAACAGGGTAATGATGTAATTCTTAAACCAGTTCTTACTGGTGTAGTTACGGGTGCGACGTTTACCTATAGTTATGTTGGTCCAGATGGATCAAAGGTGACTGTTGCATCTAATACATCTGATACGTCAGCAACATTTTCTCTTCCAACAAGTGGTCGATATACCTTGTATATCACTACAAAATCTTCTGATGGACAAGAAATTACTCGTCAGATGCAATTTGATGCTACAGTAAAAGAGCAGCCTGGCTGGCGTAAAGTAGCTGATGGCTGGAAGTATGCTGATACTCAGGGAACTCCTTATGTCAGCTGTTGGTTGCAAGACAGTGATGGATGGCATTATTTTGATGCTAGGGGAATTGCTGTTTCTGGCTGGTTTACTACGCCAAATGGTAAGGTTTGGTACTTTGACGCAGCTGCACCTCATAACGCTGCCGCTCTTGGCCAGAGGACCATTTCAGGTAAGTCTTATTACTTTGATGAAGTAAATGGCCTTGTAAAGAATAATTGGATTCACTGGCCTGACGATTCTTGGTCATGGGCAACAGAAGACGGCTCATTGCAAGCCGGTTGGAAACGTATGCCTAACGGTAAATGGTTCTACTTTGATAGTAATAACAACTATCGCGCCACCTTTGGCTTAATGTCCGATGGCTATCAGAAATACTATATTGATGTTGATCATGGTCTTATTTCTGGCGGCTGGATTAGCCTTGCTGATGGCAATTGGGCATGGGCAAATTCAGATGGCTCTCTTTATGTTGGCTGGAAGCATATGCCCAATGGTAAGTGGTTCTACTTTGATGAGAATGCAACTTACCCACTTATGAAGACCGGCATTTTTGCTACTTCTAGTGGCTCGTATTATGTTGATGTAAACAATGGTATGACCTCTAATGGTTGGGTTGCCTTGTCTAACAATATTTGGGCATGGGCTCAATCAAGTGGCGCCTTAGCCTCTGGTTGGTTTAATACTCCAAATGGCAAGACCTGGTACTTTGATCCAACCACTACTGAGCACGGTGCCCTCTTTGGCCTGCAATCAATCAATGGCTCATATTATTATTTTGACGAGAATAATGGCCTGCTCCGCAACCAAGACGTTACGCTTCCAGATGGTCGTGTTGTACACGCAGATACATATGGTGTTCTTAACATTAAGCCTACTGATACCAATAACGGTAGAGGTGGAAACGTTGACAGCAATAACGGTGGAGATAATAGAGACGCTAACAACACGCCTGCTGATAACGATTCTCCAATTGAGCCAACTCGCGGTAATTTCTCTGATCGCACCAGCGTTCTTGGAGCACCTCTTGTCACTAAAGAGGATCTTCAGCGAGATTTCATCAAGCGCGTAGGTTCTGCTTATCCAGCCGTCTATGCCGAGAAGGGCGCTGCAACAGGGACCGATTTTGTAAACCAGCTATGGCAGGCTGCAATTGACGAGGGAGTTCGTCCAGAGCTCCTCTATGCGCAGGTCATGATTGAGACAGGTAACCTTCGCTTTGGTGGCGATGTCCTTCCTGAGCAGTGCAACTTTGGTGGTATGGGTGCAACAGGAAATGGTGAGCGTGGACTCTCGTTTGATACCGTTCTTAAGGGACTCCGCGCGCAGGCCTTGCACCTTCGTGCATACGCAGGTTATGAGCCACTGACCGTTGATCCAAGCAAAGCTCAAGAGGTTGACAAGCGCTACGGAGCATGGATTCTTGCTAAGAAAGCCAACATTATTCGTAAGCTTGCTGGTACGTGGGCAATGGATAAGAACTATGCTGTAAAGCTTGTTCGCGTAATGAATGAGCTGTAAAAGCCACAGCACATTGTGCAAAAGGAGTTCCGAGAAATCGGAACTCCTTTTTTATGCCAATTCTTTGTGAGTTTGAGTTGAGTTGAGTTATTTATCTATCAGGCTCTCCTTCAATGGAGTTGAGCATGTCAAAATAGACGTCGTCTTTCGTCATAATTCCTAGGTTCATCATGAAGTTCTTGGCCACACTAAAAAGCTCTGCATCAAGCGAGGCTCTCGTACCATCCAAGAAAATAGTAGAGACTTCATCTGTCGGAGCAACAGGAATTTGATTTTCTATGAGCGTGGCGTAAATCTCATCATCGTTCATATCTTCGCAGCTAAACTCAGGCTCTGTTTGCGCAAGAATAGCCGTCTCGGTACCAATAATAAACGTAGCACCTGGTAAGAACTTCAAGGCAAACTGATAACAGGCTTGGGCGGCTTTCAGATGCCTGAGTCTCCATTGGAAGAACGCCATGCGGTAATAACCAAATCCGATACTTTCTGGGTCATGGGCAAGCAGCAGAAGCTTCTTGAGTTCATCTGCTGCAGCTGTAATATCTAGCGACTCCTCAAGACAGTGGGAGAGGTGTAGCCTTGCACTCATGCTAAGAGGAGCAATTTCAACAGATCTTCTCGCGTGCTGAAGAGCGCTTTGAGTTTGTCCCTGGAGCGTCTGAGCAATAGACACCAAAAGGTGTGCCTCAAAGTAAGACATAGGAGCTAGACGAGTGTTTTTCTCAGGATTAGAGAGAATTCTGTTGTAGAGCACGCGATCGAAGTAGTTCATAAAGACGCGCCACTGAGTGGTGGTTGTATCTGTGTAGGTGTTATTTCCATCAACGGAGTCCAGCGCTTCACATAGGAGCAGTTCTGCGTCTTGATAGTTTTTCTCGCCAATAAGACGCTGGGCCTTGGTAACCGCCAAGGAAAGAACGCCTCCGTCAACAAACTCTTCTGAAATAGCCTCAAAGTCATCTTCTGCAAGCGTGCCCTTAATAAAGCGAGAAACCACGCGTTCTCCCGCTGCTCGCACCGTAGGATCGGTAGAGTTTGCGGTATACGACAAGATAGTACGGACGTTTTCTTCTGTAGAAGAAGAGAGGTTGCGCAAAATTTTGGTGATAATTTCTTCTCGCGCCTGACCTTCATCAATAGAAAGCCCCGACACTTCATCGGTGCCTAGTGCGTGAGCTGCGACGCTATCAAGGCGTTTTTGAGACGATTCAACAAAATCGTATCTACTGGGTGGGCAGAATATCTCATTGTCTAAGGTAAAGAGCGGCTGTACTGCATGAAGAATGCCATCTGCCTCGTCAATTTGAGCGTTCCAGAGCTTATACACAGAAAGCGGATTAGTCTCTTCTGTAATGTTTGTATCTTCAAATTGCTTTCGAGTAATGTGGAACGAGAAAAGACAGGCATGCAGCTTGTTTGTATTGCATATGCCAGAGAGCCATACCTCGTTAATCCTCTTCGAGCTTCTAAAAGCACTTGCGGTGATGAGCATACCAAGGTGTAAGTTGTAAGCGGTTGCCGCACGACTGAGGTCATCAAAGGTTGCTTCTTTGATATTCCCATCTGCACAAAGAAAGCTTCTTGGAAATTGCTCTGGAAGGGCCAGGTGCACTCTAAAGGCGGCAATTCCCTTGTGTACGTTGGTCCTAAACTCAGTGACAAGACGCTGAGAAAGGCGCAGGCTTTCAATGTGTAGGGAAATGGCTTTGCGAACAACCCACTCGCCATCTTCCTGAGTGCTTTGAGTGGTAGCGCAGCGGGGGCGTGACTGCTTCATCATGGTAGAAACAATCTTTTGTTCAAAAGCAAGTAAGTCATGCTCAGAGGCCATATTTGCATCAAGAAAGTATCGCTCTGCAAAGAGGGCTGTGTTTAGTGCACTTTCAATAGTAAGGAGCTGAATCTTCTGCTCATAGGAAAGTGCTTTTTGATTAGCTCGCAGATAAAAGAGGCCATTGGTACGCAGACGTACCACACGGCAGGGGATAACACTATCTTGTGCGTTAAGAACACCAGCATCTTTTAGTCGCTGGGCTAGATGTAGTTCAAAGTCACTAGGCGGGATGGCAACAGAACCACCTTTTCGGTGAGAATCTTTTTCACGCAAAAACGCCGTATTTACAAAGTGTTTAAGCACTTCAAGGGGAGTAGTGGACTCCGTAAGCGTAAGAGAAAGTGCTTCAATATTGAGCTTTGTATGCCAACCGGTCTGATCAATAGAACCAACTTGCTGATTAATTTGATCAGCGTCTAGAGACTCATCAGGCAGAACGTCTTTGTTGACGAGAGACGGATAGAGTTTTCCAAGCCTGTTTCTTCCAGGTTGCTTAGCTTCTGGATTATTTTCCTGACGAGTCATCATACACCTCCCAGGTTAGGCATAGTGATTCATCTATAGTTAACTATATACCTTAGCTGGTGTGCGACATTTCAGCTGTCAATAGTTAATTCGGCAGACGAGAAGAAAATGCCATTGACTGGTTAGTTTTGCATCATCAACGGTATACTCACATACGTAGATGATTGGATTAACATGGCAATAACGCAAAACATAACTGATGCAAATAAAGCACTGGTAACTTCTGAGGTAGTTTCAGATCTGCAGAATCGCTCGCTTATTATTTTTGACTTTGATGGAACTATGGCAGACACATTGCCCACCATTGTTTCTACAGCAAAGATGGCAATGACAGACTGTGGTCATACAGACTTTATAGAAGCAGATCTTAAAAAGCTTGTAGGACCACCGTTTCCTTATGCGTTTGAACTGGTTTTTGGTTTAAGCCATCAGGACGCTGTTGCGGTTACTAAGCGTTACCGTGAGCTCTATGTAACTACAGGAAAATGGCCGCTTTTTGAAGGTATGAGAGACCTTATTGATGACCTTCACGCCGCCGGTAAAAAGGTTGCCGTAGCAAGCTCAAAGAATCAGCCCATGCTAGAGATGGGGCTTAGGGACAACAATCTTATTGGTGTTCTTGATGCCTATGCCGGAAGAATAGATGAGGCGGCAACTGATAAAATCACCGCCATTGCTCACGTTATGCGCAAGCTTGGCTTTGATGCTTCAGAAAGCGTCATGGTAGGAGACCGCCGTTTTGATATGGAAGCATCATTCCCAAATCAGATTCCGTGTATTGGCGTTCTGTATGGAAAAACCACTAATAAACAGGAGCTTATTGATGCGGGTGCAGTTGCAATTGTAGATACTGTAGAAGATCTGCACCACGTTCTTCTCGCCTAAGAAACTGTTACATACGCACAAAAAGCGCCTTGCCACCAAGATGACAAGGCGCTTTGCATTACAGAGGCTAGCTGTTACTCAAGCTCAAAGGCTCCTGTGTAGAGCTGGTAGTACGTTCCTCTCTTGGCGAGAAGTTCGTCGTGCGTGCCGCGCTCAATAATGCGACCGTGGTCAAGAACGACAATAACATCTGCGTTTCTAACCGTAGAAAGACGATGAGCAATAACAAAGGTGGTGCGGTCGTACATCAGAGCGTCCATACCACGCTGGACAATTGCTTCAGTACGTGTGTCAATGCTGGAGGTAGCCTCGTCCAGAATCATGACTGGTGGATCTGCGACTGCTGCGCGAGCAATGGAGATGAGCTGGCGCTGTCCTTGGGAGAGGGCGCTGCCGTTGTCCTTAAGCATAGTGTGGTAACCCTCTGGAAGACGTCTGATAAAGTCATCGGCACCAGCAAGTTTTGCGGCCTTCACGCAGTCCTCATCAGTAGCATCAAGACGGCCGTAGCGGATGTTATCCAAGACGGTACCCGTAAAGAGGTTGACGTCTTGCAGAACAATACCGAGAGCACGACGAAGAGCGCTCTTCCTAATTTTGTTAATGTTGATGCCGTCGTAGCGAATCTTGCCATCTTCAATGTCATAGAAGCGGTTGAGCAGGTTAGTAATGGTTGTTTTACCAGCACCTGTTGCGCCAACAAAGGCAACCTTCTGACCAGGTTTTGCATAAAGAGAAATATCATGCAGTACGGTGTGGCCAGGCTCGTAGCCAAAGTCAACATCAAAGAGGCGAACGTCTCCCTTAACAGGGGTGTAAGTAACCGTGCCGTCACTGTGTGGATACTTCCAAGCCCAGTAACCGGTGCGGTACTCAGCTTCCTGAACTTTACCGTCAATGGTTTCTGCGTTGACTAAAGTAACGTAACCTTCATCAGTCTCTGCTGGTTCATCAAGTAGCTCAAAAACTCGATTAGCACCAGCGATACCCATAACAACAGAGTTAATCTGACTAGAAATCTGGTTGATCTGGGCGGAGAACTGACGTGTCATGTTGAGGAAGGGGACAGCTACAGCAATGGTGAAAGGCAGTCCAGACAAAGAAACGTTTTGGATGTTCAGAGTAATAAACACACCAGAAACTACAGCAACTACAACGTACATAATGTTGCCCAGATTGTTAAGGATAGGCATAAGCGTGTTGGCATAAAGATTTGCATTTCTTGCAACAACCATCAGCTCATCGTTGATTTTGTCAAATGATTCAATAGTTTCTGCCTCATGACTAAAGACCTTAACGACCTTCTCGCCATTCATCATTTCCTGAATGTGACCCTCAACATCTGCGGTAGTTTTCTGAGTCTTAACAAAGTTTTTTGCGGACTTACCGCCAAGGTTTTTAGTAGCAAGACCCATCAAAGAGAAGCCAAACAGAACGACCATGGCCATAAGTGCGCTGTAGTAAAACATGATGAATACTACTGCGATGATAACCACAGAGGTAAAGAGGAGGTTTGGAAGACTGGTACCAATCATCTGGCGCATTGCGTCAATATCATTGGTGTAATAGCTCATGATGTCGCCATTGAGATGCGTATCAAAGTACCTTATAGGCAAGTCTTGCATGTGCGAGAACATCTTTGAGCGCCATTTTTGCAGAGCTCCCTGAGTGACAATAGCCATACCCTGGGTAGAGATGATGTTCGCAAGAAGTCCAATGACGTAGAAGGTGGCGAGAAGAGCCACGTTCTGGAAGACTAAGCCTTCAGCAGAACTCCAGTCACCACTATCAATAAAGTTAGAGATGATAGAGAGGATTCGCTCTAAGAAGACACTTGGGAGTGACTGCATAATTGCTTGGATAACAGCACCAAGGAGTGCTATAGGGAGAAGGACAGGGTAGAACTCCCAGAGCATTTTAATGGTTCGAGTAAGAATTTTTCCCACGGGAAGCTTTGGTCTTGCATTGTTTGTTTCTGTTGTCCTACTCATGAGAAGTCACCTCACCTTCCTGAGACTGATTTTCATCAACACTTTGCTTGTTCTGTGAGAAGTACACTTCGCGATAGATTGGGTTATCTTTCAGGAGTTCTTCGTGCGTACCAATTGCGTTAACGCGACCGTTATCCAGAACAATAATCTTGTCAGATTCTTCGATACTGGAAGTACGCTGAGCAATGATGATCTTGGTGGTATCAGGCAAGAAATCTTTAAGACCAGAGCGAATTAAAGAATCTGTCTTTGTATCAACAGCACTGGTAGAGTCATCAAGAATAAGTACTTTTGGACGCCTAAGCAGTGCGCGCGCAATACAGAGTCTCTGCTTCTGACCACCAGAAACGTTGTTGCCACCCTGCTCGATATGAGTCTCATATTTATCAGGGAAAGTTTGAACAAAGCTATCAGCCTGAGCAAGACGAGCTGCCTCAAGAATCTCTTCGTCGGTAGCGTCAGGGTTACCCCACAGGAGATTCTCTTTGATGGTGCCGCTAAAGAGAACGTTTTTCTGAAGAACCATGGCAACAGCACCACGAAGAGTGTCGATGTCATAGTCTTTGACATTGTGTCCGCCAACAGAAACGTTACCAGCGGTTACATCGTATAGGCGAGGAATAAGTTGCACCAGTGTGGACTTTGCAGAACCAGTACCACCGATGATACCGATGACCTCACCAGAGTTGATGTGAAGATCTACACCAGACAGGGCTTCTCGACCCTCTGGACCGGAATAGGAGAATCCAACGTTCTCAAAATCAATGGATCCGTCTGTAACCTCGGTCAGAGGATTTTCTGGGTTGTTAATAGTGGAAGTTGCAAGAAGTACCTCACAGATGCGGCGAGCACCTTCTTCTGCAATGATGATCATGGCAAAGACAAAGGAAAGCATCATGAGTGACATAAGCATCATAAAGCCATACGTAATAAGCGAAGAAAGCTGTCCAACGCCAAATGCAGTTCCTTGAGAAGAGACAATCAGGTACGAGCCAAAGTACAGAATGAAGACAAACAGCACGTAAATAGTGAAGTTCATAAATGGAGAGTTCAGAGCCATGAGCCTCTCGGCTGCTGTAAAATCTTCGCGCAGCTCTTCTGAAGCTTTATCAAATTTCTGACGCTCAAAGTTTTCATTTACAAATGACTTAACAACGCGGATACCAGCCAAGTTTTCTTCAGCGGATTCATTGAGTGCGTCGTATCTCTTAAATACCTTTTTAAAAATAGGAATGACTCTAGAAATAATGAAGTAGAGGCCAATTCCTAGAAGAGGCATGACGGCAACAAAAATAATGGCAAGCCAGCCGCCCATGATAAAGCCGGCAATAAACGCTGCAATAAACATAAATGGAGCACGAACGGCCATGCGGATGAGCATCATAAATGCCATTTGTACGTTAGAAATATCCGTAGTAAGGCGTGTTACTAACGATGACGAAGAGAATGCATCAATAGTGGTAAACGAGAAATTTTGGATATTACGGAACATATCACGACGAAGATTGCGTGCAAAGCCCGTGGATGCTTTGGCAACAGAAATACCGGATAGTGTTCCAAACAACAGCGACAGCATTGCCATAACAGCAAGAACAGCTCCAGACTGAATGACAGCGTTTAGTTCTGCCCCCGTACGAAGCGTATCAACAAGATTGGCTGTTCTAAAAGGAATGAGGATTTCTAAGATGGTCTCAATTAACACAAAGAGAGGAGTGAGGATAGTGTCTCTTTTGAATTCACCGATACTCTTTGAAAGCACTAAAGCAATCTCTTTAATGGAAAGATTACTGACATCTACAATACCTGTCAGGGTAGAGGGAGCCAAGGTAGTATCTGCTTCAGATGTTTCAACCATGCTTTCAAGTTCTTCAGTTGAAGTTACTTCTTCTGACATGACGTTTCTCCTTTCTCATCTCTGTTAATTGTGTCCCAATGTTCAACTAAACGATCTAGATATGCGCAGAATGTAACTTTTTCTTCATCTGAAAGAACCGACAAAGCCTGCGCTTCAAATGACTCGACGGCCTCTTGAGCTTCTTGTGCTTGTTTGCGACCTTCTTTTGTTAAGGAAAGAAGTGTCTGCCTGCGATCTTTGTCTACACGAGTACGTTCAACAAGACCTTTTGCTTCAAGTTTGCTCACCATTTCTGAAAGAGATGCAGATGTATTCTTTGTCTTGGCGAGAAGATCTTTTTGTGTCATATCTCCATCACGATAGAGCGCAGTCAAAATAAATTGTTGACCGCCACGACATCCGCGCGTGATGTAAAGATAATGACCTAGATGGCCAAGATTGCGAATAATGCGCATCTCTTGAGTAGGTGAGGTAGGTGCTTGATGCATGAGTACCTCCCATAACAGAAATAATTCTTGTAAGGTATTTTACTCAAAATTTTTGAGATAGCAAGGTACTTAACAATTAAGTACCGAAGTTTTATTTTCTTGAAATAAAAGCAGGTAAATTACTTAAAGTTTCAGCGTCGTTCTTAAAGATAGGCAAAATTTGCAAAAATTCTTCGCACTACTGCACCAGGAGACACTTTAGGAA
Organism: uncultured Atopobium sp.; assembly: GCA_938036925.1. GTDB lineage: Bacteria > Actinomycetota > Coriobacteriia > Coriobacteriales > Atopobiaceae > Lancefieldella. Next base: position 95,686 of record CALHVU010000021.1, read on the forward strand.
CATTGTGAGGGCAACCTGGAATAAAGAGAAGTCGTGCGGTTGGAATTGCTTCAGCAATTCGACGAGTTTCCTCTGGATAAATCTCATCGTATTCACCTGCCATGACAACAACAGGAACGGAGATGTGTTCAAGGGACGCGGGGTCAATATGAGGGTTATCTACCATGAGCTCCAGATGCTCTGCAATACGAGCCGCCTCAGCAGGCGAGGGAACGGGATAGCCATCTTCTAGAACAGCGCCTTCCCAACCTTGAGCTGCCCAACGTTTATTGCCCTCGATACTTTCATATAGCCAGGTCATATCACCCAGAGTATCAGGCTCAAGATTTGCTCCGATAGATACGAGGGAGGCAACTACGTCTGGATAGTCACGTGCCAGAAGAAGACCAAGAATAGCTCCGTCAGAAAAGCCCACAATATGAGCAGATGAAACACCAAGCTGCTTCAGGACAACATACGCATCTTCTGCCATCTGCTCGTAGGTAAAGGCGGCAGTTCCTCGGGTGCTTAAACCCTGATCTCTTGAATCAATACCAATTGCGATGTAACCGCGGCTGCATACTTCATCAATGATGGTGCCAAAAATTCCGTGCTCTTCTCCATTTCCGTGGAGAAAAACAATGGGTGTAGCAAAGGTATCGTCGGGAACAGATGCTAAATAAGCCGCAGTTGAAGCAAGGTCTTCACAGGGTTTCTCGCCAGCTGGAGCAGCAGGAGTGTAGACAAACGTTGCAATTTCTGCGCCGTCATCAAGCAACACCTGAAGATGACTCTTCAGGTGTGCCGTTGGCTTGCTATAAGGTTTTGGGCGGTAGACGGGTGGAAACTCGACCACGTATGCTCCTAGCTGCGCGTTTTAGTTCTTCTGGCTGGGATGTGCTTTGAAGAAGTCAAAGCGAGGAGGAAGCTCTTCAAGCTGGTGCTCCTCTGCGCTCTGGCCAAGTTTTGCCGCAAGCTCTTTTGGACCCATAAAGGCGTTCTCCCAAGAGAAGAACTCCTCATGTGGGAAGTTGAGAGCATCTGCAATGCGCTCGCAGCCTTCCGGAACAGCCGGGTGCATAAGCAGTGTGATGGTCTTGAGCGCATAGAATGCATCAGCAAGTGCCTGGTCATAGGCCTCGTCATTGCCCTGAGCGGCCTTGGAAGCCTCGCCCCAACGCTTGTTTTCTGCGCGAGCATACTCATCAACAGCAGCAAGGGCAGAGTGTGCGTCAAAGCTGTATGCAAGCTGCTCGTACTTCAGCAGAACCTCTTGAGCAGCATCGATAACTTCCTGGTGAGGCTCACTGATAGGTAGGTGACCACCACACGCATTGGCCGCACCATACAGGCAGCTACGAGCCATGCGGTTAAAGATGTTAGTGAGAAACGCTGACTCCTTGAGTGCTGGATCAACAACGCGAGGATCATCCTTTACCAGAAGATCTGGCTCGCCATCTTTACCCTTCCTAGAAACGGAAGTATCAAAAGCCTTTGGCGAGAAGGACACGGCGCGCTGATCAAGGCCAAGTGAGAGCCAGTGAGCGCGGAGCTGCTCTGGAGTGTAGAACTCAAGCAGCTCTTCAGCCATTGGAGGCTTAATAGCACCAGAGCTGGAAGCCTTCTTGTTCATAAAGAGAATGTGGTAGTTAGCAACGGGAGTATCGGTGATAAGACCCCAATCAAGTGCATCCCACAGTGGGTTCTGGACAATGCAGTAGAAGAAGATGTTGTCCTGACCAATGAACTGGTAGACAGCAGCATCGTCACTGCACCACCAATCGCGCCACTCGTCAGAAGAGTAGCGAGAACCACCGTTGCTAGCGTCTTCAGAAAGAGCAGCACGTGTGAAGGTGATAGGAGCCCAAAGGGACTCAGTCCAAACCCAGATAGTAAGGTCTTTGAGATCTTCAATGTCTGGAGACTTAAGGCCCCAAGAAATATTGCCCGTCATGCGGTAAGGTAGGAGCGTCTTGCTTGTTCTAAAACGAATTCCAGCCTCTTTGAGTTTCTCGCGAGCTTCATCTCTATCTTCCCAGTTTTCAAAAACAACAGAGAAGGAAGAAGCGTTCCCTTCTGGCTCAATGACACTATGAGCTGGGAGGGAAGAGGCAACGCCGTCAAAGTCTTGGCGGTAGGAATTTTGAATGTAGATAATAGGCTCGGTCAGAGTCTCTTGAACGGTAGAGGTAACAACTGAGCGAATCTGTGGGTTGTTCTTCCACTTTTCGACCAGGTTGTTTAGAAACTCTTTGTATTGCGGCAGGTCAAAGTACCAGCTTGGTGCAGGACGAAGCTCTGGCGTGGTGCCGGTGAGCTGAGACACAGGAGCAATGAGCTCCTCTGGGTTGAACTGATGACCCAGGTCGCATTCTTCTGCATAAGCCTTCTCTGACTTGCAGCCCTTAATGGGGCAACGTCCATTGACTTGGCGGCCATTAAGGAATGTCTGAGCCTCGGTATCGTAAAACTGTTTAGTTGAGAGCTTGGAGAGTTTACCGCGCTCGTAGAGGCGGTGCATGATGCTGTCAGCCATCTCTTCGTGGATCTTTGCAGCGGGTTCTAGCGCGGAACCGCCGTAGAAATCAAGCGAGATATTGTAGGCGTTAAGAGCGCTTTTCTGCAGGTTGTGATTATGATTAACGTAGTCAAGGATGGTGCCCTCGTAACCCTCTTCTTCAACCTTTTTGCGATAGCCCTCTGCAATAGGAGAGCCATAGCAGTCAGTTCCCGAGATAAACAGAACGTTTTTCTGGCCAATACGATCTCTTAAGAAACGAGCAAAGAAATCTGCTGGGACAAAGACGCCCGCGATATGTCCAAAGTGGAGATTCTTATTACCGTAGGGCATACCACCGGTAATGACAGCACGCTTAGGAAAATGAGGGCGGTTGTTCATGTCGTAGCTTTCGGCCATGGATACCTCGCAGTTGGAATTAGTAGATTACGCAAATTATCTTCTTATTCTAATCTTTTTTGATTCACTACACGAATAGATTCAGAACTCGATACTATAGTGAGTAGAAATTACGTAAGGAGAGTTTGTGGGAAGAAAAAAGCCAAAGACAAGCCTTGAGTTTGTTCTAAAGGATCCACCAAAGTCTGTGGTGACGCCCTTCCTTGTGGCTGACCTTGCACTTTTACTTATGTTTGTGTGCCATATTCCGCTGATGGTTATGGGAGAGTTCCCACCCAATGACATCCTTCCAGCCGTGTTGAGTCTTCTAGGAAGCATGTTGGCAGGTAGCTTGATCCTTGTGTGGATTACCCGCGTCAATAAGCGAGATTTTAGGTCTTTGGGTCTTCGAGTAAGCTCCTGGCCAGGATTTATGCGCGGAGTTACCTTTGGCTTTTTGATGGTGCTGTTTACCTTTGGCTCTATCATGCTCATTGAAGGCTTTGATTTTAACTTCAACGCTTCCTATAACATTTTTGCTGCTCTCTTCTTACTTGTGGCAACCCTTATTGAGTCTGCTGCAGAAGAAATATTGTTTAGAGGTTACCTACAAACTGGTGTTGCAGCTAAGAGTTCTTTCCCTGTAGCGCTTGTGCTTCAAGCAGTGCTCTTTACCGCAACGTATGGACTAACGCCTAACATCTCTATTGCCGCAGCAATCTCAGTCTTTTTGATGGGCATTCTTTATGGCTTGGTGTTTTGGCTTACCGATAATCTGCTCATGACCATTGCTATGCACTTTATCTGGAACTTTGTAACCGGCCCTATTCTGGGCATCTCGGTTACCACTACGCTTCTTCCTACCACGCTCTTAACAGCGTATCCTGCAGCATCTGAGTTTATCTCGGGTGGCGCCTATGGTATTGAAGCAAGCGTTGTTACCATTTTTGTATGCCTTGCTGCCTGCGCTATAGTAGGTTGGAAATGTTATAAGGCACAAGGCGAGAAGAACTAATGGCTTCAAACATGCTTCAGTCAATTGAGACTCTTTCAGTAGAGCCGGGAACACCGCTGCTGCTCCATGCATGCTGTGGTCCGTGCTCACTTGAACCTTTAAAACATCTGAGGGAAGAGGGCTTTGAGCCAACCATCTGCTGGACTAATCCTAATATTCAGCCAGTTGAAGAGCATGATAAGCGTCTGCAGACATTACTTGCGTGGGCTCAAGAAGAAGCTCATGTTGAGGTGATTGTGGCAGGAGATCCGCGAGACCAGTGGGAGCGAGCCGTGGCCCCTCAGGGATTTGAGCGAGACCGTCGCTGTCGTGCTTGTTACGCAATTCGCTTGGCAGAGAGTTGTCGTGTGGCGGCTGAGCGTGGGTTTGAATACGTTTCTACAACACTGGCTGTCTCGCCCTATCAGCTCTTTGATGCGTGCGAGGATGAGCTGGTGTCCATTGCGCATGCTCATGGACTGACGCCTGTATGGAGAGATTTCCGTCCGTTTTACCCAGAGGCTACAAAAGAGTCTCGTGAGCTTGGTATGTATCGACAAAATTATTGCGGTTGCAGATATTCTGCGGCCGAGGCTCAGATAGAGCGTCATGAAGCTCGTGACGCAAGAAAGGCAGCACGTCATGCGAACTGACGATTTTGATTACAACCTTCCAGAAGAACGTATTGCACAAGCTCCTGCTGAGCCAAGGGACTCTTGTAGGCTTTTGGTGCTGCATAGAGAAGATGGCCGCATAGAGCACAAGCACTTCACTGATATTGTGGAGTATCTTGAGCCGGGCGATTTGGTTGTAGTTAATCAGACGCGCGTTATGCCAGCTCGCCTTGTAGGTAAAAAGCAAAATACGGGCGGCGTCTCAGAAACGCTGCTTTTAAAACGTCGAGAAGACATTGATGCTTTGGGTAGTGTATGGGAGTGTCTGGTAAATCCTGGTAAGCGTCTAAAGCCTGGCGCGGTAATTGAATATCGTGCAGGTGGCTTGCATGCCCCAGACTCAGCTCCTGTTGTGTTGACGGGCACCATTGTGGACTTTGTTGACGACAACAGGGGAGGTCGCCTGGTGCGTTTTGAAGCACAGGGAGATCGCACTCTTGACGAGGCTATTCATGAAGCGGGCCACGTTCCACTGCCTCCGTATATTACACAATACGAGGGAGACCCAGAGAAGTACCAGACGGTCTACGCTATGCAGGACGAGCATTCTGCTGCAGCTCCTACCGCGGGTCTTCACTTTACTCCTGAGCTCATTGAAACCATCAAAGCAAAGGGTGTTCAGTGGGCATCTGTTGAGCTAGAGGTGGGTATTGATACCTTCAGGTTGGTAACAGAGGATGACCCTACTAAACACGTCATTCATACTGAGCGCTACCACGTAGCTCCAGAAGTTGTAGAAGCAGTAAAGGCTACCAAAGCCGCTGGTCATAAGGTTATTGCCATTGGTACTACCAGTGTTCGTTCGCTTGAAAGTGCTTGGGATAATCAGATTCCTGCAGCTGAGCCTCCTGTTGTTGCCCGTCGCTTTGAGGAGGCAGAAGACTCTGCTGCAGTGACTCATAAAGGTGATATGGTTGCCCGAGAAAACGCAACCACCAACCTCTATTTGATGCCAGGCTCTACGTTCCACGTGGTAGACACCATGGTGACCAACTTCCACGTTCCACGTTCAACTTTGATGATGCTGGTTTCTGCGTTTGCAACGCGCGAGCAGATTATGAACGCCTATCAAAGTGCTATTGACGAGAAGTACCGCTTCTTGTCATTTGGTGATGCCATGATCATCATTTAGCGAGCTTGGCTACGTGAAGACGATTTAGTGAAGATGACCCTTATGCTTAGCTTGAGGGTTTAGACCTAGAGAAAAAGTGCCCACAGTATTGTGAACACTTTTTTCATACGATGATTTGTCTGGGCAAAGACTAAATTACCAGTTAAAAATCAGCCATACAAAAGACGCAAGAATCGCTATCATGCCAAGAACAACAATGATGAAGCCAATGCGCTGACCACGAGTTGTCTCTCGAAGGATTTTCTCGCCAGTAATAAGCTCTTTAAGAGTGAGCTGCTTGGTATTGATGTTAATTACCTGCTCGTCAACAGACTTTCTGAGCTGCTCAGTAATTTCTGGTGTTGCATGAATTTCTTTAGCATCATCAATGACTGACTGTGCTTCATCATGTTTATCTGCTGCTTCGTTAAAGAGCTCCTTGGCTGTCTTAATTTTCTCTTCAAGATCCTCTATATCTTTGCTCAGAATTCTCTGACGAGCATTAGCCTCAGCTACTACGGCGTCATATTCTTGCTGTTTCTGCTCATAATCTTTGCGAGCTGCATCAATAGAAGACTCTGAGGACTCCAACGATTTGCCCTGGGTCCAGTAATGCGTTTGTGCCATCTCAAGTGAAGACTGGAAAGAGTTCTGTAGTTCCTCAACTTGCTTTTGGGCCTGCTCTGCACGAGCAAGCTCTGACTTAAGGTCTTCCTCAATGCGAACAATTGCATCGTGATTAGCGGCGGGGTCTGTCTTAAGACCAGCAAGCTCTTCTCTCAGAGAAAGCTGTCTTGCCTGGGAGTTTTCCAGTGCTTTATTTGCAGACGCTACAGCAGCATCGCGTTTCTCGGTAACTTCTTTAAGCTGAGCCTCGGCGTTTTTAACACCACGCTGCGCCTCGGAGATTGTCTTTGAGATATCATCCAGCCTGCCTTTTGCTGTGGCAGCAACCTCTTTGTAAGGCTTAATCTTTGCTTCGTCGTCAACTTTTTGCTGTTCAAGCTTCTGAATAAGCTGGTTCTTCTTAACCGTGAGAAGATCCACTTGCGTAGACTGATCACTCATGACCTGAGCGGTCTCTGCAAAAATTTTCTCTTGCTCAGCAATGATTTGATCAAATGAGCTCTGTACGTAGTCTCTGTGTTCTAGATCTTGTTTGTCTTGAGCAAGGTGTTCTTGCATCTGCTTAAGCTCTTGCTTTGCAGAGTTTGTCTCTTTGGCAGCGTTGTGGACTTCTTTGGTAGCCTGGAAACCTTCTGCAACAGCGGTTGTGGCGCTCTCAAACGCACTGCTTACGCCCTTTGCTACAACCTGAGTAGTGTCTTTGGCAATCTTTTGAATGTCCTGGGACTTGCTGACTTCAGGTGTGTTCTCAGACTCATTCTGTTCATCAGAAGTTGTTGTTTGAGTATCTATTGTGTCCAAATCCTCGGTTTTAGAGTTTTGGATATCGTTTTCAGCCATGGTGAACCTCCTATAAGAGTTCTGTCTTATTATTTTTACCCTGTTTTTGAGGAATTCATAGTCTAATTTGGTTCTTTCTGGAAATAAGATTGGATATAATACGTTATGTTTTGTTACGATAGTAACGATTAATCGAGAATAACTCTCGAGTAGATTTTTGGTTTCCGGAAGGGGAGTCCACTTATGGTTTCAAAGCAGACTACTATCATCAATGCAACTGGTCTTCACGCTCGTCCAGCATCCGTCTTTGTTTCTGAGGCAAAGAAGTTTGAGAGCAACGTCACCATCAAGAATGTTGACAAGGACTCCGCACCAGTTAACGCTAAGTCCATCATGATGATTCTTGCTGCTGGTCTTGGCACTGGCACCAAGATTGAGATTGCATGTGACGGCGCTGACGAGCAGGCAGCTCTTGACGCTCTTATCGCTCTCGTTGACAACGGCTTCGGCGAGTAAGCTAACGGCTTACATAAAAGTGCACGTCAAGCCCGGCTTTGCCGGGCTTTTTTAAAGAGGTGTTTTGATGACATTTGTTGCAACATGGCTCGTAACTACTGTTGCTACGTTGGTGGCCTGCACCTTAATTCCAGGTCTAACTATTGTGGGAGGCTCGTGGGCAGGTCCTATTCTGTTCTCGTTAGTACTCGCAGCAGTCAATACGGGCATTAAGCCTGTTGTTAAGCTACTCTCATTGCCTATTAATGTGCTGACCCTAGGTATTTTCTCGCTCTTTATTAATGCTTTTATGCTTGAGCTTTCAAGTTTTATTTCTAGGAATTTGCTGCATGCGGGCGTTGCTATTGATTCTTTAGGTACCGCTATCCTGGGATCAATAGTTATCTCAATTGTCTCTTCAATTGTGATTAGCCTTACTGGTCTGAAGAAGGAGAACCTTTCCTAAGTTCCTTTTGGGCTTTATCAAGCTTGGCAAAACTTTCCGAGATAGCAGAGGTAATTTGAGAGATTTGCGATGACTCGGTAATGTTTTCAATTAAAGATGTTGCAGATGCATTGACAAGTGAACTAAGGAGGTCAAAGAAGACTTCTTTGGTTTGCTTTTCTGTTTTAGTGAGTGCCGCAACAACAGGTTGTAAGTTTGCAGGTGAGCTAATAATGTCACTGAAATAGACTGCTCCGCCTGCCGAGAGGGCGTCAAAGAGCTCATTGGTAAAGTGCTCACGATTAGAGAGGGGGAGTTCTTTATACCAGTTGCTAAACGCCTCATTAATCTTTTTACATTCCGGCTGGAAGTCGTCAGCAAACTCAAAGGTATTGCGCATGACCTGCCATGAGACACCGTCATGCGCCATCATACCTGTCTCGGAGCTTTTTACGATGAGCTTTGGAACAGCAGGATCATCAAAAATCATGCCAACTACACTAAACTCAGGCAAAATTCTGATGTATTTATCTCCAAGCACCTTGTGGGCTGTGGTGGGAAGAATTTCTGGACACATATTAGGTCCATCGTTACTCCAGACACGATCAATTGTGCCAAGCAGCTCGTCAGGGCAGACTGTTGCTGCGTATGCCGCAAGGTTGCCACCCTTAGAATGACCGCCAACCATAACGTTTGCACAGGTATTACTGTTTCCTTCTGCAAGATGCTCACGAATACGCTTCTCAAGGTATAGGGCAGCTGACTTATCAGCGGAAGTAACCTGGAAGCTGAGGTTGAGGTTTTCTCGCCAACCAACCAGAGTACCGTCTGTTCCTCTAAATGAGACATACATCTGACCAGTAGGTAGGTAAGCGGTAAATGCTGCAAACTGCAGGCTTTTCTCGACATTAATACGATCTACATAGCGGCCAAGCTCAATGTTGGCAAAGCGGGGAGCATTGACCAGCGCCTCAAGGAAGGTTCCATCAACGCGAGAAAATCCCGTGATAAGAGACGGGTCATCTTTAAGTTTTTTCAGCATTTTTGCGCAGGCGTCACCAAGCTTGATGCGTTTCTCGCTACGTTCAGAAGGCACGACGCCGCCAAATCCCAGATATGAAAGGATTGAGAGAATCAGGTTATCAACGTTGTTAAAAGGGTCATTCTCAAACGTCAGATCGCCGCGCCAGTGTAGATAGTCAACGACATTTGCCATGATGCCTCTTTCCTGCTGGTACTTTTCGTATACTAAGCATAGATGAAGTTTGATTGATTTGGGGAGAAGCCCGTGGAAAAAGCTACAGTTTCTTCAAAAGCAACTGCTACTAAGAAGCGCTTTGTTTTTGCAGATGTTCTTACCATTTTGGCAGGCATTGCTGTTGTGATGTTACATACCTCGCTCAACGTTTTTTCTCTTGCGCACACTAAAACATGGGCCTTCTCTTTAGCTCTGCAAGCTGCATTTATTTACGCCGTACCCATCTTTTTTATGCTGAGTGGCATGAATCTGCTTGGATATAGAAGTAAATATTCTACAAAGACATTCTTTATGAAGCGTGCAAGAAAGACGCTGATGGCGCTCATTCTTGGCAGCGCAGTGGTGTATCTGATGTACGTGCTTTTTCCTACAAAGTTTTGGGGTGCAGAGGAATTTGCTGCAAGCGCTGGTGTTGCTGATTTTGTAAAGCGCTTTCTAACCAATAACGTTAACAGCACTCTTTGGTTCATCTATACCATTTTGTATCTGTATCTTTTGACACCTGTGCTTTCTTTGGCAGTTCAAAAGAAAGAGACTCTGCTCTATGTTATGGCGCTTACGCTCTTTGTGAGCTTTGGATTACCGCTTTTTGAGTTCATTGGCGTTCGTGGTGTTTACTTTGATCAGCTGTTCAGATGGGCCGCCTTTAACAGTGATGGTCTTTTCTACTATCTGCTTGGTTATTACGTTAAGACCTATTACGACGAGCTTCCAAAATTTACTAAAAACAATTTAGTGCTTGCTGTAATTTTCTTGCTTTCATCTGCGGCCATGTTTGGTTGGGGACTTATTGCTAACAACTTTGGAACCCCACTGACGCCAGAAATGACGTATCAGAGCTATCCCATTACTATTAGAAACTTCCTCTGCTTAGCACAGGCCGCATCTTTGTTCCTGTTTGTGCTGAACCTTGAGCCAAGGCTGCAGGAGCTTTCCGATGGTGCCAAGAAATGCATCAGCACGGTATCTGCTGGTGTTTTAGGAGTCTATCTGTTCCAGATTCCGGTTATTAACTTCTTAGGACTAAGACTTGGCCGATTCCCGTACAGCTTGCTTGGTAACGCTTTTGTACGAGGCATCTTTGTCTTTGTAGTCACAATTGTTGTAGTTATGGTGTTCCAGTGGCTGATGAGACAGGTCAAACAGAAGTTTTCTGCTAAATAGGCGTTTTATTTCATCAGAGAAATTGAGATTCGTTAATAAATAGACCTGCATAAAAATATGCAAGTCTATTTTGAAGGTTTTGGCTTAGTTTTGACTAGCGACCAGTGACTAGCGTAAGCGTTGATTCTCCAGAAGCATTTGCCGCACTCACGTCAACGTCAATGACGCCTGGTAGATTGCTTGCAATTTCTACAATTTGAGACACGCTAACTTCATTAGAGAGTTTTCCGTTTGCGCGTTGCTCAAAGAGAGCGCCTGCAAGTACACCACGCATATGTTTTGCGTTATGCGATACAACACTGCGCTTTCCCGTAAGCAAATCTTCTCGCTGAACAACAACTTGCAACAGCTCACAAGGATGCTTTGCCGAAGGCGTCCACATCTTTCTGTATTCACCCGAGCGACAATCTACAACTATTTGATCTTTTAGGGCGACGTTTAACAGGGGATTAAGCTGCTTTTTCCAGTAAGTTGCAACGGTACCAACGGTGGGCAACTTGATTGAGGCAGAAAGTCTATAGTTGGGGAGAAGATCATGCGGCCTCACAACGCCCCAGAGACCAGAGAAAATCATGATTTCTGAGTTGAGGATATCTGCTGGTAATGCAACCGTTTTCTGCGTGTTTTCTAACGTAACGTTTTCAAGTGTCTGGTTGAATTTTGCAGCCTCAAATAGCACGCCGGTATAGAGGTTGAGTGCGGTTGTGGTTGGAGCTTCATAGACGTCCAGGTTGTCGGCTATGTCTCCGACGGTGTTCGGACCAATTTTAAGCACCTGAGCTGCGTCTGCATGAGAACAAACCTGCTGTAGGTCTTTGATAAGTTCTTCTCGACAGCTGGTAAGCTCAGAGCCAAACAAAAGCGATGAGAGATCAAGAGAAGGACCCGAGGTGGGGGCGGTTTTTCCTGACGATGGTGGAAGCAAAATAATCATGAAAATCCTTTTGATACGGGATTTTTAGTTGTTGTTTAGTTTGATTCTAATTTATGTCCGGTGTGCGTGGTAACTTTAGAAGTAAGAAAAATCGGAGAGGTGACGTATGGGCTTGCTTCTGTACAAACAACAAACAGGTGCTTTCTTATCAAACTCTATTCAAGAGCAGCTAAGGGCTTCACGTGAGAGGTGGGGGTCTGCTCAGCTTATAGTGCCTTCTTCCGATACTGTGTTGTTAGTTAAGAGGCAGCTTGGAGCCATCCAAGAGCTCTCTGTTGGCGTGAATGTTTCAACTTTTGATGAGTGGATGCGCGATCAATGGAAGCTGTATGGAAGTTCTGATCGTCTGCTTTCAAATACGCTTCGAAAGGTATTTTTCCAGCAGATTTTGGATGGAACGTCTGCTGATGAGCTAGACACTTTAACTACTAGCAAGGGTACCGTGGAGCTTCTTTCTAAGCTTTCTCCAGAGTATCTTACCGAACTTGATCAGATTACGACCTCCGGTCAACTTTCTGCCGGTCAGATGAGTGCATGTAAGGTGCTAGAGCGCTACAAGATGCTGCTTGAAGAAAAGTCTTACGTTGAGGTGTGTCAGTGTCTGGATTACCTGCTGCAGTCCATCCCAACGCAAGGACCTGCACTGATTTTCTCGCGAGTTGAAGATCTTTCTGAGGCGCGTCTTAAGTTTGTGCGCAGGCTGTCGCAGAAGCGGGATGTGGTGTTTTCTCTCTACGTGCCCGAAGGACCTGCGGGTTACGCGGCAGAGCAGCAGCTGGAGTTGGTCGGCGGCCCGGGATGCGATTGTCGTGTGGATGCGGGGCTTGCGCCAGCCGCAAAAAGTCAAGAGCTCACCGATCTTCTCGCCAGGGTGTTCAGGGCCAGGGAGGGCAATGAGGTTACGCCGAGCGGTGCAGTAATGTTTTTGTCGCCGCTGGGTCAGCATGCCGAGGCAGAGTCTATAAGCTGGTATATCTCTCAGCGCGTTGAGTCTGGTAGCAAGAGCTTTGTGGTATACACCTCAAATCCGCAAAAGGTTTGGGACGCACTCTCGCAGAAGCTTGCGGCTAAGGGGATTGCTGCTCACTATAAGCGCTCGGTGCGCATTCAAGACTCTCTTGCAGGACGTGCATTTGCTAGTTTGATTGATGCGTACGTCACGCTCAATGAACGTGCAGAGCTCGAGAAAAACATTGACTATCAGGCCTCTGAGCACCAGATGGGTGATATGTCGTGGTGGCCTCCACGCACGCTCACGGACTATTTGATTTCTCCTATTTCAGGCATAAGTGTTGAGCGCGCATGGATGCTGGATAAGAGTTGGCGTGGTAACAGAACGTTGTATGCCACCAGAGTGCTTGAGACGCTTTCTAAGGCAGCTATGAGCTCACGACTGTGTGCAGAGACCATCAAGAGTCTTGAGCTGGGCAGAATTGGTTCTGCAGCTCAGCGCATAATCGAATACCTTTCCGCAGAAGCATCCGATGAGCAGTCAGGGGCTGCTCAGTCTAAAGAGACACTTCTTCAAAACCAAGAGTCGCTTAAGGTAATGAGCAAGATTGTTTCTTCTGCACAGGAGCTTCATGAGGCAGGATTAAAGCTCACTCCTCAGACACTCAAATCATTTATTGACCTTTGCAAAGATCAGTCGGTCATGATGCCTGTTTCTAATGGTATTAAGTCTGATATTCAGGTGCTAATCGCCCCTGTAAGCCAAGCTCATTCTTTTGAGCCACATATGTTTGATACCGTCATTTTCCAGGGTATGGATACGCTGAATTTTGGTGTTAAAGCATCCGATGGTGCACTGCAAGAGTTTGTTCGACATGCCAGTAAAACACCAAGGGTATCAGAGTTTGCACGGTACCAAAGAGATTTTTATACGGCACTTACAACCGCTTCTACCAGCGTTGCATTTGAAAAAGTAGAGCAAAAAGATGTCTTTAATGCAGTGGCTCTCAGTGAAGTCAAAGCATGCTATCCAAAAGACTACGCAAAGAAGACGGGACTTGTGCGCGGAGAAGAAGAGGTGCTGGTAAATCTGTTACCTCAAGCTTTAAATCCAGAACGTGTTGCAGAACTTCCAACAATCGAATCTGGTGAGATTGACCCGAAGCTCAAAAACATTGTGGTACTTCCACGTCATTTGACGAGGGAGACCCTTGAGCAGGAACTGCAGGGTCTTATTGAGGTCTCGCGAGAAGGGCTACCACTTCTTTCCGCTTCTCAGATTGAGACGTATCTTGAATGTCCCTACAAATGGTTTACGCAACGTCGCATTAAGATTTCTCAGGTAGACACTGAGTTTGCTCCAATGCAGATGGGTACTTTTATCCATCGTGTTTTGGAGCTAACACACGCAACACTTTTAGCTGAAGCACTTGGTTGTGATGTAGCTGATGTTGATTTAGCGGTTGAATCTGCGCTTTTACAAGACATTCCTGGCTCAAGGATTACATCTGATAACTTAGATCATGCAAAGCAAGTGTTAGATACCTGTTTTGCCCAGGTATGGGATGAGCAGTTCAATAACATTAACCGAGCATCTTCAAATGAGCTTATTCCGCATAGCATTCAGGAAAGAAAACAGGTTGAGAATATACGAGAAGATCTCAAGGATCTTCTCGAGTTTGAAGCTTCGCATTTTATTGGCTATCAACCCAGATTCTTTGAACTTCGTTTTGGTAGAGAAGAAAACGTTGTTGAGTATGCAGGAGCTCAATTCACAGGCTCGATTGACCGCGTAGATATAAACGCTCATGGTCAGGCACTTATTATTGACTATAAGCATAAGGGCACAAATGACTTAAAGGCTTATTCTGCAAAGCTAAGTTTGGATAGTGAGCTCTCAAAAGAGATTCTGCCAAGGCATGTACAGTCTGCAATATATGCTCAGATTATGAGAAAACAGCTCACCAAGTACAAGCTTGAGCCAGTTGCTGCAATTTATCTGGGCACCAAAGAGCAAAAAGATAAGCCTTCATTTGCTCTTGCAGGCATGGCAACAGAAGCGGCAACAGAACATATCTGGAATATACATCCAGAAGATAAAAAGCTCAGGGACCAGGCAGTTATGGTTGTGTCTCAAAACTCAGCGGAGTTTGCAGACTACTTGGACGCTTGGGAGAATTTAATTGCTCAGAAGGTTCAAGCCATGCTTTCTGGAGATGTTCGAGCCAATCCTTGCGATAAGGATGCATGTAGGTATTGTCCAGTAAAACTGTGTGACAAGAGGAGGTAAGCTACTATGGCTGATACACGTTATACGCCCGGTCAAGAGAAGACCATCAAGACGCTTGATAAGCCTCTTTTTGTTGCAGCAGGTGCTGGTTCAGGAAAAACTTTTACGCTTACACAGAGAATTGTGTGGGCTTTAAAAGAAGGTTCGGGAGCTGACGGAAAGCCGTACCTGAGTAGTCTTGACCAGGCATTGATTATTACGTTTACCAATGCCGCGGCTACAGAAATTAAGGAACGCGTTAGGGAAGCTTTAGAAAAAGAAGGCCTTCATAGCGCTGCGTTGCAGGTTGATGATGCGTGGATTAGTACTATCCACGGTATGTGCAGCAGAATCTTAAAGATTCATGCACTTGATCTGGGTCTTGATCCTGAGTTCGAAATTATTAACGACATGACTAGAAATCAGCTGGTCAATATATCTATTGAAGAAGTACTCAGAGAGCTTTCTCAAGATGAAAGCTATGCAGAGTTTCTCTCAACCTATGCAGGGAACAGAGATGCACTGAAGTCTCGTATTGAAACGCTGATTTCGTACGCTCAGTCATCTCCTGTAGGAATGGATGCTATTTCGTTTGTAGGGGATAGCTCTGACCTGGAAGTTCTAAAAGCGGAGCTTGAAGACCTTGACGCTGCGCTTGAAGCGCTAAGGGTTGCAATTGCTGCCACAAAACCAGATGAAGCAGAACAGCTACAAAATGTTCAATCTGAGCTTTCAAGTAAATTGCAGCAACACTTGGTTCTCTCGCTCACTGATTTTGACCAGGCGTTTTGGGAGGCTCTGGGAAAAGCCGTTAAGGCCGTCCGTTCCTCAAAAGAAATAAAAATTGTAAAAGATGAAGCTGCGTATCAGCTTAAAGTCTGTAGCTCTTTATTTGGACTTATTCAGGACACGTCTGAGGGTCAGTGTCTGAAAGATGTTACTGAGCAGGTCTACAAGCTCTTTAAACAGAAGAAACTTGCTGTTGGTGGCCTTGATAACGATGACCTTTTGCATCTAACGGCAAAGGTATTCGAAGAGCATCCAGAGATTGCAGCTGTTTACACGGATAAATTCAAGCTTGTAATGGTTGATGAGTTCCAAGATACGGACCAGCAACAGGTGCAGATGATTAAGAGTCTCTCAGGTAAAGATGCTCAATATCTCACCACAGTTGGTGATGCGCAGCAGTCAATCTATCGATTCCGCGGTGCTGATGTTGATGTGTTCTTTAGACGTCAAGCAGAGGTTTCAGAAGATTTGCAACCCCGTCTTGTAGATAATTTCCGCAGTCACAACGAAATATTGCGATTTGTCGCAAAGGTTTGCAGCGCTGACGGCATGATACCTAACTTTATGGATTTGTCTGCTGGGCGAGAAGAACCTGCAACTCCGTTCATTGCTCATTCGCCTCGCGTATATTTTGAAGTCACAAAATTTGAAAAGTCAGGAAATTCTAAGCCGGGCGATGACGTCACAAGAAACCAGCTTGTTGCGTATCAACTTGCGGACAGAATCAACACGCTTATGCAGGATGAGAAGATCCAAGCAAAAGATGTTGCAATTTTGATGAAATCAGTTAAAAAGGCACAGCCCTATATTGAGGCACTTCGTACCTTTGGAATTGAAAGCGTGGTCTCTGGAGCTTCAACGTTTGGCGAGCAGCCTGAGGTTGAACTGATTGGCAGCCTTTTACAAACACTCGCAAATATGTATGACTCGTACGAGGGACTGTTTCCTGTACTCTCGAGCGAGATATTTAGTCTTGATGCATCTGATTTGCTTCTCCTGGGCACTAATTTTGGAGAAAATGGCCAGAAGATTACCAATAGAGATATTGCAGAGTCAGTGGTAAATGACACATGTAATCCACCTTTTGAGATAAGTCCAAAGCTTAAAAATGCTTTAGAGGTGTTGGGTAATGCTCGTAGCTCACTTTCAAACAAGAGAGTTTCAGACGTTATTAAAAAGGTAGTTCTTGATGCCGGATGGATTTCTCGCCTTCAAAAGATGGGAAATGAGGGACAGTCAAAGATTGCAAATATCTTTGCGGCTCTCGAGCAGATTGATAGTTTGCAAACAGACCTAAGCGTTGGCGTTGCTTCTGTTGCAAGAACATTTAGTCAGTGGTGTAGCACTGCCAAGGAATCTCCAAAAGTGCTTCATTGCAGCACTCAAAATGCAGTTACCTTTATGACTATTCACGCTTCTAAGGGATTGGAATTTCCTGTCGTTGCTGTTGTAGGAGCTGTATCTGACTCTAAGTCAGGCGCCGGCAGTAAACCATTTCTGCATGTTAGAAAAGACGATTCGTATCAGATTGTATTCTCAAGCAGTTCTAAAAAACTTCATGAATTGTATGACGGCTGTCATGAGGTTCCTACAAGCCTTGATGAGTGTAAGAACCTTCTTGAGTGGAGAATGTTCCTGGAAACACAAGAGAATGAGTTTGATGAGCAGGAGCAGAATCGCCGTCTGTATGTTGCTTTAACGCGCGCTCGCGAAGCAGTCATTCTTACTTCAACTATCGACCTTACTAAAGAGGGAATTAGTCCTCGTTATACACGCAAGATAACAGATGCCTTGTTTGAAGAGCCGCCACTTTCTGCTGGTGAGCATCAGTTTGAATATGGTGGAAATCTTGCTGGTTGCATGCGCGTGGTTCAGGGTTCTGGCAAGAAAGATGAGCCGATTCAGGTTGAAGGTTTAGAGTTGGTTGAACCTTTTGGTGGTAAGCCTAAACCTTCTGATAGCAACCCAAGTGAAGAGAAAAACCCTCAAGCTGAAGAAACGTTTGACCTCTATGAGAAGGTTCATCTGAGCGTTACGCCAGAAGCTGCATATGACCAGAGAAAAGGTTTCTTTAGTTATTCTTCTGCTCACCAACAAATGGCAGAGAACTTTAAGGGCGAGAATAGCCCTCAACCAGCGGCTGAGACTTCCGTTGTTTTGCCTGGCACATTGGCTGACGATGGAGTAAACCCAACCAACCTGGGCTCAGCCTTCCACGAGCTTGCTCAGATTATGGTTGAGACTCAGTCTAAGGTTGATGAACAAACTATTGATAGATTGTGCTTGAAGAATAGCGTTCCTCAGCGCGCGGTATCCAGAGTCAAACAAGCACTTGAACTTTGGAGTAACTCTGAAATAAGGCAAGAAGCTTTAGCTCATGATGTGGTTATTGCGGAGTCTCCCTTTACGCTACAGGTTGATTCTAAATATGGGAACTATGTAGAAGGAGCCATCGATCTTCTCGCTTATAATAAGGGAAGCAAAGATGCGCTGGTAGTTGACTATAAAACAGGCGATAAGGGCCTTAGTGCAACTCAGATTTATGAGCATCATCAGATGCAGGCAAACTTCTATGCCTACGTCTTGATGCAGCACGGATTCACTAAGGTTGAGTGCGCATTTGTTTGTGTTGAGGTTGAAGAAGCTGGTCAGCCACACGTTGCTCGTTACACGTTTGATGTAAACCATCAACCACGGCTTTAAGGAGGCAAGAACGTGCCTTTTGCACATGTTGTTTTAGACATACCAACTCGTGCTCTTTCTGGCACGTTTGACTACGCCATTCCAGAATCTTTGGAAGAGACTGCGGCTGTGGGAACAACGGTCTTGGTGCCGTTTTCTCACAGGCAGGTTGTTGGCTACATTGTGGGTGTCTCAGACCGTGTGTCTTTAGGTTTAGATGTTTCTCGCGTTCTTCCGATAACACAAGTCCTAGCAGATTCAGCGTTTGATGAGCAATCTGCGCAGGTAGCAGAATGGATGAGCAAAGAGTATGCCTGCAGTTATGCAGACGCCTTACATCCGTTCTTAGCTCCTGGTCAAAAGGTTAAAGTTACCAGAAAAGATGCAGATTCTCCCTGGCAGCTTGTTTGCGAGAAGTCCGGTCCTGTTGATGAGCGTTGGGTTGAGCTGACAGAAAAGGCGGCAGATTTTACGCCTGCAGCAAATGCAAGCAAGCAACGTTCGGTGCTTGAGGCTCTCGCACAAGGTGCCATAAAATTATCCGAACTCTCGGCTACCATTCCAGGAGCTCGTAGTGCGGTTACTGCGTTGCAGAAAAAAGGCATTGTTGAGGTTCGTACTCAGCGACAAATTCGCGGAAGTCAGGAGGGTCTGGGAACCACGCTTTCAAGTGGCGTAGCTCCTCGTCCTCAGCAACTTACTGAAGGCCAAGAGTCTGCTCTTGCTGCAATTGCAGCTGCACAAGCTGCTGCTCAGGGCGATGTTGTGCTGATTGATGGCGTAACGGGCTCAGGTAAAACCGAGGTATATCTCTCTGCTATTGAGAAGACTTTAGCGGCGGGCAAGGGTGCTGTAGTACTTGTGCCAGAAATTTCTCTTACTGCGCAAACAGTTGGCCGATTCCGCTCACGTTTTGGTGAGCAGGTGGCCGTTCTCCACTCAAAGCTTTCATTCGGTGAGCGTTTTGACCAGTGGGATTTGATTAGGCAGGGTAGGGCTCGTGTGGTAGTAGGCGCACGATCTGCTTTGTTTGCGCCCATCCAAAACCCTGGACTGTACATCATTGATGAGGAACACGAAGCTTCATACAAGCAAGATTCGCTCCCACGCTATCACGCAAGAGAAGTAGCTGCTCAAATGGCCCGTCTTCGCGGTGCTGCGCTGGTGCTTGGTTCTGCAACACCTTCGCTTGAAAGCTTATATCGAACGGCTCAAGGAAGTTGGCGTGGCACTAACTGGACACGTGTTGCCATGACCGAGAGGCCCGGTGTGGCGGTTCTTCCGCAGGTCCAGGTAGTTGATATGGCTTCCCAGTTCAAAAACGGAGGCAGATCGGTCTTCTCGTCAGCTCTTGCTCTTGCGCTACAAGAAACAACAGAGCGTGGCGAGAAAAGCGTTCTGCTCCTTAATCGTCGCGGATTTGCAAACTTTTTGATGTGTCGCGAGTGTGGTTGTGTGCCCGAATGTCCGCATTGCTCGACGTCTCTCACGTACCATGAGCGCACGCATTCTCTGGTTTGTCACAGTTGCGGCAGACAGTGGTCTCAGCATGCATATCCTAACCCTTCCAGCAAATGTCCAAACTGCGGCAGCCGTTATATGGGTGCATATGGTGTGGGAACACAGCGTGTAGAAGATGAGCTCAAGCTTCTGCTTGGCAGCGATGCGCCAATTATTCGTATGGACGCCGATACCACGGCTAAAAAGGGCGAACATCAGCGTCTTCTTGAGCTTTTTGATGCAACTCCTGGAGCGGTGCTCATTGGTACGCAAATGATTGCAAAGGGTCTGGATTTTCCTGATGTCACTTTGGTTGGCGTTATCAATGCCGATACCATGCTTAAGCTGCCAGATTTTAGAGCAGCTGAGAGAACATTCGACTTGATAGAGCAGGTTGCTGGTCGTGCGGGCAGGGGAGAAAAGCCAGGTAAGGTCATCATTCAGTCGTACTGGTCAACACATCCTGCTATTGCTTCTGTTGTGACCCATGACAGACGCCCGTTTCTTGATGCAGAACTTAAAGAGAGAAGAGAGGGGGCTTATCCGCCCTTCTCGCGCTTGTCTAATGTGCTTTTCTGGGGAGCTTCAGAAAAAGAAGTTCGCCGCGTAGCAGATCAGATGGCAGAGGCGCTGCATACAAAGTTAGACGCGCAAACAGGATGGGAGATTTTGGGTCCTGCTGATTGTGTAAAAGCCAAGGTAAAAGATAAGTATCGCAGACATATTTTAGTAAAATCTACCGTGGACGCTCAGGTGGGAGAAATTCTTTCTGAGTGTGCTGCTTCACTTGATAAAAGAGTGGGTATCAACATGACATTAGATGTTGACGCTTATGACATGATGTAAGGATAGTTATGAGTTCTGAAGCTGATGATATGGTACTTTGGCCAGACCCTCGTCTGAGCCAAGAGTGCGAAGAGATTGACGATATTAACGACGATGTCCGCAAGATGGCTGAGCACATGCTCAAAGTTATGTATGCTACCGATGGCGTTGGTCTTGCTGGACCTCAGGTTGGCTATATGAAGCGCATGGTAGTCATCGATGTTGACTATCCTAACGGCCAAGAGAACCCTTTTGTGCTCATTAATCCAGAGATTAAAGTTGCAGATGGCGAGCCTCGTGTATACGAAGAGGGCTGTCTTTCGTTCCCTGGCATTACTGTTCCGGTTACGCGCCCAAGCCACGTTGTCGTTCACGCTTATAACCTCGAGGGTGATCTGATGCGCTATGAGGCAGAAGGAGATCTTCTCGCCGTATGTTTGCAGCATGAGATTGACCACATCAACGGCGTAACCATGCCAGATCACCTGGGACCAGGTGCTCGTATGGAGACGCTGCAGGAGTATAAAGAGGCGTTGGCTTCTGGTGCCCGTCCTGGTCAAACAGACTATTAGGAGTTGACATGCGCGTAGTCTTTATGGGAACTCCAGATTTTGCTGTTCCATCGCTCAAAAAACTTGCCCACGACCACCAGGTTGCTCTGGTCATTACAAGGCCAGATGCCGTTCGTGGTCGTGGAAAAACGCTTGAGCCATCTCCCGTAAAAGAATGCGCACAAGAGCTTGGCCTGCCCGTCCTTGAGGCAAATCGCATGACTCCAGAAGTAATTTCTGCCATGCGTGAAGCACAACCAGAAGCGCTCTGCGTAGTTGCTTTTGGCTGCATTTTGCCAGATGAAGTTATCTCTCTTGCACCTTATGGTGCTCTGAATGTACACGCGTCGCTGCTGCCTCGCTGGCGAGGAGCCGCTCCAATTCAGCGTGCCATCCTTGCTGGTGACGTTGTCGCTGGCGTTTCTATCATGAAAATTGCGCGCGAGCTTGACGCAGGAGATTGGTGCAAGCAGGCATCGTGTGAGGTTGGCTCCAAAAATACTGAGCAGCTCACTAACGCTCTGGCACATTTGGGTGCTAACGCACTGTCTGAGGCTCTTTCTGAGCTCAAGGAAGGCTCTCTTGAGTGGCATGCACAAGATGAGCGAGAAGTAACGTTTGCTCCTAAAGTTACCAAGCAAGAAATGAAGCTTGCTCCAGAAGATTCAGCCCAGGTAAATGCGTTGAGGGTTCAAGCTTCTTCTGATACCGCTCCTGCTCGCGTGTCTGTTGGTGGTAGGTCTTTGCGTGTTCTCTCCGCTCAACTAGCTCCAAGTGAAGCCTCTGTTGCTCAAGGTCAGGTTGTTCTTCAAGATCATAGGTTGTTCCTCGGCTGTGCTGAAGGAACTCTTGAGCTTCTTGAGGTGCGTCCAGATGGCAAGCGCTCCATGGATGCCAAATCATTTGCCGCAGGACTTCAGAAGTCCCAGATGACCTGGCAGATGCTTCAATAATGGCCACTTTAACTCCTGCTCGAAGAGTGGCCTATCAGGCATTCTTTGAGTGTAGACGCAATAATTTACGTATTCGTGATTACTTACGAGAGTCAAAAGATTTCTTGGAACTCTCTGTACAAGACAAAGCTTTTGCTACTCGTCTTGCTCTGGGAGCAACGCTTACCAAAGGCAAACTTGATGAAGCTTTAAAGAATCATCTTAAGTCAGGTATTCATCTAGAGCCAAAGGTACAGGACGCTCTCCGTATTGCTGTATTTGAGGTTTTATATTTAGAGACTAGGCGCGACGCCGCCATTAGCCAAGGTGTTGAGCTGGTAAAGTCTGTCTCAAAGCGTTCTTCTGGTCTTGCAAATGCTGTGCTTAGAAAAATTTCTGAAAATGAAGCTCAGCTTACGCGTGCAAAGAATCCCAAAACGCCTTCAGAGCTTTCGTGGGCGTCAGGCATTCCTGAGTGGATTTGTTTGGAGATTATTGAGTCGCTGGGAGAGTCTGCCGCTCAAAAACTCATTCTTAATCTTAAAAACCCAGCTCCTGTGTATGTTCTACAAAGAAACGTATCAGAACAACAATTGCAGAGCAGCTCTTTAGAGTTACAGCAAACAGTTCTGCCAGATGTGTATGAGGTAAAAAATCCTGCTCAACTTAACGTTGACGCATATGTAAAGAAGGTCCAGCTTGTTCCTGCAGATTTAGCTTCTCAGCTTGTGGCACTTCTCGCGGCATCGTATGTAGACCAAGATATGCTTGAGGTTGGACAGGGTAGAGGAACCAAATCCTTGTTGCTCTCTCATGCTTTTGAGGTACTTGGTAAAGAGAATATCCACATAACCGCTGTTGAACTTGTAAAGGGAAAGTCCCACGTTTCAAAAAGAAGATTGAAAACTGCTGGCCTTTCAGATCAGGTTACATCACTCACGTTTGACGCTACACAGTTTGTGTCACCAGAGGTTCCAGAGGAGCTTAATCAGAGCTTTGACGTGGTGTTTATTGACGCTCCCTGTTCTGGTTTGGGCACCCTTCGTCGTCATCCAGAGATTGCGTGGAATTTGTCACCAGAAAGTCTGTATGACGGAGGAGAGCTTACCGCTTTACAAACCAAACTCTTGCAGAGCTGCAGCAGCCGTGTAGAGATTGGTGGCTATTTAGTCTATGCAACGTGTTCGCTCTCAAATTCAGAGAATCAGCAGGTTGTAGATGATTTTCTTGCAAGTTCAGAGGGCTCTCACTTTGAGGTACAAAGTCTTTTTGAGTGCCCCGCGCGTGCATGCTTAACGACAGAAGCACAAGAGTTTCTCGATACGTGCATTACACCAGAGGGATTTTTGCAGACGGCTTTTGCTTCCGCCGATTGCGACGCCCACTTTATGGCGGTCCTTAAGCGCAAATAAAAGCTCTTGCTGTGTTATCACAACAAGAGCTTCACAAATACGATTTATGAGCGGTCTAGAGAGCCAAAAAAGCGTTGGATTACTTTCCTTTGCTATCGGTGTTATAAAAACCGCTGCCCTTAAAGACAATGGTTGAGGTGTTGTAAACGCGCTCAGTCTCATGTCCGCATTTTGGGCACTGAGGAGCTTCAATCTTCAGGCTCATTGGGCGCTCAATCTCAAAGGTATTGTCGCAGTGTGTGCAATGATAGCTATAACGTGCCATGCATCCTCCATGAAAACAATTTATAAACGTGAGATACTTTACCCTACTTAGAGTAGATATTTCACGATTGCAACTAATAAGTTTGTTTATGGAGGCATTATGCAGGTGACCGGTGCAATTTTTGATTGCGATGGAACTCTTGTTGATTCAATGCACGTTTGGCACAACGTTTTTGGCGCTGTTCTTCCTAAATATGGCAAGACGATTGATTCGGATATTTTTGACCGCGTAGAGGCTGTTTCCCTCATTGGTGGATGTCAGATTTGCGTTGATGAACTGGATTTGCCTATTACAGCGGAAGCTTTGTATGAAGAGTTCTGCGCGTACGTAACTAATCAGTACCAACATCATGTTTCAATCATTCCCGGTGCAAAGGAGTTCTTACAGGAGCTCTACGATGCAGGTATTCCTATGGCCGTTGCTTCGTCAACTCCCGTGCGAGAAGTTCGTGCAGCTCTGGCAGCTCAAGGTATTGAGCACCTCTTTAAAACAGTGGTCTCAACAGAAGATGTGGGGGGAGTGGACAAGGTTGAGCCTGATGTTTATCTTGAGGCTCTTCGCCGTCTTGGCACCGATAAGGCAACTACCTGGGTCTTCGAGGATGCTCCGTTTGGCGCACAGACAGCACAAAATGCGGGCTTTCCTGTGGTAGCGCTCTACAATAATCATGACGGCCGCGACCCCGTCTTTATGCGCGAGCACTCTAACATCTTTGCCCACACCTACGGCGAGCTGTCGCTTCTGCGCCTTCAGGACTACGAGCGCCCTCTGACCGCAGCACCTTCTGGCGAGAAACCCCTTGAGGTCCTTGTTGTGGGTGGATCCCCAGAGGCGGTTTCGCACACGACGCTGTCTACCTGCGCTCAGAGCGCTGACTACCTGATAGCGGTTGACCACGGCGCAGACGCATGTCGTGTTGCCGGCGTGATTCCACAACTTGCGCTTGGAGACTTTGACTCGGCTACACCAGAAACTCTGGCCTGGCTTAAAGAGCAGCAGGTACCTTGCATGAAGTTTAATGCGGACAAGTACGATACCGACCTTGCTCTTGCTCTAAAGTCCGCCGAGTACGAGGCAATTCGTAGAAATAGCAAGCTCTCTCTTACGGTTGTCTCCACATCTGGTGGTCACCTTGATCACCAGCTTGTAGTGCTTGGTCTTCTCGCTACATGGGCAAAGACGGGCAAGGCAAGCGTTCGAGTTATTGAAAATGACTTTGAGATGCGCTTTTTAGCTGCAGATCAGGTTAATTCTTGGCAGCTGAGCGCAACTAATGCGGGCAAGAAAATTTCTCTTGTGGCTTTGTCAGAGGAGTGTGAGGTTTCTGAGACTGGCATGAAGTGGAATCTTGATCACCAGAAGTTCACCTTACTGGGAGACGACGGTATTTCAAATATCATTGAATCAGACAATGCCTTGGTAAGGTGCGAGAAGGGCTGTCTTTTGGTGCAGCTTTGGAACTAAAACGTTTATTGAGTCGCGTCTGCGCTGCGTTTGAGTTACAAAGCCCCAACGAGCGACTGTAAGTCCAGCAGACAGCATTAGATATTGCTGTCAGATAATCGAGCTAAGAAAAAAGGTCGCCGAAGCGACCTTTTTAAGTTTGAGGTAAGACGAGCTGAGTTGCTTAGTTGCGAGCAATCTTGCCGGACTTGAGGCAACGGGAGCAAACATTCATCTTCTTGCGCTGGCCATCGACAACGACAGTAACACGCTGGATGTTTGGCTTAAAGGTGCGGGCCACAGTACGGTGAGAGTGGGAGATGGAGCGACCGGCAACGGCGTGCTTACCGCAGAAATCACAGACCTTCGACATGAGTAAGACCTCCATAGGATAGGCGCCCTCTGCGCCTAAAATTTCCAAATAGCCGAATTAATATAGCACAATATATTGTGTTGTCAAAGCATGAATATAACATTCACAATTAGATAGCTTTTTGACAGCTTTTGAATGTTTTTCATTTATTACACCAAGATTAAATAACAAGAAAAAGATTTGTCAATTGCAAGGTTATCAACTTGTATATATAAGCCGCTTTAATAATAAATGTGCTCTGCGGTATACTAAATAACAATGACTAACCCTGGTTCTTGCGAGAGGAGTTATGTAATGACTACCGCTGTTCCTGGAACACTAAGAGTTTCTAATGATTGCCTTGCTGACCTGGCGGGCTATGCAGCTATGGAATGTTATGGCGTTGTTGGCATGGCAGAGATTGATGAGGCAGCAGGTGTTGCTCGTCTTCTTCCAACATACCGACTTCGTAAGGGTATTGATGTGACCCCAACTCCTAAGGGAGTTCAGGTTGACCTTCACATTGTTGTTGAGCAGGGCGTTAACATGGCGTCTGTTGTCGACAATCTTGAGAGCTCAGTAAAGTTTTTGCTTAAGCAAATTGCAGAGCTTTCATGTGTTGATGTAACTGTACATATCGAGGCCATGCGTAATTCTCGCTAAGCTTTTTGCTTCAAATGAGTAGGAACTGAGGTCTAACGTGATTTCAAATGTCATTCGTACATGCTTCCCTGTAGCAGCCCTTGCCGTTGCAGACAAAGCAGAAGAGATCAACAAGCTCAACGTTTTCCCTGTACCAGATGGAGACACCGGCACTAACATGTCCCTTACCTTGGGCACCGTTGTTCGTGAGGTTCAAGATCTTCCTCAAGATGCAAGCATGCAGGATATTGCAAAGGCAATTACTCACGGCTCTTTGATGGGTGCTCGCGGTAACTCTGGCGTTATTACGTCTCAGATTCTTCGTGGTATTGCCGAGGGTCTGTGTGACGTTAAAAATCCTGAGGCAGTAACTCCAAAGGATATTGCTCACGCATTCCGCCGCGGTAAAGAGGTTGCTTTTAAGGCTGTTAGAAAGCCTGTTGAGGGCACTATTCTTACCGTTCTTAAAGACGTTTCTGCTAAGGCAGACTCCCTTGAGAAGTCTCAGCTCACTCCAGTTGAGGTTTTGGACGCTCTGGTTGTTGAGGCATATGAGTCCGTTGCTCGCACTCCTGAGCTTCTTCCTGTTCTTAAGGAGAATGGCGTTGTTGACTCCGGTGCGTTTGGTTTTGCAACCTTCCTTGAGGGCTTTGTAAATGCTGTTACCGGCAAGACTGAGACTACTGATTTCCAGACAACCGTTTCTGTTTCTGACGCTAAGGCTGCTACTAGCGCTAAGGTTGAGATTGAGCTCAACGATGACTGGGAGGGTTCTGAGTATCGTTACTGCAATGAGTTCCTCTTTAAAGCAGATAGCCCAGACTTTGACGAGGATGCAGCTCTGAACTTCCTGGCAACTATGGGTGATTGCGAGCTTCTTGTTGGTGCAAACCCAGACTACAAGATTCACGTTCACTCAAATACTCCAAACAAGGTTCTTGAGTACATGCTTCAGTACGGCCAGATTTTTGAGGTCTTCATCCATAACATGGACCTTGAGGCTAAGGAGCGTACCGAGAAGATCGCTGAAGATAAGAAGGCTGCCGCAGCACCTAAAAAGGAGCTTGGCTTTGTTGCCGTAACCGCTGGTTCTGGTGCTGCATCAATCTTGAAGTCTCTTGGTGTGGATGTTGTTGTTTCTGGTGGTCAGACCATGAACCCTTCTACTGCAGACATTCTTGCTGCAATTGAAGAGGCCAATGCAGACCAGGTCATTGTTATGCCAAACAACTCAAACATTCGTATGGCAGCAGAGGCTGCTGCAAGCGCATGCGAGGATGTAAAAGTTGCTGTCATTCCAACCAAGTCTGTTCTTCAGGCATTTGCTGCAATGTTTGTTGTTGCAGATGGCGTTCCATTTGAAGAGCTTGTAGAAGAGATGACTGACGCTATCTCTGGCGTTCGCTACGGTGAGGTAACCACTGCAGTTCGCGATTCTTCTGCAGCTGACGGCACTCCTATCCACGATGGTGATGTCATGGGTATCCAGGGCGGCTCCATTGATGTTGTCGGCTCTGATGTCATGAAGGTCACACTTGACCTTATCGCTAAGATGCAAGAGGAGGAAGAGGGCGACAACCTCACCATTCTTGCAGGTGAGGACTTCTCTGACGAGCAGCTCGATCTTCTCGCCAGCAGAGTTGAGGACGCCTATCCAGACCTTGAGGTTGACGCTCAGCGCGGCGAGCAGCCACTCTATCCAGTCATCTTCTCTATTGAGTAGGAAATGTCTGAGTCTAAGGTAAGCATCGCTCCCGCATCAGAGCGAGTGGCTCATACCTGCTCGCTTATTGATAGCGTGACCAGGTTAAGGTATGTCAATGCAAATCGTGCCGAGGCGCTTGAGCGTCTCGGCATTCTGCGTGTTCGAGACCTTTTGCTCAACGTGCCTCATCGCTACCTCGATTTTTCCCATCGCGTGCAGATTGCTTTTGCGCAGATAGGCGAGGACGCTACTATTACCGGCCGCGTTGCTTCGGTAAAGACAAAACGCCCACGCCCCAAGATGGTCATTGTAGAGATTGAGGTTGTGGATGATACAGGCGTGCTTACGGCCTCGTTCTTTAGGCAGCCTTGGATAGCTGAGCAGATTCACGTTGATGACGAGGTGGCACTGAGTGGCAAGGTGCTTTTTGCCTACGGTTATCGTCAGATGAAGTCACCGTTCTACGAAGTTCTGAGCACGGCAAAATCTGATGCAAGCGATGAAACACGTTCCAAAGAAGCTCCTTCAAAGGCAGCAATTCTTCCTGTTCACCCAGCTACCGAGGGCGTGAGCCCCGCATGGATGCGTCGCATTATGTCAGCAGCTCTGGCGGATACGGGAAGCGTGTGTGATTGGCTGCCCTCAGAGCTTGTCTCCAAGCACCGCCTTATGTCACTCTCATCAGCGCTTCGCGAGGTTCATTTTCCCTCCAGCCTGGACTCAGCTGAGCAGGCGCGCCGTCGTCTAGCTTTTGATGAGCTCCTTAGTTTACAGCTTGCTCTTCTGGCAAGAAGAAACTTGGAACTTGCAGGTCATAAGCCTTTTGAGCACGTTATAGATGGACCTAAAGTTAAGGCTCTGGTTGAGGCTTTGCCTTTTGCCTTGACTGACGAGCAAAATCACGCAGCGCAAGAGATTCTTTCTGACATGGCTGCGCCGCGCATCATGAATCGTTTGCTTTTGGGTGACGTTGGTACTGGTAAAACGGCCGTTGCCGCCGTTGCCTTAGCCGCAGCAGCTGATTCTTCAACTCAAGCTGCCGTGATGGCTCCTACCTCAGTTCTTGCTCAGCAGTACGCTCAAAAAATCGGTCCTTTGCTCTCACTTGCGGGAATTACGTGGGCTCTTATTACTGGTTCTACCTCAGAAGAAGAGAGACAGCAAATTGAGCTTTGCCTAGCTGACGGCTCTTTGTCCGTTGTCTTTGGTACCACTGCGCTTCTTTCTGACCGTGTGGTATTTAAGCAGCTCACCCTTTCTGTTGTAGACGAGCAGCATCGTTTTGGCGTTGATCAGAGAACGGCGTTACGTAAAAAAGGACAAGGCGTAGATCTTCTCGCCATGAGCGCAACGCCTATTCCGCGTACGCTGGCGCTTTCTTTGTACGGAGACGTTGATACGTCTCGCATTACCAAAAGACCAAAGGCGGGAGCAGGCGTTACCACCAAGTTGTGTGTGCCAGAAAACCTTGACCAAGCATACGCCGCTGTCGCCGAAGCTGTTCAAGCGGGTCATCAGGCGTATTTGGTTTGTCCTTTGATTGATCCAAGCGATTCTGAAGAAGAGCTTGAAGATGTTCCTGAGGCCGCTCGTACAAACGGTAAGCTCTACAGTGCAACTCGCGTATATGAGGAGCTTTCAAAGACCGTTTTCAAGGACTTTACCTGTGACCTTTTGACCGGCAGATTGCCTGAGACGCAAAAAGATCAGGTAATGGAAAAGTTCCGCACAAATAAGACGCAGATTCTGGTCTCCACTACCGTCATTGAGGTTGGCGTTGACGTTCCTAACGCTACGGTCATGATTGTCTTTAATGCGGATCGTTTTGGTTTGGCTACCTTGCACCAGCTCAGAGGCCGTGTTGGTCGAGGAGACTTCCCAGGAACTGTGTATCTTGCTAGTAACGCCAAGCGAGGCTCTACCGCAAGAAAGCGCTTAGCCGCCCTTGAGCAAACCTCCGACGGCGCGCGCCTGGCAGAGCTTGACCTTGAGCTCAGGCACGAGGGAGAAACCCTGGGATACCGTCAGTCGGGCGGTACCACGCTCAAGATTTCTGATCTTTACGCGGATGCGGACCTGATTGAGGCGGCTCATATAGACGCTCTGGCAATTACTGCTCAAGACCCAAATCTTACCAGCGACGCCTATGCTACGCTGGGAATTGAGGCAAAAGATCGCTTTGGTATCTACTTTGAAGAGCTTGGCTATAAGTAATAACCTGCAGGTAAACTGCAGTACAAGATAGGTTTGGTGGCGAGAAACCCATGAGGATTGTTGGCGGAAAATGGAAAGGTCGTGCAATCGAGGCCCCTGATGGCAAGGGGACTACGCGACCAACCACTGATCGTACGCGTGAGGCTATTGCAAGCTCCATCTTGGCTTCTCGCGGTCTTGACCTCAGTGAGTCCAGAGTGCTTGACGCTTTTGCAGGTTCAGGTGCTATGGGTTTTGAGCTTCTTTCTAGAGGGGCCCTGTACGCTGCCTTTATTGATAAAGATAGAAAGACGTGTGATCGCATTAAGCGTACGGCTAAATCTCTTGGTGTAAGCACCTCTGAGATGAGTGTTATCTGTGGTGATACAGCTCGCTTAGCTGAGTCATCCCAGCTGTTTGGAGGTCCTTTTGACGTGGTATTTTTGGACCCTCCTTATGCCGTTGAGGCAGAGGTAGTATCCAAGCTGCTCAAAGACTTGATTCAGTCGGGAAGTCTGACAAAAGATGCTGTAGTAGTCTATGAGCATAGTCACAAATCTGATTCAGTTTCTCTTGATAACTTTGAGCTTTCTAAGAGTAAGCGTTATGGTATTGCTCAAGTAGATGTACTTGTTCGTTGTGAGGGATAGGAGATACGTTGAACAGCATCACTCACGTAGTTGTACCAGGTACTTTTGATCCCGTCACAAACGGACACCTTGATGTAATCAAACGAGCTTCTCGCCTTTTTGAAAATGTTACGGTAGCTGTTGCGGCTTCAAAGCGCAAACACGGCACGGGAACTACGTTTTCTCTTGAAGAGCGTGTACAGATGCTCAAAGACGCTCTGGTAGATGAAGGACTTGTGGACGTTTCTGTAGAGCCTATGGAAGGTCTTCTGGTTGATTTCTGCAATGCTCGCGGCGCAGGTGGTGTTGTTAAAGGCCTGAGGGCTATGACAGACTTTGAGTATGAGCTGCAACAGGCAGACCTTAACGCTCATATGGCTCCTGAGCTGGAGAGCGTCTTTGTTATGTCCAGTCCAGAGTACGGCTATATTTCTTCCTCAATTGTGAGAGAAATTTCAGCTATGGGCGCAGATGTATCATTTTTGGTACCAAAGAACGTCATTAAAAAGCTTGATGCTCTGCATAATTGCGGTAATTAAGTATATTTGCCCTGCATTTTCATTATATTCTGCTAACATTCTTAAAAAGGTGTTTTATGCGTCGAGCTCATAAGGGCTAAAACTGCATATAACACGGCTTGTGTATTGGATTGAAAGGAGCCCTGGATGCAGCCAGGCGAGGAAATTGAGAGCCTTGTATCTGAGATTGAGCAGATGGTAACTGAGGCTAAGTCACCTTTTATGGATGGCGGTAACAAGAAGATTATTGATGCCCAGGACTTCTACGAGCTGCTTGACGAGATTCGTCGTGTCTTCCCAGAAGAGTTTGCAACCGCTCGTCGCATCATCAAGGAAGAGGATGAGACCCTTGAGCGCGCACGTGCTCAGGCAGAGTCCATCATTGCTGACGCACAGCAGCAGGCTATGATTCTTGCTGGTGACCAGGAGGTTGTCCGCCTTGCTCAGCAGCAGGCAGATGGCATTCGTGACCAGGCAGAGCAGTATGAGCGTGATACTCGCTACAACGCTGAGGAGTATGCAGATACCGTTCTTGCTCACCTTGAGGAGAACCTCAAGAGCCTGACAAACTCAGTCTCTCGTGTTCGTCAGACACTTGATGAGAACTCTGGTCCTCGTAACACCAGCAATAACGTTGCCTGGTAATTCCAATGCAACCAGTTCTTTATGCACTAGATGATCGTCTTGCAAATGCAGGCGATACCGTTTCTTATACGGGTCATCTGAATGAAGACTCGTATGAGCTAGGGGAGCATGAATTTTCTCTTCCTATGGGAATTGATTTTGATCTAGTGCTCACCAACGCGGGTGAGGGCATTTTGGTTACTGGAATGCTTCGTGCTGACGCAGTTGGTACGTGTGACCGTTGTCTTGAGGACGCACATCTCTCGTTAAACGCAGAGGTAGATGAGTATTATCTCTTTGAAGAGCCTGTAATTTCTGCAGATGATGAAGATGAGGCAGATTACGTTTTAGTAAATGCCGATAAAACCATCGATCTTGCAGAGGCTCTTTTGCCTTCGCTTGTTATGGAGACGCCTTATGTTGTACTGTGCAAGTCCGACTGCAAGGGACTATGCCCAGTATGCGGTTGCAATCTGAATGAAGAGGATTGCGGTCATGCAGCTCAGATTGAGCAGAAGCGAGAAGAAGAAAAGCTTGCTTCAAACCCGTTTGCGGCTCTCAAAAATCTTGTGATTGAGCCGGATTCGGAAGAGTAAAATAAAATTTCTTCTCCTAAATGGTGAAGAAATGCTGTATCTACGTACAAAATGTGTCAGTACGTGGTATAGTATCCAACGCATTATGTGAATGGGTCGCGCCCTCATATGTTTTAGGGGCGCTAGCAAGAGCAAAAGAGGTTTAAGATGGCAGTACCTAAACAAAAGAAGGGCCGCGGCGCAACCCACACCCGTCGTTCGGCAAACAGCAAGCTTAACGCAGCAGCTCGCTCTGTATGCCCACAGTGCGGCGCTCCAAAGCTTCCTCACCACGTATGCCCTAACTGTGGCTTCTACAAGGACCGTGAGGTTGTTGTTACTGAGTAACACTCATACATCGTATGGCCAAGAAGGCTGGTTCTTTAGGGGCCAGCCTTCTTTTTTATAGCACTAAGGAGTTATCATGCCCGTTATTTGTGTAGACGTTATGGGATCTGACCAAAGCCCTGAGGTTGTTCTTGAGGGAGTTCGTATGGCACTTGAGAAGGACAAAGAGCTAGAGGTTCTTCTCGCCGGAGCTGATGAGTTTGTTACTCCTTTTGCAAGCAAGCATGAGCGCGCAAAGGCTTTGGTAACCACTGAAGTTATTGCAATGAGCGAACACCCTGCCAATGCGGTTAGGCAGAAGAAAGACGCCAGTATTGTAAGGGCTGCGCAGGCAGTCAAGGCAGGAGAGGCTGACGGTCTTTTCTCGGCAGGCTCTACAGGAGCAGTGCTTACCGCTGCTACCTTTGGAATTGGTCGCATTAAAGGCGTAAAGCGCCCAGCACTTACCTTGATTCTTCCTGGACTTGGCGGTCACAAAACAGTCTTTTTGGACACTGGAGCCAACGCCGATGTGCGTCCAGAAGTTTTGGTGCAATTTGCACAAATGGGCAAGGCTTTTGCTAATGCTTCGCTTGGAATTGAAAACCCAACCATAGGTCTTCTCTGCAATGGATCTGAAGAGACCAAGGGTTCCGAGCTTGCTCTCTCATATCATGCAGCTCTTGCAGAGGCGGCTATTAATTTTGGTGGAAACGCTGAAGGAACTGATATTTTAGGAAGCCGTTTTGACGTCATTGTGACAGACGGCTTTACCGGAAATGTGGCCTTAAAATCCATTGAGAGTACGGGCAAGTTTATTATGTCTAGCCTCAAAGACGCAATTAATTCCTCCAAGAAAGCTGCGTTTGGTGCACTTCTTTTGAAAGATGCTCTGAAGGCTACAGCAGCGGAACTTTCAGGAGATTCTGTTGGCGGCGCCTTCTTGCTAGGTGTTTCTGCACCTGTGCTTAAAGGGCATGGTGCTACCAGCTCTTCTGCTGTGTGCGCAGGAACACTTTCTGCAGCAAATGCAGTACGTGCCAACCTTATCGAGAAAATCTCCTCGTCAATTCAGCTGCAGTAAAAGCGCTTGTAGTATAAAAAATTTTATAAGCTATGGTGGAGCCCATGGACAATTCTGTGGGCTTTACTTTTTTAAGATTGTTTGTTTCAGCTTTAGTAATGTCATCATACAGATGCCCATCACGGGGTAAAATTACTAGCGTCATTGTTGTGTGCAAGGAGGATGTATGGATCGTACAGAAACACTTGAAAAGGTAATTGACGTTGTTAGAGAGACACTGGACCTTGACGATTCCGTTGAGCTCACAGAGGGTACCTCATTTAAAGATCTTGGTGCAGACTCATTTGATCTTTTGCAGCTTGTCACAGACCTTGAGCAAGAGTTTGATATGACCTTTGATGCAGAAAACATCGATGAGATTGCTACCGTTGGTGACGCAGTAGATGCTATTCTTGCTGCTTAAGTAGGTTTTATACGTGAAATTGCACGAACGAGTAGCTGCTGCAGAAGCTATTTGCGGTCACACATTTACCAATAAAGAACTTATCGAGGCTGCCCTCACACACCCTTCGGCGGTGGAGGGCAAGCCTGTTTCTGCTTCGTATGAGCGCCTGGAGTTTCTGGGTGACTCAATTCTTGGTGCCATTATTGCAACGGAGCTGTTTGAGCGTTATCCAGATATGGATGAAGGCCAGCTTACTAGGCTGAAAATCTCTCTGGTATCTGGTCACACGCTCTCCATTGTCTCTGATGCTCTAGGAATTTCTCCCTTAATTGTTATGGGAATTTCCGAGAAGGGCACGGGAAAGCGTGGCATGAAGTCTGCTCTGGAGAACGTCTACGAGTCCATTGTTGGCGCGCTCTACCTTGATGCGGGTTTTGATCCAACACACGATTTTGTTATTCGTACGCTTGGACCTCACATTTCTCCAGCGCTGGCAGTTCGTTCGGTAAGCCCTAAATCTCGTTTGCAAGAAGCGGTACAGGCTAAAGGCAAGGCCACCCCTGAATATAAGCTTATTGGCGAGAGTGGACCTGCTCATACACCAACGTTTACCGCTGTGGTATTTGTCGACGGCCTTAAGGTGGGTCGTGGACAGGGACCATCAAAGAAAGCCGCAGAGTCAGAAGCCGCTCAAGACGCACTGGTACGTCTTGGTGTGGATGACGCTCCGCTTGATGCTGATGCAGAAATGCACCTAAGGTAGAAAGGTACCCTGTACCCGTGTATCTAAAATCGCTGACACTTAAGGGTTTTAAGTCATTCGCTGATAAAACTCAGATGGTTTTTGACCCCGGTCTTACCGTTGTCGTTGGTCCTAACGGCTCGGGCAAGTCCAATGTCTCTGACGCAATTCTCTGGGTATTGGGCGAGCAGAGCGCAAAGATGCTCCGTGGCCAGGCTATGGAAGACGTCATCTTCTCTGGCTCATCAGCAAGGGGAGCGGTGGGCGTTGCTGAGGTGACGCTGGTTCTGGATAACTCCGACCACACCATTCCTATTGATTTCTCTGAAATTGGCATCACAAGGCGCATGTATCGCTCTGGAGAGTCTGAGTACCTGATTAACGGTGCTCCTTCAAGGCTCATGGACATTCAGGATATCTTGCATGATTCCGGCCTGGGCAAAGATACGCACTCCATCATTTCCCAGGGTAAGCTTGACTCTATTTTGTCTAGCCGCCCTGAGCAGCGTCGTGAGCTCATCGAAGAGGCTGCAGATATCTCTAAGCATCGTCGCCGCAAAGAGCGTGCGGAGCGTAAAATCTCTTCCATGGATGAGAATCTCACGCGAGCCAAAGTGGTTTCTCGCGAGATTACCCGCCAGCTTAAACCGCTTGAGAGGCAGGTAGATAAGGCCTCTCGCGCAAAAGATCTGTCCTCCCAGCTCAAGGATTTGACCGTACAGCTTGCAGTGGATGACCTTCGTCAGCTGCAGTTTACGCACGGCAAGCTGGAGGCTCGCGCAAAAGAGGCTGAGGCTGCCATTGAGCTTGCGCAGTATCGTGCGGGCGAGAAAAATCGTGAGCTTGAAAAGCTCCAGTCACTTCTTGAACAAAAGGGTCTCTTTGTTGGAGACTTGGGTGAGCAGCGCCGTCGCATGCAAGAGATTCTTGGTCGTATGGGATCTGACATGCGTCTTTTGGAGGAGAAGGGCAAGAACATGGTTTCTCGCCTTTCTGATACGCGTATGCAGCTTTCTGTGATGGATAAGCAGAAGGTGGACGCCGCAAAAGAGAACGAGGAGCTTTCTGGTCAGCTGGCAACAATTCGTGCAAAGGTTGCGGATCTGACGGAGAGCGTGAACGCGCTCCAAGAGGCGGCTAACCAGGCAATTGCCGAGCGTCGTGCTCTTGATGTAAAGATTTCTGACTGCACTGCGTCTGAGCGAAGTGCGCGTAATACCGCTGATAAAGAAACGCTTGCGTATGTAAAGCTTGAAGAGCAGATTGCTCATGCGCAGGTAGAAGACCAGATGTTTGAGTCTAGGTTGACTCAGATTACGGAAGCACTTGAGATTGCTCATGCTGCCCTGGAAGATAGTGGCGCTAAAGAGGCAGAGCTCACCGCCGCTCTTGAGAAAGCTCGTCAGGAGTCCGAGGCGTTTGTCGCTGAGATTTCTGAGCGCGCCTCTGCACTTGAGGCGGCTCGCGAGGCAGAGCGCACTGCTCGCCAGGAGCTCTCAAGCAGTGAAGCTACGCTTGAGGCACTTCGTGCGCTTGATGTGGAAGTCCAAAAGGGAAGTCCTCTGGCAGAAAAGCTTGTCTCTGATTCAGCAACCGCTTCTTTTGTTTCTGGCAGGCTTGCTGATTACCTTGAGGTTCAACCAGAGTTTGAAGCTCTTGTTGAGCAGCTTTTGGGAGAAGACCTTTCCGCACTTGTAGTTGATAAGCAGCAAAATATTCAGACGCTCTTTGAGCGCGTTCAGACGCTTTCTGAGGACGGCAAGGCTACGTTGGTTGCTCTTTCTGACGCAACTCCAGCTCTTGCTACGCCTGCACATACAACGCCTTTGCTTGAGCACGTATCTGCGCAGAAGGGTGCCGAAGTTCTTGTGCAGGCGCTTTTTGGTCACGTTTTTGTTGCTCAGAGTCTTGATGATGCCTACGCTGCTCGCAACGTTGAGCCTCGCGGGCTCTATGTGCTTCTTGATGGCACGTTGCTCTATCCAGATGGTCGCTTGGTCCTGGGGCACGCATCTCAGGCTGAGGACGGCTCTCTTGAGCGCAAGCGCCGTATTCGTGAGCTTGAGGGTGCTCTTCCTTCCTTCAAACGCCATCTGGAGGCTGCTCGCTCTGCAGTTACCAACTGCGAGAATGAGCTAGCTTTAGTTCGCGAGAAAAGCGCGCAGTCCAAGGGTGAGGTTGCTCGCCTCAACGGTGAGCTTACCTCTATTGCTGCGGAGCGAGGCCGTCTTGAGGGACAGGTTGCGTCTTCTCAGGCTGAGTTGAAGCAGGTGAGCACTTCTCGAGAGCAGGCCAAAGAGCGCGCTCAAGAGGCTCGTGCGCACATTGATGAGCACAAGCGTGCGGCTGAAGAGGCTAAGACTCGCATGGAGTCGCTAGCCTCGGAGCTCAAAGAGCTACAGGACCAGCATG
The DNA here is from genome assembly GCA_938036925.1 of uncultured Atopobium sp. GTDB lineage: Bacteria > Actinomycetota > Coriobacteriia > Coriobacteriales > Atopobiaceae > Lancefieldella. Next base: position 132,850 of record CALHVU010000021.1, read on the forward strand.
AGGATGCCATTCGTGCTCAGGGTAGAGCCAACCGAGAGCTTTCGGATGCAAAAACGGACCTGACTGTTGCAAAAGAGCGTGCAACGAGTATGGCTTCTCGCCAGGCAGAGCTTGAGAGGCGTCTGTCTCAGCTGGATGAGCAGCTTGCTGCCGCTAAACAGGCAACGCACGCGCTTGAGGTAATCAGGTTGCGCGTGGATCCGCTGTACAGGCGCTACGATGCTCTGCACCAGAAGGCGCTTGAGTGGGCGTCTAGGCTCAAGGATCGCGCGTCGTTGGCGGAGGCAGACTCCGAGACGCTGCGAGAGACCATCTCTGAGGCAAAAGACGCTGCTTCTGAAGCTGCGCTTGCGGTAGAAAAAGAGAAAGACGCCGCTAACCAGATTAGCGTTGAGATTGGCAAGCTTGAGGTTCAGGTTCAAAACGCCATTGAGGCCATTCTTGCTACGGGCGCCTCATTGGACGAGGCGTTGACACTTCCTGAGCCAGAAGATAGAGAGCAGGCAGAGCGTCTTGCTGCGTCGCTCAAGAGTCAGCTTGAGGCGCTGGGTCCTGTCAACGCCGTTGCTATGGATGAGTATGAGCGACTCAAAGAGCGTGCTGACTACATTAACGAGCAGGTAGCTGACTTAGAGGCTGCTCGAACTTCGCTGAAGAAAATCATCTCGGCGATTGACCGCAAGATGCGTAGTCGCTTCCTTGTTGTCTTTGACCGCGTCAACCAGAACTTCTCCGAGATCTTCTCGATGCTGTTCCCTGGTGGTCATGCTCATATTGAGCTTACCGATCCAGACCATCTCTCCGAGACAGGCATTGAGATTGTGGCTCAGCCGCGCGGTAAGCGCATTACCAAGATGATGCTCATGTCAGGTGGCGAGAAGAGCCTCACCGCCCTGGCATTGCTCTTTGCTGTATACAGAACGCGTACTGTTCCGTTCTACGTTTTTGATGAGGTTGAGGCCGCGCTCGACGACGCCAACCTCTCCAAGTTGCTTGATGCCATTGAGCAGCTCAAAGAGACCACTCAGCTGATTGTCATTTCTCACCAGAGGCGTACCATGGAGCAGGCAGATGTTCTGTACGGTGTATCCATGCAGGCAGATGGTGTCAGCCACGTTGTCTCTCAGAGGCTTGATAAGACAACCGGAAAGGTAGTTGATATCTAATGGGCTTTATGGACAATCTTCGCCGCGGTCTTGAGCGTTCTCGTGAGACTTTAAGCGAAATCTTTTATATGGGTGGAGAGGTCACCGAAGATTTTTGGGATGACCTTGAGGACACGCTTGTTATGGGAGACATGGGCGCTGAGGTGGCCATGCGTGTCACCGATGACCTGCGTGAGCGTGCGGCGCGAGAAAACCTTATGCGCTCCGATCAGCTTCGCCGTGCCCTTGTAGAGCGCCTGACGGCAGAGTTTCCTGTTGCACAAAGAGATCCTTTTACGGATACGCCCTCTATTGTCTTGTTCGTAGGCATTAACGGTGCTGGTAAAACTACCACTGTTGGTAAGATTGCTGGTCGCGCACATGCTAATGGCGTAAAGACTTTGATTGGCGGTGCTGACACCTTCCGTGCGGCTGCAATTGAGCAGCTACAGGTATGGGGAGAGCGTTCTGGCATTGAGGTAGTAACCAAAGAGCGTGGTGCTGACCCTGCAAGCGTTTGTTTTGAGGTTGTTGAGACTGCAGAAAAACAAGGCACTGAACTGGTGCTTATTGATACTGCCGGACGTCTGCATACCTCATCGGATCTGATGCGTGAGCTTGCTAAGGTTGTCTCGGTTACCAGAAAGCGCGCAGGGGATATTCCCGTGAGTGTTGTCTTGGTTATTGATGCAACTACTGGCCAAAACGGCCTTAATCAGGCAAAAGAGTTCAATGACGCCCTGTCTTTGGACGGTCTTATTGTTACCAAGCTTGATGGCACTGCAAAGGGAGGAATTGCTCTGGCAATTTCAAACCAGCTTAACCTGCCTATTTATCGTATTGGTGTGGGCGAGTCAATTGATGATCTTCAGACATTTGACGCTCGATCATTCTGTGAAGCACTTGTTGGTGAGGGAGTTCAGTAATGTTTAACAGCCTGCAAGATAGACTGCAAAATACATTTTCCGCTCTGCGCGGAAAGGGCCGTCTCACTGAGGACGATATCAATTCAGCAATGCGAGAAATTCGCATGGCTCTTCTCGAGGCTGACGTTAACTACAAGGTAGTTAAAGAGTTTGTTGGTCGCTGTAAAGAGCAGTGCATGACCGCTGACGTGCTAGAGTCTTTGTCTCCAGCTCAAAATGTTGTCCGCATTGTTCTGGATGAGCTCACGACACTGCTTGGTTCAACTGAGTCCAAGCTTACGCTGGCGCAGAACCGCATTCCAAACGTCATTATGCTTGTTGGTCTTCAGGGCTCTGGTAAGACAACCGCAGCTGCAAAGCTTGCTTACCTGCTTAAGTCCCAGGGAAAGAATCCTTTGCTTGCTGCCTGCGACGTTCACCGTCCTGCAGCAGCAGATCAGCTTGAAACACTTGGTTCAGAGATTGGCGTGCCAGTCTATCGTGGAGATGGCAAAGACGCCGTTGCTATTGCGTCTCAGGCTATTCAGGAGGCCGTTGATCACCTCAATGACCTGGTAATTGTCGATACTGCTGGCCGTCTTCAAATTGACGAAGAAATGATGGAAGAGGCCGTTGCTATCAAGCGCGCCGTCAAGCCAGATCAGATTCTTATGGTTGTTGACGCCATGACCGGCCAGGATATTGTCAATGTTGTTAGCACCTTCGCCGAGCGCGTAGACTTTGACGGCGTTATCATGTCCAAGCTTGATGGCGATGCTCGTGGTGGTGGCGCACTTTCCGTACGTGAGGTTACCGGCAAGCCTATCAAGTTTGTTTCTATGGGCGAGAAACCCGATTCACTTGAGGTTTTCCACCCAGATCGTATGGCTAAGCGCATTCTTGGTATGGGCGACGTTATCTCTATTGTCGAGAAGGCCCAGCAGGCAGCAGACGAGAAGCAGGTTGAAGATGCTGAGCGTATGTTGCGTGAAGGCTTTACTATGGATGATCTGCTTAATCAGATGAACCAGATCCGCAAGATGGGTGGTCTTGCAAAGCTTATTGGTGCTCTACCTGGTGGTGACCGCATGATGGCCCAGCAGGGTGGTGTGGATGATAGCTCTATGGGAAAGATTGAAGCCATCATTCATTCCATGACTAAAGAAGAGCGTGCACGTCCAAAGATTATTAATGGTCAGCGTCGTCGTCGCATTTCTATGGGATCTGGTCGTAGCGTTCAGGAAGTTAATCAGCTTATTCGCCAGTGGGGAGAGATGAATAAGATGATGGGCAAGATGAAGGCTATGACTCAGGGTGGTAATGCAAAGAAGGGTCGCCGTGCCATGGAGTCCATGATGAAGAATATGGGCTTTGGTGGAGGTCAAATGCCACGTTTCTAGGCGTTGCTAGTAAATAAATTTATATAAGAATTGCTCATATCGAGTAATATCCCTACTGCATTTTGTTAAACATGGTAAACTCTCTCAAAAAGCAGTGGGGAGTATTTATGTCAGTTAAACGCGTTGCCTTTATGGCACTAGGTTGTATAAGCTTGGCACTTGCTGTGCTTGGTGTAGTGCTTCCCATTTTGCCAACTGTTCCATTTTTGGCACTTGCTGCATTTTGCTTTGCAAAATCATCCGACCGACTCAATAATTGGCTTATTAATACAAAGTTTTACCAAAATAATCTTGCTGATTTTAAAACTGGAAAAGGGATGACTGTTAAGACTAAAACACGCATCCTTGTTACAGTAACCTTGGTCATGGCTGTAGGTCTGATTGCCATGCTTATGAAAGGCGTTATTGCTGGCAGTATTGTCCTTGTTATTGTTTGGTTAGGACACATTTACTATTTTGGTTTTAAAGTCAAAACTATTGAAGAGTAAACAATTGTTACAATAGCTTCTAGTTAGTTTCATTATTACTAGGTAATGATGAGGTGACAGATGATGCAGCGTAGGAAAAGAGTTATTGTAGGCATAATATTGTTGTCAGCTGGGCTGATAATAGGCCTAATAGTGTTCTATAAACCAAAAAATGTATCATCACTTCAGATAACAAATTTAAAGAAATCGGCCGCACAATGTGTTGCTAGTCAACTCAACACATTTAATGATTACAGTGAAGAACTGGGGCCAGAGTATAACTATTTGAAGATAGATAGCATCGAAGATCTTGAGATATCAGGTCCTATTTTATGTGCTACAAAAATGGAAAATGGAGATATTGCAACAACAGGACTCTTGTGGGTCATTAGTAGGAATAACAAGTTGGTAGCAGTTGTTGATCAGGATATATATGCATTATCTATACTTTCAAATTTTGGATTTTCTATCAATCAAAGCATGTATCAAATGAACATTCCTTTACTTGAAGAAATGCATACACGAGAATTACCCGTCATAAAGTGGAGTGTTCAAAATGCAAGTGGTGGAGAAATGTACCTATCAGACGGGTTGTTAGGTTCACATGCATATAACAATATTACTAATATTGGTATTAGGCAAAGTGATTCTGATTTTCCTTCTGCCAGTTCATTGATCACTTCTCGCTTAGGTTCAGAGTATCTTGATTTTATGGCAAACAAAGAGCGTGTTGTAGATCTTTTATAGGATTTTCCTAAGAGCACGTTTTCGGTTTACATTCAATACAAGTGAGGCGATAAGACATGTCCCATGGTAAGAAAAAATTGTATATAACTATCAGCGCAGTGATTGTGGCATGTGTATTCATATGTAGTTGGTTTAGACCCGAAGCGGTTAAAGAGCGAAATCTTGATTTTTTAAAACATGAAGCTGTGGAATTTATACGGGAGCAATCAGCTGATAATATTTTCTCATATGAGAAGTTTGAGTCTGGAGAATATAGGACTTATACCTGCAATATAAACGACGTGTATATATCTGGTCCAATTTTATCAATTGTAGAGAAAAACAATGAATTATTAGACGGTGGTATTTTGTGGGTTGTAAGTGTTAATGGAGAAATCATTGGAACAATCGGGCAAGATGCCGCTTTATATTCAATTTCTCTCTCATCACAAGATTTTGATCAATATATTCTTTATGGGACTGCTTATATTCTACAAGCTATGAGCAGTCGCAAATTACCTGCCGTCTCCTACTATGAATACAATACAGAAGGTGGGGGAACCTTTCTGTCTGATAATATACTTGCGACATTTAATTACGTCACAGGAGAATATGGTTTTGCTAAAGCAGCCAGCAAATTTCCTTCTGCCAGTTCATTGATTACTTCTCGCTTAGGTTCAGAGTATCTTGATTTTATGGCAAATAAAGAGCGTGTAGTGGATCTTCTGTAAGACATAAAAAATGCACACTTCAGAAAACAATTCTGAAGTGTGCATAATTTAATTTTCTAAGAAAAACCTAGTAGTGGATGATAATTGGATCTCCATCTTTGGCGATATCAAAGAGTTTTTGAGCGTTTTCATAGCTTAGGTTGATGCAGCCATGACTACCGCCTGTTCTGTAGATGTTTCCGCCAAACGCACTTCTCCATGGAGCGTTGTGGAAGCCAACTTCTTGACCCTTTACGCCAAGCCAGAAGTCAACGTGTGCATCCCAACCTGGTTTGCCATTCTCGTCATTTGGACCAAGAAGACGAGCGTTTCTGATATGACTGGTAATATACCAGACTCCTTCTGGAGTGTTGTGATGTCCGTCTGGGATACCAGTTACTACGTCAGCTTCCCAAAGAATGGTTCCATCATCACCATAAAGAACAGCATGCTGAGTGGTAAGGTCAACGTCAATATAACGACCGCCCCAGTCCTGCTCGCCCTGTTTAGTAAACTTATCGGCCGACTGTTTTGTAGGCAGTTCAATCTTTGTTGCCTGACCAGCGGACAGACCGTCAGAGATAGCTTTTACAGCAGCGTCATTATCAATAACCCAACCGTATGCACCAGCGGCCTTTGTAGTGAATTCTTTTCCATCCCAGCGCTTATACGTTCTTGAAGTTCCACGAGTATCTACTGCAGGAGCAAGTGTCTCGTTGACCCATTTGGTAATGGCGTCTGTATCAAATGAAATAGAGAGATTCTCATCAAACTTAATCCAGCTAGCAATGGTGTCTTGATCAAGCTGATATGCAACAGAGTCGCCCAACATCAAATCAACCGCAGAGGCAACGTAGGAATTAGCTGTCTTCAAGGCAGCATCAAGGTCTTCTGCGCTCATAAGGCTTTCTGGGCCAAGCTGAACGGTAGTGTTCAGATTATCAAAAGCGGTTTGCAAGTCTTTATGGACGCCTTCAAGAGAAAGTCTTGTAGCAATAGCATCGTCAGCAAAAATAAACTTTTTAGCCGAGCTATCATAGGTAATTCCATTGTTCTCTAGAGTGTGAGCAGATTCTTTTGCCTGCTCAATTCTTTGATTAAAGAGAGCATCTACCTTGCTTGTATCGTATGAAGCGGTTGCATGTGGACTCAGGGATCTGCTGCGAGTAAGTTCCAGTGGCCACATCCAAGGGTTCTGCTGGCTAATAGCATCGCGAGCATATCCTGCTGCGTCGTACGTCAAATCAATATCAGAGGCCTTGATGGTTAAATCAACGCCGTTTCCAGAGACTTGTACGGAGTAATTTGAGGCCTCGTTTGCTCTAGAAGCCTGCAAATCTGAAGCTGGTTTTAAGGAGTAGTCCTTACCATAAATGCTGGTCTGAGGCATAAAGAAGAAATTAAAGAAGATTGCTCCACCCACATACACAAGGGCGAGAACACCAACGAGTACAACAGGTATCTTCCACCACTGATGTTTCTTGTGAACAACGGGAGCCTCTTCTTTTTCTCCAAGCTCTGCGCTATCAAGGGGAGCAATGACAGTTAGATCATCTGCTTGCTCTTCTGGGGACTCTGTAGCTTGTGAAGGCTCATTGAGCTGATTGGCTTTTATCTGCTCTTCATTAAGAGCAACGTACATATCAGTATCGCCAAGACTTGGAACTGAATCTTTAAGGGAGGGTGTCTTCTCTGTAGCTTCCTCTGTGGAAAGAGGCTGTAGGTTAGCGGTGTGAGAAGCAGAGCTTTTTGCAAAGTGCTTAGCCAAGGAGCACTCCTTATAAAATACGAAGTTACACAGCAAGAATCAGTGTGTTTTGACAAACAAGCTTTCTGTAATTGAGTCAAAGACACATCTACTTAGTGTAGTGCATATTCGCCACATATTTTATGGAACTTACGAGGAATTATTTTCCACAGGAGAAGAACAAAACTGGAGTAATATATACGACATTTAGAAATAATTATTTACCAATTGCAAGGGGAGCAATAGCGTATGCCATCAACTAGAGTCAATAGTATTACGCAAAAATTTAGATGCGTTTGTACTGCTCTTGCTGTACTTCTTTTATGCATTTCAGCTTTTCCTAAAATTGCTGTTGCTACTGCATCATCAGTCCAATCGGATTCTCATTCAGCCAATCAGCTGCTATTACATACTGATATCAAGTCGTATGAACTTCTACCTTCTGATTTTGCGCCGCTTGTGGGCAATGATTCAACTTCTTTTGATAACCTTGAGCAAGTTAAGCCTTATGAGGCAGTTAACTCTGATTCACATCCAAACTATAGCAAGGTAAGTGATTTTGTTTATCTAGATAGAGACCAGTTTGACTCGTCGCTTTTCTCGCCAGATGATTCCTTGAGCTATACAACAAATGATGCAGCGGTAGATGCATACATTCAGACTCATCCGGAGCTTGCCGGTGTGACTGATCGTAGAATTTTGCTTCCGGCGTTTGAATTTGATTCAGATAATGATATTCAGGCTCACAGAGACAGAGTTAATTCTTACATTGCTAATGGTCAGCTGGCACAAGGGTCGGTTGGTCAGGATAATACCGCTGTTATTGATACCAGTTTGCCTATGGGTCAGTACAAGCTGGAAAAAACGCTCTCGTATGATCAAGAGCATGGCTTCTATTACATCTATACCATGCACGTGGGTGTATCTGATATTGATCGTAACCTCACAACGTTTGTTGATAGCAACGGAAATAAGACTGAAAAACAAGGTCTGTTCCAGGCTCCAGAGGTAGTGGGAAATGACATTCTTGACCATAAAGAAGTTGACTCTTATACGATTTCTGCTGGTTATGATGGTGATGGCAATGTTGCGCGCCCAACTACGTATGTGACGCATATTACGTATTACTACACCCTCGCGCACACCGCATATGTCTCTGATACTGGATCTACCTTAAAACCTATTGACGCTGGTCTTCAGAATGCTCCTGCTACCATCTCTTCTTACAACTATGACTACACGGTTGATTCAGGAACAAGGCGAGTGCTGGACATTGATGCCGTAACAGCTCGTCTTATGGCAGAGATTCAATCTCAAGATGTTACCCAGCTTTTCCCAGCAAGTGCTGCTACTCACAATGGAGATATTGCTATCAGTAGGACTGCTGGAGGTGATACCTATGATGTTTTACTGTTTGAGAATGGTCAATTTACTAATGACTTGACCTATACATCAGATGGTACGCCTCGTGTTGTTGATGCCGATGGCAATGCTGTTTATTTTTCTAACCACTTTAAGGATGTTGTCTATTCTTCGTACCAAGATGACACCTTGCCTGTTGGTCAGTATCGAATTGAATATCTGCTTACTCCAACATCCGCAGATCCAGATCACTTTGATTCATACCAGCATTTAAAGGTCAATCTTGTTATTGGCACAAGTGATACTTCTCAGCCACCTATTACCGCAAATTGGACTCACGTATATGTGAAGCAGCCTGAGACTACTCCAGAAACGCCTGAGATGCACACTCCCGAGAAGCCTCAGCAAGCTCAGAAGAAGTCACAGCTTCCTGATACTGCAGATTATTCTCAGGTTGCGCTCCAGGGTGCACTTGTCTGTTCCTCTGTCTCGCTGGTTTCCCTGAGTTTCTTCCTTAAGAGAAAACAGTTACAGAAGTAATCTAGGAATACATGACGCTACTCTTGCCTCAAGAGTGAGAGAATACTGTCTATCAAGAGGCGAGAGGTACATTATTTATGTCAACACATCCAGTTATTCATATAGATTCATCTGACGACAGCCGTCTTGATGTGTATGCTCGATTGACTGATAACCAGCTACGTAATCGCCTTGATCCGTCCCGCGGCGTCATGATTTGTGAGTCACATTTTGTGATTGAGACTGCGCTTGCCGCAGGTTGCAAGCCACTATCTTTTCTTGCAAACACTTCTCACACAGACACTATTTTGCAAATTGTCGAGAAGTTCCATTCTCTGTCAGACAACACTCCTATTTTTATTCTTCCAGATGAGCAGCTCACACAGCTTATTGGCTACAAGATGAATAGAGGAGTGCTCTGCGCTATGAGAAGACCTCAAGGTGTAGCGTTAGAAGAGATTCTTAGCACCTCTAAGCACATTGCCGTTTTGGAAGACTTGGTTGACGTTAATAACGTAGGCGCAGTCTTTAGGTCAGCCGCAGCACTCAATGTAGACGCTGTTATCTTGACAGCTAAATGTGCTGACAACCTCTCAAGACGAGTTCTGCGCGTTTCTATGGGAACGGTTCTTAATGTGCCTTGGGCTCGCCTGGATGAAGAGACAACATCGTTAGATCTTATAGAAAAGCTTAAAGCTCATTCTTTTACTACGTGCGCTCTTGCGCTTACAGATTCTGCAGTACCTTTAAATAAAGAGCTGGTAGAAGGCAAAAAAGCCGCGCTGTTCTTTGGTAGTGAAGGCTATGGACTTGATAAGAAAACCATTAAGGCTTGTGACATTACCACTATCATCCCCATGTCTCATCAGGTAGATTCACTCAATGTTGCTGCATCATCTGCTGTTGCTTTTTGGGAACTTTTTGCTCGATAACTTGAGCAGGAAACCTTTACATACGGCACAAAAAACGGCCACCTACGAGAATGAACTGCCTCCCATTTCTTGGACACGAGAAATAGGAGGCAGTTCAAAACACAC
>CALHVU010000022.1 GCA_938036925.1 uncultured Atopobium sp.
GAAGTATTATAGTAAGAAATAGGCTATTTACAACTGATTGGAAAATCGTTATAATTAAACTCATACGCCGTGAGGTCTTTTTTATGGACTGTACCCGCGTGAAAAATAATAATTAAATTAAGGAGAACTTCTACAAATGGCAGATGCATTTGACCGAAGCAAACCGCACGTTAACGTTGGTACAATGGGCCACGTTGACCACGGTAAGACTACGCTGACTGCTGCGATTACTGCAGTGTTGGCAAAGCGCCTACCAAGCGCAGTTAACAAACCTGTTGCGTACGACCAGATCGACAACGCACCAGAAGAGAAGCAACGTGGTATTACTATCGCGTCTTCACACCAAGAGTATGAATCAAAGAATCGTCACTATGCACACGTTGACATGCCAGGACACGCTGACTACGTCAAGAACATGATCACCGGTGCTGCTCAGGTTGACGGTGCGGTATTGGTTATCGCTGCAACTGACGGCCCAATGCCTCAGACTCGTGAGCACGTTTTGCTTGCAAAGCAGGTTGGTGTGCCAAAGATTGTTGTCTTCTTGAACAAGATGGACATGGCTGACGAAGAAATGGTTGAGCTGATCGAAGAAGAAGTTCGCGAACTTCTTGAAAAGAACGGCTTCGACAAAGACGCTCCAATCATCAAGGGTTCTGCTCTTAAGGCTCTTGAAGGTGACGAGAAATACGAAGACGCTATTATGGAATTGGTTGACGCAATGGACAGCTACATTCCAGAGCCAGCACGTGACATGGACAAACCATTCATTATGCCAATTGAGGACGTCTTCTCAATTAAGGGTCGTGGTACAGTAGCAACTGGTCGTATCGAGCAGGGTGTTGTTAAATTGAACGACGAAGTTGAAATCGTTGGTTTGAAGCCAACTCAGAAGTCAGTTGTAACTGGTATTGAGGCCTTCAAGAAATCTCTTGACCAAGGTCAAGCAGGTGACAACGCAGGTGTCTTGCTACGCGGTATTGAGCGCAGCGACATTGAGCGCGGTCAAGTTTTGGCAAAGCCAGGCACAATTACTCCACATACTGAGTTTGAAGCTGAAGTTTACATCTTGAAGAAGGAAGAAGGCGGTCGCCACACTCCATTCTCAAAGGGCTACAAGCCACAGTTCTACTTCCGCACAACTGACGTTACTGGTGAAGTTGAATTGCCAGCTGACAAAGAAATGGTTATGCCAGGCGACACTGTAACCTTCAAGGTTAAGTTGCTTGCACCAATCGCTATGGAGCAAGGTTTGAACTTTGCTATTCGCGAAGGTGGCCGTACAGTTGGTGCTGGTGTTGTTACAAAGATCAATAAATAATCTTGATAACACAAGCCTAATTAAATCCCCCGAACTTTCGGGGGATTTTT
>CALHVU010000023.1 GCA_938036925.1 uncultured Atopobium sp.
TGCTGCCTATACGCATACCTCAGTTGCCCTGCTCGACGCGGCACTCGCCGTGCAAATCCCCATGATTGAGGTTCACCTCACAGACATCTCTATTAGAGAAGACTTTAGACGCATTTCTTATATAAAAGATGCGTGCTTTGCTACAGTTGCTGGTAAAGGAATTGATAGCTACAGAGAGGCAATCCAGCTGATGGCGGCTCATCTCAAGGATGAAGCATAAGTCGCTCCTTATAGCTATCTGGCGAGAAACACAAATCTGCTGTAACGGCAAAGTTGCGGCAGATTTTTTATGCACACGTAAGTACGTCTGACTCTGTTATCACCATATCTACAGGAACGTCAAATTCTGTATGAGGAAGCATTGTCTTACTCAAATTTTGCTGGTAAGCAAGGCAGATTTTCTTGCCAGAATACGTTGACAAGAAGCGGTCATAAAATCCTGCGCCATAACCTAGGCGATATCCTTTTGTATCAACAAGTAATGCAGGAACGATGCAAATTGAATCGTCCAATTGGTCCTCAGTTACAGCAGGCAGCTCTTTTACTGGTTCTAACAAGTTAAATGGTGCCGCTACCAGCTGTTCCAATGAAGCGATGGCAACAAACTCTAGACAATGTCCAGGTAGACAACGAGGTACCGCCACCGTTTTCCCATCGCGTAGAGCGCACTCAATAAACATCCTGGTGGAAACTTCAGATGAAACAGAAACATACGTTAAAACAGTAGTTGCTTCTGCATATTCAGAGGTTGCAAGAAGTTTCTGAGTAATGCGATCATCAAGCACGGACCTCTCTTGCTCAGAAAGAGCATCTCTTGCTGCTAGACGTTCTTCTCGCAAACGTTGTTTTTCTAATGCCACAGTATCCATAAAGCCTCCCCTCTAGCTTAGAATAACAACATTTTTGTGGACATTTGGAGAAGAAACAGACACCTGTCGCAATAAATGTGACTAATTCTCAACAATTTCTATATAGCTTTCTTTTTAGCAAATTCCTGACCTGCTGAAATGTAAACCATTTCTAACTTCTCAAAATATTGCGTAATTGTCGCTTGTTTAGCACTACATATTGAGTAAAGTTAGAGGTCGCAACTAATATTTGACGTCATTTGTCCAAAGACATACCTGCTGTCAAAATTAGTCTCAAGATTGCTATTTGTAAACTGCTGAGCGACCATGCTCCACTCAACACGCTCAGCATGAACGCGGATATATACATTGTCCGTGTAAAAAGGAGTGTGTTATGCAGGAAACACCAGCACAGGAGGCTTGGGACGGCTTTGTCGGTGGCAACTGGCAAAGAGCTGTTGATGTCCGAGACTTCATTCAGAAGAATTACACCCCTTATGACGGTGATGATTCCTTCCTCGCTGGTCCAACTGAGGCTACTACAAAGCTTTGGGCGGATGTTATGGATCTCTTTGCACAAGAGACCGCAAACGGTGGCGTACTTGATATGGATACCAAGCAGGTTTCCACTATCACCTCCCACGAGGCTGGCTACATTGACAAACCACTTGAGCAGATTGTTGGTCTCCAGACTGACAAGCCCCTCAAGCGCGCTCTGATGGTAGACGGCGGCGTTCGTATGGCAATGGCTGCATGCAAGGCCTACGGTTATGAAGTTGACCCAGAGATTGTTGACTTCTACACCTATCGTCGCAAGACTCACAACGCTGGTGTTTTTGATGTCTACACCGAGGACATGCGCAAATGCCGTCACTCCCATATCATTACCGGTCTGCCTGACGCATATGGCCGTGGCCGCATCATCGGCGATTATCGTCGTGTTGCTCTCTATGGTGTTGACGCTCTTATCACTGATAAGACAAATCAGAAAAACGGTACCGGCTCCATCATGGACGAGAAGACTATTCGTCATCGCGAGGAGCTCTCCGAGCAGATTCGTGCTCTCAAGGAGCTTAAGCAGCTTGGCGAGATTTATGGTTTTGATTTGAGCCGTCCTGCAGAGAACTTCAAAGAGGCTGTTCAGTGGCTCTACCTGGGCTACCTTGCTGCTGTAAAAGAGCAGAATGGCGCTGCAATGTCTATCGGTCGTAACACCACCTTCCTGGACATCTATGCAGAGCGCGATCTTGCTCGTGGGACCTTCACTGAGTCAGAGATTCAGGAGATTGTTGACCACCTGGTTATGAAGCTTCGCATGGTCAAGTTTGCTCGTACTCCTGAGTACAACGAGCTCTTCTCCGGAGACCCTCAGTGGGTCACTGAGTCCATTGGTGGTATTGGCGTTGATGGCCGCTCTATGGTCACCAAATCCTGCTTCCGCTGGCTCCACACCCTTGAGAACATGGGTACCAGCCCAGAGCCTAACCTGACCGTTTTGTGGTCTACCAAGCTTCCAGTAGGCTTCAAGCGCTACTGCGCAAAGATTTCTATTACCACCAGCTCCATTCAGTACGAAAATGACGATCTTATGCGCGTCTATCATGGTGATGACTACGCAATTGCTTGCTGCGTCAGCTCGATGCGTGTTGGTAAAGAGATGCAGTTCTTTGGCGCTCGCGCAAACCTTGCTAAGTGCCTGCTTTACGCAATCAATGGTGGTCGTGACGAGAAGACCGGCGAGCAGATTGGCCCTAAGTACCGTGCCGTTGAGGGCGAGTACCTTGATTACGACGATGTCTTCTCCAAGTACTTGGATATGATGCGCTGGCTTGCTGGCGTTTACGTCAATGCTCTTAACGCAATCCACTACATGCACGATAAGTACAGCTACGAGCGCATCCAGATGGCTCTACACGATGAGCATGTTCACCGTTGGTTTGCAACAGGTATCGCAGGCCTTTCTGTTGTTGCCGACTCCCTCTCTGCAATCAAGTATGCAAAGGTAAGGGTTGTCCGCGATGAGACCGGCCTTGTTACCGACTACGTTACTGAGGGTGACTTCCCTAAGTATGGTAATGATGACGACCGCGTTGACACCATTGCTCATGACATCGTTGAGATTTTCATGAACATGATTCGTCAGAACCACACCTACCGTGATTCTGTTCCAACAACTTCTATCCTGACCATTACCTCTAACGTTGTATATGGTAAGGCTACCGGCAACACCCCTGACGGCCGCCGCGCGGGCGTTCCTTTTGCTCCTGGTGCTAACCCAATGCACCACCGCGATACTCACGGTGCCGTTGCTTCCCTGGCCTCCGTTGCTAAGCTTCCATTCAACGACGCGCAGGACGGTATTTCCAATACCTTCTCAATTATTCCTAACGCTCTTGGCAAGGGCTCTGACGTCTACTTCCATGGCAGTGAGCTTGACCTCGAGCACATCGACTTCTCTGATATGAATCTTGATATTCAGATTGAGAACAAGATTGATTGTGCCTGTGAGGCAGATCCATCCGCAGCTGAAGGTGCTGAGGATCGTAAATAACAAGCCCTGGCGAGAAGATCTATCTACACGTTTCTTCTCGCCAACAAACTCGTAAGGAGAAACACATGCAGTCCAACGAAGTAGCTTCCGAGCAGATTGACAACCTTGTAAACATGATTGATGGCTATGCCGAGAAGGGCGGTCATCACCTCAACGTTAACGTATTTACTAAGGACACTCTTCTTGATGCTCAGGCACACCCAGAGAAGTATCCTCAGCTGACCATTCGCGTTTCTGGTTACGCTGTTAAATTCAACTCCCTTACCAAAGAGCAGCAGGACGACGTTATTTCTCGTACCTTCCACGACGCTCTCTAAGGATTTCTTGTCCATGTCTTGTTCTGATACTCACATGGATCTCAATGACCCGCTCACAGTTTGTGGGCGGGTCCACTCTATTGAGACCTTTGGCACCGTAGATGGTCCTGGAACTCGCCTGGTTGTGTTTACTCAGGGGTGTCCCATGCGCTGTGCCTATTGTCATAACCCGGATACCTGGCAATTTGGTATTGGAACAGAAAAATCGGTAAAAGAAATTCTTGCCACCTTTAACCGTAATAGAGCTTTTTATAGAAACGGCGGAATTACAGCCACTGGCGGAGAACCACTCGCTCAGCCTGAGTTTATCGGTGCTCTGTTTGAGGCGGCTCATAGTGACCCGCAAGGACGTATTCATACCTGTCTTGACTCTTCTGGTATTGCGTATAATCCAGAAACTCCAGAAAAATTTGAGCGCGTTCTTGATAACACTGATTTAGTACTCCTTGATATCAAACACTCTGATCCAAAGGGCCACATTAGTCTTTGCGAAGTTGGCTCAGAAAGACCACTTGCGTTTGGTGATGAGCTTAACCGTAGGGGTATTAAAGTTCTTATCAGACATGTTGTAGTGCCTGGCATTACTGATTCAGCAGAAGAGCTTGCTGGTGTTGGTAGGATTATTGCACGCTGGGATAATGTTATTGGATTAGATGTTCTTCCCTATCATGTGATGGGCGTAAAAAAGTACGAAGAGCTTGGCATTCCTTACAAGCTTTCTGATACTCCTGCCATGGATGGAAAAAAGATTCCAGAGCTGCGCAAACAAATCCTTATTGCTCGTGCCCTTGAACGCAAACAGCTTGGAATGCGCTAAACTTACTTAGTTCACGCATTAATTTACTTCAAGGAGTCATTATGCCAAACGAAGGCAGTTATGAAGCAGCTGTTCGCCGTTCTGATGAAATCCAGGCTGATTTAGCTGAGCATGCAGGAAAGTACAACATGCTTACAGGGGATCGTCCCACCGGAAGGCTTCACCTTGGTCATTACTTTGGCACTATTGTTGAGCGCGTAAGACTCCAAAATCTTGGTGTTCATACCAATATTATTATTGCTGACTATCAGGTCATTACAGACAGAGACACTACTGAGCATATTGCAGACAATGTCTACAATATGGTTATTGATTATCTGGCCTGCGGAATTGATCCAGAGAAGACCATGATTTTTACGCATTCTGCAGTTCCAGCTCTCAATCAGCTTATGTTGCCGTTCCTCTCGCTTGTTACCGAGTCTGAGCTTCATAGAAATCCAACCGTTAAGGCAGAGCAGGAAGCATCTGGCCATGCTCTCACTGGTCTTCTCCTCACCTATCCTGTTCACCAAGCATGCGACATTCTTTTCTGCAAAGGAAATGTTGTTCCTGTTGGTCGCGATCAGCTGCCTCACATTGAGATTACCTCTAAGATTGCCCGTCGCTTTAACGAGCGCTACGGAAAGGTATTCCCAGAGGTTTCTGGCCTTCTCACCTCTACCCCATTGATTCCAGGTCTTGATGGTCGCAAGATGAGCAAGTCTTATGGCAATGCTATCTCGCTTTCTATGACAGCTGAAGAGACTGCCAAGCTTATTAAGAAGTCCAAGACTGACTCAGAGCGCATGATTACCTTTGATCCAGACAATCGTCCTGGAGTCTCTGCGCTTCTCACCACTGCTGGCATTTGTACTGGTCGTGATCCAAAAGAGATTGCTGACGAGATTGGTATGGGCGGCGGCGGAGCTCTCAAGGCTTACGTCATCGATGCTGTTAACTCCTACTTTGAGCCAATTCGTCAGAGGCGTGCAGAATTTGCAGCACAGCCAGATCTTATTCGCGATATTATCCACGATGGAAACGCTCGCGCAAACGTTATTGCTAACGCCACGCTTGACGAGGTTCGCGAGGCAATGGGAATGGTCTACTAAGTGTCTGAGCTCACCTTACATGTTGAACGTATGAGCTACGGTCCAGATGCCATCGCTCATACTTCAGAAGGAAAAACGGTCTTCATCTCTGGCGGCGCTGTCCCTGGAGATACTATCAGTGCACAGATTACCGAGGACACAGATAGGTTTTCTCGCGCACAACTTGTAAAGGTCTTGGAAGCTTCTGCGTTCAGAGACCCTCATCCCAATCCATTTGTAGCGCTCACGGGCGCCACTCCTTGGGGCAACATTGTCTACGAGCAGCAACTTGTCGAGAAACGCAACGGCGTGATATCTGCTCTTGAACGAATTGGACATTTTTCACACGACGATGTTTCTGAGCTGGTAAAAGACATTGTTTCCCCTGGCGAGCCATGGGGTTATCGCAATAAAATTGAACTGGCGTTTAAACGCAATGGCAATAAAACCCTGGTAGGCATGTATGCGCCTAACGGACAGGACATTGTTCGCATTAAAGACTGTCCGCTCTTAGATAAGAGCAACCAGAAGGCTGTTGGTGCCGTAAGCGGCGCCCTCTCCTATCTCTCGGGCTCTCACGAGCTTGATATAGAACGTATTGGCATCAGAGTGTCTAGACGCACTAAAGAGCTTGAAGTGGCGCTCTGGACCGCTCCGAGCGGCTTCCCACGCACACAAATAGCCCGCGTTTTGGGTGATGCCGTAAAAGCAACAAGTGTTGTCCGTGTTATGACAAAAGGCCCAAGTAAGGCGCGCCGTGTTGTAGGAGTTGAGCGTCTAAGCGGCTCCGGCTCGTGGAGCGAGCTTATTGATGGTCAAAAGATGCAGCTTTCTGCACCTTCGTTTTTCCAGGTCAACACTAAAGGTGCCGAGAAACTCGTTGAGCTTGTACTTTCTGGTTTGGATGTTCAGCCAGACGACGAGGCTATGGACCTCTATTGTGGAGCTGGAACCTTTACGCTTCCTCTGGCAAAGCGTGCAGGATTTGTTTCTGCTGTTGAAGCCTATGGTCCAGCAGTTAGAGATCTTCGTCGCAACCTTGAGCTAGCCAGGCTTGATAACGTTGACGCAGTAGGCGGCGACGCAGGCAGAGAATTCCCTGATACAGATGCTGATGTGATTATTGTTGATCCACCTCGCGCAGGACTTGCTCCTGAAGTTATTCAACAGCTTTCTAAGCAGCCTGCACGCGCTATAGCATACGTTTCTTGTGATCCTGCAACACTAGCACGTGACCTTAAGCGCTTTGTTGAGATTGGCTCATACAAACCAGTAAGTGTGACCCCGGTGGACCTATTCCCACAAACCTTCCATGTGGAAACGGTAGTTCTTCTGTCAAAGGCAAATTAATAAAAGGAGCGGAAACGGCTTGAAATAAAGGGATTCCGGTAGATCGTGCGAATGAGAGTGATCCGCCGGAATCCCTATTTTACGTTACTGTCAGTAGTTCTGACTACTGAAGAATACACAGGTGAAGCTGAACAACTACTTTTTTATAGAGTGAGACTATGGAAAAATGTATCGACAAACGAATGACCAAGATGCAACTAAAGGATGCTGCACATATTAGCTATAATGCGATGGCTAAAATGGGAAAGAATAAACCAGTCTCACTGGAAACACTTGAAAAAGTATGTAGAGTGCTTGAGTGTAATGTGGGAGACGTCATCGAATTCGATATCAATAAAGAAGGAAAAAATATCAAATGAGTTAGCTTGCCATTGATGATATTTATTGTGGTTCGCAGAAGAACTAATCAAACAGATTGACCCAGAATCCATAGCAGTTAGTGTGTGGTCGCCCCCCATACCATGTAGGGAAAACTACGAAGCAGAGCAAACCTATTAAGAATGGCTTAATATGTTATCGGACGTGATTAAACTACATTTTACAGTTCTTAAACCAGGAGTTTTTTTAGCTATCAATATTGGAGATATTCTTTGTTTCCCTGATCTGGAGATGCCAAGGTATCCATCTTGGGGCGAAAAAAGCTCCTTGGTAGTGAAAAGAAAGGAAGGAAGAAAGAAATATGGAAATTAGTTACTGGTCAGATATTGCCTGTCCATTTTGTTACATTGGTGCTAGTCGGATGAAGCGTGCTATGGCAGCTGTTGGTTTAAAACCGGAAGATTTGACAATGAAAGCTTACCAGCTAAATCCCAATGCGCCTTTAGAAACAAGTGAAACCATGCTCACAGAGTTTGCTGCCAGTCACGGTATGACCACTGAGCAAGCTAAAGCTCAGTTTGCGCATATGGAAAGCATGGGAAATGAAGAAGGGCTTCGTATTGATATGGCGGGGATTATCCCAACCAACACCTTTTCAGCTCACCGTCTTATTAAATGGTCGCAGAAGTATTTAGATAAAAAAGATCATCAAAATTTCATTACGGCCTTGTACGATCTTTACTTTGAGGAACATGCCAATATTGCGGATCATTCTGTGTTGCTAGATGTTATCAGTGAGTTCGCTCTACCACAAGAAGAGGCAGCGCAGGTACTTGCTGGAGATGCGTTTGCAGACGAGGTCAAACGCGATATCTTAGAAGCCCATCAGTCAGGCGTTCAAGGTGCACCTTTCTTTGTTCTGAATAATAAGTATGGCATTTCAGGTGCTCAGCCTTATGAATACATGTTAGCGGTATTAAAACAAATTCAAGCAGAGGAAGAAGAACAATAAAATGACAGATACCCCTTTTCAACTACTAGACAGCAATTCAGAAGAGACAGGTTTAGTTTGTGGGATTGATGGCTGCAGCATAGAGCCCTCAGCACAGCCGTTAGAAACTCCCTCTCAGCCATTAGAAAAAAGCAAAAAAGAAGTTATTAGGAGAGCAGAATGGAAAAACAAAGAGTAGAAGCCTTGTCAGATGCTATATTGGCCATTATTGTCACAATTATGGCCTTGGAGTTACAGTTACCTAATGAGTTGACCGTAGCAGGACTTAGCAGCATGCTACCCATGATTTTTATTTACATTACTAGTTTTTTGCAAATCATGGCAGTCTGGGTATATTATCATGAACTCTACAAATTAGTAGATCATGTCAGCTTTCATTTATTTGGAGCCAATAGTTTATGGCTTTTAACAGCTAGTTTTGTTCCCTTAGCGACTCGAGGGGTTGGACAGAATTCCGCTAATTTTGAATTTCTCCTGTTTTACCTCATCGTTCTTGCCCTTTGGGATGTAGCTTGGATAATCATGACAGCAACGGTGATTAAGACGAGTGAAAAACCGTTATCAGCTGAAGAAAAAAGATGCCTTATCGTTGGGCACTATTATATGGATTGCAGCTAGTGCTCATATTATTAGTTGGTTATCTTTTTCCAAATTTCATTCCTTTTGCCCCGCTACTGATGATTATTAATGTTATCTATGGTTTTTTAAGCAACAAATCTTGAAAAAAACTAAAAATAATGCCTAACTAGCATCGGTTATAAAAATAAAGCGGGTAGCCCGCTGAAATTGATACGGTGGAGGCTAAAGAAGACGTTTAATGGCGCTAAGTATGATTTCTCAATAGATAAGAAAGAGACGCGTGGCCCACTGATGAAAGAAGAATGTAAAAGTCCTATTACCCTATATACACCGTCATTAGAAGATCTTTGGTTTCGTCAGAAGATGATGGCAGATGAAGAAACGATGTCATATAACCATGCCTGGGGAGGTACAATTCCTTTCCCAAAAGAGGCATGGCATGGCTGGTATGATTTTTGGATTGTAAAGCATGAGAATAAACGTTATTACAGGTATTTAAAGGATAGCGGCGGTCATTTTATTGGAGAGGTCGCCTATCACTTTGATAGCGATCACAATATTTATCTTGTAGACGTCATAGTCTACGCACCATATAGAAAAATGGGCTACGGCAGCATTGGATTAAATTTGCTCTGTGATGCGGCTAAACAAAACGGCATTAAGCAGCTCTATGATGATATCGCCATAGACAATCCATCAGTCACGATGTTTTTTAAGAATGGATTTGTTGAAGAGTACAGAACTAGCGAAATTGTTATGCTCAAAAAAGAGTTATAGACTGTCCCCAACAAGACACTTGTACCAAATGAAGCGATTGTTCTAAAAAATTAAACCTTTTATATATGCAGGTTAAATGTGCACTTACTACTCCAAGTAATGTTCTTTCAATTATCTGCGTCTTTGTTGTTGCATAACAGCAAAGAAACGTGTAAAAAATACATTGCAATCAAGTAGTCTTGAATGCAAGATAAGTATTACTCGAGTAAGGGGCTCGAGATACGGAGAGGAATGTATTATGAAGGCAACAGTTAATGAGGATTGCATCGGTTGCGGTCTCTGCGAGAGCACTGCTCCTGAGGTATTCGAGATCGGCGACGACGGTCTTGCCCACGCTATTGAGGAAGAGGTTCCTGAGGCTGCAGAGGACGCAGCACAGGAGGCTTGCGACGGCTGCCCAGTCACCGCTATTGAGCTTGACTAGTTTTAGCTTAGCTTTTCTTTCTTAGTATGTAAGCCTGATGGGTTTCTCGCCTATCAGGCTTCTTTTTTGGGTACAGTATCAGCATAAGCACAACTGATAGGAACGCATATGATTCTTGCATCACAATCCCCTAGGCGCCTTGAGCTTATGCAGTCTATGGGAATAGATCCACAGGTTATGCCTGCTGATATTGTCGAAATTTGTAGAGAGGACGAGAAGCCCCTTGCGCTCGTAAAACGCTTGGCACAAGAAAAGGCCATTGCGGTGTGTTATAAGCTCATGGAGCAGCCTAACTTTGAGCAGCTCAACAATGAGATTGTGCTTGCAGCAGATACCATTGTTTGGACAAACGACGGTGAAGTTTTTGGCAAGCCAATAAATGTTGAAGACGCAAAATATATGCTTTCTAAGCTTTCTGGCCAGACTCACCACGTATCCACCGGTGTTGCTCTGCGACGCTTTAAGGCTTTCAAATCGCCTTCTCCTGACGGAGCACCATCTGTTATTGCCGTAGCGTTTGTGGAGACTACTGACGTCACGTTCTTTGAACTCTCCGAAGACGAGATTGCTGCCTACGTTTCCTCGGGCGAGCCAATGGACAAGGCTGGAGCTTACGGCATTCAGGGAAATGGTCGCTATCTAGTTCAGAGCATTCAGGGAGATTACGAGAATGTCGTGGGACTCCCTGTCTCTTTGCTTTCTCGTGAGTTGGTTAAATTTACCGGCAATCATGACTATCTAGAACATGCTCTTGCGGGACGTAAGCACTAGAGCGCCTCTATAAATGAAAACCCTCGTATCGCCGTGGATGAACTGCCTCCCATTTCTTGGATACGAGAAATAGGAGGCAGTTCAAAACACACCTAAGTCAGATAAT
>CALHVU010000024.1 GCA_938036925.1 uncultured Atopobium sp.
AATTTACCTATAGTTAAATCTTTTATATGACGCTATTCATTTTCTAGCATATTAGATGAAGTTTATGCATAGAGATGCATATCGGGTAGTGCGACCACCTAGCTGCCTAGCTATCTTGATTAAGAACATGTCGATTCTTCGGCAGAACCTACCAAAGCTGCACTATTTTGCGCGCCAAACGCAAAAGCCGACGCTAACACGCTGCAGAATCATAATCACCTGCATATGAACTGCCTCCCATTTCTTATGTCCAAGAAATAGGAGGCAGTTCAGTACTAGCTCTCTTTTGACGTGTAGGTGTTTTGTAGTGGATTGAGCTGCTTACTTTCCGCTTGCCATCTTAGCTGGATACCACTTTTGGAACCATGCTGTAAACAAGCCCATTCCAATAGGAACCAGGTTGTTCACGACAACCAAAATACCGCCCACTCCATTGTGAACTGCAAACCAGCTCCAGATGGCAGTTAAAACGTACATAGCACCCCAACATGCAGCCAAAATATAATTCGTCTTCATGAACAGCGGATTGTTGTAAGCGCTATCTCCACCATAGCTGTACTTAACGTAAGCAGCGCAGAGTGGTTCTTTGGTAAGGCACGAAGCCAACCACATAAGGCCAAAAGCCAGGTAACCCAAATTGACAATTAGGTTACTGTCGCCATTTCCGC
This sequence comes from uncultured Atopobium sp., assembly GCA_938036925.1. Taxonomy (GTDB): domain Bacteria; phylum Actinomycetota; class Coriobacteriia; order Coriobacteriales; family Atopobiaceae; genus Lancefieldella. The sequence goes on from CALHVU010000024.1 coordinate 669, forward strand.
TCATAAAAACGCCCGCAGACAATGCTCCGACCAGGGCAAATGAGATTCTGTCCCAGATGGTGAACTTAAAGTTCCTCATAATAAGCGGCATTAAAGCAGTAACAAGCAGCACAATCATGGCGCCAACCTGAGAATCAAACGATGTTGCAGTCCAGAAGGTAATCCAAGGGAGCAGCATTGTAATCATCTGAGGGTTTTTCTGCGTGTTGCCCGCTTCTTCAAGCGGCGCATTCTGCGTATTTCCAGCTGAACTACCAGGAGTTGGGCCAAAATACTTGTCCCAGTCAATCATGAAGGAGAAGTCGCCCTCAACGGTATACAGGTGCTTGCCCAGTGCCTCTGGTCCGCTTATCTCGCCCCTAGAAATGGACTGCCAGACCTCAAACGGAGTGTTGAGCTTTGTGGTGGTAGTAAGACTGCCATCAGTAAAGACTTTACTGCCATCTTTACCCAGCAAAATCTGATAGCTACGACCAAGGTCGGTATAGTTCATCTCAAGAACGCGATCTTTGCCGTCGTAAGCCGCTTTGTCGTATAAAGCCGCCATCTGGGAGGTGAAGATATGGTCGAAAGGCACCTGCTCAACGGGTTTCTCGCCAGCATTTTTGCCTTCTTGAGCGCTTGTATCGCGAGAAATTCCCCAGCTTGCATCCGCCATCTGCTCAAACATCTCTTTTGGATACAGCAAAACTTTAAGCTCGGCCCTTGTCTGGTTAGAAATGCCGCCCTGCGCATACTCAGTACCAGCCTTTTTGACAAGCGCAAGGTACTGGTCGGTGCGTGCAGAAAGCTCCTTTACGCGGAAGAGCTCGCCTTGACCGCAGAAAATGCTCTCGTAATTGCCCTGACCAAGAATGTGGTCAAACATCTTGGTAACGCTATCGTAGTTGCCCTCTGACGAATAGAATCCGCAGGTAGAGATAAGAACGTGCTTCTTGCCAGACATGTCATAGCGAGACTCATGAGCACCGCTTCCATATCCCCTGTTTGCGTCGCTCATGAAGGGCAGACTCATGGGGAGCTGGCGATCAATGAGGTTCTTCAGCAGTCCAGGCACGTTGAAGTAGTAGAGCGGAAAACTCCAAATAACCAGGTCAGCCCAGAGCTGCTTTTGGATGACGTCTTCTTCATCGTCCGACATAATGCACTTGCCAGGCGTGTTTTTCCAGCAGTGAAAGCAACCCTTGCATGGCTTGATGTCCATAGTGGCAACGTTGAGTTGCTCAACAGTCACGTCTTCATAGGCGTGCTGCTCAGAGATACCCTCAACGAAGCTCTTAGCAAGTCGCAGAGAATTGCTGGCCTTGCCCTTGGGGCTGCCGTTAATGAGCAGAATGTTCATGATGCGCCTCCAGCTCCTTCATGCACTTCTCGCTCCATGCCCTAAGCATTTCCTCGTGCATCTTGCCGTACTCGATAGTAAATTGCCAGAACAACGCCTTCTCTGGGTCACCCATTTGCGCTGCGTAAGCGGCCACCGCGCCAGCTGCTAGCTCACTTCCACCAGGAAACGATGAGGCGTTATCTGCGATTCGTTTAAAGAACGCAAGGTTTTCCTCGTAGGTGCACTCACCCCTAAAGAACGTCTGCATCAAAAGCGGAATGCGCAGTACCGAGGACTGGGAGTCTTCCCTCAGCCACCTCTGCAACTCTTCTTTACCGGCTTCAGTTATCGAGAAAACCTTTTTATCCGGCTTTCCTTTTTGAGCAACGAGCGTTGAGGTAACCCAGCCGTCCTTTTCTAGCGACTGCAGCTCTCTATAAATCTGACTTGTCTGGGCGGTCCAGAAGTAATTAAGCGACTGTTGAAAGATGGTTTTAATCTCGTAACCGGACATATCCCCATAATTCAAGAGACCAAGAATTCCCTGCTTAAGCAAATCTCTCATCTCCTTATATTCCACTTGTTGAATATCTTATAACGATAGTAGTTCCACTTGTGGAATATGTCAACGAGAAATTCTAAAAACTTTGATTACTTTCTATTTGCAATCACAACTACCCGCCACGGACGTGAAGATTATGGTGTCAAAAGTAGTTCACATGCGATATACTTTTGCCATGGCAATTATCGACGACATATACGCAAACGTGGACGACTTCGGACTCGTCACCTCCGCCGAGGCGAAGGAGTTCGGCATCCCCAACACCGAGCTCGTCCAGCAGGAGCGGCGCGGTAAGCTCGTGCGTGTCGCCCGGGGCGTCTACAGAATGCCCGTCTGGCCCCATCAAGAGGCCGCCCCCTACGCCATCGCGGTGAAGGCCGCGGGCGAGGAGGCCTACCTCTGGGGCGAGTCCGTCGTGGCGCTGCTGGGCCTCACCCCCACTGACCCCACCCGCATCTGGGTCGCCTCCCCAAGGAGGATTAGGCGCGACGTCGGCCAGGGCGTCACCGTGCTGGGCATGCGCCAGGGAGAGAGCACCGCGTACTACGAGGGCGTACGCTGCCAGCGCGCGGCCGATGCCATCCGCGCCGCCGCGCCGAGACTCGGGCGCGAGCGGGCGCACGAGGCCGCGGAGACGGCCCAGCACGAGGGGTACATAACCAGCGGGGAGATGGACGACCTGAGGGAGGAGCTCTCATGACCACGAAGAGGCCAAACAGCATGCGCCACCTCGACGACGCGATCCGCAGGGAGTGCGGGGGCAACCAAGCCGCCTACGTGAGGCTGCGCACGCTCATGGCCAACGCCGTCGTCGCAGGGATGCTGCCCGACGGGGTCGTGAAGGGAGGGAGCGCCATCAAGATGCGCTACGGCAACGCCCGGACGCGCTACACCACCGACCTCGACACCGCGACCGCCACCGACCCCGCCGCCTACGCCGATCTCCTCGGAGCGGCACTTGCCCGCGGCTGGGAGGGCTTCACGGGGCGGGTCGTCCCCAGGGAGCCCGCGCACCCGAAGGACGTGCCGGAGGAGTACGTCATGCGGCCTTTCGACGTAAGGCTCTCCTACCTCGGCAAGCCGTGGTGCACAGTCCCGCTCGAGGTGGGACACGACGAGATAGGCGACGCCGACGCAGCGGACTGGATCGACCTCGAGGACGCGGACGCGGCGTTCGCAGCGCTCGGCCTCCCCAGCCCGGGGAGGGCGCCACTCATGCCGCTGGAGCACCAAGTGGCCCAGAAGCTGCACGCCGTCACCGGGACGGGCGACAGGGTGCGCGACCTCGTCGACCTACAGGTTATGTTCTCGAACAGCGACATAGACCTCGCTGCGACGAAGCGCACGTGCGAGAGGCTCTTTGCCTACAGGCAGAGGCAGGCCTGGCCGCCGACGGTCGAGGCTCGCGAGGGGTGGGATGAGCAGTACCAGGCGCTCGCCGAAGGCATGGTGGTCATCCAGGACGTCGGCGAGGCGATCGAGTGGGCCAACGCGCTCATCTCGCGGATCGCCACGGCGTAGTCCCACGGCGGCCGCAGACCCGCATCGTGAACTGCCTCCCCTTTCTTGGACATAAGAAATGGGAGGTTTTATGTTTTGCGCGCTTCCCGCACTCAACAGGCTAAAGCCTCGAAAAAAAGACTCTGCCATTTCTGGCAGAGTCCTAACATGCGATTATCGTATGTTTTTCAGTGTCCCAGCATTACCTATTACAGGGCAGAAGCGGCGTGCTAACTGCACTTTCACGAGTATCATCGCGCTCATCATATGCATCGTAAGGAGCTTTGGGGTCATGAACTTTGACAGGTTTGTTGACGTTGCATACTTCGTCAGTATGGGCGAAGGCAAAGTTGATGTCATCTGCCCAACCTGTATGGCCGGTGATAATCTTGGGGTTAAGTCTGCGCTGGCGTAGAATTCCCTCTAGCTTTGCAAGCGATTCAACAGCAAGTTTATTGTCTTCTGCAAGCTTGTTGATAAAGCTATAACCGCCGTCAGCACCAAACCAAATGGTATCTGCGGAGAATACATACTCGTCATCAATCAGGTACACAACGTGTCCCCAGGTATGACCAGGGACTAGGATAGTTTCAATTTTTATGCCGTCGATTTCAAATACTTCCCCATCGTGTAGAAGTGTCTTTTTATTTGGAATGTTTACCTTTGGTAGCTTGAACCAGCCATTCATTACACGGCGACGGACTTCTCCTGTTAAATACCTATTTTCAACATCGCCAATATAAACCTGCGCGTGGCTAAAGAGTTGGTCGCTATCCGCCTCAATTGCGCCAATGTGATCAGTATCCAGGTGAGTTATCAAGATGTGCTTGATCTCTTTAGGGTCAATTCCCAGCCATTCCATCTTTTCTTGCAGGCGATCGTAGCTGTATCCTGCGTCAATCATGATGGTAGTGTTGCCTTTAGTGTAGAAGAAAATATTGGCTACATACTCGCGCACACATCTCACGTGCTCATCAATGGCGCCTGTATTAAGGGGCTTGAATATTTCTTTGCCGCGATACACCCACGACATCAGTACTTTTTGAAACTTAGAAGCGCTCTTTGACATTGCTTCGCCTCGATTCTGTTTTCAATCCACAGTGACACACGACTTGAAAAGCAATCCTCTAATCCGGCAGATCATACGTACAGAAAATGGCATCTGAACTTGCCTTTTAACTTTTGTTAGATTTTGCTAACTAAATATTACCCCTCTACCGTCTGCAATCTTTGATTTTCCGATGAACGGGTAAAAGCTAGACGCCAACGCAAAAATAGGTCCTAAACAGCAAAAGCCGCACTCCAAATAAATCGGAGTGCGGCTTAAATTGCAAATATGCAACATACCGTTGCATACAAATGAAAGTACTCATGAATCACGGGGTTTCTCGACATTCAAGAGTAACGAATGTATGGTGGAGGTGCGGAGAATCGAACTCCGGTCCAAAGCAAATCCTAGGCAGGTGTCTCCAAGCTCAGTTACTAATTAAATCTCAAGTACCGCACACTTAGTAACAGGCGTTTGGTGCTCCAGTTGGTTCAATCTTTTTGTAAGGCATACCAACTACGTCCTTACAAGCATCTCCCTAAAATGACGTCACCCTGAGAACAGGAGAAAATCCCAGTTAGACGCGCTGAACTAAATTAAGCAGCGAGAGCCATACGAGGCTCAAAAGTAAGAGTGTTGTCAATTCAATTTGACGTTACCCCTGTTTTACGTGGCGAGGAGACCACGGCTTGCTGCCCACCGCAAACTCACCTTGTCGAATCCAGTCACCCCCAAATAATGAGAGAAACTGCCACCATGCAGTTTTCAATGTTCCTGAATTGCGTGCACGTGTGTCACCGCCTGCAATTCAAAGTGTAGAGAGTATACCCCATGAACTGCCATTCTTTCAAAAAAGATATGACTATTTTGGGAACGGCTTGCTTTGCAGATTACTTTACGGCTTTTTGCGACTTACTTTACGGCTTACTTTGCGGACTTACCGTGAGCTTCTAGAACTTGTTTCTCGCGATCAATAAACATGACCAGAATAACCACGAGAAGCGCCGCAGGTGAGAGCCAAATCATGTGAGTGCCCATCAGCGGAATAAACAAGTTGCCCACTACCGCACCAGCTACAAAGCAGAAAATAGTTCCAAAATAGAGCAGCGAGGTCTCAATGTGAACAGGCTCGTGCGTATGCATATATGCGGCTATTTCTTGCGTTCCGCCACGAAGATTACCAATGCACATGGTTGTGGCAAACGCGTGCCCGTGGAGCTTTCTAAACGCCTGGACTTGAATACCACACGCAAGTGACGTCAAGCTGTTTGCCAGCAGGTTCATGTCTGTTGGAAGCAGAGAGACAATGCTCAGGAGCACAATCTCTACGATAACCGCAAGCTGCCTCCAGTGCAGATGTTCTTCTCGCGCAATGGCTCGAATGGCATACGAAACCGCAATACCAATAGCAAAAGCCAAAACTGGTAGAGCGTATTTGAGGCACTTTTCAAACGATCCGCTGGTCAGATTTACGCCCAAAAGCAGCAAGTTTCCGGTCTGAGCGTTGGCAAAAACACCGCCGCGTACCAGGTAGGAATAGGCGTCCATAACTCCGCCCGAAAAGGCCAAAAACGCAGCAACTTCCACCGAATCTGACATTTGTAGTGCGTGCTTCAAAACTACTCCAACCAAAATGCGCACATCAACGACACATATCACGCAGACGTATACGAAAAGCGATGCAGGTTAAATCCTACATCGCTTTTACGATTTTGTTTGGGTGATCATCAAAGAGGTTACCAACGTGCAATCTTGCGCGGATAACCCGTCTGACTAATTTGTGGGGAGTTTACTCCTCGACAAGCTCGAACATCTCAGGACCAACGCCACAAACTGGGCAAACATAGTCCTCAGGAAGCTCTGGAGTGTCAACCTCAACCTCGTAGCCACAAACGGTGCAAACAAACTTGTAAGTAGTCTCTGCCATTTTTATTCCTCTCTCCAAGCGCTGGCGCGCTTTTCCTTCTATTCGCGCAGTTAACGCGGACGACAACTAACCGTGGCCCTTATCCGCGGTTAAGTGCTCATGCAGATAGTAGCAAATCTTGAGTGATTCTAAAGCATTATTCCGAAAATAGGAATGATTCTCATAAAATTCGCACGAAATTTTTTGGCGAGAAGTTCAGCGTGCTCCACGCGCGAGCTGCTTCCGCCAGCGACGCGCTCCTAGTAGCGGCTGCGCTCCTTGAGAGCTCGCTGAATCTCGCGGTCAGAATCACGCTTAGCTGCAGACGCACGCTTGTCGTAGAGTTTTTTACCCTGCGAAAGCGCAATCAGCAGCTTAACGCGGTTATGCTCGTCAAAGTAAATCTCAAGCGGAACCAGCGCCAAGCCTTTCTGACGAAGCTTTCCGTCAAGATAGTCAATCTGCCTGCGATGAAGTAGCAGCTTGCGCTTTCTATCTGGATCAACGTTCCACACGCCGCCATTTGTGTATGGGTGCAGGTGCATGCCGTGAATCCACGCCTCGCCGTCACGAATGAGGCAGAATGTATCAGTTAGCTGGCAGCCACGCTCACGCAGGCTTTTGACCTCGGTGCCAGTAAGCACCAGGCCACACTCAAAGGTCTCGCCAATCTCGTACTCATGGCGAGCAGAGCGATTGCGTGCAATCGACTTCTTACCCTGCTGTTTTCCCTGGGTCTCGGCCATGCTTACTTGCCTTCCCCGTCTGAAGTTTCTGCTGCATCGGTTTTCTCGCCAGATGCGTTGCCGGACGCGTCGCCAGATACGGGATTGCCACCTGCGGTGAAGCCCTCGGAGATTGCGGCGTCGCGGACAAGCTGCAGAAGCGTAAGAGCCGCCTGCTCACCCACAAGATCGCGAGCGCGAATGGTCATCTCAGTTGCGGTAGCTCTGTCTCCCATGGCGGCGCAGTCCTGTGCGCACATGAGCAGGCAAACTGCAATCTCGGCGTTAGCGCCTGTTGGCAGACCCTCTGCCTCTAGCAGGTCGTTTGCCTCCTCGTCGGTAAGACCATCAGGGTCTTTGGGGGTGCCTGCAGCCTGGTCAAGCGCAGCCTCAAGAGTGCTGTCTTTAACCTCAAAGCGACGAGCTGCCCTCAGGCATGCCGCAGCCTGCTCAAGCCTACCCTGAGCCTCAAACCATGCTGCAAAGTTCAAAAACGCCCTGGTCAGATGCCTTGCCTCGCTTGCGCGCTCAAAGACGCCAAATGTCAGGGCAATATGCTCACGAATATCGCCAGCAATCTTAAACAGATCGGCCAGATCAAGCCTAAATCCGCAGTTCATTGGATTCCAACGAATCGCAGTCTTCAGCGCAGTCATGGCGTTTTCGTAATCGCCGGTGCGCACGTAAGCCATTGCAAGGTCTCCGTACAGACGATCAAATGGCTCAGCAACATCCTCAAGCTTGCGAGGATCATTCTCCACACGCCTATACGCTAAGCGGTCAAACAGCGTTGGAAACGCAAAATACTGGACCTCATCTGTGGTTTGGCAGTTGCGGTCCACATACTCCTCAGCGTCTTCAGCCAAACGAAGCAGCAGCTCAAGTGCCTCCTCGTTCTGATCCTGCATCATCATGCCTTCAGCGCGCATCAGCTCATCTGAAAGTGCCGAAAGTGCCATCTTACTCACCTATCATTCAATATCAATCATGCAATCATCTGTGCGGGCGCATTATAAACCTGCACGTAATCTACCTGCTTATTATTCCACAAGTGCCAAATCAATCTGACCACGAGCCACATTTACGCCAGAAATCTTCACGCGTACACGTCCGCCAATTCGATACGTTTTGCCTGATGATTCCCCTATCAGCGCCAGCGTCTCCTGGTCATACACGTACCATTCGTGGCCCAAATCCCTCACGGCGAGAAGCCCGTCGGCGTAGGTACCATCCAGCGTAATGAACAGACCAAAGCGCTCGCAGCCGTCAATGGTTCCCCACGTTTCTTCTCCCAGACGGCTCTGATAGTACTCAGCCAGCTTAATCTTTTGCGTAGCACGAGCTGCTGCATCTGCCTTGCGCTCCTGCTCAGAGCAGGTGCTACAGATATCTGGGAGCGCGCTCAGCTCTGCGCGAGATGCCGTCTGGCCACGAAGCAAACGCTTGAGCGTGCGGTGAACTATCACGTCAGGATAGCGCCTAATTGGCGAGGTAAAGTGGCAGTACGCGTCTGCTCCCAGGGCAAAGTGGCCCTGATTGGTTGGCAGATAGATTGCTCGTTTTTGGGCCCTGAGCAGCTGCGCATTTACCACGCGAGCATAACGTGTACCATGAACCGACTCCAGGGCTTCTTGCAAAGCCGTTTGATCGCCAATGGCAATACGAGACGCAACGTCTGGCTCAAGCGCTCCCATAGCTACAAGCGGAGTAACCGCAAGCTTGAGCGACTCTGGCGAAGGCTGCTCATGCACTCGATATGCCGACTCAAGGTCGTGCTGGCTGAACATGTGCGCAACACTCTCATTAGCCGCGAGCATTGCTTCCTCAATAAGCCCCGTTGCCTGAGTACGCTCTCGCACCGAGACTCCAACTGGCTTGTTATTCTCGTCAAGCACTACGCGCGTTTCCACGCTCTCAAAATCTACTGAGCCGCGTTTCTCGCGAATCTCTTCTCTAAGCGCACGGATTTGATTGAGCACGCCAATCATTTCTTTGATTGCGCCAGCGTCTTCTGCGGAAACAGCCGAGTCAAGTGCCGCAGCATCACCTTGGAGATAGCTATCTACCTGGTCGTAGCTAAGTCTTGCTCGTGAGCGAATAACGGAATTCATGGCCGTTGCGCCAAGAATCTTGCCTGAGCTGCTCAAAGTCATCTTAACCGACATGGCCAGCCTGTCTTCAGCTGGTCGCAGAGAGCAAACGTCGTTGCAGAGTTTCTCGGGAAGCATAGGCAACACGCGGTCAACTAAATATGCCGAGCAGGTACGCATGCGAGCTTCCAGGTCAATGGGAGAATCCCATTTCACATAGTGAGCCACATCTGCAATATGAACCCACAGCTCAAAGCCACCGTCTTTAAGCTTGCGCGCGCCAACGGCGTCATCAAAATCTTTAGCATCTGCGGGGTCTACGGTGATGCACAGCTCTTCTCGCAAATCGTGTCTTGAAGCGTCTTCTGCAAGGGCTTTATCTGCGTCAACAGAGATTTTCTCGGCTTGTCTCAGTGCCTTGATAGGAAATTCCGTTGCCAAACCGTACGAAGCAATAGTTGCCTCAACGTTCATGTCCAGATCTTCGGCTGATCCCACGCGGCGTTCAATAGTGACTACAGCAGCGCTTTTGCGCGTTGGATACTCTGTGATGCGTGCGACAACCACGTCGCCCTCAAAAACGTAATGACGTCCCACAGAAGGATCTTCGGGAAGCACAAAGAAATCTCGCTGGATGCGACTATCCAGCGGCACCACAGCGCCAAGTGGACCGGCGTCGTGGTAGATGCCCAAAAACGCCTGAGTAGCTCGCGTAAGCACAAAGCGCACGTTTGCCAGAGGAGTCTTTCCCTTGGCCGAGACCAGCGAAACCTGGACTTCATCTCCGTGCATTGCCTCGTGAATACCATGCTTGGCCAGCGCATACGTTCCCTCAGGGGTGCTTACGGTAGCAACTCCTGGGCGAGAAAGGCTCAACGTGCCCGTAAGCAGCGCCGATGGTCGCTTTGAGACTTTTGCACGTCCCTGACGACGGTTTCCTTTATGTATGCGTTTTCTAGCCAAAAATCCTCCTGTAGGTAGAAGCCAGCGCCTTTTGCGCTGACCCAATGAATCTTCTGATATGTACCCTAAAGTGCCTTGTGATAGACGATGCGCAGATAAGGCGAGAAGTTCCAGGGATCTCGACGGGTTTCTCGACGAACATCTCGACGGATAGACGTCGGAACCCTCGCCGGGTTTCTCGCCACTCCTGTACACACAAAAAGAGCCCCTATGCAGAGACTGCATAGGGGCTCCAGAAGGGATTGGTTTACCTCTTAGAAGGTGCCGCGAATAACCTCGCTGCCTTCCTTCATGATAACTTCCATGTTATCTGGGGTAAGGTCGCGGATGTTGGTAGCAACGTCGCCCTTGACAACCAGGAGGTCAGCAAGCTTGCCAGCCTCGAGGGAGCCAAACTCATCCTCGTGGTGAACCATCTTTGCGCCGTTAAGAGTAGCAGCCTTGATGGTCTCAAGAACGGTGACGCCAGCCTTCTCAACGAAGTCATACATCTCGTCGATGGTGACCCAGCCGTAAGGAGTTACGAAGCTGAAGGAGTCGGAGCCGATGGTGAGAGTGACGCCGCGCTCGTTAGCAGCACGGAGGTTCTCGTATGTACGGTTGAGGCCCTTCTCAACAACAGTGTCGCCTGCAAATGCGTCGAGCTCTGGAGTCCACTCTGGTGGATAAGTTCCGTACCAAGTTGGCAGGAAGCCGATGGTAGGAGTGAAGAAGGTGCCCTGCTCGCACATAAGATCCATGGTCTTTGCATCAAGCTCGAAGCCGTGAATCATCTGCTCGCAGCCACAACGGACGGAGTCATAAGCAGCGGAGAAGCTGTTATAGGAGTGTGACCAAACAGGAATGCCAACCATTGCTGCCTCGTCGCAAACTGCCTTGATCTCCTCGTAGCAGTAGTGCTGATCGCGACCGGAGTCCCAGTGCCAAATTCCGCCACCGGTTGCCCAAATCTTGATTGCGTCTGGGTTCTCACGAAGGCGACGACGAACTGCCTTACGAAGATCCCAAGGACCGTCTACCTGATCGCCCCATGGGTGACCATTCTTGGAAATCTCCTGTGGGAGCTGGTGGCAGTCACCGTGACCAGCAACGCGGCAGAAGCCAAGGCCGGTAGCGTAGATACGTGGTCCCTCCATGACGCCCATGTTAACGAGGTCACGAATTGCGATACCATTGCGGCCAATCTCGCAGACGGTGGTAAGACCGTGGGAGAGAGCGTCCCAGGACTGCTTGACAGCGCATGCCTGCTTCTGAGCAACGGACTCGATAACCCAGTCGTTATCGTTGTCGGTCAGGTTGCCGGAGAAGTGCAGGTGGGTATCGATAAGACCTGGCATAATGGTGCGGCCCTGGATGTCACGGACCTCATAGCCCTCTGGAACCTCAGTGCGAGGACCAGCATAAGCGATCTTCTTGTCGTCTACGAGGACAAGAGAATCCTCAACAGGAGCGGCGCCAGTGCCGTCAACGAGCTTTCCGCCTACAAAAGCAATCTTACTCATTTCTTTCCCCCTCTAGTAAATGATACATACTATTTTTTTGCGCCCACCCTTTTTGGGCGCAAAAAATCCAAACTAAAGAAACAAATAACGTGCTTAGTTCAACGTACCGATGAAACCTTTAGAGCTTGCAAGCAACTTATGCTGCTGCCTTCTCAGACTGACGACCAAAAATCATGAAGATGGCCATACCAATGACAATCCAAGAAATGGTGATGATCCACTCAACTGGCTTCAGAGCTGCAGGGCTGAAAGGAACAACCATCAGGGCGATGATGATACTACCAGCAAGAATTGCAGCCATGATACCTGCGATACCACCGGCAACCTTGTAAGGACGAGGCAGGTCTGGCTCGGTCTGACGCAGACGCAGGCAGGCAACGCCAGCCATGGTGCATGCAAAGATGAAGCCAAGAGAAGCAACGTTGGTCAGAGGAACAAGCATGTTGCGGCCAAGGAATGGACCAACAAGGGTCAGACCAGCCATGAACATGTTTGCGGTCAGAGGTGCGCCGGACTTAGGGTCAATCTTTGCGAAGGACTCTGGGAGCATCTTCTTACGACCAAGAGCAAGCATCAGACGAGTAGAAGCACCAAAGAAGGAGTTCATTGGGCCCAGAGGTCCGAGTGTTGCAATGATGAGCATTGCAATGTAGAAGAACAGGTTGATGCGCTCGAGAACTGCAAGTGCAGGAACGGAAGACTTAACAAACTCGTGCCAGTCAATCATGGTTCCGAATGCATAGATGCAGATGAGATAGAAGACACCAGAAGCGATAAGTGCAAGTGCAGGAATGATGCCAAACTTCTTCCAGTCAAGGTCAGCAGAAGCCTCTTCTGCCTGCTGTGGAATGGTGTCGAAACCAGCGTAGAAGAATGGAGTCATAACAAGTACTGCAATGATGCCGCCAAAGAAGCTGGTAGCCTTTGTGCCCTCGCCGCCTGCAACCTCAGTTGCCTGGGAGAAGACTGGGAGGCCGTTGCTTGGAGAACCAGTTGCAAAGGAGATAACCATTGCAAGGATCATACCAGTCAGCAGAGCCTTAGTCAGGAAGCTCGAAAGCTTAGCTGCTGCGCCAGCGCCCTTAAAGTTAAGGAAGATGACCAGGATAGCAAAGCAGAGAGCGATGACTGTTGGCCACAGGTAAACATCTGCACCAAGAATGGTGTAGAGCTTAACGGACCTCAGCCAAGAAAGAATAGGGAATGCGCCAAAGCGGTCGGTGAGAAGCGTGGAAATAGCAATTGCCTCCCAAGGGCACAGTGGAGCGTTACCCAGAAGAAGCATCCAGCCGGTAAAGAAGCCCATTGGGCGGCCGAATGTCCTGTCGACGTACTCAATGATGCCACCAGAAATTGGAATAGCAGCAGTGAGCTCGCCAAAAACACATCCAATTGGTACAAGGAAAATTGCGCCAATTGCGAATGCGATCATCGCGGGGAATGGTCCTCCACCAAGAACCATCCAGTCGCCTACCAGGAGCACCCATCCGGTACCAATGATCGCACCAAATCCGATGGTAAAGAAGTTGAATAGACTCAACGACTTTTGCATCTCAGGTGCCTCGGCATTTTCTGCCATGTCCCACTCCTTCCCGTAATTACTCGGACGAAGAACTTGATGAGACTATGTTTGCACCCGAAGCCATTTGAAAAAAGAAGTAGCGCCCTCTGGGCGTCAGATAAACCCGTAAGCGTAAAGGCTACAACCGCGAGCGGTAGTTAAATCTTTTTACATCTTTACCAAAATCTAATAACAGTTATGCAATTTTCAAATAGTTAACGTACACAACTATGTATCAATCTTTAACCCAAATACTTTAAAAACTCTTCTGTAGTGCGCGACATCTCGCCTTTTACACGATGTGTAATAAAGACATTACGATGTACGGGAGTTTCTAGATGATGTACATCAATATCAAAATTTGTACCTTTTGTTGCCTCAAGTGGCAACAAACTTACACCAAGACCCGACTCTACCATGGACATAATGGTGAATGAATCCGATGATGCAAATGTCATACGTGCGTTTTTGAGCTGCTTCTGAAGCAGAGGAGCTGTCTCAATATCAACAATAAAGGGTTCTTCAATAAGACGCTTAACAGGAATTGTCTCAAGGTCCTTCTCGTAATGTCCCTTTTGAGAAACAACAATAACCTCATCATGATCAAATAAAGTTGAAGTAAATCCCTGCTCAGTTGCGCGAGTCATAGTAAAACTAATATCCACCTTACCCTTGCTAATAAGACGCAGGGCTTCTCCATACGTACACTCAATAACTTCAACTTTGATGTTTGGATGATCGGTCATGTACTTCTTCAAATGACCTGGCAGTGCTCGTGAAAGAAAGCTCGAAGGCGCTGCGATAACAAGATCGCCCATCTCAATGGCGCTGACGCGATTCACTTGATTGCTCAACTTGCTGTATGCCTGGCACACCTCTTCTGCAACAGGCAAAAGCGTCTTTCCCTCAGGAGTCAGACTTACATAGCCGCCATGTCTGTTAAACAAGCGGACATCCCATTCTTTTTCTAGACTTGCCACCATGCGACTAATAGACGACTGAGTGCATCCCAGCTCTTCTGCCGCCACCGTAAAGCTACTGTGATACGCCGCGGAAGTAAAAGCCTGGAATTTGTGCAGGTTGGTCTCCATACTTGGCCCCCATTCAAGTACGTGGCCTAATAATTCACCCTTAAAAATATCATCCTACCTGCAAATTGGTAAATACCGTTCAACGTAAAAAGACCCCGTGAACGGTTTTCACGAGGTCTTACCTTGCAATCTTTATGCAAAAAACTTTCTTAATTGATACTTCTCTTTAACAATTGAAGCACCAGGTTGCCTAGTTGCTATGCCTTCAGGTAGCGGCCCATAGCAATAGCAGAACCAAAGAGTCCCAGCAGCAGGCCAAGGAGCAGCAAAAGGCCGCTCATGCCCAGCATGACCGTTGTTGGAATAGCAAAGGTCAAGAAGGTCATGCTCTCTGCCATTACAGGAAGAAGCATGTGGGCTCCAACAACCAAAACAGCAATGGCGAGAAGAGCGCCGATAAGTGCCTCAAGCACACCTTCCATAAGGAATGGTCCGCGAATAAAGCCGTTAGATGCACCGACCAGACGCATGATTGCAATCTCACGACGGCGAGCATTAATAGCAAGGCGAATGGTGTTATTAATAAAGACAAAGGCAACAAACACCAGAAGTCCAACAAGGCCAATAGCGCCAATGCGAATGTATGCTGTTACGCTAAACAAACGCTCAACGGTCTCGCGACCATACTGAACATCACCAGATGGATTGCTCTTATTATCAGCAATTGCTGCAAAAGATGATGAAGAGGCAATGCGCTGGGCAACGTCTTGAACATCCTTAGGGTCCTTGAGCTTAATCACAAGAGATGCAGGAATAGGATTCTGACCATCAAGAGCAGAAACCGCATCGGAAGCATTGCGGTAGCTCATGGTAGTGCGATACTCCTCAAGAGCCTGATCTTTGCTCTTATAGGTTACGGACTCAACCGTATCCCAGCTCTGAACCTCTTGCTGGAAAGCAGTTACTGCAGACTGATCTGCATCATCAGAAAGAAATGCCTGGATAGTAACGCGATTCTCGACACTTCCTACCATGTTCTCGATAAGAGCGGAGCCAAGAATAAACAAGCCGATGATGAACAGTGACAAGAAGATGGTTACGATTGCACCAAGAGCGGTAGACCAGTTCCTTCTAAAGTGGCTTCCGGCCTCACGCAGAGAGTATCCAAAATTAGAGAGCCCCATAGTAGCCATAGCCTCCCTTCTCCTGGTCGCGGACAATGTGACCAGCCTCAAGTGCGATAACGCGCTTGCGCATAGAGTCAACCATCTCGCGATCGTGTGTTGCCATTACAACCGTAGTGCCCGCACGGTTAATGCGGTCAAGAAGCTTCATGATGCCCAAAGAAATTGCTGGGTCCAAGTTACCCGTAGGCTCGTCGCAGATAAGCAGTGGTGGGCGGTTAACCATTGCGCGAGCAACAGAAACACGCTGCTGCTCACCACCGGATAGCTGGTCTGGGTAAGCGCTCATCTTTTGACCAAGGCCTACCAGACGCAGAACCTCTGGAACCTGAATATCAATAACAGGACGAGGCTTGCCAATGCACTCAAGTGCGAAGGAAACGTTCTCATAGACGGTCTTATCGGGCAGAAGCTTAAAGTCCTGGAAGACGGTACCAATCTGGCGGCGCAGATACGGAACCTTGGAGTTACGCATGCGCGTAAGATCCTGACCAGCAACAATAACCTGTCCGTGAGTTGCCTTCTGCTCGCGCGTAATAAGGCGCAAGAGAGACGACTTACCGGAACCAGAGTGTCCAACTACAAAGACAAACTCACCTGGGTAGATATCAGCGCTGATGTTATCCAGTGCTGGGCGGTTTGGCTGTGATGGATACACAAGCGAGGCACCCTTAAAAGAGATGGTAGGAGTACCAGTGCGCTCAACCTGAGGTGCGTCTTGAGCAAGGTCAGCAAAGAACTTTGCGCGATCAAGAGGCGCCTGCTCAGGGTTATTTTGCTGTTCAGCAGTTACCACGTGTACAGGCTCTACTCCTGAAGCAAATGGATCAGATACAGTTGTTACAGGTTCAGCAGCCTGGGCCACTGGCACATCAGCAGAAAAGTCCTGGGTTTCAACTTGATCAGCCACAACGTCTTGCTGGTCAAGCTGGTTCAGATCATCCTGAGAAATTACCCCAAAACGGTCATCAAACGAGGACTCCTGTTGCTCATCAGTGCGAAAATGATTAGCCACAGTTGCTCCTTTTCTTACTCCGAAGAGACAGATACAGATTTTATTTTACCAAAAGTGCAGGTATGTTACACGTCATGCAGGTCATCCACAGAAAAACCGCCTCTTCTTTTCAGAAAAGGCGGTCTGACAATCGCGAGAAAAACGTTGTTGAGCGTTAGTTATACGCCACCTGCAGGTAAGTTTTGCACCTGTTATGCAGTCTGCATCTTTGCACGTGTCTCATCAATGATGGCACGAACCTTAGCTGCGTTAGCGGCAATCTCCTCTTTTGAGCCCTTAGTAAGCAGGCTTCCCATGCCGCAGCAATCAACGCCACGCTCAAGCCACTCAGCAAGGTTGTCAAGATTAATGCCGCCAGAAGCCATCAGAGGCATCCAAGGGGTTGGAGTCTTAAAGAGGTTAACCAGCTCAGGACCATAGACGTTAGAAATTGGGAAGCACTTAATAAAGGCAGCGCCCATCTCAAGACTGTGGTTTGCCTCGGTCATAGTAGTGCAACCAGGTGCGTAAGGAATCTGATACAGGTTACACATACGAGCAACCTCATCAGAGCCGCAGTTAGCAACAATGAACTGAGCGCCAGCCATGATAGCAAGACGAGCAGTTGTTGGCTCCATAACGGTACCTGCACCAACAATCATCTTGTCACCAAGACGCTCTCTAATTGCAGCAATAACCTCGCCTGCATTTGGCAGGGTGTAGCTGATCTCCATTGCATGAACGCCGCCTTCTGCAAGACCCTCAGCAATTTCAATACCACGCTCAACTGTTGGGACGCGAACAACTGCAAACGCACAGGTATCTACCAGTGCCTGAGAAACAGCAGCTTTCTGCATCTTCATATACAACATCTCCTTGTAAACGTATCTCGCACTACCCTATTGAGCTGGCGAGAAACCCGTCATTTTTGATACTTAGTTATGATCAATTCCGTAATGGTCAAGCATTGCATAGATCTTCTCGTCAACACCCTCTGCAACCTCGGTAACAGGGAAACGAGCAGGACCAACAGGATATCCAGCAAGCTCAAGGGAACGCTTAAGCGTCTGAGGGGTGCTTCCAAGGTGAAGGATGTCGCGGATTGGCTCAATCTCTGCCTGCAGGCGAGCTGCTTCCTCCGCGTTGCCAGCCTCAAGAGCCTTCCAAAGGTCAACAACAACCTTGGTGATAAGGTTTGCGGTACCTGCAATAGTGCCCTGAGCTCCAAGGGCGTGAGCCTCAGAAATCTTTCCGTCAGATCCTACAAGCACATCAACATCGTGACCAGCGGCAGCGTCCAGATAATCCTTGAGGTTATCAATGTTGCCGGAGCTGTCCTTAATACCCTTGATGTTTTCAATGGTTACCAGCTGCTCAACAGCCTCTTTAGAGATGTTTTTGCCGGTACCCTTAGGAATGTTGTACAGAAGGACAGGAATCTTTACGCTTGCAGCAACAGTCTTGAAGTACTCGACCAGCTGCTGATCAGAAATGCCCAGGAAGTAAGGGTTGATGACAGAAAGTGCGTCTGCACCAATTGCCTCTGCCTCACGGCTCATGTAGAGAGCCTCTTTTGTTGAGCAAGCGCCGGTTCCTACGTAAACAGGAAGACGACCTGCGGTTTTCTCGATAATAAACTTGGAGAACTTGATCTTCTCGTCAGGATTACAAACGTGGAACTCACCGTTAGAACCAAACGTAAAGATACCGTCAGCACCCTCGGAGATAAGCTTTTCTAGAAGCTGCTCAGCTGCTTCGTAATTAATAGACTGCTCTTCGTCGCGGTTAAACGGCGTGACCATAGGGACAATAACGCCCTTAAATGTTGACATGCAAACTCCTCTGTACGTATTTGGTGTTTATCTGGGGTTATTTGTCCTCGCGAATGGACGCGCCAAGAGCTCCACCGGGATGCCACTTAACGTACTGCTCTGGGTTAAGGCCGTACTCGTTTTGAAGCAGGATAGAAAGGCACTGGAGCTCCATAATCTCAGCCAGAATTGAGGCGCGTGGAGGCTTGTTCATGGAATCGCCCTCCTGCTCAACACCTGCAATAAGGGCAACCTCTGCCTCGTTTGCCAGCCAAGAGTTAGGATTTCCGGTCAGCGCAATAATGTGCACGCCAACGTTCTTAAGGCAGGTAACGGTAGCCTTGAGCTCGCCTGTCTCGCCGGAGTTGGAAATAGCAATGACTACGTCACCAGGACGAGTCTGACCAGCAGATCCGTGAACGCACTCGGTACCGTGAAGCTCGTAGGTTGGAGTTCCAGTTGACGAGAAAAGCGATGCAGCATAACCAGAGACGTGACCTGGCTTACCAATACCGGTTACGTGCAGACGGCCACCCTTTGCCTCTGCATCCAAAATAAGCTTTTTAGCTGCAGAAAGCGCATCAAAATCAATGCTCTCTACATACTGATGAAGCGACTTTCCCACAATGGAGAGAAACTCCTGAACCTGCTCTTTTTCAGTTGCCATTACAACTCCTTATCTGTCTATGAGGCAGCGCTCAAAGACACTTACACATGCTGAGCTAACGCGTCTCTTTGACCTTGTGCTGAGCCATAAGCTGCTCGATCTGCTCTTGAATTTGATCAAGCGTGTTGGCCATAAAAGGACGGTTAATGTCTACAAATTCAAATCCGGAAGGATGGCTTACCCAAGCGCCTTCAAGAAGTAGGCGGAGCGCCTTGCCCTGTCGGATGAGTTTGTAGCTTTTAATCTTGGTATAAGGAACGACAAGTGCTTTTCTCTTGTCGGATTTTGCAAAGATACATACGTTTTTCTGTCCAAAATCAATAACATGAATACCGCTGGCAAAACGACTAAAGCGTTTTCCCATGGCTCGTGATGCAAACCACGTAATGGTGAGTCCTGCAATAACACCAACAAGACCCAAAATATTGCCACTTACATTGGCGTAAACCCAAAAGAAAAATGTCAGAGCAAGAGAGCCAAACGTCAGGAGCAAGTACAGAATTCCCTGAACCATCAAACGAGTTCTATCTTCAAGAACTTCTAGAACTAACTGATCTTTGGGAAGCTCTGGAGCAGGCTGTTTGTCAACGCTGAGCCCAAACATGTCGCCAAGCACTGACTCAGTAACACTTTTGTTGTTCTTCTCGTCTGCCATGTTTTTCCTTGTTGTGAAGCTTTTAAAAGGGCGCCCGCGGGCTTTCCACGAGCGCCCTAAGAAACCGTAGAGCTGAGTAGGTACTACAGAAATCTAGGCTTAGGCAAGACCAAAGAGTGAGCCGATGCCGTAGATGATAGAACCAACGATGTTGTAGTCAACGTTAGGGAAGGATGCCTCTGCAATTCCCAGCTGTGCGAATGCAGGATAGAGAATCAGAGGACCAGCGGTCAGGAAGATACCAACCAGGAAGGAGCCAAGAAGAGCACCACGCCATCCACCGTAAGCGTAACCACAAACGCCGCAAGTACCACCAGAGAAGAAGCAGATGCCTGCTGCAGGAATCATGATGGTTGGGCTGTGGAATGCAACCATAAGTGCCATTGCAACAAGGCCGCCAAGGAAGGAGCCAATGAAGCCGATGATGACAGCGTTTGGTGCAAATGGGAAGATTGCAGGGCAGTCGACTGCAGGACGTGCATCTGGAATGAGCTTCTCGGAGATGCCGACAAATGCAGCGGTGATCTCAGCGATGAACTGACGGACGCCGTAAACAAGAACGGACATACCAGCAGCAAACTGAAGACCAGCAAGGAATGGCCAAATCCACCACACATCGTTACCAAAATAGCTGGTGAATGGCTTGTTGTTTGCAAGGGTGTCGCCAAAGTGACCGGTGACAAGGCATGCAATAGTAACAACGTAGAACAGAACAATCATGAAGAGAGCAACGGAGAAGACAAAGTCCTTGAAGAGCTTGAAGAACTCTGGGAGCTCCTTAGCCTCTTTCTCGCCGTCCTGTTCATTCTTCTTAGCAAAGAGCTTTCCAACGTAACCGGAGAATGCATAACCGATGCAGTTGAAGTGGCCAATTGCGATGGAATCTCCACCAATAAGCTTATTAACAAATGGCTGGCACAGCGAAGGCAGTGCAGCACCGCAGAAGCCGAGGATGACACCACCAAGAACAATAGTGACCCACATTGGGAGACCAAGAGCAATGAAGACCAGTGCGAGTACGCAGGAGAAGTACAGGAAGTGCTGACCAGTCAAGAAGACGGACTTGAATGGGGTAATCTTGGCAAACACAAGGTTCATGATGAAGCCAAGGACCATTACAAGAGCAACCTCAGTACCATAGGTATTCAGTGCAAGAGCAGTTGCGACCTCAACCTGGGTTACAACACCCTTAACAGCAAATGCACGACTAAACATGTCGCTGAAGATGTTGACCTGAGCAGACATAGCGCTAGAACCAATGTTGAAGATCATGAAGCCAATAATGGTCTTCACAGTTCCGGAGAAGACGTCCACCGCGGACTTCTTCTGCAGCAAGAGGCCGACAAGAGCAATAATGCCCATGATGACGGCTGTATCTCTGAGCTGCATGAGAATTGCATTGAGCATGCGTAATCCCTTTCAGCAAATAAACCGACGAACCTACTCAGATAAGTTCTCTAAATCACGTGACAAGTACCTCTTGTCAAAGGTTTGGCGAGAGCTTCTCGCCGAAGGCAACTCATGTTGCGTATGACGAGAAACTCCCGCCACAAAGATACAAAGGGGAGCTTATGCGTTGTGCTCTGCGAGCCAAGCGGTGAGCTTTTCCTTCATCTCTGCCTTGTCGACAATGTTGGTAATACCAACTGCAGAAGGAACGCGATCGTCAGCGTTGAGCTCATCGGTGAGGTCAGACATGGTGATAACAAGATCGCCATTGAAACCAATCAGGGAATCCAGATTACCGTGCTCAGTCTCAATTGGAAGATCATTCTCTTTGATGACCTGGTCAATCTTGATCTTGAGCATCATGGAAGAACCCATGCCTGCACGGCAGCAAACCAGTGCGTGGAACTTCTTATCAGCCATTACAACCTACCTTCCTTTGCGTGGACAAGGTCCACAACATCTTTTGGTGACTGAGCTTTTTCAAGCTGAGCAAAGAAATCTTGATCGCTCAGCAATTCAACAAGAGACTGAAGGGCACTAAGGTGGCCTTCACTATCTTTTGCAGCAAGTGGGAAAAGGAACTTAACTGGATCGTTGTCTTTGCTGCCAAACTCAACGGAATCCTTAAGCACGGTAATGCCTACTGCAGGCTCAAGTGCGCCGGACTCAGGGCGTGCGTGTGGAAGGGCAACATGCTCGGTAATAACAATATAAGGGCCAAGTTCGTTGACACCTTTAATGATGTCATCAACATAGCCCTCAGTTACTTTTTTGTTATCGACGAGTGGTTGCGCAGACTTTCTAATTGCATCTTCCCAGTTAGAAGCTACAACATTGAGCTGCACCAGGTCTTCGGTAAGGAGATCACTTAACACAGCACCACCTTGCCTTTCTCTTAATGAGACACATTGGCCCAAAGCCGCCTCATGACAAGTCTTAATAACTTGATAATATGCCATGAAACGTTCTTAACTTCAATCAATTTTACTCAAACAGTAATCAAAGTTGTTCATATTTTTTCAGCGTATCTTTTGTCCAAGTAGCTATACAAATGTTCATGTTTTTATGAACGTAATTGAAGCGCCTTCTATTATCCCATGTAAAGTTTATATGTTAAATTTTTTATAATCTAAAACATTCATATATATTCATACTATTATTTTCTGAAATATCTTGATATCCTTCTTCTAATGTTCTATTTTATTGATGAATGAACATTCAAAGAAAAAATGTTGCTCATAAAGGGAGGGCATTTATGAAAAGGAGTAAGGCTTACGTAGATTCACGTCGCGAGGCAATTACTGAGCTTCTAGAAAAAGAGGGACAAGCAAGTGTTTTAGAGCTTGCTGATCACTTTGAAGTCTCTTCTTTGACTATCAGACGTGACCTGGACTTTCTTGAGAAGCGCGGCATCCTGACTCGTCAGTATGGCATTGCTACCCTGCTTAATCCTTATGGTCGTCCTTCTGGCTCAAGGCAGATTCGCTCTAACAAAGCAATTGCACGTGAGGCTGCTCGCTACGTTGAGGATGGCGATTGTATCTTCATCAACACCAGCTCCGTTGCTCTTGGCATGCTTGAGTGGATTGATGCTCACGACGTAACCGTTGTTACTAATAACGGTAAGGCACTGCTGCTTGAGGACATCCATGACCTTTCTATCATCCTTACTGGCGGTGACATCCGTCCTCCTCGCGCTTCCATGACTGGCGATACCGCTCTTGAGTGCATCCAGCACATTACTGCTGCTAAATGCTTCTTGGGCTGCACGGGTTTCTCGGGAGAATTTGGTCTTACTTCTGCAACATCCCCTGAGCCAGCAATTAACGCTCAGATGCTCAAGCGCTCTAGAAAGCACTATGTTGTCGCAGATTCTTCTAAGCTCGGCACTACTTCTAACTTCCAGTTTGGCTCTGCAGAAGATATTGACCTTCTGATTACCGATACGGGTGCAACTGACGAGCAGATCAGTGAGCTCAAAGCTGCAGGCCTCAAGGATGTTGTCTGCGTCACTCCTTCTATTCTTCCTGCTAAGTAAGACTTGCGTTTTATTATTATTTAAGCGAACACAAAATGGCGGCCTTTTACAGGCCGCCATTTCTTGGACACGAGAAATAGGAGGCAGTTCAAAACAC
>CALHVU010000025.1 GCA_938036925.1 uncultured Atopobium sp.
CAACCGGAAGTTCTATCCGAAGCATGATCCGTGTCATGCCTAAAATTAAACAAGCTCAACACTATGTTGTTTCTCAAGAGTTTGAAACAGTTTTTGAAACCATTGCATATCAAATTGTTATTCCTCTCCTAATTTTTATCAACCGAGATGATCCATCATTATTTAGGAAAATAACTCAAGGCGATGATTTTGATGCATTATATTCTTATGGATTAAATTATGAAATATTTTCAGAACTTGTCAGAACAATAATTGCATTTCCTAAAATACTACAAGAAAATAACTATGATCTCGAAGCCAAAGATGATGAGTGCAGAGAATACTTTCATTATCTTTGCGTGCTCTTGTTTTCAAAAAATAGAACCTCTAGTATTATTGATTCTGCAAAGATTAAACTAAATTTAGACCCATTTAAAATAAAAAAAATTAATAATAAGATATTTAAACAACTGGAGTTTTGAAATAACGCTACTCCCTTATGCCTGTAAACACAAAGTCTCGGTTAGCGATGTGGGCGATGCCTTGAATGGTGTCGCCCTCAACGGAACCACCAACGGCAAAGATAACGGGACCCACAAAAGACTCAAGCTTGCCGCCAAAGGTAAACGAGTTGTCGGTAACCTTGCCGTTTTCAATGTCAATCTGGACACCCATGGCGGTCAGAGAGCCCGTGAGTTTCTCGCCAGAGGTTATGAGGACAGCGGTACCCTCTTTGGCTCCAACGGGAGAATCCATTTGAATCTTGTATGTTCCGTCGATCATGATGCCTCTATTCTGTCCAGGCGTTATACCTGGTGTTTTTTGAGTTGTAGCCGATGGACTGCGCTAAAACCGGCTGCTGTGGTACGCCTCTATTCTACCCAAGAACGGTGACGGATAGATGTGGTTTCTCGCCAAGGGATAATTTGTGGGAATTGAATGAAAGTTGGAAATTTTCCGAACGAATGTTTGACGGAGAGTTTCTGGGGTATAGGGACGGTAGATAAATCGCGCGGCACTTCTCGCCACGCTTGTAGAAAGGAACGTCCTATGGACATTTCGCAGGTTAAGAAAGTTGTAGTTGCTGGCGGCGGCGTTTTGGGCAGCCAGATTGCATTCCAGACCGCTTATCGCGGCTACGAGACCACTATTTGGCTAAGGTCCGAGGCTTCAATTGAGCGCGCTCGTCCAAAGATTGAGCACCTCAGAGAGGTGTATCTGAACACCCTGGAGGCTATGAAGAGCGATCCTAAGGCGTACGCATACGGTCTCATTGCTCAGGACGAGATTACTCCAGAGAAGCTCGACCAGCTTAAAGAGCAGGTAGAGCGCGCATACAGCAACCTCAAGCTCACTTCCGATTGGGACGAGGCTTTTGGTGACGCTGACTTTGTTATCGAGTCTGTCGCGGAGAATCCAGAGCAGAAGATTGAGTTCTACACCGAGCTGGCCAAGCACTTGCCCGAGAAGACTATTGTTGCAACTAACAGCTCAACCATGATTCCAAGCATGTTTGCTGCAGCTACTGGTCGTCCCGAGAAGTACCTGGCTCTCCACTTTGCTAACGAGATTTGGCGCAACCCAATTGGCGAGGTCATGGGTCACGCAGGTACCGCTCAGGAGAACTTTGACATGGTCGTCGCTTTTGCGGCAAGCATTCGTATGATTCCGGTCAAGGTTCTGAAGGAGCAGCCTGGTTACCTGCTGAACTCCATGCTGGTACCCCTTCTGGTCTCCGCTGAGCAGCTCTGGGCTAACGGCGTCGGCGACGTCGAGGACATCGACAGGGCTTGGCGCATTGGCACCGGCTCGCCAAAGGGTCCGTTCCAGATTCTGGACATCATTGGCCTGGTCACCGCATACAACGTTGCTCTGATGAACCCTGCAGCTAAGGATCCTGAGTCCGTACAGGGTCGCATTGTCGCCCTCCTCAAGGAGAAGATTGACAAGGGCGAGACCGGCGTTGCTGCTGGTAAGGGCTTCTACGAGTACAAGTAAGGCGCGGACAGGTTACGAGCGATTTCAGCCCGGTATCCATTTCGTGTGGATGCCGGGTTTCTTGTGCGAAAACGCTGCTAGTGGACGGGGTTTCTCGCCAGGTGGCAGGCGCGCTCAGTGCGAGCTCGGCGGGAGCCTGCGCAGGGCAGCTTCGTAGATTTTTCAGGGTCAATTGATCCAAAACCCGGGTAATTGTGTGTCCACATGATCCAAAAGCGAGGCAATTATGTGTCGAAAGGTACATAATTAGGTGAGTTTTGGATCAAAATCGTTCTTCTCGACACATAATTAGTGTACTTTTGGATTAATCGAGCCCCAAAAATCTACAAGCAACAGCTCCACGCACATAATTGCATCGGTTTTGGACCAGATGGCCGTATGCAAAAAGCCCTTCTCGCCAGATGACGAGAAGGGCTTTGTTTGTGCGACGATAACGTGCGCTGTTGAGACGCGCTGACGTGCGACGGGCGCGCTGCCGTGCTCTGAAGCGCGGAAATCCGCCAGAGCTCGAAGAACTTACTTCAAGAAGTCCTTGACGGATGCAAGAACGCTCGGGGTATCCAGGCCGTACTTGGCAAGAACCTGAAGTGCGGGTCCGGACTCGCCATAGGTGTCCTGAACGCCAATGACCTTAACGGGAACAGAAGCGTTCTCTGCAAGAGCCTGGCAGACGGCACTGCCCAGACCGCCGATAACGGAGTGTTCCTCAATAGTCACAATCTTGCCGGTCTTTGCTGCAGAAGCGGTAATCAGCTCAGTATCCAGAGGCTTGATGGTGTGGATGTTGATGACCTCGGCGTTGACACCCTCTGCTGCCAGTTGCTCTGCAACCTCAAGAGCCACAGGAACCATAAGGCCACAAGCTACCAGCGTAACGTCAGTACCTTCCTTAAGGACAATGCCTTTGCCCAGCTCGAAGTGGTAGTCAGGGTTGGTGTTGAAAACAGGAACAGGGAGGCGGCCAAAGCGCATGTAGACAGGGCCATCATGGTCGTAAGCAGCCTTAACAGCGGCCTCAGCCTCAACAGCGTCGGATGGAATAATGACCGTCATACCAGGAATGGTACGCATAACAGCAATATCCTCGTTGCACTGGTGAGTAGCGCCGTCCTCTCCTACCGAGAGACCTCCGTGAGTAGCGCCAATCTTAACGTTCAGGTGAGGATAGCCCACTGAGTTTCTGATCTGCTCAAACGCACGACCAGACGTGAACATTGCAAACGAAGTTGCAAAGACCTTGTGACCCGTAGCCGCAACGCCGGCTGCCATGCCAATCATATTGGCCTCAGCAATTCCGCAGTCCACGAAGCGCTCAGGATACTCCTCGCCGTACTTGCCGGAACGAGTTGCCTCTGCCAAGTCAGCATCAAAGACGAGAAGATCGTCGTGCTCTTTACCAAGCTCTACCAGGGCTTTTCCATAAGCCTCTCTGGTGGCAATTTTCTGTACGTCTGCCATGTTATGCCACCTCTCCCTCAAGCTCTTTAAGTGCCTGCTCGTATTGCTCCTGGTTAGGAGCCTTGCCGTGCCAGCCTACCTGGTTCTCCATGAAGGAGACACCCTTGCCCTTTACGGTGTGGGCAATGATAACGGTTGGCTGACCCGTAACAGTCCGAGCCTCAGCAAATGCAGCAGCAAGCTGATCAAAGTCGTGTCCATCTGCCACATCAATAACGTGGAATTTGAACGCCTTGAACTTCTCGTCAATTGGGTTTGGTGTGTTGATCTGATCAAGCGAGCCATCAAGCTGCAGGTTATTGTTGTCAACAATAAGCGTGAGGTTATCAAGCTGGTGGTTGCCAGCGAACATGGCAGCCTCCCAAACCTGACCCTCTTCAATCTCGCCGTCGCCCAGGAGTGCGTAGACGCGGTAGTCCTTGTTGAACTTCTTGCCGGCCAGCGCCATGCCGACAGCGGTGGAAACGCCCTGGCCCAGGGAGCCGGTGCTCATGTCAACGCCGGGGGTATCGTTCATGTTTGGGTGACCCTGAAGGCGCGAGTTGAGCGCGCGGAAGGTCTTGAGCTCCTCCTTGGGGAAGAAGCCGCGCTCGGCCAGAACGCCGTAGAGCGCTGGGGTAACGTGACCCTTTGAAAGCACAAAGCGGTCCCTGCAAGGGCAGTTTGGCTTGGTAGGGTCTACATGCATCTCCTTGAAGTAAAGATACGTTAGGATTTCTGTTGCAGAAAGCGAGCCACCGGGATGGCCGGATTTGGCCGTAAAGACCTGCGTGAGGATGCTTTTGCGCACCTCACGAGCAACCTGTTTAAGGTCGACGTCCATGTAATTTCCTTTCACGTATTGCGTGCGAGAAACGCAGCAGGTCGGCGCCACGCGCAAGCCGAAGCCGCGCGCAAGCCGGAGCTGCGGGCGAGTCAGCGCTTACAGACCGAACTTCTCGGTAAGCTTTTCCTTCATTTCATCCTTATCAAGGATGTTGGAGAGAACGATCTTCTCGTCTTCTGGAATGCCGGCGATAAAATCCTCAAGGTCGCGAGCAACAATAAAGAGGTCAGCTGCGCCAGGAGTAACGTCGGAAACGGTTGAGTGCTCAACCTCGACGCCGCTCACACCCAGCTCGTTCAGGACGTCCTGGATCTGCATCTCAACCATAAGGCTGGAGCCAAGTCCACTTCCGCAACAGCAAAGGATCTTCTGGATAGCCATACAAGCCCCTTTCAATTCACCACGTGTGATATGTGGGTTACGTGGGTTAAAAAGTCGGGCCCCATCCAAGGACGAAGCCCGACCTAGATACCTAGATTCTACTCGCATTTTCTGCAGCAACTGCGATGTTTAGCTGCAATTCTGTGAGCGGACGCTACTCGGCCTTCTTCTCTTCTGCCTTCTTAGGAGCAACAAGGTTGAAGAGAATTGGGAGGCAGAAGCAGACAACGCAGATGCCCGTGAGAACTGCACCCTGGACGTTCAGAGCAACGTTACCAAAGATCAGCGCCATGATGGAGAAGTCAGCGTCGGAGAAGGTAGCGGAGGTGAAGCCCATGAGAGTAAAGACTGGCATGCACAGTGCAGGCAAGAAGGTAATGAGCAGGCCGTGGACAAAGGAGCCGGCGATGCAGCCCTTGATGCCGCCCTCTGCGTTACCAAAGACACCTGCGGTTGCGCCGCAGAAGAAGTGAGGAACAACGCCTGGGAGGATCAGGGCAATAGCTGCAATCTGCGCATTAATGACACCAAGGATAAGCAGACCCAGGATGCCGCCAACGAAGGAACTCAGGAAGCCGATGATAACGGCGTTTGGAGCATAGGTGAATGCGATTGGGCAGTCGATTGCAGGCTTTGCACCAGGGACAAGCTTCTGAGCAATACCCTTGAATGCAGGAACAATCTCGCCAATGATCAGACGGACACCGGACAGAATGATGTAAACACCACCGGCGAAGGAGAGGCCGCGGGTAAATGCCCAGACAATCCAGTTAGTGGTGGTCTCGGTACCAATGTTCAGCAGGTCGCCGAGGTGCTGAAGGCCCGCATACTGTGGGTTAGAAGCAAACTCTGCAGCGGTAGTTCCTGCAGGTACTAGGGTTAGAAGTCCGCGGCTAACAGCAACGCCGGTGATAACCAAGAACATGATGATCATGGTCAGGCCAATGGAAACGGTGTTGTCGCGCAGGAAGATGAGGCGCTTGGAGAACTTGATATTCTCGGTGCTATTCTCGCGATCAGAAGCAAAAAGCTTACCAACCATACCTGCAAGCCAATAACCAGCGCCACCGAAGTGACCAAGTGCAACGGAATCGCTGCCGGTAACCTTGCGCATGGTTGGCTGGCAGTATGCAGGAGATAGAACCATGATCAGAGCAAGCAGGCATGAGCCGGAGATGTAGAGCATCCAACCGGAAAGGCCGCCGACGTGCAGGATGATAGCGAGCATAGCTGCCATGTAGAGAGTGTGGTGGCCGGTGAGGAAGATGTAGTTAAAGCGAGAAAAACGTGCGAGGACAATGTTCAGGACCATGCCGATGCACATGATGATTGCGGTTGCCTGACCAAACTCGCCCAGTGCAAGGGAGACAACGGCCTCGTTGTTTGGGACGACACCCTGCATGTCAAAAGCGAAGTTGAAGATTTCACCAAAGGCCAGGAGGGAGCCAGTTTGCAAGAAACCTGCACCTGCAGAAAGAACGAGGAAGCCGACGATGGTCTTGAGAGTGCCTCTGATAAGGTCCTCAATTGGCTTTCCCTGAAGCGCCAAACCCAGCAAGGCAACAAGGCCAACTAGGATGGCTGGTGTTGATAACACGTTTACAAAAAACTCAACAACAGGCATACAAAACCCCTTTCAACAAAACGCGTGTGTGCAAGCGCGTAGGAACTACGGTGCGCGCGTTGCCTAAAACGTAGTGCACTTCGTCTGATTGTAATCCATTTGTGTTTATTTTGTGTCTATTTATTTATGTTTTTGTAGGCCTAAACGTTCATAACGTTCATGTTATTCATATGATAGAGATTAAGGGTTCAAAAAACAAAAGCTATTCATTGCGAGATAAGCCGTCCTGCCTGATTTCTTAAAAGAATCTGTAAATTCAGCCTGAAAACGTTAAAGAATCTGTGGATTTGCCTGATTTTGCAAAAGAATCTGTATCGCAAATACAGATTCTTTGCACTTTTCAGGCGCGTTGTTCAGGAGCTTCAGCACACATCCGTCATTGCTACGTTGGCGACTCCATGGAGCCTGATTTGCTCAACAGGTCTGAGTAATTTGCCGGAAAAGTGCGTCGCATCTGAGCTATTTGCCGATTTTTTCTCGCCATGTCTGAGTAATTTTGCTCAGACATGATGCGCTTTTCTGGTTTTTCATTTTTCAGACTTTTCAGGCTTGCTATCCATAAGACCTGGTTAAAGTGTATAAACAGTCTCGAATATGCGCGAAAACTAATCAAGAAATTGATATGACGGAAAGTGGTGTCTGATTTGGGTAAAAAACCCGTTTAGTTGGAGATTTATTTTCTTGTTCGGCGTTTTGGCACTTGCGTTTTCCCAGTTGGGTTTTCTCATAAAAGTTTCAACCAAAATTGACCGAAGGTTTACGCTGGTAGATATCCTGCATAGATTGCATGCGTTTTTGTATATTCCAACTAAACGCATTTTTTACCACTTTGACTGCCAAAACGCTTATTTTGCGATAAAAACGGTGGAAATTCATTGATTATCAGGAAAAATGGTCGGGTTGACTGGATTTGAACCAGCGACCTCTCGGTCCCGAACCGAG
>CALHVU010000026.1 GCA_938036925.1 uncultured Atopobium sp.
TACGTAGCCAGGTCAATGGCTTGCATCTGACCCTGAGCAATCATCCAGCCGCCCAAAACCAACACAACGGTGTTCAAAACACCCATCATGCCTGAAATTGCAGCTTGGTACCTGCCCATAGCCTGGTACATATTGGCCTTGGAGTCTAAGTATGCCGAGTTACTTGCTCTAAATTTCTTACGCTCGTGATCTTCCGCCGCAAAGCCCTTAACCACGCGAATACCAGAAAGTGAGTCTTCTAGCTGGGTATTTACGTCGGAAATTCGCATGCGGTTCTCTTTAAAAATGCCGCGCATGTGCATGTTAGCAAAGAAATTGAACACTACCAGCACTGCAGCGATTCCAGCAAGCACCAGCGTAAGGGGCACGTTAATAAAAGCCAGAATGACAAAAGAGCCGGCAATCTCAAGCAAGCCAATAATCAGATACTCAGGGCCATGATGCGCCGTCTCAGAAATATCAAACAAGTCGGATACCAAGCGACTCATCAGATCGCCCGTCTTGTGACGGTCGTAATACGAGAAGCTCATGCGCTCGTAGGCGTCAAACAGGTCTTCTCGCATCTTGCTTTCCATGCGCGCACCCATGATGTGTCCCCAGCTAATAACAAAGTAGCGACAAAGAAAGTGGACAAAGTACATGACCACAAGGCCAACGGCAATGAATACCAAGCTGCCGAGAATGGCATCTTTACCCTGCGTAAATAGTCCCTTTGTGAGCGAGCGCAAAATCTGGGGGAACGCAAGCTCGATGCAAGCCAAAATGATGGCGCAGATAGTATCCAGAATGAACAGGTGCTTTTGCGGAGCGTAATAAGAAAGAAAACTGGCAAACAGCGATTTTCGATGTTTGCCAGGGGCGTTGTTACCAGGTACAGGGCGAGAAGAACGATCAAGCATGCGTAATTACTCCATAGGCAATCGGTGTGAAATTGAATCGCAGATAAGAGCTCCAATGATAGTCTTTGCGTCCTCGATTTTGCCATCGAGAACAGCGTCTACCAGCTCAGATAGTGGAACAAGATCCACGTTAATAAATTCGTCGGCATCTGGGTCTGATCCCTCAAAGGTCAACTCAGTTGCCATATAGAGGTGAATAAGCTCGTCAGTAAATCCATCGGAAGTGGCAGTAGTGGTGAGAAAAGCCATCTTTCCCGCCTTCATTCCCGTCTCTTCTAACAGCTCACGGTGAGCGCAATCAAGAGGGTCCTCGCCTGGATCAAGCTTTCCTGCAGGCAGCTCAACTGTTACGCGACCAAGCGCAGTTCGGTACTGACGAACCAGGCAAATTCTTCCTTCATCAGTCAATGCAACGATAGCCACAGCACCGGGATGACGCACAACATCACGAAGAGCAGTACGACCGTCAGGAAGAGAAACGCGCAGACGATTCACGTCAAAAATGCGACCAACCCAAACGGTATCTTCAGAAAGTGGCTTCTCTTCTAGAGAAGCATCACGCGCATCCTCTGTACCTGCAACAAAGCTGCGCTTTTGTGGCTCCCCAGAATGATGGTAGGCAGCATCGGCCACAGCAACACGCTCACCGTCGTAGGTAAGCGAATCAACTGCCGAGTGCAAATCATTGCGAGCAGAATCAAATACCTCAGGAGTTACCTGCATGTCAACATCAAGAATCTCTGGCTCAGCAGACTGCATATCATCAAACACATCACTAAACTGAGAGCTGCCTTGATTGCTGGTCCAAGCACCATCCTGTACGTTGATTTTCTCGTCATTTTGATTTGCCATAAGCGCTAACCTAACTATTTTTCTGGACGACCTTGAAGAGCCTTAAGTCCAATATCGTGCCTGAGCTGCTTGCCTTCAAAGTTGATAAGGTCGCAAGCCTCATATGCGCGAGCGCGAGCTTCCTCAAAGGTTGACGCAAGCGCAGTAACGTTGAGTACGCGGCCGCCTGCTGTGACAATCTTTCCGTCCTCGGTCTGAGCAGTTCCGGCGTGATACACAGAGACGCCCTCAAGCTGCTGAGCAGCCTCAATACCGGTAATCTCCTTGCCCTTCTCGTAAGAACCAGGATATCCGGCACTTGCCAGAACAACAGAAACAGCCACTGTATCAGACCAGGAAACCTGCTGATGACGGAGGGTACCGTTATCGCAAGCCATCAAAATTGAAACCAAATCACCCTGGAGACGAGGCAGTACAACCTGAGTCTCTGGATCACCAAAGCGAGCGTTAAATTCAAGAACCTTAGGGCCATCTTTGGTCAGCATAAATCCACCATAAAGGCAGCCAGAATAGTTGATACCCTCTTTTTTGAGCTGGTCAACAACGCGCTGCTCAATGGCAATCATCTGGGAAAGTTCTTCATCAGTCACAAACGGAACAGGAGAATAGACGCCCATGCCACCGGTGTTAGGTCCCTTATCATCGTCATAAGCGCGCTTGTGATCCTGGGCTGTTGCCAACGGAACAACGTACGTTCCATCAGTCAACGCAAGTAGTGAGCACTCTGGTCCCTCAAGGAACTCCTCGACAACAACGGTTGCTCCTGCATCGCCAAAGTGACCCGAGAAACACTCGCGGACGCCTTCGAGGGCCTGCTCAAGCTCAGTTGCAACAATAACACCCTTACCTGCAGCAAGACCGTCTGCCTTAACAACAACAGGTGCACCGATGTGGCGAACATACGCCTCACAAGACGCCTGGTCTGTGAAAGACTTCCATGCAGCAGTTGGAACGTTTGCTCGCTCCATAACACCCTTGGCAAACGCCTTTGAGCCCTCCATCTGGGCTGCATTCTGATTAGGGCCAAAGCACGCAATACCAGCCTGGCGAATCGCGTCTGCAACGCCCACAACAAGAGGCGCTTCGGGACCAATAACTACCAGGTTAATGCCTTTTTCCTTGGCAAAAGCAACAACCTCGTCAGGGTTATTTTGATCAATAGGAGCAATCTCTGCCTGGGCAGCCATGCCGCCATTACCTGGAGCAACGTAAATTTTTCCTGCACGAGGTGATTCTTGCAGCTTAGTTAAGAGAGCGTGCTCACGACCACCTGCGCCGAGCAACAAAATATCAACGGTGTCATTCATAAGTACTCCAGCCTTCTGATACAACGCCTTTGGGATACAAGCAACGCCAACAGCGCCTTCTCCAAGATGTTTTTTAAACTCAGGGGAAGCAAGTCTTTCTGCAATACATTCTGCATCATATTCATTGGTTTTAAGCGGCTTTTTGAGATGCTTTTCTATGCGTTTCTCGCCACTTGAAATCACTACATATTTGAGCTCGCCGCGCTTTACAAAACAAGCGCTCATAAGGCGAGAAATTCTTGCTGCTAGATCGGTAAAATCTGATGAGCGAGCCACCTCGGTACATTTTCCGCCAACCAAACGATACAAATACATATCGTTTGATATGCGCCTATGCAAACGCTCAAGTCGAAGTCGCAACGAAAGCCTGGGGTGTTTGTCCTTGCTTTTATGAAGGACAACCTTGTTCATTGCAATGTACATTGTGGCAACTACCTCGGCAAGTTCGTGTGCATATGCACAGGTTGCCTCAAAAGAAGCCCCGGATGCTCTTGCCACGCTTAAGCGCTCAAGCATGATTCCCATGGCGGTAGGCATATTTCCACTATCTACCAGGCAAATTGAGCTTGAAATATCAGGATTGTTCTGACAAGCCTTTTTTGCCGTAAGAAGCGAGTCAGAAAAATCTGAATACACATGGAGCGAGAGGATCTTTTGAACTCCTGACTCAAAAATGCCTCGGTAAAACTCGCCTACCTGGTCAGCATCTGAACTTAGAGCTCCAGGTATTACAGAAACCCCCAGGGCTTCAAGCTGGGAAGCTTCAAGCCCACAGGGGTTATCGCAAACTATTGCAAAAGTTGAGCAGTCCGAAGACGCCACGGGTTACCTCCAGTAGCGGTCGATTGTCTGCTCGCGATCTGGACCAACAGTGAT
This sequence comes from uncultured Atopobium sp., assembly GCA_938036925.1. Classification (GTDB taxonomy): domain Bacteria; phylum Actinomycetota; class Coriobacteriia; order Coriobacteriales; family Atopobiaceae; genus Lancefieldella. Next base: position 3,935 of record CALHVU010000026.1, read on the forward strand.
GATAGAAACGCGTACACCAGCAAGTTGCTCCAGGAAGTCAATGTAGTCCTTAGCCTCACGAGGCAGCTGGTAGAAGTTGCGAACATTGGAGATATCGCACTTCCAACCAGGAAGAGTCTCGTACACAGGCTTTGCGTGATAGAAGACGCTCTGGTGCTCTGGGACGGTCTTGTAAATCTTGCCATCGCATTCATAAGCAACGCATACCTTAATCTCATCCAGGCAGCCAAGAACATCAAGCTTGGTAATTGCCAGGTCAGTGAGACCATTGATACGAGCTGCGTAGTTAACAACTACTGCATCGTACCAGCCGCAGCGACGCTTACGGCCAGTAGTAACGCCGTACTCATGACCAACTTCGCCGAGAAGATCGCCCGTCTCATCAAAGAGCTCTGTTGGGAATGGACCAGAGCCAACGCGTGTGAGGTATGCCTTTGCAATACCCAGGACACGGTCAATGTTGGTTGGACCAACGCCAGAACCGGTAACTGCGCCACCAGCGGTGCAGTTAGAAGAGGTGACAAATGGATAGGTGCCGTGGTCAATATCAAGCATGGTTGCCTGAGCGCCCTCGAAGAGAATGTTCTTGCCAGCCTCAAGCTCTTCGTTGAGGAAGAGAGAAGACTCAACAATGTAAGGACGAATGCGGTCTGCATAAGGCAGGTAGGTCTCGCAAATTTGGTCAACGGTATAGGTTGGAAGACCATACACAAGGCTCAAGATTGGATTGGTGTACTCAAGTGCAGCCTCAAGCTTCTTGCGGAAGATCTTCTCGTCAAGCATGTCCTGAATACGCAGGCCAGTGCGATTCATCTTGTCCATATATGTTGGACCGACACCGCGCTTGGTGGTACCAATAAGGTTCTTACCCAGCTTTTTCTCGTGCACGCCATCAAGATCTTTGTGATAAGGCATAACAATGTGAGCGTTGCCGGAAATCTTGAGCAGATCGCAGGAAATACCCTTGCTCTCCAGCATGTCAATCTCGCCGAGAAGAACCTCTGGGTCAACAATGCAGCCATTACCAATAACTGGATAGGTGTTCTCGTACATAACGCCAGATGGAACCTGGTGAAGTGCAAGCTTTGTGTCTCCAGCAATTACCGTGTGGCCTGCATTTGCACCACCTGCGTAACGGCAAACAACGTCAAAATCTCCGGAAATGAGGTCGGTAACTTTACCCTTACCCTCGTCTCCCCACTGAGCACCAACAAGTACGGAAGCTGGCATAAGTTCTCCCCTATCGCAGCTATCTACAAACACGACCATTACATGACGGTTGCAACCTCTTTAGGGGTTGCTTCATAAGTATATCTAATACCGCTGGCAAAAGCACAGAAGCGCGAAGGTTTTGTCACACATAAGAAACGATTAGTGTGCTGGGTTTGCCATTGCGGCGTACTGAGCGGCTTCGCTTTCTGAGTAGTTATTTCCCTGGTAAAGCTCAACAAACTTGGTAGAAGTTGGCATAAACATGACAGGAACATCCCTCAAAGCACCTGCACGGTTCTTTGCAACAATGATGTTAGTAACATCTTTATCAGGACGATCTTCACGCGCGGCTTCTTCATCGCTCAGTGAGCGGTCAAGCAGCAAAACAATATCTGCATCCTGCTCGATAGCGCCGGACTCACGCAGGTCAGAGAGCTGTGGGCGCTTACCATTTCTGTTCTCAAGCGTACGGTTGAGCTGAGAAAGTGCAATAACAGGCGCTTTAAGGTCTTTGGCCATGATCTTAATGCCACGAGACATCTCAGAAACCTCAGTTGCACGACTGTCTGCACGGCCCTTCTCGGCTGGTGGAGAAAGCAGCTGAAGGTAGTCAATGATAATGACGCCCTTCTCGGCCTTATTAAGCATTCTGCGGGCTTTTGCGCGAATTTCTGTGACTGTTGTGCCTGGAGTATCGTCAACGATGATTTTAAGGCGAGAAATGCGCTCTGCTGCCTCCAGAAGGGTAGGCCACTGCTCATTTCTGATGTTGGAAGAACGGATGGTCTGCAAATCAACCTTTGA
>CALHVU010000027.1 GCA_938036925.1 uncultured Atopobium sp.
CAGCCTGTGGCTTTGCTACATAAGAGCACATATATCGCATTACTAAAGCGCCTGACCCCAGGCGCTTTTTTGTGTGGAAAACCGATTGGGCGTCCGAGCAGAAATTGGGTACACTCTGAATAACGAAATTCGGAGGTTGTTATGGACGATCAGCAGCAAAAATTCTCGCAGAACGGTGGCGTGGAGCAGGAGCCGACGCACCCATCTTCAACTGCGCTTGTGCTAGAAGGCGGCAGTTATCGAGGCATTTTTACCGCTGGAATTCTTGATGTACTTCGCGAGAAGGGCGTCACCAACTTTGAGAGCGTGTGGGGAGTTTCCGCAGGTGCCATCAACGCCGTGAGCTTCAGGTCCAAGCAGATGGGTCGCGCCATGCGCATTATGCTGGCCTTTAGGGACGATCCTCGCTTTCTTTCGATTCGCTCGTTGATCACTACTGGCGACATCGCAGGCGCGGATTTTATGTTTGACGAAATCCAAAACCACCTGGACCCTTGCGATAACGAGGCGTTCAATCAAAATCCCATGCAGATGTATGTGGTTGCGTCCGATGTTACGTTTGGTACGTCGGCATATCTGCACGTAAAAAAGTTCCCGGAAGACGTGACCATGGTCCGAGCGTCCGCGTCGATGCCAACGGTTTCTCGTATGGTTGAGCTGGACGGACATCGTTATTTGGACGGCGGAACAACCGATTCAATTCCGTTTGCGGCGGCGCTTGGTCTGCCCGACGGAAAAGCTGAGTACGCGGTTGACGTTCCCGACCACGCGCCAGCAAAGAAAGCGCTGGTCATTGTCACGCAGGACAGAAACTTCGTAAAAACCGACGTCAACGAGCAGGTTGCCATTCGCTCGAAGCTCTATTCTGCATATCCGTACTTTGAAGCTGCGCTGGCTTCTCGCGCCGAGCGATACATGGATCAACGCAAACAGCTCTTTGAGCTGGAGGAAGAGGGCAGGGTGCTGGTGCTTGAGCCTCCCGAGCCAGTTGAAGTTAAAGTTAACGAGAAGTCCGGTGAGGCCCTGCTGTCTCTGTACCTAACGGGTCGACAAGTTGCACTTGAGCGCCTCGAAGAGATTAAAAGTTTTATCGAGTAGAGTGTGTGGGCCGGCACTCGCATGGCCTGCGGTGGCTTGCACGCGACCTGCGCAGGAAGCACAAATTGAAACGAAAAGAGTTTGTTTTGAAGACACCGATGAACAAGTTTTTGAAGGTAATGTTTGCGCTGGTTATCGTTGCGATGACTGGTGCGGCAATTCTGCAGATCGTCGCCCCCGAGTACATGGGAAGCAACGCCGCTTATGGCATTTCGACCAGATGGCAGCGAGAGATTGGTTTTTGGAATCTCGCGGTGCTCATCATTTTGGTCACCACTTGTTTCCACTACGATTGGGTCTATCTACGTGCAATTTTGCTCGCGCTGATTCTGGGCGGCATTGGAATTGGAACCAATCACTTCATCCATTTTTTGAGTGCTCACGAGTCGGTAAATTTGGTAGGTGCTATCGAGAATTACGTTCTTGCAGTTGGTTGGATAATCGGCTGGAAGCTTGAATGTAACCGCAGGAAGACTGCAGGCGCTACTGAGTAACTGCGGAAAAGTCGCGAGCGTTTTCGCACGACAGCGCTACGAGCGAGACGTTATGCGCGCGACTTGCGTTCGAGACGTTATGTGTGCCTGATTTTCTCGTCATGTCTGAACTATTTGCCGGAAAAGCACACCAAGTCTGAGTGGTTTTGCCGGTTTTTCTCGCCATGTCTGAGTAATTTTGCTCAGACTAAGTGTGTATTTCAGGCTCAAAAATTTAGGACTACGTAGTCTATCTTTCACGCGCCTGATTTCATCAAAGATTCTGTAAATTTTGCCTAAAAAGGTAAAAGAAACTGTGGATTTGCCTGATTTTGTCAAAGAATCTGTATTCAAAATACAGATTCTTTGCACTTTTCAGGCGCGCATGCTGTTAAGGCGCACCTGGCGAGAAACCCGGTGCACTCGCAGCGCCCTGCGCACCCGCCACTCCCCGCGCATCCGCAGCTCCGCACACCCGCAGCTATCCGCGCACCCGCGCACTCGCAGCCGGCACGCGCCCCGAACGTTAGTGCAGGCGCGTGAGCTGCACTTTCTCGATAAGCGAATCTACAACCGAGCGCTCCGCCGCCTGAGTTCCGCTCTCCATGACGTTTGCGGCGCCCGTAGCCATGGCCAGTCGCAGTGCGTCTTCTGTCGAGAGGCCCTGTGCATCCGCAAAGGCAAGCGCCGCCACAACGGAGTCACCGGCACCGACAGTACTTCCTACCTGGACTTTTACTGGACCTGCATACCAAACCTCGTTGGCCGTAGCGTAGACGGCGCCGTTTCCACCCATGGAAACGCAGACCGTGTCGATGCCACCAGCAACAATTTCGGACGCGGCAGCGGCAATCGCGTCCACATCGGTCAGCTCGCGACCAAGCATGGCGGAGAGCTCGTGGTCGTTTGGCTTGGTGAAGTATGGTTTCTGCTCAAGTCCAGCTGAAAGTGCCGCGCCGTCGGCATCCAGGTAAACCTTCAGTCCGGCGTCGCGCAGGGCGCGAGTCCAGCGGCCATACGTATCAGCGGAAGCTCCGCGGGGGAGGCTGCCGGAGAGAACCACAATGTCGCCGACGGAAGTCTTGGCAATCACGTCAGCAAGTGCCTGGTCAAGTACGGTATTGGTGACCTCAGGACCGGGTTCGTTGATGTCGGTATTGGTACCGCCTTCGGTGTCGACAACCTTGAGGTTAGTGCGTGTCTCGCCAGGAACGGAAATTGCCTGGACCTTGATGTTATTCTCGCCAAGCGCGTCAGCAATCCATTTACCGGTTTGACCAGCAAGAACAGCGATGGCAGTAGACTCTCCGCCCAGTTTAGCGATAACCTTGGAGACGTTGATACCCTTGCCGCCCGCGTCCTGCCTAAGCCACGTGATGCGATTCACCTGGTCAACGGTAAAATTTGGCACCTGGACGGTCTTGTCCAGAGCGGGGTTGAGCGTGACGGTGTAGATGCTGGGCATAGTCGCTCCTCGGTTTGCGGCGCCGCAATCGACGCTTGAGTAGCACCGCCAGGCGGCGCAAGTTATCTACGCTGATAATACTTCAGTTTTGGCAAAAAAGTAACCGCGGACAGCGCTGTTACGCGCATATCCGCGGTCTTTTCTGGCGAGAAACCCGCGCATTCGCGGCTCGCCCTGGACTCGCGACCCGGCGGCGCACTCGCGGCTTGCCCTGGACCCGCGCTACCCCGGCGCGCCGTCAGCGCTTACTTGCTGTCAGCGCTCTTGAACTGATCGAGAGCCCAAGCGTACGCAGTTGGAGCAACCCTGGACCAGTACTTCCAGTTGTGGTTGTCGCCGGAGTCGCGCTGGTAGTCAACGTTGATACCAGCATTTTTGAGCTGATCAACAAAGGTGTCCACGTCAGCAACAGGCACAACTCCGTCGTCGGAAGTTGTTGCAACAAAGAACGAAACCTGACTTGGATCAACCTCACCAAGATACTGAGTTGGGAACAGCTTCTTGTACAGATCCCATGACCAGCTGGTGGTTCCGTCGCTAAAGGCGTGCTGAGACGTGTAAATAAAGTTGTCGTCAGCAAGTGTGGTCCAAACAGAAGGCGAGAGCAGAATGCCCTTGCTAAAGTAATCGGAGTGGTGCAAAACAAATCGTGCCGCACCATAACCGCCCATAGAAATGCCGCCGATTGCGTGATCTTTGCGGTCCTTTGATACGCGATACGTGCTCTCAATGTAAGGTACCAGGTCGTTCATGATGGCAGATTCCATCTTGAGGCCGCGATCAGCGGAGTCAATGTAGAAGCTGTTAAAGCCGTCGACAAAGACCACGATAGCTCCCTGACCAGCGGTTTGAATAGCTTCATCTAGCATGGCGGACGAATCAAAGCGCTCCAGCAGATTGCGATGATTGCCATACAGGCCATGCAGCATATACACAACAGGGTAGGTCTTGTCGGGATTGGACTCGTAGTCTGCAGGCAGGTAGACATCGTAGTTCCAGTCCAGACCAAGGGTTGGCGAGTAGAACGATGTTGCTTTAACTGTTCCCTTAGGAGCTTCGTCTTTCTGCGCCTCCGTTTGAGCAGTTGAGCTGCCCTGAGCGTTCTCAGAAGCGGCTGGCGAGCAACCATAAAATGGAATCACCAGCAAAAGTGCCGCAAACAAAGCAAGCGAGGTGCTCAGAACAACATGGTTCTTGAAGCGGGCTTTGAGCTGGCCGCCCAGCAACGCAAAATTTTGGTGCAAACGTGCGATAAAATTTGTGTCACGCATCATTTCCTCCTGACGTTGAAGCTTTGACCTTGGTGTAAACATACGAGCCGGCCAGCACTTCTCGCCCCATAAAATAAAAAGTCGAAACAAAATGCATCGCACAGCAGGCCAAGTGGTTGTTCTTGTGCTGTGGACGGCTTTTTAATGTGGAGAAACCCGTCAAATTTGAACGAATTGTTGCATTCGTGAAGCAACAAAAATTCCCGCGTACAACAGCTAAAGAGTGGAGTATACTTTTAAGGCTTTTCCACAGAGCCCCGTAATCTCTGACAAGAAAAAGCATCGATGACCCGTCCAGGGGTTATCAACTCGTAATTCGTAGGAGGAGTCAAGTGAAGAAGTCGACTCAGTTCGCCAAGGCTGGCGAAGTCGAGCGCAAGTGGGTGCTCATCGACGCTGAGGGCGCAACGCTCGGTCGTCTGGCTACAAAGGCTGCCATGATTCTTCGTGGCAAGAACAAGCCACAGTACACCCCAAACGCTGATACTGGTGACTTTGTTGTCATCATCAATGCAGACAAGGTTGTCCTTACTGGTGTTAAGGCTGACCACAAGGAGTATTGGCGTCACTCCGGCTACCTTGGTGGCTTGAAGATTACTTCCTTCAAGGAAGAGATGGAGAAGCACCCAGAGCGTGTTGTTGAGCACGCAGTCAAGGGCATGCTTCCTAAGACCACTCTTGGTCGCAAGCAGGGTATGAAGCTTAAGGTTTACGCCGGCGCTGAGCACCCACATGCTGCACAGAATCCCGTCAAGATTGAGCTGGAGGGCTAAACGATGGCAGATAACACCGCTGTTTACACCGGCACCGGCCGTCGTAAAGAGGCCGTCGCTCGTGTTCGTCTTGTTCCTGGAACTGGTAAGGTTACCGTTAACGGCCGCGAGGCAACCCAGTACTTTGGTCGCCAGCAGCTCGTAGACAACGCAACCGCACCTCTCCGCATTACTGATACTCTTGGTCGTTTCGACGTCCTCGCAAACTGCGATGGCGGCGGCATCAACGGCCAGTCCGGCGCTCTTCGCCTGGGCATTGCCCGCGCTCTTCTCGAGGCTGGCGAGTATCGTGATGACCTTAAGAAGGCCGGCTACCTCACCCGCGATTCTCGTGCGGTCGAGCGTAAGAAGTACGGTCTGAAGAAGGCTCGTAAGCGTCCTCAGTTCTCCAAGCGCTAAGGCCGCTGGACCCAAAAAAGTCCTCACAAAGAGACCTGTTGTATATCGGCAGGTCTCTTTTTTGTATACTTTTAAATGGTTGCATTTTGCATATTTGTGCAACCGCTTTAGTCCGCACGTTCTTCTCGCCATCTGTCGAGAAGCCCCACCTGTCGAGTAGTTCGCTGGCGCTTCGCGCGCACGTTGCTCTCCACCCGACAACAGTACATTTGCAGCTTAGGAGACGCTTATGAAGTACTTTGGAACCGACGGCTTTAGAGGCCGCGCAAACGAGGGTTTGAACGTCGATCACGCTTACAAAATTGGCCGCTTCATTGGCTGGTATTACGGAGCTAAGCAGGCTCGTAAGGCTCGTATCATCATTGGTAAGGATACCCGCAGGTCAAGCTATATGTTTGAGTCAGCACTTGTCTCGGGCCTGGTTGCTTCTGGCGCTGACGCATACATGCTGCATGTTATTCCTACACCTGGCGTCAGCTACGAGGTAGTTGACGGTGCCTTTGACTGCGGCGTCATGATTACTGCATCCCACAATCCGTTCACCGATAACGGCATCAAGCTGGTCAACAAAGACGGCTACAAGATGGATGAGGACGTCCTTGAGCAGGTAGAGGCCTATATTGACGGCGAGTTTGACGTTCCTCTGGCAACCGGTGACAGCATTGGTCGCACGGTTGATTACATGCAGGGCCGCAACCGCTACATCTCCAGTCTTATTGCGAGCTGCGGTTTTAGCCTCCAGGGCCTGAAGATTGGCCTGGATTGTGCAAACGGCGCAGCTTCTAGTGTTGCTCGCCCTGTTTTTGACGCCCTGGGCGCCGAGACTCACGTTATCAACAACGCTCCAAATGGCCTCAACATCAATGTTGATTGCGGTTCTACCCACATTGACCAGCTGCAGCGTTTTGTAGTCCAGAACGGCCTTGACGTGGGCTTTGCCTATGACGGTGACGCTGACCGCTGCCTGGCAGTTGACGAGCGCGGCCATGTAGTTGACGGAGACTTGATTCTCTACGTCTGCGGCACCTACCTTAACAAGTATGGTCGCCTGGCAAAGCAGACCGTGGTCACTACCGTCATGAGCAACTTTGGCCTGTTCAAAGCATTTGACGACGCTGGCCTCTCTTACGAGAAAACCAGCGTAGGCGATAAGTATGTCTACGCTTGCATGAATGAGAACGAGTACAGCCTGGGCGGCGAGCAGAGTGGTCACATCATCTTTGGTGACCTGGCAAAGACCGGTGACGGCATCTTGACCAGCCTCCGTATTATGGAGGTCTTACGAGCAGAGCGCGAGAAACTCTCTGAGCTGACTCGTCCCGTTACACTATATCCACAGCAGTTGGTTAACGTTCGCGTCACTGATAAAGAGGCTGCCATGCAGTCTTCCAAGGTCAATGATGCAGTTGCAGCTGCTGAGAAGTTCCTTGAGGGCAATGGTCGCGTGTTGGTCCGCGCTTCCGGAACAGAGCCTCTGGTGCGCGTTCTTGCAGAAGCTCCAACCGATGAGCTCTGCCAACAGGCAAACCAGATTGTGCTTGATGCACTTGAGGAGTATAGGCTCAGCGCTTAAGCGCAGATAGATCCAGGGGATACGATGGCACTGGCAGGAATAGGTGTAGATATGCTTGAGATTGCACGCATGCAGCAGGCAATTGAGAGACGCCCTCACTTTATTCGCCGTATGTTCACCGATGCCGAGCGTGCGTATTGTGAGCGCACTGCTCGCCCTGCGGAGCACTATGCTGCCCGCTTTGCAGCAAGAGAAGCCGTGCTCAAAGCCTTAGGAACGGGTTTCTCGTCTGGTATTGGTTTTCAGGATGTTTCTGTTGAGAGAGATCAGTTGGGCAGGCCACAGGCTCGTTTAGCGGGCAAGGCTGCACAGATTGCGGCTGAGCAGGGCGTGCAGGAGATTGCGCTTTCTATCTCGTACACCAGAGACGTGGCAGTGGCCAATGCGGTCGCGGTTACCAACGCCGTAAAACCCAAGGTAGATCAAAAGGAAGACGCTGCCCAAGAGCTGGCACGTTCGTTCAAAGAAGCTCGTTCTGTGTTGGATGAGCTTGAGCGCGTGCAAGAACCTATAATTGAGACAACCTTTGATGATGTTGTTAAATCCGAGGAGTAAGTTATGCAGCCGGTACTAAATGTTGAGGACATCAAGCGTGTAGAGATTGCGCTGACACGCGTGGGCGTGAGCGTTTCTGAGCTCATGCACCGTGCAGGTTACGCTGCTGCTCAAGAGGCCCTTGGCATGGGAGGGGACATCTCTAATGTTGTCATCCTCGTAGGTCTTGGCAATAACGGTGGAGATGGCTGGGTGGCAGCAGAAGCGCTGCGCTCTAGAAACTGCAACGTTAAGGTAGTCACTCCGCTTGAGCCTGATCAGATTTCCGGCGATCTTGCACGTCAGATGGCGCAGCGCGCCGTTCGCGCGGGAGTTTCCGTGCTGGTTGGCCCTTCTCGCCAGGAGCTGATTGACCTGCTGGCAACGGCTGACGTGGTGCTCGATTGTATGCTGGGCACCGGCTTCCACGGCAAGGTTCGTGCTCCGTTTGATATTTGGATTGAGTGCCTTAATCAGTCCGGCGCTCGCGTGCTTTCCGTTGACGTTCCAAGTGGTCTTTCTGCGCAGAAGGGCCAGGTAGAAAGCGCGTGTGTTGTCGCTGACGTCACCGTTACCATGATTGCGCTCAAGCCCGGCCTTATTGCAGACGCAGGCCGCGACGTTTGCGGCTCCATTGTTGTGGCTCCTCTGGCCGAGCAGACTGAGCGCCTGGTTGTTGAGGCAGACCCTGTTGCCTGGCGCGTTGACCTGGAAGATTATCTTGCTTCTGTTCCTGCCCAGCTCAACGATTGCGATAAGTACTCTCGCGGCTCCGTACTGGTGGTTGGCGGCTCAAGTCGATTCCCAGGAGCTGCTGTTCTTGCTGCTAAAGCGGCTGCTCGTGCAGGTGCTGGCTACGTCACCCTGGCAGTTCCTGAGGCCATTGTGAGTAGCGTTCAGATGATGCTTCCGGAGGTTCCCGTTATTGGCCTTCCATGCGATGCTGAGGGCGTGTTTACCGAGGAAGCAGCTCCACTGGTACTGCAGCTTGCTGCCATGCGTACCGTTACCTTGGTTGGTCCCGGTATGCGCGTTTCCGGCGGAACCGTTAAGGTTACTTCTGCGCTGCTTGACTCTGAGCTGCCCGTTATTGTTGACGCCGACGCGCTCAACTGCATTGCTCGCCTCACTAATAACAACCTCCCCGAGTTCCCCGAGCTCACGCGTCGTACCGCTCCGCTCATTATGACTCCACATCGTCGCGAGCTTGGTCGCCTGGTCAACCAGGTGGACAATCCTCCTGCAAGCCTGGTGGCTCAGCTTGAGGCTGCTCGCAAGATTGTCTGGGCAGATGGCGGCTCTGAGCTGGTCATTGTTGCTAAGGGCACCGCTACCGGTTGCGTGGGCGTTCAGAAAGCTGTGCTACCAAAGCCAGGCCCCGTTACGCTGGCAACCGCTGGCTCTGGCGATGTTCTTGCTGGTACCATTGCTGGTCGTCTGGCTCAGGTTGCTGGCCAAGTTGATGACCTGCCAACCTTCTGCTCACTTGCCTGTGAGGTTCACGCATACGCAGGTCAGCTAGCTGCCGAGAAGTTCGGTGTACGCGGAGCTATGGCTGGCGACATCTGTGACGTTATTGGTCTTGCTTCCGACGCACTTGAGGAGCAGATTGCATTCCCTATGGCAGACTTTGAAGAAGCTGCGGAGTAGGTGAGCCTGATGTCGGCATATCCCCAGGATAGATGGGCTTGGATAGAGATTGATCTTTCTGCCGTCCGCCACAATGTAAAGGCGTTTAAGGCCCAGCTCAGCCGTGGCGTTAAGATGATGTGCGTGGTCAAGGCTGACGCATACGGTCACGGTGCTGCTCAGTGCGCTAAAGCCATGCAGTCCGTGGGTGCCGATCAGTTTGCCGTTGCAACGGTCGATGAGGGCGTTGAGCTGCGCTGTTCCGGCATTGAGAGCCCTATCCTGGTGCTTTCTGAGCCGCCGGTCACTTCCATCCCAGATCTCGTCCGCTTTGACATTATGCCTTCCGTCTACACGGTGGACTTTGCCCTTGCGTATGGCGAGGCTTCCGCCGCAGCTAACAAGGTTGGCCGCTATCACCTGGCCATCGATACCGGAATGACCCGCATTGGCGTCAGGCGAGAAGATCTACTTGAGGTACGCGGCTCTATTGATTTCCACAGGGGTCTTGAATGCGCTGGTACGTTTACGCATTTTGCTACGGCCGACGTGCTCGACAACTGGGATTTTGACCTGCAGGTTAATCGTTTTATTGAAGCCGTCACAACGCTTAAAAACGCAGGCTATGAGCTGGGCTTGGTTCACGCTGATAACACTCCTGGCACGGTTCTGCACAAAGACATTCAGTTCGATATGGTTCGTGTGGGCATTGGCCTGTATGGACTTCATCCAAGCAAGCTCACCATTCCCCGCATTGACCTGCAGCCCGTTATGAGCGTGCGCGGTCGCGTGACGCGCGTAATCTATCCAGCTGTTGGCGACGGCGTTAGTTACGGTATGACATGGCGTGTTCCTCGCAATAACATCCAGGTAGCTACCGTGCCTATTGGCTACGCCGACGGACTTGCACGTTGCCTCTCTAATCGGATGGATGTTTTGACGCGCGGAGACCGTGTCCGCCAGGTGGGTAATATCTGCATGGATCAGTTTATGATTGCTGTTGATACCGCAGGTACACACGCTAATAAGCCTGCACACGAAATTCGCCATGGTGACGTGGTTACCCTCATCGGCAAAGACGGCGATCAAGAAATCACCGCAGATGAGATGGCTGACCTCCGTGAGACCATCAACTATGAGGTAGTTTGCAACTTTGGCGCGCGCCTCGATAAGGTGTACATCTAATGGCAGCAACTCCTGCTTCTCCTAAAAATACTTTAGGTAGAAAACGCATGTCAAATGCAGAATATGCGAAAATCGCATATTCTAAACAAGCAGGTAAGACGCTTGACGAGATTCGCAAGCAGATAGCTGATTGCAAGAAGTGTCCGCTTTGGGAAACGCGCACCAACATTGTGTTTGGTGGTCCAAATCCCACGGCTCGCATCATGATTGTGGGAGAAGCTCCTGGTAAAAATGAGGATCTAAGTGGTCAACCTTTCGTGGGCGTATCGGGCAAAAAGCTTGACGCACTGTTAGAAGAAGTTGCCCTTTCTCGCCAGGATGTTTTTATCTCTAATGTGGTCAAATGCCGACCGCCTTCAAACAGAAATCCCAAGGTAGCCGAGGTGGAGGAGTGCTCTTCGTACCTTCGCGATCAGATTCGCGCTATTAAGCCGGACGTTATTGTCTGCTTGGGAAATTTTGCAACGCAGTTTGTTATGCATACCGATAAGGGTGTGACGGAGCTGCGCGGCAAGTTTTACCAGATAGGCGCCTTTAGCGTGCTACCTACCATGCATCCCGCATCAACTATTTACCGCAAGGAGTGGGCGCAGTTCCTCAAAGATGACCTGCGACTTCTTGCTGATTGGCTTGAGGAACACCCTCGAGGAGGCTCTTGTGACTAACCTTTCTACCAGCGCAAATAACGCTGCCGCGAACGACGCTGCTGCAAACAACGACACCGCCGCGAACAACGTCAGCGCAAACAACCTGCCAGAGAAAACCGCAGTTGGCACGTATGTTTCTACCACCACCGAGCAAACTATTGCTCTTGGTCAGATTCTGGGCAAACTCCTGCAAGCTGGAGACGTGCTGGTGCTCACGGGAGACCTGGGCGCAGGAAAGACGCAGCTCACCAAAGGCATTGCTGCTGGTATGGGTGTCACGGACGACGTGACCAGCCCAACCTTTACCATTGAGATGGTCTACGAGGGCACAACCATGCCGCTCTACCACTTTGACCTGTATCGCTTAAACGATCCCGACCAGCTTGAAGACACTGGCCTGTACGATGCGCTTGAATCTGACGGTCCAACTATCATCGAGTGGGGAGAGCAATTTGCAGAGCAAATTGGCGAGAGAACCCTTGATGTGTATGTTTCTAGATTGTCTGAGGAAGAACTGGAATCCGACGACGCTGAGCCTCGCCGTCAGGTTCGCTTTATTCCACAGAATGCTCGTGGAGAAGAGATTATTCAGTCGCTGTAATTGCTGAATAAATAACGTTTTTGTCACCCAGTTATAGATATTTTAAGAATATCTATAACTGGGTGTTTTGGCGGTATAACTGCGATTTCTTTTCATATATACTTACTAATCCGTTGAAACATGTTCAAAAAATAATTGTTTTTCTTGATACATACGAGTTAAGGAATATGAAATGTCAAAGTATTTGCGCAACAACGTAAGGCTGCTCGCAATTGCCGGCATTATGGCAAGCGTGCTGGTTTTCTCGCCAGTACTTTCTTCTCTTGCCCTTGCTGAAGGTACTGAGGTAGCTGAGGTAAGCTCCACAACAGAGACTGCTGCCACGACCGAGGCGGCTGCTACAACCGAGACAACTACAACAACTGAAGCAACTGCTGTTGCTACAGCTACAGATGACGACAGTGATGCAGAGGCTGTTGGATCTTATATGGGTTCCGATGGCATAATGCGTGAAATCCACGTTTCAGTCTCAACAGATGGCGGCACTTATAACGGAAAAGATTATATTCCACCAACTATTTCAGATGATTTTAAGAGTGTTTCTTTTAGCAGCAATGTTCAGCGTGAGGGATACACACTGGTAGGTTTTTCAACAGGTTATTTTTCGCAAGAGGAAGTGAACAATGCAACACCAGATATGTCGAAACCATATACTATCGATGAGAGTGGCAATGTTCATATGAATTTGGATGATATTGTTGCCTGGAGCATTACCGACAATATTGATACAAACACTATTACGAGTCTCTATCATCTAACTACCTTATGGGCACCAAATCCTGAGCCAGAGCCAGAACCAGAGCCTCAGCCAGAACCAGAGCCAGCGCTTACACCAGTTGCACCTGCGTCCGATTCAGTCCAGCAGTCACTACCAAGGCGCGAGAAAAGCGTTCTGCCTAACACCGGTGACGCAAGCTCTGTAGCAGGCGTTGTTGCAGCAGCTGGCACTACTCTTGTTGCACTTGGTTTCCGCAAGAAAATGCAGTAGTAAGCTGCTTTCTAGTAGAAACAAATTCTTATGTCAAAGCATTTTTATAACAATACAAAGCTCTTTATTCTTTCCGGTATTCTTGCAGGTGTATTGGTTTTCTCGCCAGTGTTTTCAACGCTTGCTTTTGCGGAGAACGCTGAAGTAGCAGGGACAAACGCTACAACTGAGGCCACCACTACGACCGAGGCGGCAACTTCAACTGAAGTTACTTCAACAACAGAGTCCACTGCTACAACTGAGGCGACTTCAACGACTGAAGCAACCGCTACAACCGAAGCGAGCACTACAAGTGAGGCAGCAACTAGCACCACTAATACAGATGATGAAGGTGCAACAATCGTTCGTTTTTATGACCCTGTAGTTGGTTGGAACACTAGGATTCATCTTGTTGTTGGTGCTGAGGGTACTCAATACAATGGACACTGGTATATTCCTGCAACAATTTCAGATGATCATAAAAGTTTTTCTTTTGATGGAAATATTCATCGTGATGGGTACAGACTAGTGGGTTATTCGTCAGAAATATTTTCAAATGAGCAAAGAGATAACGCTACTCCAGACCAGTCAGCGCCTTATACCGTTGATGCTAACGGATTTGTCCACGTGAATTTTGCTGATATCTCTTCGTGGTCCGTTACTGATGACCTGCGTGATGACACTACAACTTACTATTACTTTTTTGCTCCGCTTTGGACGCCAGGTTCTGAACCTCAGCCTCAGCCAGAACCTGCTTCTGAGCCAGAACCTCAGCCAGCGCCTGCACCAGTTGCTCCAGCTTCTGATACAACTCAGCAGCCAGCACCAAGGCGCGAGAAGAGCGTTCTGCCTAACACGGGCGACGCAAGTTCTGTAGCAGGGGTTGTCGCAGCAGCCGGCACTACTCTTGTTGCGCTTGGTCTCCGCAAGAGGATGCAGCAGTAAACTGCAAGAGTTAATACGTAATAAATACGCCTCTGGAAATAAGATTTTCTAGAGGCGTTTCTTTTTAAGGTAACTTGTGGCTCGCGGTTAAACGAGCTTTTAGGAAACTCTAAAAAATATATCCCTTTGCAACAGCCCAGTTCCAGATACGGTCAGCCTGTACTTCACAGCGCTGCTTAAGTTCAGTAGTGTTAGAACCAGTAAAAGTAACTTGCTGAACAGAAAGAGGAAGGTTATCTGGTCTAGTAATAGTTAAAGTTGCGCTGTTCATAGCCATACGAGCGGTCTTGTTAGTACCAAGGCGGACCTTAACAGTAAAGTAACCACGATCAACAGGCCACTCGGTAACTTCTCCGCTATTGGCTGTTCCAGACCTGAATCCGTTTGCATTAGCAATAATGCTATAGCCATTCATAAAGAAACCAGCTGCAATAAGCAGGCCACCAATGGCACACAAAAGAATTCCTGCAAAAATGGTGCCCTCACCATTTAAATTAAAGAAATTCCAGAGGCCGCCAACAGCAAAAAACGCACCGGCCGCCCAACCAACAAGAGGGCTAGCAGCTCCCTGAGGTTTACCAAAATCAATTACATCGTAAGTAAGAGGAATTGGGGAGGTGTCGTTTTTATCGTAAAGATAAACGTTACCTGGAATATCCTGTTTTTGAGCGGGTTTTTGTGGTGCTTCTGGTGGAGTTGGAAGTGACATAAAGCGTCCTTTTTGTAGCCGGTAGAACCGTTCAGGATAAAAGAATTATCCTATTTGAGAGATTTATTGTAACATATTGGACAGTACGGTCTTAAATTTTTTAATTTTGCACCCCACTTATCGAAAGGATGCTTAATGAAAAGACGTCAACTAGCACTGACTTGTGCACTGGTCCTTGCGCTTTCATCAGGTGTTGTATTTACTGCGTGTAGCCCTAATATTTTTGGTTTACCATCACCTGAAGAGATTGCCGCTCAGAAGGAAGCAGAAGAGAAGAAAGCTGCTCTTGCTCCCTTTGTAGGCATTTGGGAAGCCAAGTCAATTGAGGATCAAAAAAATGGCACAGTCACTGAAGACATGTACAAAGATGTTAGAGATGTTTATCTAGCAATTTATGGTTATGACTTCTCTGACGATGGTACTGGTTTGTTTGTTCGCTTCGGCGCTCAGAAGCCCTTTACCTGGTCTGTTGATGCCGATGGAAAGCTTACTATCACCCTTGCAGGTAATGCCGGAAGCTATACAGCAAGCGTTGATTCCTCAGGTCAGATGACCGTTGAGGGCTCTGATGGTTCTAAAGCTATCCTTACTCAGGTAAGCAAGACCTCAGGTGATTATTCTCATATTAGGTATGAGCCCTTTAATCCATTAACAGGAACGGGCAACATTTCTAAAAACAAGTCATCGCATGAAACTAAACTACGCTTTACTATCACCACTGAGCTTGATCAGGTCATTGTTGATACCGATGAGCTCTATGTAAGGCTTATTGGCATCGCTTCCCTTAAAGACCTCAAGGGTTTTGAAGGCTATGTCTTTGAGGTTATTAATAGAACTCCTTATACAACCGGCTATCAATTTACTATTCAAGATCCAACCGATGGCTATTGGGCTTATGGATTTAACGTGTTAGAGCCAGGTGAGAGAGTCTATGAATATGTTCTTAATGACCAACGTAGAGATAAGTCACTTTCTGAAGTCACAGATGTAAAAGGCACTCTTGAGTATGACCACTCTAGCAATGGCGCCCTTCATAATGACGAGAAAACCGTGACGTTTGATTTGCCTTCAAGACAGAGCAAGTAACAGTTAAAAGTTAGTTTTATATCGCTGCACGTATGGAAGAAGGTCTTATGAAAAAGCGTCAAATGCTGTTAGGATGTCTGCTTGCACTGGTGCTTTCCGTAAGTGCAGTGCTTAGTGCCTGCTCATCAGGGGATAACAGTCCCGCAGGAAACAAAAAGTCTGCTGGTCAGATCGTAGGTGTTTGGGAAGCCTATGACATCTTTGAACCCGGACTAGGAAACCTGAGGGAGGGAGAAGCCTACGATGATTATAAAGAGCAGTTCCATGCAATTTATGCTTTCAGCTTTGCTGAGGATGGAACTGGTCTGTTTACTCGCTTTGGCATAATGAAGCCTTTTACCTGGACTGTTGATGCAGAAGGAAAGATTACAGTTACCCTTGAGGGAACTGCGGGATCTTTTACGGGACAGATTGACGCTGAGACTGGCAGGTTAAGGCTCAAGGGCACAGGCGACGATGAGACTGACGCCGAGCTTAAGCAGATTTCAACTACTGCTGGAGACTATGCAAGTGCTACCTATCAGCCATTTGACCAACTTACCAATAAAGGTACCCTACCAACCATGGTTAGGTATGACGATCTCAAGTTCAAGAATTTTGAAATAACTCGAGAGGTTAATAAAGTTCTTATCGATACAGATAAGCTGTATATGAATCTGTATGCTATCGCTCAGGTACCGGGAAGCTCTCAAGAAGGTTACGTATTTGAGATTATCAACAAGTGTCCTGAGTCATTTTACGGAGAGTTCTCTCTTGGAGACAGAATTGGTCCTCTGAATGCCTTTGGTCAAGCCTCCTTACAACCTGGTGAGAAGTTCTATTTGTTCGTTCCTAATGTCTCGCAGACACCTGGATCTCTTGTGGCACTTTCCAATCCAAAAGCCCAGGTTTCTATTGGTTACAATAACGGAACAACCTATACACCTGTTTCGGAAAGGGAGAAAGTACAGCTTGACCTAAACATCCCTCCTAAGTCTGAATAACAAAAGAACGCATATCTTCAGCGTACTCACCACTACCACTGAAAGGACACTTGATGAAACAACATAAACTGCTACCAGTTCTTGCGCTTGTCTTGGCGCTCTCTGCTGGTGTTATGTTTACAGCTTGCACTCCTAACATTGGTGGGCCTTCGGCTGAAGAGATTGCAGCTCAGAAGGAAGCAGAAGAGAAGAAAGCTGCTCTTGCTCCGTTTGTGGGCGTTTGGGAAGCAAAGTCTATTAGTGATCCAAAGAAGGGCGAGATTCCCGAGAGTGTCTATCCAACAGCAAGAGACACATTCCAGGCCATTTACGGCTATGACTTTTCCGACGACGGCACTGGACTATTCATCCGTTTTGGTGCTCAGAAGCCCTTTACCTGGACCGCTGATGCTAATGGAAAGCTTACTATTACCCTTGCTGGCAACGCCGGAAGCTATACAGCAACCGTTGATTCCTCAGGCCAGATGACCATTGAGGGCTCTGACGGTTCCAAGGCAGTGCTTACCCAAGTAACTAAAACCTCAGGTGATTACTCTTCTCTTAAATATGCTCCATTTGATGCACTTACGGGCAAGGGAACTATTGGAGGAAATTATTCCTCCCACGATGACTTCTACATGAATTTTAAGGTCGTTACCGAGGTCAACAGGGTTGTTGTTGATAATGACGACATGTACGTCAGATATGTTGGAATTGCTACAACACCAAGCGGTCTTTCCGAAGGTTATGTTTTTGAGGTAATCAACAAGTCCGATAAGACGGCCTCATATGACTTTAGTATTGATAATTCGGACTCCACTGTGTTTGGAACAGCTCTTAATGTTCTTGAGCCTGGTGAGAGATTCTATGAGTTTGTAGTTAATAGCTCCAACGCAGATGTACCTCTGGCTAAGCTTTCTGAAGCTAAGGGAACTTTTAAGTATTCCCATGTTGCAGATGGAAGCAGTCTTGAAGACGAGAAGACCGAGCAGTTTGATTTGACGATTTCGCAGAATAAATAATGCACTCATACGATACCTAGATTGAGCAGAATGAACTTTGCCAAAAAAGTGTCGCTAAGAAAAGACATTGTCAATCTAGAGAGCTTTGGTGTTGGAGGGACTTTCATGAAACAGCGTAGACTACTTCTTATGCTTGTACTTACACTTGTGCTTTCTACCAGCATTATGTTTACGGCTTGCACTCCTAACATCGGCGGACCATCTCCTGAAGAGATTGCCGCTCAGAAGGAAGCAGAAGAGAAGAAGGCTGCGCGCGCTCCGTTTGTAGGTGTTTGGGAAGCAAAGTCTATTAGCGATCCTAGCCAGGGAGATATCCCCGAGAGTGTTTACCCAACGGCAGTAGAATCCATGAAGTCAATTTATGGCTATGACTTTGCTGACGACGGCACAGGCAATTTCATCCGTTTTGGCGCTCAGAAGCCTTTTACCTGGTCTGTTGATGCTAATGGAAAGCTCACTATTACTCTTTCGGGTAATGCCGGAAGCTACACAGCAACTGTTGATTCCTCAGGTCAGATGACCATTGAGGGTTCCGATGGCTCCAAGGCAGTTCTGAAGCAAATCACTAAAACCTCAGGTGATTATTCCAGCCTTAAGTACAAGCCTTTTGACGTAATGGCAGACAAGGGCACCATTGCGTATAACTTCTCTTCTACTAAGGGCGAAGACAAGATGCGCTTTAAGCTAAAGACCGAGGTGGACAAGGTACTTATCGATAATGACGATCTTTATGTCAGGTATGTTGGTATTGCAAAATCCCCAGATGGTTACTCTGAAGGCTACGTCTTTGAGATTATCAATAGATCTGAAAACTGGGTTAATTGCACCTTTAAGTTAGATAATTCTGAGAATTCTGTATGGGCTTACGACTCTAACTATCTTGAGCGAGGCGAGAGGGTCGTTGCATTTGTAGTTAATAGTGCAAATCAGAAAAAGCCTCTTGCTGATCAGACCGAGGTAGACGCAGTTGTTGAGTACTACCACATCAAAGGTGGTAAGAGCATGGAAGACACTAAGACAGAAAACGTTGACCTGGTAATTGCTGAGAAGAAGTAAGTGGACTGCCGTAATGCGCCAAGTACGTACACATAAAACATTTACGTGTTAAGCGTGGAATATGTAGACGTCACCTGTACAATTGTGACGTCTATTCTTTTACTGACCGCTCTTGTAGAGCTTAAGAAAGAAGCGTGATCTATCATGCAGAAGGCTTTGATTTCGATTGACTACACCTACGATTTTGTAGCAGATGACGGAAAGCTGACGGCAGGCAAGCCAGCTCAGGCTATTTCAGATGCTATTTATGAGGCAACAAAGTGTGCTTTTGATCGTGGCGATTATATTTTCTTTGCTATTGATGCTCACGACCCAGATGATAACTTCCATCCAGAGACTAAGCTTTTCCCACCTCACAACATTATTGGAACAAGTGGTAGAGACCTGTTTGGTCCTTTAAATGATTTCTACCAGCAGCACAAAGACGATAGCCATGTGTTCTGGATGGACAAACGCCATTACTCGTCCTTCTCGGGAACTGATCTTGATATTCGTCTGAGGGAGCGTGGCATTAACACGGTTATCCTGACCGGTGTTCTTACCGACATCTGCGTGCTGCATACAGCGGTTGACGCTTACAACCTGGGCTATCACATTGAGGTTGTTGAGCCAGCAGTTGCATCGCTTACGCCAGAGAACCATCAGTTTGCGCTTGCGCATTTCAAGAACACTCTTGGAGCAACGTTGGTTGATGCAGAACTCAACGAGATTGAGAACGCGTAATGACTCCAGAAGAACGAGCGGTTAAATGGTTTGAGAAGGTTCCTGAGGCAGATGATCTTTCATTTGACCAGAGGCTTGCTATATGCAAAAAGACCGGAATTGCCATGGCGCTTGTCTTTGTCGTTTTATTTTTACTTGAGTTGATACTTGCGTATGTGCTTACCGATGGCTCGTTTGTATTTACTATGACCGATACTTTGAACAGCATACTATTAAAACCTGGTAGAAGAGTTACGGCCCAGGGAGTGGCTGTCGCGGGCATTTTTGTGGTAGCGCCACTATTGGTCATTCCTGTAGCCGCTGCGCTTCTTGCTCGTTCCATTGTTTTTAAGCAAGAAATTAAGAAGTGCTTAGGTAAATAACTACCTAAGAACCTAAGAACCTAAGAACCTAAGAACCTAAGTAAATTACTTAAAACGTTGATAAGACCCAAGGTAAAACTTGGGTTTTTTGTTCGAGGCTTTAGCCTGTTGAGCGCGTGTAACGCGCGAAACACAAAACCACCCGCTATGCGGGTGGAGAATACTTTTTGCTTTGCAAATTAAACTCCTTCCTTCTAGCATAGCGATTGTTCAGGTCACTAATAGCCAAGAAGGAAGGAGTAGCTATGGCACATAAGGCCAATAGCCTTGCGCACACAAAATGGTTATGCAAATACCACATTGTGTTTACACCAAAGTATAGAAGGAAAGTCATTTATAACAAATACAGAGAAGACCTTCGAGAAATACTCAAGATGCTTTGTGACTGGAAAGGAGTAGAAATTCTTGAAGGACATCTCATGCCAGATCACATACACATGCTTGTGAGTATCCCACCTAAGATAAGCGTTTCAAGTTTTATGGGTTACTTAAAAGGTAAAAGCTCACTGCTCATGTTCGATAGACATGCAAACCTTAAATATAAGTATGGTAATAGAAAGTTCTGGGCTGAAGGCTACTATGTATCAACCGTAGGTCTTAATGAGGCGACAATAAGAAAATATATTCGAGAACAAGAAAACGCCGATATAGCTCAGGATAAATTAAGTTTGAAGGAATATGAAAATCCCTTCGATAAATAATCTTGCTGGATAGCCAGTTTAACTGGCTGCCGGTGTTACATTGCTATTGTGACCTGAACGAAGTGAAGGGCAAAGGACTTGAGTCCTGGGCAAGTATAATTAGGGTTATACCCTAAGAGCAAACCACCCGCTATGCGGGTGGTTATGATTTACCGAGAAAAACGACACGCTAATAGCAACGATTTTTATATAAAAGATGCGTCAGTTGTTTAAAAGTAAACCATAGAGCAGGACTTATGAGAAATCCTCAGGAGAGACATCCTCAATAAACTGGCGGAACTCCTCAAGCTCTTGGGCCTGAACGTCCTTCTCGACATCAGTAAAATCTGGAGCAG
>CALHVU010000028.1 GCA_938036925.1 uncultured Atopobium sp.
GAGCTTGGCGTTACCATGACGCCTGCAGGTGCTACGTGGCCAAGTGGCAAGGACCCCTTTGACACTAATATCAGAATTGCTCCAAGTTACCCAACGTTGGAAGAGCTTGATGCAGCACTTGATGTGTTTATTGTTGCTGTTAAACAGGTAAGTGCTCGACTTGCAAAAGTTGATCGTGGTCAGAGCGTCTGGGGATAGCTTGTGTAACTTTGGTATTTCCTTTGAAAGTAGACCCATTCTGCCGTATCTTGATTAGTTATGTTTAGAAAAAGCGATTGGATGTTGAATGCCAACTAATACTTCAAAGCCAGAACTTACACCAGAACAGAAGGCAGAAAAAGAGCTGGTTGCCATGGCAAACCAGACAGCAAAAAAGAAGGCAAAGGACCGCAAGCCCGATGAGGCTCCTAAAAAGCCAGGTCCTTCTACAGGCATGAAGATTGCTATTGGCGTATTCTCGCTCTTTATTGCTATATCTATGATGTTGCCTTCTCTTGCCAGCATTTTCTCTAACTCGCAAAAGCAGCATCAGACTCAGCAGAATTCTCCTGAGGCTATTAACCAGGTCTATCAGAAACAGGCAGAAGAAAAAGAGTCTGCTATTCAGTCCAACCCAGATAATCTGCCAGCACATCTTGATTTGGCTCGTACCTATTTAGGTTGGGGAATGGCGCTTAAGAGTTCCTCTCAAGATGACTCTGTTCAGAAGCAGTCTTTACAGCTGATCAACAAAGCAATTGCCGAGTACGATACGTATCTTGCTTCAAATGATTCTGATGAGGTCCGTGTTGATAGAGCCATTGCGCAGTTCTACGCAGGAGACCAAACAGGTGCTGTTGAGGCACTTAAGGCAGTAACGGATCGCTCTCCAGATTATGCTAACGGTTGGCTTAATTTGGGAATGATGTATCGTGTTACTGATCAAGTAGATCTTGCAAAAGAGGCACTGCAGAAGGCAATTGAAAAGGATTCCGACAATAGCGCCGGTGTGAGGGATAATGCACAGAAAGTTCTTGATGCATTAAACGGAAACACCTCTACCTCTTCAAATAACACCAAGTAAGGAGGAGTTATGGCACTAGAGATAAGCTCTGAAATTACAGATGAAAAGGCCATTATTCGCATTGAGGGCGAGGTAGACGTATCAAACGCCTCTGAGCTTCGCGATGCTTTGGATACCGCGCTCGCCGATGGAGCAAAAGAAGTTGAAGCTGATTTTGCTGAGGTAGCTTATATTGATTCGACGGGCATTGGCGTTTTAGTGGGTGCCGCACATCGAGCACAAGAGAGTGGTGCTGTGCTTGTTGTAGCAAATCCTCAGAAAAACGTGGAGCGTGTCTTTTCGCTTCTTGGGGTCGATAAAGACCTTAACGTTCGCAAGTAGGTTTGGTAACTTGCAAGCTCTTTGAGAAACGGTTCAAAGAGCTTGTTTATGTTTGTTCCAGAAAGGTATTGCTTGTGTTTGGCATTGGAGAAACAGAGCTCGTACTAATTTTGCTCTTTGCATTTTTAGTATTTGGTCCTGATAAATTACCTGGTATGGGTCGCACGCTAGGCCGTGCTCTTAGACAGTTCCAGAACGCGCAAGAAGGCTTTAATAAAGTTGTCCGTGCAGATTTGCTTGACCCTGCAGCGGATGCACTTCACGAGAAGCCCAAGCGCTCCGAGCAGCTCAAAAATACTGCATCTGATGCTGACCGCGAGGATACTGACCATCAGGAGACCTTTGCTGAGCGTCGTGCTCGCCTCAAGGAAGAGCGCGAGGCTGCTGAGAAGGCTGCTGCTGAGGCTGCTGAGCAGAGTAAGCAAGCTGAGCAGACCCAGGAGGCTGAGCAGGCGGAGACCGCTTCTGCTGAAGAGGCTCCTGCAGCTGCACCACAAGCTACGTCTTCTGTTGCTTTCTCTGATGATTCTACAGAGGTAATTGAGCACGTGGCACCTAAGGCTGCAGAAGAAACTCCTGCTGCAGCTCCATCTGCAAAAGACCTCTATAACCTTGGATCCGCACGTTCTTCTCGCTCTATGGCAGAAGACAAGAAAGAAGAAGTTGCTGGAGAGGAGGGAGAAAGCCAGGACGCATAAGTCCAGCTTTCGTGTGTAATGCCTATTACTCCAGCTCGTATGCCACTTTTTGATCACCTGGGAGAACTCCGTCGCCGCGTGACCATTGTGGTGGTATCGCTTTTTGTTACCGCAATCATTATTTATTTTGCAACACCTGCATTGATTGAGATCTTGATTGACCCTATCAGGGAGTTTTTGACCGATGGTAAGCTTACGGTTATCTCGGTCCTTGGCGGCTTTAGTATCAGGTTTAAGGTAGCTTTCTTCTTCTCGGTGATTATCTGCACACCTATTATCATCTGGGAGATTATGGCTTTCTTCTTGCCTGCACTTAACGCTAAAGAGCGCAAGTGGGTTGTTCCTACCGTGGCAGCCATGATTACCTTGTTCTTCTTGGGTATGCTGTTCTGCTACTTCATCATTTTGAACACCGCAATTGGTTGGATGATTGGCCAGTCGCAGGAGTTTGCAGGAACTATTAATGAGGCAAGCGATTATCTCAACATTATTATGATGTTTGAGATTGGCTTTGGCGTTGCATTCCAACTTCCACTAGTCATTTTCTACCTGGCTATTCTTCACCTTGTTCCTTACAAGGACATGCGTGAGCAGTGGCGCTACGTCTATGTTGGTCTGATGATTCTCTCTGCAGTAGTTACTCCTGATGCATCGCCAGTCACCATGATTTTGATGTTTGCAGCTCTTATTCTGCTGTACGAAGTTGCTCTGGCAGTTGCTCGTTACGTCATTATTGCCCGCGATGGCAAGGCTGCTCTTAAGTGGAGCCGCGAGGACTACGAGCAGCATGAGCTGGACAAAATCTAGTAATTTCGCCTTTACTTTGGAGAGTGTTGTTCTTTGATTCTAGTTGTTACCGAGAAAAACGACGCAGCGCAGCAGATTGCTCGCCTTCTGTCTGAATCGGGTAAGCCTGAGACAGACAAGGTATACAACACTCCTGTTTATCGTTTTAGACGTGGCGGAGAAGACCATGTTGCTATTGGTCTTCGAGGTCATATTCTGCAGCCGGATTTTCCTTTGGCTCTCAAGTTTGACAAGGAAGAGGGCTGGTATGGAGAAACTGCAGAAGGGGAGCACCTTCCTGCAGATGTTCCAGATGGTCTTGAGCGTCCTCCTTATAAGGTTAAGCGCAAGCCTTTTATGGCAGATGGCGTTGATCTTAAGGGTTGGAAAATCCCCAGCTTGCCCTATTTGATTTGGGCTCCTGTAGATAAACAACCTGCAGAAAAAGAGATTATTCGCGCCCTCAAGAACCTTGCTAAGAAGGCAGAGTCTGTCATTATCGGTACAGACTTTGACCGCGAGGGAGAGCTTATTGGCTCTGATGCGCTGGCACAGGTCCTCTCGGTTAATCCTCATCTGGCAGTATTTCGTGCACGCTACTCTGCCTTTACCAAGACAGAGATTGAGACCGCCTTTAATAACCTGGTAGATCTTGATTACAACTTGGCTGCGGCAGGCGAGTCCAGACAGTATATCGACCTCATTTGGGGAGCGGTGCTGACCCGTTATCTGACAACTGCACGCTTTGGTGGTCTGGGCAATACGCGCTCTGCTGGTCGTGTTCAGACTCCTACGCTGGCACTTGTTGTTGAGCGCGAGCGTGAGCGCCTGGCCTTTAAGCCAGAAGATTATTGGGTCATTTCTGGTGTTGCTGCGCCAGAAGATGATGCGGAAGCAACCTTTAAGATGGTTCACCAGACCGCAAGGTTCTGGGATCAAGCTGAAGCAGACGCAGCTTACGCCGTTGTTAAAGATCAGACTCAGGCAACGGTTGTCGAGATTGAGTCTCGTAGCAGAAAGCAGCAGCCACCAGCTCCGTTTAACACCACGTCGCTGCAGGCAGCTGCAGCTGCAGAGGGTATCTCGCCAGCTAGAACTATGCGTTTGGCAGAGTCTCTGTACATGGACGGCTTGATTTCATACCCTCGTGTTGATAACACCGTCTACCCAAGTTCGCTTGACTTGAAGGACTGTGTCCGTACGCTGTCTGCAGTTCCTCAGTATGCTCCTACCTGCAAAAAGCTTTTGGGTCAGCCAAAGCTTCACGCCACTCGTGGCAAGCAGGAGTCTACTGACCACCCACCAATTTATCCAACAGCGGCAGCAAACCCAGATGCTTTGCAGCCTGTAGCTTGGAAGCTCTATAACCTGATTGCTCGAAGGTTCCTCGCAACCCTTATGGGTCCGGCTACTATGAGCGGCACTAAGATTACCCTTGATGTTGCTGGTCAGCCGTTTGTTGCAAATGGAACCGTGCTGGCAGAGCCAGGCTTTAGAGAGATTTATCCTTTTGGCCTTAAGAAAGACGATCAGATTCCTGATGTCGGCGAGGGAGAGATTGTCTCCATTCAGTCTTTGTCGCTTGACGCTAAGCAGACAGAGCCACCTGCTCGCTACAGCCAGGGTAAGCTTATTCAAGAGATGGAGAAGCGCGGTCTGGGCACAAAGTCCACGCGTGCCTCCATTATTGATACGCTCTACCAGCGTAAATACCTCAAGAATGATCCTGTTGAGCCAAGTCAGCTTGGTATGGCAATTGTTGATGCGCTCTCGCAGTTTGCACCACACATTACCTCGCCTGATATGACGGCAGAGCTTGAGTCCGATATGACAAGCGTTGCTGAGGGCAAAGATACGCGTGATGGCGTTGTTACACACTCAAGAGCCCTGCTTGCAGGCATGATTGATACGCTTATTGACCACAAAGAAGACCTGTCTGAGGCCATTGCTGATGCAGTTACTGCTGACGCAAAGGTGGGAACCTGCCCTAAGTGCGGCAAAGACTTGGTTGCTAAGAGCTCTCTGAAGACTCGTGGAAGCTTTGTTGGCTGCATGGGTTGGCCAGACTGCGATGTTACCTATCCACTGCCTCAGGGACGCGTTGAGCCGCTTGAGGGAGAGGCCGGTGTCTGCCCAGAGTGCGGTGCTCCTCGCGTAAAGGTTCAGCCGTTTAGACAACGTGCGTATGAGACTTGCATTAATCCTGCCTGTCCTACAAATGCGGAGCCAGACCTTATTGTGGGCGAGTGCCCAACCTGTAAGGCAAATGGCAAGCATGGGGATCTGGTAGCTCATAAGTCAGAGCGCACGGGTAAGCGCTTTATTCGCTGCAGCAACTACGAGGAGTGCGAGACCAGCTATCCTCTGCCTGCTCGTGGAAAGCTCGAGAAGACCGATGAGGTTTGCCCGGACTGCGGTGCTCCTATGGTGGTTGTTACCACCCAGAGGGGCCCTTGGAAGCTCTGTCCAAATTATGATTGCCCTGGTAAAGAAAAGAAAACTGCCCCGCGTAGAGGCGCTCGTAAGAGTACTAAGAGCACCAAATCCACCAAGGCGGCAAAAAAGTAAACGTATGACGGTGCATCGAGAGGTGCACCGTTTTCGGAAGAACGAGCGTCCCTCTCCAACGCCCGCTCCATACGTATTTTTACCCATTTTTGAGCGCTCTTCATGTGGAAATGCGCAAAACCTTTAGAATATTCATGGCGAGAAACACAATCTGCCTGTATCGTGAGATAGTTAAGAGGGAGGGAAGCATGAACAAAGACGCACGTACATCTCAAGGCTTGTTTATCACGCTTGAAGGCGTTGATGGCTGTGGTAAGTCAACACAAGCTTCTCTTCTGCGAGAAGATCTTGAAGCTCTTGGCTTTGATGTGGTTTTTGTTCGTGAGCCCGGCGGCACTGCTATTTCTGAGCAGATTAGAGGCGTGGTACTTAATCCAGAAAACGGCATGATGTGCGATGAGTGTGAGCTGTTGCTCTATGAAGCAAGTCGTGCCCAGCTGGTAGGAGAGGTTATCCGACCAGCTCTAGCTGCGGGCAAAGTTGTCTTGTGTGATCGCTTCTATGACTCCACCTTTGCCTATCAAGCAGCTGGTCGCGGTCTTGATACAGACCTCGTGCACCGTGCAAATCGCTTGGGAAGCTGTGGGGTTTCTCCTGATAGAACCCTTGTCTTTATGCTTGAACCAACGGTTGCTCATGCGCGTGCTACGCAAAATGACGCCGATAGACTAGAAGCAGAAGGTGTTGCCTTCCAGGAGCGAGTTTTTGCTGGTTATAAGCAACTTCTGCAAAATGAGCCAGAGCGTGTAAAAGCTGTAGATGCAGATGGAAGCATTGATGAGGTTCGCGCACGTACTCGTCAGCTGTTAGCAGATCTTATTCCTGGTATTTGTGAGCTTGGTGAGTGACGCGTTTATGACTCAAGAGAGCACACATACTACTCATAGCACCTATCCACTTCCTCAGGCACTTACCCGTCTTCAGGATCAACCTCAAGTTCAAAATCTGCTTGCACGCGCACTTCATGAGCACAAGCTTGGCCACGCCTATCTGTTTGTAGGAGCTCCTGGCTCCGGTAAAGGTCTTGCAGCCAAAGCTCTGGCGCAGTGTGTACTTTGCGCTCAGGGCGGTGACGCTGCCTGTGACGACTGCATTCGTATTTCTCGCGGTACTCACCCTGACGTTCACGTACTTACTCCAGCTTCTGCAAATGGCTACCTCATTGAGCAGATTCGTCAGCTCATCGCTGATGTTAGTCTGGCGCCTATGCGCTCAACCCATAAGATTTACGTGATTGACCGCGCTGATTTGCTTAGAGAAAATTCTGCAAATGCACTGCTCAAAACCATTGAAGAGCCACCTGCAGACACCATCTTTATTCTGTCTGCACGTTCTTCTTCCGCGGTGCTTCCCACCATTGTTTCTCGTTGTCAGGCAGTTGCGTTTAGAACACTCACTGACGCTGCTGCTAAAGCCGCTATTATGCGAGAGATTTCCGCCACAGAGCAGGAAGCTCGCATTGCGCTTGCAGCAACAGGAACTCCTAGTAGAGCTGTGGAGTTTTTGCAGTCTTCTACGCGCAAAAACATTCGCAGACAGCTCATTGATGTTTTTGGCAACCTGCTCAGAAATGACTCGTGGGATGTACTCATTTCCGCAAAAGAGCTGATAGAAGCTGCAAAAATTCCTCTAGGGGATGTAAGACGAGCTCAAGAAGAGGCGCTTGCTCAAAATGAAGACTTTCTTACCAGCGCTGCGTTAAAGCAGGTTGAGGCGGCAAATAAGCGAGAACTCACAGCGCGCGAGCGTTCGGGTATCATAGAAATGTTGGCAATTCTGGAATCGCTTCTTCGCGACGTACTGTTGTGTTGCGAAGCGGTTGATGAAGAGATAGTAAATACGGATGCAGCAGGCATTATTGATCGCGTTGCATCTCAAACTCATACCCAGGGTGTTTTGGGGGCTCTTGCTGCGGTGCAAGAGGCTCAATACAACCTGGATCGCTCTGTTTCTCCCCAGCTAACTCTTGAGGTTATGCTGCTGCATATCAAGGAGGCACTTACATGCCCACCGTTGTCCCGGTGAAATTTGAATACGCCGCGCGCGACCTTTGGTTTGATCCAAAGGAGTCCGGCGTTCTTGAAGGTGACCACGTTATCTGCCAGACCGAGCGCGGTCTAGAGATTGGTCTTGCTGTTGCTGATCCTCGTGAGATTTCTCAGGAGGAGTTTGAGTACAAGACAAATAAAGCTGAGCTCAAAGACGTTGTTCGTGTAGCAACTGACGAGGATCTATCTCGCGCAGAAGAGCTTGCCGCTAAGGGCGAGGCTGCGCTTCCTGTGTTCAGGAAGTTTGCTGTTCAAGAAGAACTTGAGATGAAGCCCATTGGTGTCGAGTACCTTTTTGATGGCGAGAAGGTCGTGTGTTACTTCTCGGCTGATGATCGTGTGGACTTTAGGCAGCTTGTCCGCGAGCTTTCTCATGAGCTTCATGAGCGCATTGACATGCGTCAGATTGGCGTCAGGGAAGAAGCAGCGGTCATTGGTGGCTACGGTCACTGTGGACAAGAGCTCTGCTGTAGAAGGTTTGGTCTCTCTTTTGAGCCAGTTTCTATCCGCATGGCAAAAGAGCAGGATTTGCCTCTGAACTCCACTAAGATTTCTGGTGCTTGTGGCCGCTTAATGTGCTGCTTGCGCTATGAGTTTGAAGCCTATCGCGATTTTAAGAACCGTGCTCCAAAGCGCAATGCTGTCATTGAGACTCCTCTAGGCATGGCAAAAATTGTTGAGTACAACACGCCAAAAGAGGAGATTGCGCTTCGTCTTGAGAGTGGCAAGGTGGTACGTATTCCTCTTGCTGACATGGACACATCTCCTGCGGCTCAGCAGAAGTCGGAAGACCTTGGCTGTTCTTGTAGGCCAGACAGCGTTTCTCGCGCTGCACTTGAGCGCCTTGAATCTGTTGAGGTTCAGATGGCGCTGGCAGAGCTTGATAGGGCAAATGGTCTGATTGTTGATGAAGAGCCAGAGATTAACCCTGATCTCTTTGTCACAGAGACTCCAAGGCGCAAGCGTGAACGCTTTGAGCAGAACTCTGCAAATAAGCAGGAAAACGCCAAGAATTCTGGTACAAGAAATGCCCGAGAAGAGCAGGGAGCTCAAAGTTCTTCTCGCACCCGTCGTGTAAGAACTTCAAAGAATGCTCAGGTCAACCCTGGTTCTAGTACTTTTGATGCTGCGACAGATACGCTTCGTCGTACCCGCCGCCGTCATCACGCAACAGAAGAGAGTACTGCAAATACTCAGGCTCCTCAGAAGAATGAGCAGGGTACAGCTCCTGCGCAGAAGCAGCCTCAGGGTAAACGTTTTAGAAGGACAGATACTCCTCAGGCGCCACAGAAAGCCGATGAGGCACAGGCACCAGTTCGTGCAAAGAGGACTCGTCGTCCAGGCGATAGGGCAGGCATGAAGACCCAGAACGCCCCACAGAGTGCTCCACAGAATACTTCTGGTTCTAACGGTGCACCTAACGCTGCATCTAGAGATACTCAGCCACAAAACGCTGCACGTCGTAGACATAGAAGAGCTGGACGCGATGATCGCGGTCGCGGTTCAAAGGACAACGAGTAATGTATACGCTTAAGACCGAATATGCCTTTGACTCAGCGCATTTTCTTACCAACTACTATGGCAAGTGTGAGAATCTGCATGGTCATCGCTGGTACGTAACCGCTTGTATTTCTGCTGCAGAGCTTGGTGAGTCTGGCACAGAAAAGGACATGGTTATGGACTTTGGTGTTTTTAAGCGCAAGGTCCGTGCGCTATGTGATTCCCTTGATCATACGTTTTTGATTGAAGAGGGTTCTCTTTCTGAAAAGACGTTGGCCTGTCTTGAAGAAGAGGGTTTCTCGCTCACTATTTTGCCTTTTAGAACAACAGCAGAAAATCTGGCAAAGCATCTGTTTGAGCAACTTGAGGCAGAAGGTTTGCCCGTCTCTTCCGTTGAGGTTGATGAGACACCCAACAATTGCGCCATATATTCAAAAAATATGAAGTAACCTGTTGTTTTTTAAAGCTCGTGCGAGCAACGTAACCTCGATGGGTATACTCTACGTATGTAGAGGTTTTATCTTTTGGCGAGGTGGAATTTCATGGCTCACGGAGCGTTGCGGGGTGTCAATTTAACTGGTTGGCTTACGCTTGAACCGTGGGTAACTCCTGAGCCGTTTGCACGCACAGGGTGCGTTGATGAGGCTCAGCTCATTAAAGCACTGGGCGTTGAAGACTACCACAATCTTGTTAAAGCACATCGTTCTTCATTTATCCAGAGTTCTGACTTTGTCAGCATTGCCGCTCGTGGTTTTAATGCGGTAAGAATTTCTGTGCCTTGGTACGTTTTTGATGAAGAAGCTGCAGGGACTCCATATGTTAGCTGCATTACCGAGCTTGATAGAGCTCTTGAATGGGCAGAAGAACTTGGCCTGCACGTTATTTTTGTACTGGCAGTAAATCCAGGTTTGCCTGATGGCTTGAATGACCAGCCAGGTGGTGCTCCGCGTACCAGAATTTCTGGGGAGAAATCCCTTTCTATTCTGCATAAACTTGCCCTTCACTACGCTCACCGCAGCGGTTTTTATGGCATTGAGGTAGCCGATGAGGTTAAGCCTCGTGTGCGCAAGGGCTTTAAGCTCACAGGTGGTATTCCTGGTCACTCGCTGAGAAACTATTATCGCCGTGCTTATGAGACCATTAGATCTGTGGCAGGAGAAGAGCCTGTGGTCATTCTTCCAGATGGTGGCTGGCCTCAGGGATTTAGGCGTTTTATGAGCCAGCAGGCCTATCAAAACGTTTGGCTTGATGCACACCTTGATAAACCCTGCGAGGGAATTGATTGCTCAGGTCCTAGGGGTGTACAGCAGCTTATTGATAAAAACGAAGCGTATTTGAAGACTTCTGCTTCAGGTGGTCTGCCGGTCATGGTGGGTAAGTGGTCTGCATCACTTCCAAACATTGACGGCGCTATGACGGCAGAGGGAAGAATTGCGCTTGAGCGCATTTATACTTCCGGCCAGCTCAAAGTGTACAATACGTGTCCTGCATGGTTCTTCCAGACCTGGAAGACCTCCGCATTTTTGGCTGCATGGGATGCACGCGTTGCGCTCGCAACGTTTGAGAGGGGAATGCTCGAGTAATGACAGAATCTACTCTTTTAGCAGGTAAACTGTCTATTGTTGGCACGCCTATTGGTAACCTTTCGGATGCGTCACCGCGCGTTAAAGAAACGCTTGCAGCAGCAGATGTCATTTTATGTGAGGACACGCGCGTGACCTCAAAGCTCCTCTCGGCATTTGACATTCATGTACCGCTGCAGCGCTGTGATCAAAATATTATTGAGTCGCAAATTGAGCCAACGCTTGAGAGGCTTCGTGCGGGTCAGCATGTCGCGTTTGTTTCAGATGCCGGTATGCCAGGTATCTCTGACCCGGGTCAGCATTTGGTTGATGCGGCGCTTTCAGAAGGACTTGCAACGGAAGTTATTCCAGGTCCTTCTGCGGTGACCTGCGCGCTTGTTGCATCAGGCCTGGCAAGTGATCATTTCTTCTTTGAAGGATTCTTGCCCAGAAAACACGGGCAGATTGTTCAGCGCTTACAGCAGCTTGCATCAATTCCGGGCACTATTGTGCTGTATGAGTCTCCGTTTAGAGTGCTTGCAACGGTCGAGGCCATAGCCGAGGTGTTTCCAACCAGGCAGGTGGCTCTTGTCAGAGAGCTTACTAAGCTGCATGAAGAAGTAGTGCGTGACGTGGCACCTTGTCTTGTTGAGACACTTGCTGCAAAAGAGAACCTTAAAGGCGAGTGTGTTTTGGTTATCGCGGCTCCCACAGAAGAAGAGCTTGCCTCTGCATCATCACAGGTAGAAGGAGAGTCTCAGCTCTCACTTGAAGATGCGATAGAGGCTGGTCTTGCTGCTGGTACTAGAAAATCAGCCTTGGCCAAGGAGCTTGCTCAAAAGTTTGGTATTGCGCGTGACGAGGCATACCAGGCAATTCTTGCTCACGAGGCATAATCACCATACCAACACAAGTGCGCCCAGCATTTGCTCTATACTGGATAAGTTATTGCAACTTACACAAAGGGAGTCATTATGCCCGAGGCCAAGCCGTCATACTTTATCACCACCCCAATTTATTACGTCAACGCAAAGCCACACCTGGGAACTGCGTATTGCACCCTGCTTTGCGATATCCAGGCTCGCTTTAGACGCGCTGCTGGTTACGATGTATTTTTCCTCACCGGTATGGACGAGCATGGCGAGAAGGTCGCTCTTGCTGCAGCTGATCACGGACTGTCTCCACAGGCATGGTGTGACTCGCAGGTTCCTTTCTTCAAGGGACTCTATGAAGAGCTGAATATTTCATATGATGACTTCATCCGTACTACCGATGAGCGCCACGTAAAAGCTGTTCAGTATCTGTGGGAGCGCATGCGTGAGGCTGGCTTCATCTATAAGGGATCCTACGATGGTTGGTATTGCATCCACGAGGAGACCTTCTTCACCGAGACCCAGGTAGAGAAGGCAGATGAAGAAGCTGGTTGCAAGGGTGCCCACCTCTGCCCAGATTGTCACCGTGAGCTTGAGCGTGTCTCTGAAGAGTCTTGGTTCTTCAAGCTCTCTGCATTCCAAGATAAACTGCTTGAGCTGTATGCTAAGCACCCAGATTTCATTGAGCCAGATTTCCGCGCCAATGAGGTCCGCAGCTTTGTTGAGTCTGGCCTTCAGGACATTTCTGTATCCCGTACTAGCTTTGATTGGGGCGTTCCAGTTCCTTTTGATGAGTCTCATGTAACCTACGTCTGGTTTGACGCTCTTCTCAACTACTACACTGCTGTTGGCTATGGCGATGACAGTCCAGAGGCTGCTGCCATGAGGAAGCGCTTCTGGCCAGCTCAGATGCACGTTGTTGGTAAGGATATCATTCGCTTCCACTGTGTCATTTGGCCTGCAATGCTTATGGCTCTTGGTGAGGCTGTTCCTGAGCACATTTTTGCTCACGGTTTCTTGAACGTCCGTAACTCGGAGACTGGTGTTGTTGAGAAGATGAGTAAGTCTCGCGGAAACGCCATTGCTCCCAAGGACGTTTTGGACCTGCTGGGTGTTGAAGGCTACCGCTACTACTTTATGACCGACGTAACCCCTGGTGAGGACTCTGGCATTTCTTTTGAGCGTATGGAGCAGGTCTATAACGCTGACCTGGCAAATAGCTGGGGTAACTTGGTTTCTCGCGCCCTTAACATGAGTGATAAGTACTTTGAGGGCGTCACCCCAACCTTTGATGGTTCTTCTGTTGCTGCAGATCATCCACTGCGCAAGCTGGCTGAGGGCATCTATGACCGCTATGCTGCTTGCATGGAGAAGATGGATTACGTAGGCGCTAAGAATATCATCATGGAGCTTGTTCACGCAGCTAACCACTACATTGAAGACGCTGCTCCTTGGACGGTGGCAAAAGATCCAGAGCGTGCTGCAGAGCTTGCAGAGATTATCTACACGCTGCTTGAGTCTATTCGTATTTGCGCACATCTCTTTATGCCATTTATGCCAACTACGTCTGCAGAGGTTCTACGCCGTATGAGCCTTGACGAGGCAGAGATTACCTCTACTAATACCCGTAGCGAGTGCGTATGGGGCAAGCTCCAGGGCGGCCTGGCTGTCTCTAAGGGAGACGCTTTGTTCCCACGTCTTGCAAGCAAGTAATCGTGTCGGAGCACGCATCGCATCAGACATCGTGGCTTGCTAATCAGCGCGCCACTAAAGAAACGCTGGAACGTTTTGGCCTTGCTGTCAAATACAGGCTTGGCCAAAACTTCTTGGTACAAGACCATGTTATCGAGAAGATCGTTCAGCTTGCAGAGGTTCAGCCTACCGACGTGATTGTTGAGGTTGGGCCCGGTTTGGGTACCCTTACGGTGGCCTTGCTCGACAACGCCCGTGCGGTTTGCTCGCTTGAAGCAGACTCTGAGCTTGAGCAAGTCTTGGCGGTAACCTGCAAGGAGCCCCATCCAGACTCGTTTGCGCTGGTTATGGGAGATGCTCTGGCAATCACGCCACAGAAGCTCTCTGAGGCTTACAGTACGCTTCCGACCGTTGCTCAGAGCGCAGCACCGAGCACCCCGTCGAGCGCTCCGATGCCAACTAAGTTTGTATCCAATCTGCCGTATCAGGTAGCTGCAACGCTAATTCTTAAGTTCTTCCAGGAGCTTCCTTCGCTTGAGCGAGCGGTGGTCATGGTACAGGCTGAGGTAGCCGACAGAATTGCCGCCAAGCCTTCTACCAAGGCATATGGCGCTTACACAGCAAAGCTGTCTTTGTTTGCGCAGGTTACTGGCAGGTTTGAAGTGGGTCCTGGCAACTTTATGCCTCCTCCACGCGTCAATTCTGCTGTGGTTCGCCTTGATCGCACTATGGCGAGAAACCCGGTGACCTCCAAGCTTCTTTCTGAAGAAGAGCTCTTGCATACTATGAGCGTCATTGACGCTGCCTTTGCACAGCGTAGAAAGACCATTCGTAATTCAATGAGCGCCTCTGGTTTTGATAAAGACAAGCTAGACCAGGCGTTTCTCGCCACAGGAATTGCGCCTACCGTGCGCGCAGAAGTTTTGACTAGCCAAGACTTTATTTGTCTTGCGGCTGCTTTGGAGCCTTTGAGTGAGTAAGAAAAAGCATCATTTACCAGCAGAAGAAGTGGAAGCGCTTTCTTTTTCTGACGGTCAACTGTTCCACGATATATACGGTACACCTCGTCCAGCCCCGCGTGTTTTGGCGCCTGTTGCTGATACCCATGGTCACTTGGGTAGTCTTCACGAGCACAGTGCGGCAGAGTCTCTTGCACGAGCAGCAGCAGCGGGCGTTCGCATGCTTATTGTTCCCGTAGATATTGCTACGGAGTTTCCTCGTAAGTGGGCAGATACCAGCGCTTTTATCGCTTGGTTTGAGGATACTCTGAGCCAGGCTTGCGCTGCTTATACAAAGCTGGCTGAGGCAAATCTCTGCGTACCTTGCGATTTACCTGCAGAGTATTTGTTTGAGCACACGTATTTTGTGGTTGGCGCCCACCCTTATAGCGCACCCAACTACAAACAAGAGGCTGAACAGCGCTTGTTTGAATTGCTTGAACATCCACTGTGTGTTGGTGTGGGAGAGATTGGCCTTGATTTTGGACCGTACTGTGAGGTTCCAGAAGAGGTCCAACGCCAAGCTTTTGAGCGACAGCTCTCTATCGCACACGAGCACAATCAACGCGTTGAGTTGCATCTGCGTGACGGCGCTGATGATACACATGCTCATGATTTGGCGCTTGAAATACTGAACCGTTTGGGTGTGCCTAAGGCTGGCTGTGACCTCCATTGTTATACTGATGGTCCAGAGGTTATGAAGCCTTTTGCAGACCTTGGATGTTTTGTAGCATTTGGTGGCGCAGCAACCTTTAAGCGCTCCGACGATATTCGATCCGCAATGATTTCCTGTCCAGAGGCGCAACTGCTCTCAGAAACTGACTTCCCCTACATGGCTCCAGAGCCTTTACGAGGAGGGGAGTGTACGCCGGCGATGGTGGTACATACCGTTGAGCGCTTGGCAGAACTTCGTTGGCAGCGACTTGATATCCCCAAAGAGAAGACGTATACCATATTGTGGGAAAACGCCCAGCGCTTTGTAGGACTTGCATAGCACAGCAGGAGGTGAGCACATATGACAAAAATCCTGGTAGTAGAGGATGACCATCAGATTCAGCAAGAGTTGGTGCTCCTGCTGCAAAGAAACGGCTTTGAGGCTCAGGCGCTCACGTCTTTTGAGTCAGTACCTCAACAGATTATTGCCGCACATCCAGATTTGGTTCTGTTAGATCTTAATCTTCCCGGTATTGATGGACAACAAATCTGTCGAGAAGTACGACAGTTTTCAAACGTTCCTATCATTGTAGTTACCAGCAGAAACACTGATCTTGATGAGCTTATGGTGCTCTCGTTAGGAGCGGACGATTTTATCGCCAAGCCCTATAACACCCAGATTTTACTTATGCATATTACCTCGGTGCTGAGGCGCGCAAATAGTGATGCCACAACAGGAACAAAGCTTTCACATGCAGGTGTGACACTTGATTCTTCTTCCTGTAAAGTTTCTGCAAATCAAAAGAGCGTTGAGCTGACTAAAAACGAGCTCAGGATACTTTCACTTTTGATGCAAAATGCGGGAACGGTTGTTTCTCGCCAGCGTATCCAAGAGGAGCTGTGGCAGTCGGATGAGTTTGTTGATGACAATACGTTGACGGTAAACATTAGCCACCTCAGAAATACTCTTGCAAGCATTGGGGTTGAGGATTTTGTCATGACACGCCGCGGACTTGGCTACGTTATTGAGTAGGCTGTCATGACGCTTTTTAAGTATCTAAAAAATCGAACTATCTTCTTTATTGCGCTTATAGCTAGCAGCACGTTAATTGGCTTTATGCTTAAGGGCGTTGGGCTTAACGCGTTTGCTATTGCTTACTGTATTTTAGTTTTATGGGTAGTGGGAGCAGCTGCACTATTAGCCGATTATTTTCATCGTCGTTGGTTTTACCAGCAGCTTGCTGAGAATTTAGCAGCAACTGATAAAGAGAGCTATCTGGTTCCTACCATGCTGGACACGCCTTCAACGCTGGAGGAGAAGCTTTTTAAGGATGCGCTTTCTAGCATGTCCAAGTCTATGATGGACCAGCTTGCTGATGAGCATATGCGATCGAAGGAATATCGCGAGTACATTGAGATGTGGGTGCATGAGATTAAGACTCCCATTGCTGCAGCTCATTTGGTTGCTCAAAATAATCCATCGCTACCTATGGATGACGTGCAAGCGCAGCTTACCAAGATTGAAACTCTGGTAGAGCAGGCGCTCTTTTACGCTCGCAGTGCATCTGTAGATCGAGATTTTTCTATCAGAGACGTTAATCTGCAGTCCATCGTAAAAGATGCTCTTAAAAACAACGCACGCGTCTTCATTGACGCTGGCGTTTCTCCCCATTTTGATGACTTGGCCCACGTGGTCAAGGCTGACCCAAAGTGGCTTGAGTTTATTTTGCGACAGCTTCTAATTAACGCCGCGAAGTATTCAAATCCAGAGCTTGCACCTGGCGAGAAGAACGTTTGGATTTCTGCCTCTGTCTCAGAGCCACGTGAAGGAACAACTTCAACTACTCTCTTCATTAAAGATAATGGCATCGGTATTCCTGAAGAGGATCTTTCTCGTATTTTTGATAAGGGATTCACCGGTCAAAATGGACGCAGGTACGCCAAATCTACCGGTATGGGTCTCTATCTCTGCTATGAACTCTGTAATAAGATGGGCCTTAAGCTGGCTGTGAGCAGTACAATTGGTAAAGGTTCAACCTTTTCTATTACGTTCAACCAGTCTTTTACGGATTTAAAATGAAACTAATTAATAATGAAAAGACGAGTAAAGCAGACTACATCGTAGCTGCTTTGCTCGTACTGAATACGGCAATTCATTTTTATCCAGAAGTATTCCCTTATTCACAGCAGATAAGTGCATGCATTTTTGTCTCTATTTTCCTCTTGCAAATTTTTAGGATAGTTAAATTTAGAGAAAGAAAAATAATCACCTATGCACTTTTGGTTTTGAGTCTTTTAACAGCAATTGTGCTATTTCTATATTAGAAGCTCCCACAATTCATCCGTTTGAGGATCGCTTCCTACTGGGAAGGTATGCTGACTAAAACGCTTGAATCCCCAATGTGAATAAAATGCCTTAGCAGGCTCATTGTGTTCCCAGACACCCAGCCACACGCGCTTCTTACCCTTCTCTTTTGCTAAATCAAGGGCAAATTTCATGAGCTTTGATCCAAGGTGTAGGCCTTTGTAACGCGGAAGGATATACAGGCGTTCAATTTCAAGTGAGTCATCGCGCTGACCCTCAGTTTGCTCATAACGCGTATTGAGCTTCAGATAGCCAGCTACTTGACCTTCTACCTCAATAAAATAGAAATATGAGTGTTTAGCAGCAAGCTCACGGGCAAGCTTTTCTGTGTTGTAGAGCGAGTCCATGCAACTTGCTAAGTCATCTGCTGTATTTGAGTCAATAAAAGTGTCTACAAATGTCTCTACGCTAAGCTTCTGCAGTGTGCGCAAATCGGCTGTTTCAAGCGGTCTGATTGAAACGTGAATATCATCAATGCTGATTGTGTTTCTCGCCTGACGATATGCATCAAGGTCAAAGGAGAGCACATGGTGAAGGACGCCAAAGTGATCAAGTACCTTAGAAGATACCTGCGTAAATCCAGCGCGCTCGTAGAAGGGCTGAGCTTTGAGTTGCGACTCAACTAACACCTTGGAAGCACTACTTTCTTGTGCCAGGTAATCGAGGGTATCATGCAGCAGCTTTGAGCCAATGCCGGCACCTTTGTTGCTGACGCATACGCGACCAATAAGAGGGGAGTTGTATGACTGTCCTGCATCAATGATGCGCAAATATGCAGCTACCGAGTCAGTATCTTGATAAAAGACATGGGTAGAAACTTGATCAACGTTATCAAGATCGTTGTACATAATCTGCTGATCAACAATAAACGTTTCTGCTCTTAGAGAAAGAATTTGATATAACTCTTTAGCGGTAAGCTGCCCAAATCTTTTAATTACTAACTGCATAGCATGCCCCTCCCGTATGCTTGATAGTGATATTTTGACACATCAAAGTGAGAAAAGCGTAAGGTTTCTGTAAGGTCAATCGATGGCAACGTGAACGGTAGTGACGGAGTATATATCTCAAGATTTACTCGCTCTCAATGAAAGGACGCAACATGGCAGCTACTCAAACAGCTCCAACTCAGTCAACTGTTGTGGCTGGACAATCTTCAGCACTTACTCCTCACACCGTTTTGGTTTGTCAAAACCTCGAGAAGTACTATGGAACTCGTGGAAATATTACCAAGGCACTAGACGGCATTAATCTTTCTGTAGCTCGCGGTGAGTTTATCGCTATCATGGGTCCTTCTGGTTCTGGCAAAACTACACTTTTAAATTGCATCTCTACCATTGATCAGGCATCTGCGGGCCACATCTTTATTGATGACCAAGAGCTTTCCAGACTGCGCGGCGCAGAGCTTTCTGCCTTTAGGCGTGACCGCTTGGGCTTTATTTTCCAGGACGCAAACTTGCTTGATAGCCTTACTGCTCGCGAGAATATCGCGCTCTCACTAACCATTGGTCACGTCCGCGCTCAGGAAGTTTTGGAGCGCGTAGAAAACGTTGCCAAGCTGCTCCAGATTTCCGAGGTACTTGATAAGTTCCCTTACGAGATGTCTGGTGGCCAGCGTCAGCGCGTTGCTGCTGCCCGAGCAATTGTTACCAACCCTTCGTTGGTCCTGGCGGATGAGCCTACTGGCGCTCTGGATTCAAAGAACGCTCGTACACTTCTGGAGAGTCTTGAGAACCTCAATCGTAATGGCGCAACCATTGCCATGGTCACTCACGATTCATATGCAGCTTCTTACGCTCATCGCGTTATTTTCATTAAAGATGGTCGCATCTTTAATGAGATAGTTCGTGGCGAGAAACCCCGTAAGCAGTTCTTTGACCAGATCATGGACGTTGTTTCATTCCTGGGAGGAGAGGGTGCTGATGTACAGTAAAATCGCGCTTGGCAACGTCAAGAAATCACTGCGCGATTTCAGCATTTACTTTCTGACATTGGCAGTAGGC
Organism: uncultured Atopobium sp.; assembly: GCA_938036925.1. Classification (GTDB taxonomy): domain Bacteria; phylum Actinomycetota; class Coriobacteriia; order Coriobacteriales; family Atopobiaceae; genus Lancefieldella. Next base: position 19,128 of record CALHVU010000028.1, read on the forward strand.
GTTGCACTGTTTTATTCTTTCAATTCAATTACGCAGCAATCTATGGTGTTGAATCTTTCTGAAGATCAGCGAAACATCGTTCAGCTTTTGAGTAATACCATATCTGGAGTAAGTGTTTTTCTTGCCGTTATTATGGGATTTCTTGTTGTCTACGCTAATCAGTTTCTGATTCGTCGTAGAAAAAAAGAATTTGGCATGTATCAGATACTGGGTATGACCAAAAGAAATGTCTCAAAGATTATGAGTATTGAGACGCTACTTGTTGGTTTTCTCGCCCTGGTAGTTGGACTTGTTGCAGGTATCTTTATCTCTCAATTTATGATGTTTGCAACGGCCCACATGTTCAATACGACTCTTGATTCGTTCAAATTTGTCTTCTCACAAACTGCGTTGATTCAAACGGTTATTTACTTTGTGGTTATGTTTGTGGTTGCGCTGATTTTTAACGTCACCACCGTATCCCGCTATAAGCTGATTGACCTTCTCAACGCAGACAAAGTAACTCAGACCGTCAAGGTAAGAAACCTTACCGTCTCAGTACTGCTCTTCTTGGCCTCTCTTGGAATCATTGCTTATTCCTATATCTTGCTTCAGCACAATGGTTTAAAACAGATAGATGAAGAGTTTGCCATGGCTACTGCTTTGGTATCTGTGGGCACAGCACTGTTTTTCTTTTCAATCTCTGGTTTCTTGCTCAGATTTATGCAGATGCAGAAGGGCTTCTACTACAAGGGTCTTCACTCATTTATCCTGCGTCAGTTTAATGCCCGCGTTAATACTGCTTGGGTTTCCATCTCTTTAGTCTGCGCTATGCTCTTTGTGGCAGTCTGTGGACTTGGTACGGGTTTCTCGCTTGTTGACTCTATGAACTCCAGCTTTTCTAAAATCAAAACGTACGATGTTTCTGTATCAATCAATCCAGGCTCAGAGCGCAGTTATACCCCTGGTCCAGCGGACTCATATGACTACCTCTCTGTAGTGCAGAAGCTAGATCCAGAGTGGAATAAAACTATCAAAAACGCCTTCCAGGTTGATACGTACTATGCTCAAGATGATCCAACAACACCAAGCTTTACGTATAGCTCTATTGATGCTGTAACAGGCAAGCGCTTTGATGATTACTTTACCGGCTATAGCGGTCAGGGAGATCCTGCGCAGAGCAATGTGACTCTGATGCGAGCTTCTCAGTACAACAAGCTGCGTGTTGCATCTGGTCTTGAGCCTGTTGATTTTGGTACTGATGGCTATATGGTATGGACGCTTGATACTAATCTCACAAAATACTGGCAGGATTCTCTTGCAAATAATCCTGAGCTTACCATTCAAGGTCACAAGCTCCATGCTGTTGGTGGAACACTGGATATTGCTCAGACGCAAGGTGGCCCTCATCTTATGCCTGCAGCTGGAATTGTGGTTGTTGCTGATCAAAGTTTCCCTTCAAGCACCGTTTTGACCAACTCATACATCTTAGGCAACTACCAAACTCCAGGTGATGCTACTGAAACACAGTTCCAGGGTCAAATTAAGCAGTACTTAGGCGATGGCGGCCTAACAGGAAACGATTCCGATCCGTATTCTTTAATGCTTGTTGTTACTGCCTCTGAGTACATTCAATCCACTGCTGGATTCTCTGGTATTGTGACGTATCTGGCTCTGTACATCGGCCTGGTACTCTTCATTGCGTGCGCAGCTATCCTGGCACTTCAGCAGCTCTCCGAGGCGTCGGACAACGCTCGTGCCTATCAAGTTCTTGCAGAGCTTGGTGCCGAGAAGGGCCTTGCAAGCCGTGCACTCTTTGTTCAGATTGGTGTGTACTTCCTGTTCCCACTGCTTATGGCAGCTGCGCACGCAACATGCGCAATGTCTATTATGGTTTCTGTCATCAAGTCGATTGGCAACTTTGATGTAACTAGCAGCATTGGTGGAGTGGTTGCAGTAGTAGCTGCTTTGTATGGTGGATACTTCCTGGTTACCTATTTTGCTGCACGTTCAATCATCTTCAGGGGAGCAAAGAGAATGCAGTAAGTTGCATCTTTGTATTGTAAATTCGTGAAAGAAGGACGGATGTTTCTCTGTGGAGCATTCGTCCTTCTCGCTTAGGTAAAATGGAAACGTTATGTCAGGTGGTATCTGTGCAGAGCACATACTCAAGGAGGCATCATGGGTCTTTGGTCAAAGGTTAGAAATGTGTTTGTTCCTTCTAATGGAACAGAGCAGCCTCAGAAGGCTACATTTGCTACCAGGGAAGACACTATCTATGCACCAGTTTCTGGTGTTCTGGTAAGCGTACAAGAGGTTCACGATGAGGTAATCTCAAGCGGTCTCTTTGGCCAGGGTTATGGCATTTTGCCCGTTGGTCTTGATTGCATCTATGCTCCTTGTAATGCCCGCGTTACCGCAACTAACGTAACCAATCACTCAATTGGCCTTACCACCGATACAGGTATTGAGATTTTGATTCACATTGGCGTTGGTACCATTGAGATGAACGGCAAGGGTTTTACTCGTTATGTCCACGCTAATGATGAGGTCAAGGCTGGTACTCCACTGATTTCGTTTGACGCTGCTGCCATTGAAGAGGCAGGATATGAGAATGTTGTGGTTGTTACCGTTGTCAACGCAGATACGTATGAGCGCATTGACCTCATTGGTGAGTCTGGAACGCTGATTGGTGGTCGTCCACTGGTTAAGATTGGCGATCCTCTGATGTGCGTCAAGCACTAGGGTTTCTCGCCAACAAAACATCTGCAATAAACGAGGTTTTACATGCTTAGAGTTACTAAGGCAATTCTTCACGTCTTTGATTTTGAGACGGGAACTAAATACTTCTCTCAATCTACCTTGGATTTAGAGGACCGTCAGACAAAGTCATACGTACAGCGTAGACTGCGTAAAATTACGGCAAATCCAGAGTCTAGACACGGAGAGTTTGCTCCTACCAGTAATTTTGCTGGAGGTCTTCAGGAGTATGCTCACGGAGACGTTGAGTTTGTAGAGTTTTCTCATCAGATTGCTCAGTGGTTCTGGGAAGAGCTTCGTCGCGCAGATGACGTTGAGCAGTGCGATCTTCTTGTGGCGGATTACCTTGATACCGATGCTGGTCAGGCGCTTGCCAGTGCTGCTGCAGACGATGAGGATGCTCAGGCTGAGGCATTTGAGGGTGAGGGAAGACGGCTCTTTGCCATCGTACTTCTTCCACGCAAGCAAGCCTTTATTCATGACGTCAACGGCTCTGCAAATGAGATTTTGCGCCAAGATGCAACGCTGCCATCTCCTACGCAAAAGGTTGATTCGTATGCAGTCATTGATCTGGACACAGGCGCCATTGATTTTCATGATCATGACCGCTCTGTAGCAGGAGAGGGAAAGTTCATCATCCCAGAGCTCTTCCTTGAGTGTACGTCAGAAGCATCAAGCCATGAGGTTATTGGCGAGGTAACTGTTATTGTTCAAGACTTGGCAGAAGAGTATGGACTTGAGCCTGCCGTTGAGGTGTCTCGTGCTAAGGCTGCCGTTGCAGAAGCAGCAGAGGTAGAAGAGGTAGTAGACCCTATCAAGGTTGGTAAGCGCATCTTTGAGGAGCGTCCTGAGATTCAGGAAAAGTACGAGGCTCAGGTGGCAAGTAGAGAGCTCCCCGAAGAAGTTCCTGTTAAACGCGGTGTTGCTAACAGAATTGCAAAGAATCATAAGATTCGCACCGATACAGGAATTGAGATTTCATTCCCTTCAAACCTAACAGAACGTCCAGGTTACCTAGAATTTTCTCACGAGTCTGACGGTAGGATTACCATATCAATAAAAAATGTTGCACATATTGAAAACCGCTAAATCCTATCTCTGACCTCACAATTTAGAGCCAAAACTCCCCGAAATTTGTTTCGGTGAGTTTGTAAATTACGTATCTTTTTGAATATCATCGTGTATCTCGGGTAGAATAGTCTCTCAAAGGTCACACCGTACTACTAAACGTTCTAGGAGACCCTTATGAGTTTAAAGAAACAGCAAGGCACAACCATTGAGGAGCAGAGCGCTGCTCTTTTCAATCGTCGTGATGCTCTTAAGATTTTTGCCGGCATGGGCATTGCTGCCGCTGCCGTTACTGCATCACTGATCAATACCCGTCCTGCTTTTGGTGTTACCCAGGCTCAGATTGATGCTGCTCGTAGCGATTACGATGCTGCTCAGAAGCTGCTTGATGAGATTTCTAATGAAGTCTCTAGCATGCAGGCAAGCCTCAATGACACTAACTCTCAGATTGGCGCTATTTCTGATCAGATTACAGATAAGCAGAATCAGATTGATGCTAAGCAGAAAGAGATTTCTGAAAAGGAAGCTCAGATTGCCGAGAAGAGAAAAGAACTTGGCGCTCGTATGTCCAGCAACTACAAGGCTGGCCCAGCTGGTGCTTTGGAGATGATTCTTTCTTCTGCAAGCTTTGAGGAGCTCACTTCTAATATTTACTACCTCGATAAGATTTCTGAGTCCGATCAGAAGATGATTGAGGAAGTTAAGAACCTGAAGGCCGCTCTTGAGTCTGATAAGGCTGCTCTTCAGTCCGAGAAGACCGAGCTAGAGAATAAGAAGGCTGAACTTGAGAATCTCCGTGCTTCTCAGGAGTCTCAGCTTAATGATATTTCTGCTCGTCAGGCGGACGCTGCAAACGTTGTTGCAAATCTTGATGACAACGTAAAAGAGCTTATCGCTCAGCGTGATTCTGAGCTTCTTGCTGCTCAGCAGGAGGCAGAGCGTGTTGCTGCTCAACGTGCTGCTGCATCAAGCAACAGCGGTGGTGGTAGTAGCTACTCTGGTGGCGGTGGCGGAGGAGGAACCTCTTCTGCTGGTTCCGGTTCTGCTGCGGCAGTTGTTAATGCTGCGGGCTATACCGGATCTACCGGTGCTGGCTTCTGTGCTGCTTGGGTTTCCAATGTCTTCTCAAATGCAGGTGTTGGCACCTTCTATGGCAACGCTTGCGATATGTACTATTCCTGGTGCTATTCTACTGACCAGAGTGCTATTGAGCCTGGCATGATTATTGCTGTTCCAACCCTTGGTGGCTCTGCTGCAGCTCTGATTTATGGCCACGTTGGCATCTACATTGGTGGCGGTATGGTCAGGCACTGCCTCTCTGGTATTGTAAGAAGCCAGAGCTTGAGTTCTTGGATTTCAGAGCTTGGTGCTTTGAGTACTCCAAGGTGGGGCTGGCTTGGCGGCGTTGTCCTAAGCTAAGGTATTGGTCCCTCATAACTTGTTACGTAAAAGAGCTTGGTTGCATGCAGCCAAGCTCTTTTTGATGTCTCTTTGGCGCAAAAAAGAAGGACGCAGATGCCAGAAGCACCTACGCCCTTCTCGCCCTATAAAGGGGGAGTGGATTACTCTTCAACCTCGAGAAGCTCAATGTTGAAGTTAAGGTCTTTACCAGCCATTGGATGATTGGTGTCAAAGACGATAGTGGTGCCGTCGTTAGAGACAACGGTTGCCATAACAGGGTATCCCTCAGGGGTGCCAAGAGTAACCTGCTGACCTGCAACAAGATTCTCAGAGCCTGGAAGCTGAGCTACGGGAACAGGCTGCACTGCCTCCTCATGGCGCTCACCATATGCCTCAGCTGCTGGAATGTGGACATCAACAATCTGGCCAACGGTCATATCTTTGACAGCCTCATCAAAACCAGGGATCATCTGACCAGCCATGCAGGTAAATGCTAGTGGCTCGTTGCGATCACGGGAGGAGTCAAACTTAGTTCCGTCATCAAGAGTGCCTACGTAGTGGACCTTTACCTTTTTACCTTCGTTGCTCATGAAACTCCAATCGTTAAAAACATATCTTTGGCATTCTACCCAAGAGTGACGCAAATCAACCTTTGAATGATAAAGGTATAAAATACTTTACATTCAGTTTGAAAGGTTTGTAATGGAAGCTCGCTTAGCTCCTCATAATTTTATTGGTGTATTTGACTCAGGCGTTGGTGGCATGAGTGTGCTTAAACACCTTGTTGCCCAAATGCCTCACGAGGAATTCCATTATTTTGGCGATTCTGCCTTTGCTCCTTATGGCACTAAACCAAAAGTGCAGATTGCCCAGCGCTCTCATGCTATTGCTAAAAAGTTTATCGATGAGGGTGCTAAAGCGTTAGTTATTGCTTGCAATACTGCTACAGCTGCTGCTGCAGACGAGCTGAGGGCAACCTATCCTCATGTACCTATCGTGGGCGTTGAGCCAGCTCTTAAGCCTGCAGTAACCGCATATCCCCATGGAACAGTGATTGTTCTGGCTACAAAAGCAACGCTCTCTTTGCAGAAGTACCACAATCTTGAGTCGCGCCTGCATCCTTCTGCAAAGGTTATCTCTATTCCAGGAGAAGGCCTGGTGGAGCTTATTGAATCTGGTCAGGCTGATTCAGAACAGATGCATAAACGACTGACCGAGCTTTTGGGAAATTATGCTGGCCAGGTAGATGCTGTGGTTCTTGGGTGTACCCATTACCCCTTTATCAAAAAGCAAATTAGCTCTGTTTTAGGAGACGTAGAATTTTTTGACGGTGGGGCAGGCGCCGCTCATCAGCTTAAGCGTTTACTTGGACAGGCAAACTTGCTTGCTTCTACAGATGCCGCTGCTGACAAGAACAATAGCGCCGTAGAGCCTGATATTTTATTCTCATCAAGCATAGATACTCCTGAAGAATTGAAGTTCTACCAGGAGTTCTTCTCGCAAGATATGTAAGCGTATTACTTAAGCTTAGTCTCAAGCCACTTTTTGAGCACTACTGCGTTGTTGTACGTAGTGTCTTTGTCCGAGAAAAGCAGTGTCACGGTAGATTGATCAAGCTTTTTAAGCTGTTCAACAAAGGCATCTGCGTCAGGATTGCTGTCAAGTTCAGCTGTATAGGTAGACACAAAGCTATCAAAGCGCTCTGGATCGTGGTTGAATGCTTTTCTACACTCAGTAGTAGGAGCAATGGTTTTAGCCCATTCATCAGCGTGTAGGTTCTCTTTTTTGATACCACGAGGCCACAGTCTATCTACCAGCACGCGATACCCATCGTCAGCTTCTGGCGCATCGTAAGTCCTCTTAAGGTTGATATTCATTTTTGCTCCCTTCAGCTCATGTACGTTATACCGCAAAATATCTATTCGGTTACAAACTATTTAATAGGACTAGGTATTCATATCCGCATGTTTATGATGAAGTTCATTCTTTAAAACCCACGGAGAAAGGAAAGCCATGGCAAACTCAGTGGAGAAGAAAGATATCGATTGGACAGCGCTTGGCTTCGCATATACGCAGTGTGACTACAGCTACGTTGCCCACTACAAAGACGGTGCTTGGGATGAGGGCGGACTTACCACCGATCACAGCATTACACTGTCTGAGTGCGCAAACATCTTCCATTATTGCCAGGAAGTTTTTGAGGGTTTAAAAGCTTACACCACAGTTTCTGGCGATATTGTCTGCTTCCGTCCTAACCTCAATGCTCAGCGTATGGCTGACTCTGCATCCCGCCTTGTCATGCCACCATTTCCTGAGGATAGATTTGTCGCTGCTGTTAAAGAGGTTGTTTCCGCAAACGCAGCATGGGTTCCACCATTTGGTACGGGCGCTACGCTGTATGTTCGTCCATTTATGATTGGTACCGGCAATACTGTTGGTGTTAAGCCATCTCCTACCTATGAGTTCCGTATTATGGTCACTCCAGTTGGAGCTTATTACTCCAACGGCGTTGCTCCTGTTGCCCTGACCGTTTCTCCTTATGACCGTGCTGCTCCTCACGGAACCGGCAATATTAAGGCCGGCCTTAACTACGCTATGTCTCTGTACCCAACCACCTGGGCACATGAGCAGGGCTTTGCAGACAGTATGTATCTTGACTCTGGCTCTCGTACCTATGTTGAGGAGTCCAGTGGCGCAAACTTCCTCTTTGTTGATAAAGAGGGAACCCTGGTTATTCCACAGTCTTACACAGATTCCATTTTGCCTTCTATTACCCGTCGCTCTCTGGCAACGGTTGCTAAAGACCTGCTTGGTATGAAGGTCATTGAGCGTCCTGTCCGTTTTGACGAGCTTGACCAGTTTGTTGAGTGCGGTATGTGCGGTACTGCTGCTGTTATTTCTCCTGTTGGCAAAGTTGTTGACGGGCAGAAAGAGATTGTCTTTGGTGCTGGTATGGAGGCTGTTGGACCAGTTATGTCTAAGCTCCGCAACACGCTGACCAGCATTCAGTCTGGCGAGATTGAGGCTCCAGAGGCAGACTGGATCTGCAAGATTTGCTAAGGCTTGCGATTTCAATAATGCTTTGTTTTTAACACAAAGGCGAGAAGATCAATCGATCTTCTCGCCTTGTTTTTATCTGCAAAAGCAGGATACGTGCGACGGCTATGCCTTTAAGCTTAAGCCTTGTGGGAAGAGCCCAGGTTATCCATGTGGCTTGCAACAATCTGAGTGATTGCTTCCATACCAGGAACGGAAGGCTTCTTTGGATCAAAGTTGCCAGGGTTTTCTGACATGTACTTCATGAAGGCTGCGGTAAAGACCTGGCGGAGCTCGGTTGCGTAGTTAACCTTGCAAACACCGTTCTGAATTGCCTCTGCTACCTGGTCATCTGGAACGCCCGAGGTGCCGTGAAGAACCAGAGGAATATCAAGGCGCTGGCGGATAGCCTTGAGGACGCCCTGCTCAATGTGAGGTGTGCCGTGGTAAACGCCGTGAGCGGTGCCAACGCCAACCGCAAGAGAAGTGCAGTTAGTGCGAGCGACAAACTCCTCAGCCTGGTCTGGATCAGTGTAGGGGTTCTCGCCCTCAACAGCTGGGCCGTCGTCCTCTTTACCGCCAACTTTGCCAAGCTCTGCCTCAACAGGAAGGTTGATAGGACCAGCAAACTTGGTTACGGATGCGGTAAGTGCAATATTGTCCTCAAATGGAACGTGAGAGCCGTCAATCATGACGGAAGTGTAACCAGCACGAGCTGCCTGAATGCAGCGGTCAAAACCATCACCGTGATCAAGGTGAAGAGCAACAGGAACTGTTGCCTCTTCAGCAGCGCAACGAACCATGGCAGCAAAGTAATCAAGGCTTGCATACTTAATGGTGCCAGGAGTGGTCTGAAGAATAACAGGGGAGCGGCGCTCTTCTGCTGCCTTAACAACAGCCATTACAAACTCAAGGTTCTCAACGTTAAAGGCGCCAACAGCATAATGGCCAGCCTGTGCGTCAAGAAGCATCTGCTTAGTAGTAACGAACATCTATTGCTCCTTTCGCCCCAAAGGGCTCTTTGATTGACTGAAAAAATTGTAACGTTTCTCTTACTCTGTTATGCAACTTTTCTAGAAATAGTTTTGTCTTTGTAACCTTTGGCGAGAAACCCGTCTTGCTGTGACTTATTCAGCAATCTTCTTGATTGCGACCTGCTTCTGAATCTTAGTTGCAACATCTTGATCAAAGCGACCGGTGCCTGCAGATAGGCAACTTGCGGTAGCACATGAAAGCGCAAAGGTAAGACACTCTGAAGTTGGCTTTTTCTGAGCAAGTGCAACAGCAAATGAGCCAACAAGGGTATCTCCTGCACCAACAGGATTGATGGCTTCAATTTTTGGAGGATTTGCTCTAAAGGTTCCTTCATCAGAAACCATGAGCGCACCTTTTGCACCAAGTGAGACAACTACAATTTTAATGCCGCGTTTGTGCAGCTCCTGAGCTGCCTTTATGACCTCGTCTTCTGTAGTTACTTCTCTTCCTAGAAGTTGACCGATTTCATCGATGTTTGGTTTGATCATGGTAGGAAGGGCATCAATACAGGAGGTGAGCAGTGCACCGGATGCGTCTACAATGCAAGGCACGCCCGCAGCCATGGTCTCTTCAATAAGTTCTTTGTAATTTTCGGCAGAAATGCCCTTGGGAACACTGCCATTAAAGGTAACAACTTCGGCTTCGTTGGTAAGCTGGACAAGCTTTGCCTTGAAAGCAAGGAATTCTTCAGGAAGTACAGGCTGTCCAGGCTCTAAGAATTCAGTTGATTGCCCGCTTGGCTCCAGGATATTAATGCATGAGCGGGTTTCTTGCTCAGTATAAATAAAATCACTGGTAATACCATCTTTATGAGCTAGCTCAACAAGGTATCTTCCGTTATTACCGCCTACAAATCCTGTGGCACAAACGGGGTAGTTAAGGGTGGTAATAGCTCGTGAGGCGTTAAGACCCTTGCCGCCCGCGCTGTTATCTACTACCGAGACTCTGTGTACCGTTCCATCTACAACAGGAGAGTCCAAGTAGTACGCCTTGTCAATGGATGCATTGAGTGTTACGGTAACAATCACGCATATCACCTCGTCTAAAAGACAGTGCACACAAAGTGCTCAGAGGAAAGCAGGGGCGAGAAACACTATGGAACAGTGCCGCTGCAAATTTAATTGGATTAAATCTATTTAACCAAAGAGCCATCAAGAATAATTTCTTTAGATGTTCTAAAAAAAGATACCAGTACATAATTTCTTAATACCAATTTTATTTTCTCACCATATTTGAGCAGGATTTTAGGGTTGTTTACAACATTTATTACGTATAAAGGCACGTTATAAGAACTTCTAATTTTTCAAGGATTGCTCTAAATTTTTAGTGCATCGTCACAATTTATCCATATATCTACCTGCGAAAATAACAACGTGTGTACCGTTTACGGTAAAAATAGTACCGTTAAGCCGCCGATTGTTAACGTACACATCTCAAGATGCTCACTAGATTATACTTATGCTAGGTTGTTATCTGGTATCTACCACTTAGAGAGAAGCTTCAACACCCCCTAGTTTTCCGTGTAGCTCTCCAGATAGTTTCCAACTCTTTGAAAGGAGTTTGACATGGTAGGTTGCGTTTTAACTGGTCATGGAACTTTTGCAAACGGACTTGCTGATGCTTTAAAGATGATTGCTGGTGAGCAAGAAGCTTTTGTTCCCGTTCCTTTTATTGAAGCCGGTGCTGCAACATACCCAGAAACTCTTTCTGCAACAATTTCCGATCTTCTTGACACTACTGACGGTGTGCTGGTTTTCTGCGATCTGCTTGGCGGAACACCTTTTAATCAGGCAATGATTATTGCTCAGAGTTATTCAAACGTAGAAGTTGTTACCGGTACAAACCTTCCTATGCTTCTTGAAACACTTGGTAGTCGCATGGCAGATACCTCTCTTGAAGAGCTGGTTGATACTGCTGTTTTAGCTGGTAGCCAGGGAGTTGTTCATAAGCGTCTTGAGCTTGAGATTGAGCCAGAAGATGACATCTTCGGAGACGATGGTATTTAAGTAGCGTTTTGTTGTTGAGTTAAGGAGATGCACATGGCAAATCTAGCAGAGAACATTCTTGCTTCATCCATTGTTCTTCTCGCGTTCTTGGTAATTTTGGGCCTTATTTATTCCTTCTTTGTTTGGAGAGCCTCTTCTAAAAAGGCGGGAACAACTTCAGAGTTTCTGAAGAATCTTCATGCAGGTCAGAAAGTTAAGACTAATAGCGGAATGTATGGCGTAGTTAAAAACGTCAAAAAAGAAACAGTAGATGTTGAGTTTGCTCCAAATGTGGTCATCACGTTGGATCGTTGGGCGGTAATCAGCGTTTCCAACAATAAATAAATTTGCAGTAAAACACGCAGCGCAAGTTGCGAGTAGTGCGATGAAAATCGCAGATAGCACGCACAAGTGTGCGCGTAAAGAGAGGAGAACTTGTTATGGGAGAACCAGATATCAAGCTTGCTCGAATCGATAATCGCCTGATTCATGGTCAGGTTGCTACTCAGTGGAACGGCACCCTTGGTACAAATCTCATCCTTGTTGCTAATGACGAGGTCGCAGGCAATAAGATGCGTCAGGGCCTCATGGATATGGCTGCACCAAACGGCGTTGCAACCAGGTACTTTACGCTCCAGAAAACTATCGATGTTATCCACAAGGCTTCAGCAAGCCAGCACATTTTCTTAGTTGCCGAGAATCCAGAGGATGTCCTCACTCTGGTTAAGGGCGGTGTTCCAATCAAAAAAGTGAACATCGGCAATATGCACATGGCTGAGGGAAAGCGACAGGTCGCCACAAGTGTGGCGGTAGACGATAAGGACGTCGCTGCCTTTCGTGAGCTTCAGGAATTGGGGGTGACTCTAGAGATTAGGCGTGTTCCTACGACCCCGGTCGAGGATATCTCAAAGCTATTCGAGTAAGTTTTGCGCGCAACTTCCTGGTAGAGATTACAAAAAGTTGCAATGGTGCAACGTTTCTAGCAGGTTGGCAAAGGTATTCGGATAGTCTGCCGATCATCGTCATCGGTAGTTATGGTGTGTTTGAAAGGAGGAGTTAAGATGGATGTTAGCCCTATTCAGGTGTTATTAATTTTCATCGTTGCGTTTATCGCTGGCATCGATCAGTTTAGTTTCCTCGAGTCTCTTTACCAGCCAATCGTAACTGGTTTTTTGGTTGGTTTGATTCTTGGTGACGTTCAGACTGGTCTCATTGTTGGTGGTACTTATCAGCTTATGACCATCGGCAACATGCCTGTTGGTGGTGCTCAGCCACCTAACGCTGTTATCGGCGGCATTATGTCTGCAGTCTTTGCAATCACTACTAAGCTTGAGCCAATGGCTGCTGTAGCTGCAGCAATTCCATTCTCTCTGCTTGGTCAGTATGCAGTAACCATCATCTTTACCATTATGTCCCCTGTAATGGCAACTGCTGATGCATACGCCGAGAAGGCCGATCCTAAGGGAATTGCTCGTATTAACTACGGCGCAATGGCTGCTCTTGGTCTCTTCTTTGGTGTCATTGTTACCCTGTTCTTCCTGGGTGGTGCTGCATTTGGAACTCAGATCACCACTGCAATTCCAAAGTGGCTCATGAATGCACTGTCCGTCGCTGGTGGCATGATGCGCTTCGTCGGCTTTGCAATCCTGCTGAAGGTTATGGTTTCTCGCGAGCTTTGGGGCTTCTTCCTCATGGGCTTTGCAGCTGCAATCGTATTTATCAGCATTCCTGAGCTCTCTGGTCCAGCACTTCTGCTTCTTGCTCTCATCGGCTTTGGTATCGCATTCTGGGATTACCAGCTCCAGACCAAGATGAAGAATGCTGCTCCTGCTGTTGTTGCTGGAGGTGACTTCGAAGATGGCATTTAATATTCCTGATACCTATCAGAACACCACTCCTGCTGAGCCACTTGATCAGAAGACGCTCAACAAGATGGTATGGCGCTCCCTGTTCCTGCAGGCTTCCTTCAACTATGAGAGAATGCAGGCAGCTGGTTGGCTCTACGGTATCCTCCCTGGTCTTGAGAAGATTCATGGCGACAACAAGGATGACCTTGCTGCTTCCATGAGTCACAACCTTGAGTTCTACAATACCCACCCATTCTTGGTCACTTTTGTTATGGGTATTGTTCTCTCCCTCGAGCAGAACAAGCTGGATATCCCAACCATTCGTGCAGTCCGCGTTTCTGCAATGGGTCCTCTGGGCGGCATTGGTGACGCACTGTTCTGGTTCACTCTTGTTCCAATTACTGCTGGTATTACCTCTAACATGGCAATTTCCGGCAATGTCTTTGCACCATTCTTGTTCCTTATCATCTTCAACATCGCACAGTTTGCTGTACGTTATTGGCTGATGAATCTTTCTTACAAGATGGGTACTGACGCAATTACCCTGCTCACCGAGAACGCAAAAGAGTTCACTCGTGCTGCTTCTATCCTGGGCGTCTTTGTTGTTGGTTGCCTGGTTGTCTGCTACGGTGGAACCAAGCTTGGCGCTGGCGCAAACATCCCTAACGGCGAGACACACAGCGTTGTTCTTTCTCAGGTAACTCTTTCTGATGAGCAGCTTGCTTCTGGTCAGTATGACAAGGCTCTCTTTGCTAAGGGTTCCTATGCTGACTACAAGAAGGATCCTAAGTCCGTTATGTTCATCGGCGGCAAGACTGCTGACGGTAAGGATGGCACCACTGCTATTGCTCCAGTCGGCAACGGCGTTAATTTGGTAACTGTTGGCGAGGAAGTTACTTCTCCTGTCTCCATTGACATTCAGAAGATCCTCGACGGCGTTTGCCCAAAGCTTATTCCACTGGCTCTTACCCTTTGCCTGTACTACCTCATGGCAAAGCGTAACTGGACTCCAATTATGTGCATCTGCCTACTCCTGGTAATTGCACTTCTTGGTTCTGGCTTTGGCGTTCTCCCATATATTTGGGGTTAAGTAAGTGTGACGGGTGTCCACTTTGTGGGCACCCGTCTTTTTATAGGAGAGTTCAATGACGTCCTTTATGGGAAGACAACCACTCTACGAGCAGCTCGCAAATATGTTGCGCTATCGTATTGAGAACGAGATGGATCCAGACGATCCACTTCCTTCTGAGCGTGAGCTCTCCGATTCCTATGGACTTTCTCGCACCACGGTAAGACTTGCCCTACAAGAACTTGAACACATGGGGCTCATTTATCGTCAGCGTGGCCGTGGTACCTTTGTTGCAGACGTTTCTGAGCGTGCAACAGACCTTATGGGCGGCTATAGCTTTACTGACCAGCAGCGTCAGTTGGGCCGCGTTCCTAAGACAACTATTCTGGAGTTTGACAGTATTGAGGCTAATAAGTTCTTAGCCCAACATATGCACGTTATTCTTGGCGAGAAACTCTTCCGTATCAAACGTTTAAGAAGCGCTGATAATGTGCCTATGATGCTGGAAGTTACCTACCTTCCAGTTTCACAGTTTTTCTCGCTCACTGCTCGTGATGTTGAGCAAAAATCTCTCTACCAAATTTTTGAAGAAGACTACAACATAAAGATTGGCGTAGCAGAAGAGGAGTTCAAGGCTTCAATTGCTCGCTCGGATGACGCCACTTTATTGCAAATTTCTGAAGGTTCGCCTGTTTTGAGTCTCACACGCACCACGTTCAATGACAGAAATATTATTGTTGAGTTCACACTAAGCGTGGCTCGTGCGGATCAGTTTAGATACAAGATTGTACATACACGCAGTTAAATAGCTGTGAGAAGGGATATCAATGTTTAAGAAGAGCCAAGAAGAGCTAAAGGCACTAGGCGCTCATATTACAACTGCCGAGATTAAGCAGCAGCCTGAGCTTTGGGTATCTACCTTTGGGATTTATCAAGAAAACCTTTCTGCAATTAAAGAGTTTGTCGAGCGTGCTCGCAATCTTGGCAAGAATCGTCGTACCCGCGTGGTCTTTACGGGTGCAGGTACCTCGGCATATGTAGGCGATACCATTACTCCGTATCTTCGTTCTCATGGCGAGAAGAGCTCTTTTGAGTTTGCGTCTGTTGCAACTACAGATATTGTTTCTGATCCTTATGGCAGCCTTGATCCAGATGATCCAACGATCCTGGTTTCTTTTGCACGCTCTGGTAATAGTCCAGAGAGTCTTGCTGCTGTAACTATTGCTCGCAAGATTGTTAAAAATCTTTTGCTTATCAATATCACCTGCGCTCCTGAAGGAAAACTTGCCGTTGAATCCACAGGTAAAGATGACACGCTGCTGCTTCTTATTCCTGGCGCAAATGATCAGGGATTTGCCATGACCGGCTCTTATAGCTGTATGACACTTCTTGCAACTCTGGTATTTGATAGTGCTGATGACTCACAGAAGAAGGCTTGGATTTCTGATGCCGCTGAGCTGGGTAGGCAGGTAATTGAGCGCGAGGAAGAGATTGCTGAGTGGCTCAAGAGCGATTTCAACCGTATTACTTATTTGGGTTCTGGTCCTTTTGTGGGTCTTGCTCATGAGGCTCAGCTTAAGATTTTGGAGCTTGCAGCTGGTATTAATGCAACGTCGTGGGATTCCTCGATGGGATATCGTCACGGACCAAAGTCGTTTGTCGACGAGCACACCCTGGTGTTTGATTTTGTTTCCAACAATCCTTATACGCGTCAATATGACCTGGATATTCTTGACGAGATTAAGGGCGACCAGATTGCTGCTTTGACCATTGGTATTGAGCAAGAGGGGGCAATAAACTTTACGGGAAGAACGTTTAGTCTTCCAGTATTTACAGAGCCTCTACCAGCACCTTATTTGGCTCTGCCTTTTGTAATGGTTGCTCAAGTGGTGGCACTCTTGAACTCAGTTCGTGTCAATAACAAACCGGACACACCTTCTCCAACTGGTCAGGTTAATCGAGTGGTTAAGGGTGTTACAATTCACTCACTATAGGAATTACTAAAAAAGGACGTGCCTATGGCGCGTCCTTTTGAGAATGATTGAGGTACGTATGAGTACATTTGCAGTTAAAGCAGATAAGTTCTTTTTGCCAGGAGCAACTTCTGGTCCAGGATATTTGCTCGTAGAAGACGGTGTTTTTGGTCATTTCACTAAAGAGAAGCCAGACTGCGAGATTATTGACCGCACTGGTTCTTGGGTGGCACCTGGCCTTGTTGATACACATATCCATGGCTTCCTGGACCACGATATTATGGACTGCGATCCTGATGGCGTCATTGAGATTGCCCAGGGTTTGCTCTCTAACGGTGTAACTTCTTGGCTTCCAACAACACTAACCGCAAGTGTTGAGCAAACCGGTGATGCTTGTGAGTCCGTTGCTGATGCCGCAGAGGGAATTGCGGCAAACGGTATTGATGCTGCTCGCATCCAGGGCATCTTCCTAGAGGGACCTTTCTTTACCGAGAAACACAAGGGTGCCCAGAATCCTGCGTACTTCCTTGATCCAGATGTAGAGGTCTTTGATGAGTGGCAGGAGCGTGCCGACGGCTGGATTGCCAAGATTGCTATTGCTCCAGAGCGCGATGGCGCTCCAGAGTTCTGTGCAGAGATGGCAGACCGCGGTGTTCATGTTGCACTTGGTCACTCCGATGCAACGTATGAGGAAGCTCTTGCCTGCGTAAACGCTGGTGCAGACATCTTTGTTCATACCTATAACGGCATGAGCGGTCTTCACCACCGTGAGCCAGGTATGGTTGGTGCTGCAATGACCACCCACGGTACCTATGCAGAGGCTATTTGCGACGGCCATCACCTTAATCCTATCGCTGTTCGCGCTCTCGTAAATGCAAAGGGATATGACCATACCGTTCTTATTACAGACTGCATGCGTGCAGGTGGTATGCCTAATGGACAGTACAAACTTGGCGATTTCCCTGTTGTTGTTGAAGGCGGAACTGCTCGTCTGATGGATGAGTCTCATAGCCTTGCAGGTTCAATCCTTCGTCTGTTTGAAGGCGTGAAGAACGTCTTTGACTGGGGTATTGTTTCTGCTGAAGAAGCGGTTCGTATGGCTTCAGAAAACCCAGCTCGCTCCTGTGGAATTGATGATGTTTGTGGCTTCATCCGTCCTGGATATGATGCTGACTTTATTGTTGTTACAAAAGATCTTCAGCTTGAAGAGACGTTCCTTGGAGGAAAGAGCGTTTACAAGGCTTAAGCAGTAGATCTTGAGTAACACAAATTAAAGGAAACGTATGGAGTTCTATTCCCATAACTATTTAATTCACCATGCGACAGTATTTGACTGGACTCAGCTTGTTCTATTTGGCCTTGTTGCACTTCTCATGATCTTCTCGCTTGTGCATTACATGCGTGATAGAAAGAATTCTAAGTATCGTGAGCTGGCGCTTATTGCGCTGTTTTCATTAATTTTTCTTGGACTTCTACAGCTTGATCGTGTGCTAGAGGTTAATCAGGCAAGTAAGCACTATGAGTCAATTGTTTCCTCACAAGAAAGCTTCGCTCGACGTCTTGAGGTTGATTTTGACCACGTGTACGTTGCCTTTGATAGCCAGGGAAATCCCTCGTATCTTGAGGTTGACGGTAAGTATTATCACGTTTTGAAAAATACTGAGAATGACTATGTCATTGAACAGATCAATCTCATTGGTAATGACATTAAGCATGTAGAGGAGTAGATCGATGAACTTTTATTTAGAAGTTGCCATTAAATTGTGCATCGGTCTTTTCTCGCTTGTTCTGGCAATTAACGTCAGTGGAAAAGGAAACCTAGCACCAACTGCAGCAATTGACCAGGTTCAAAACTTTGTACTTGGCGGCATTGTTGGCGGCATGATCTACAACAGTTCAATTACCATTTTGCAGTTCACCCTTGTCCTGCTTATTTGGCTCATTATTGTTATGGTTCTCAAATGGTTGAGAACAAACAATATGCTGGTCAAGCAGCTGATTGATGGACGTCCTGTTATTGTTATTGATAAGGGCAAGCTGCTTGTAGACAACTGTAGGTCTATGGGTCTCACTGCCTACGATGTGTCGCTGAAGCTTCGCCAGGCAGGAGTGAATTACACCTCAGAAGTTAAGCGCGCTATTCTTGAACAAAATGGACAGCTTATTATTGTTCAACATGGAGAAGAGAACGTTAGGTTCCCTCTTATCACTGATGGACAAGTTCAGACAAATATTCTTGATGCGCTTGATTTGGAAGAAAATTGGCTTGAAAAAGAACTTCAGCGTCAAGGTTATGAATCTGCTTCAGAGGTTTATTTGGGTGAGTATAATAGTGGAAATCTGATAATTACTCCGTACGCGGAGAAAGATCAGTAGGTTAGCAAGAGATAAAATAGTTAACTTGTTTATTCCAATTCCGTTTACGGAAAAGATAAAAAATTTTTCGTTGACTTTAATTGGAATATGTATACTAAGGCTAACTTTTAGAAAGCGGACTGTCGGAAGACAGCCCGCTTTCGTGCTAAAGGGGAAGTATGAATGCATGTTCAGATGATGAGAAGTGAGTAGAAAGGCAAAGAAGTGAGGAGAAACACGGGTTTCTCGCCATGTTTTTATGCTTGGTAGTAAGGAAAATCGCACGATTTTGTTTGAAAAATTTGGCACTACACCGTATTGGTTTTTATAGTTTTGGGAGATGTAACATGAATTTGAATCCAACCGTTTCTCGTCGTAGCGCACTTGTAGCTTCCGCTTTTGGTGTGAGCGCTATTCTTGCTGGTTGCAAGCCTGAGGCTCAAAAGCAAGAAGGAGCTTCTGATAATAAAGACCAGAAGAAGCTCAGCATTGTTGCAAGTTTTTATCCTATGTACGATTTTGCAAAGCGCATTGCTGGCGATCATGCTGAGGTAACATGCCTCGTTCCAGCAGGTACTGAGCCACATGATTGGGAGCCATCCAGCAAGGATATGAAGACTATCCAGGAAGCAGACTTCTTGATTTACAACGGTGCTGGTATGGAGCACTGGGTCAAGGACGTACTTGATGGACTTGGTTCTGGCACAAAACTTACAGCAGTTGAGACCAGCAAAGACGTCAAACTTCTTGAGCTTGAAGAGGACGATGATCACGATCACGAGGAGAAGAAAGACGACCATGATCATGACCACGATCACGACCATGGCGGAACTGACCCTCACGTTTGGCTGAGTCCTCTGAATGCCAAGATTCAGATGAAGAATATTTGTGATGCCCTTTCCGAGAAGGACTCTGAGCACAAGTCAGAGTATGCTGCCAATCTTGATAAGGCAAACGCAGATTTTGATACGCTTGATAGTGAGTTCCACAAGGGTCTGGATTCTCTTCCTAACAAGACCATTGTTGTTTCTCACCAGGCATTTGGATATCTATGTGAGGCATATGGTCTCACTCAGATGCCTATTGAGGGTGTTGAAGCAGATGCAGAGCCAAATGCTCAGGAAATGAAAGAGATTACTGAGTTCGTAAAAGAGCATAATGTAAAGGTTATTTTTACGGAGGAACTGGTAAGTCCTAAGGTTGCTCAAGCAATTGCTGAGGCAACAGGCGCTCGTGTTGAAGAGCTTAACCCACTTGAGGGACTTACTGATGACGAGCTCAAGGCAGGCGAGGATTACCTCTCTGTTATGCGCGAGAACCTCAAGGCTCTTGAGGGCGCTCTCGCATAGTGTGTTGCCAGCTTAGGCTGGATGTTTGGAGGACGTGTTGCAGGAAAGTCAGATAGCCGTTTCGCTTCAAGACGTGAGTTTTTCTTACAAGAAGACGCGTGTCTTAAGCGATGTAAATTTAGACGTTCATCAAGGTGAGATTTGCGCTCTTATTGGTGATAACGGAGCTGGTAAATCTACGCTCTCTCGTATTGTGGTGGGTGAGCTTGAGCCAACAAGTGGCAAATCACTTCTTTTTGGAACGCCCTCGACTCGGTTTAAAGATTGGGAGCGCGTAGGCTATGTCCCTCAGCTGCCATCTGAATCGGTTAATCGCTTTCCTGCAAGCGTCGTCGAGCTAGTAGATGCAAGTCAGTACGCCCGTGCCAAAAAGGTAAAGATGAGCGCAAAAGAGCGTCGCGAGCGCACGCTTGAGGCACTTGACCTTGTAGGTATGACTGATTTTTCCACGCGTATTATTAGGGAACTCTCTGGAGGACAGCTCCAGAGAGTTCGTCTTGCCTGTGCGCTGGTTGGAAACCCTTCATTGCTTATCTTGGACGAGCCTACAACTGGTCTTGATAAAGAGAGTCGCAATCATTTCTATAGCCTAGTGCGAGAAGCCCATGCAGCTCGAGATCTTGCGGTACTTATTGTTACGCATGATCTTGCAGCTCTTGATGCGCTGGCTTGTCGAGTTGTTGAAGTTGCTGACCACAAAGCTACAGAAATTGCAGGTAGGGGTCACGGTCATGATCACTGTGCAGTTCATGGCGCTCACTGTGACCTTGACTCTCATCATGTCCACGACCACAATCGCGGAAAATTAGATGATTTTGCGCTGAATGAGTCACTTGGTCCTGCGTCCGACGTTGTTCAAGATGCCCAAGACTCGCATGAGAGGAGGGCATAAATGTTTGAATACGTATTTATGCAGCGAGGAATTCTTGTGGGAATTCTTCTGGGAGCAATTATTCCGCTGGTAGGCGTTACGGTTGTATTGAAGCGCCTTTCTATGATTGGCGATGCTCTTTCACATACCTCTCTTGCAGGTGTTGCAGGCGGCATGATTGCAGGTATTAATCCTGTTGCCGGAGCAATTGCCGCTTGTTTGGGTGGTGCTCTTTGTGTTGAGGGAGTACGTCGCCACTTTAAAGATCAGTCAGAGCTTGCAGTTGCTATTGTTATGGCAGCAGGCATTGGTCTAGCAGGTGTTTTGTCAGGTTTTGTTCCCAATTCATCAAGCTTCAACAGCTTTATGTTTGGCTCTATTCTGACGGTAAGCGAGCAAGAAGTTCAGATGATTGTGGTCATTAGCGTACTTGCAGTCGCATTCTGCTTCTTCCTTAGAAAAGAACTTTTCTTGATGTCTTTTGATGAGCGTCATGCCCGTTGTGTTGGTGTACCCGTAAGTCTTATTAATTTTGGCTTTGTTATCGCAGTAGCTTTGGTGGTTGCCGTAGCAGCAAGAACGGTTGGCTCACTTATTGTTTCATCCATGATGGTAGTTCCTGTTGCCTGTGCTTTGCAGATTTCCCGCAGCTGGAAGCAATGTTGTTTGTATGCGAGCACGGTGGGTATGCTGACCTCACTTGGTGGACTTGTTGTCTCCTATGAGCTTGGCCTTAAACCTGGAGGAACCATCGTTCTTCTCGCGGTTGTTACGCTTTTGTTTATCTTTCTGGTAAAAAGGGTTGTACTGCTGCTCAAAACCCGTGCGGTGTGATACTCTGAACAAAGTGCGTTGACGGAGAGGTTTGCCGGAGCACGTTGTGAACAGAGAGGGTGTTCGTGGCTGAGAAACACCTACACAACGCTGGTAGAGTTCACTCCCGAGCTACAACTTGAACGGCAGTTTGTTGCTTAGTAGGGAAGTCGTCTGCCTAACGAGACTAGGCTTCGAAGTGGATTGCGCAGAGAGAAAACTGTGCAATCAACCGAGGTGGTACCGCGGAAATTTTCCGTCCTTGGGCATGCGCTCAGGGACGGTTTTCTATTGAAAGGGTAATTACATGGGAATGTCTGAGGAACTCTCGGCAATTCGCGAGCAAGTACTTGAAGGAATTGCTAAGGCAACAAACCTTGAAGCACTTGAAAAGGTGCGCGTTGCATCAATGGGAAAGAAGGGCTCTCTTACAGCAATTATGCGTATGATGGGTCAGGTTCCCGCAGATCAGCGCCCTCAAATGGGTCAGCTTGCAAACACTGTTCGCGCTAATGTTGAGACCGCTATTCGTGAGCGCCAGCTTGCATTAAAGCGAGAAGCCCTTGAAGCCCAGCTTAATGCCGAGGCAACTGATATTACCCTTCCAGGTCGTCGTCTGAGCCCAGGTACTCAGCACCTCATTGAGCAGGTACGTGAGGAGATGGAAGACATCTTTATCAGTATGGGCTACACCATTGAGACGGGCCCTTATGTTGAGACTACCTACTACAACTTCACAGCGCTGAACGCTCCTGAAGATCACCCAAGCCGTTCTGGTAAGGATACGTTCTACGTAGTAGACAATGCACCAGAAGGAAAGGAATCGCACGTACTGGGTGAGTCTGACGTTCTTCTTCGTACGCAGACCTCCGGCGTTCAGGTGCATACCATGGAGACAAAAGAGCCTCCTATTTACATGATTTGCCCTGGTACGGTATTCCGTCCTGACACAGCAGACGCTAACCACCTGCCTCAGTTTACGCAGATGGAAGGCCTTGTTGTTGATGAGGGAATCACCTTTGGTGACCTCAAAGGTACCCTTGATCACTTTACTCGAGAGATTTTTGGCAAAGATCGCGCAACGCGCTATCGTCCTCATTTCTTCCCATTCACTGAACCAAGCTGTGAGGTAGACGTTTCTTGTGGCGTTTGCCACGGCGAGGGCTGCCGCTTCTGCAAGAATACCGGTTGGCTTGAGATTCTTGGATGCGGCATGGTCGACCCTAATGTCTTCAAGTACTGCGGTATTGATTCCGAGAAGTACACAGGCTTTGCCTTTGGCATTGGTGTTGAGCGTGTTGCCGCTCTTCGTTACGACCTTCCTGACCTGCGTATGCTCATCTCTGGTGACCAGAGAGTTCTGCGTCAGTTCTAATCATCGGCGTCTTATTAGAAAGGCAATCACATGCGTGTATCTTATGAATGGCTGAAGACGCTCGTTGATCTTCCTCAGGACCCAAAAGACCTTGAGCGCGAGTTTGTGCGCACTGGTACTGAGGTTGAGGCTATAGAGCGTGTCGGCGCAAATCTTGACCATGTTGTTACTGCTCAGGTTGTCAGCAAAGAGCCTCATCCTGATTCTGATCACATGTACGTTACCCTGGTTGACGTGGGCAATAACAATGTTGATAAGGACGGAAATCCTGTTCCTCTACAGATTGTTTGCGGTGCTCAGAACTTTAATCAGGGAGACCACATTGTTACCGCAATGATTGGTGCGGTACTTCCTGGAGACTTTAAGATTAAAAAGTCCAAGCTGCGTGGCGTTGAGTCTTGCGGCATGAACTGTTCTTCTCGCGAGCTTGGTCTTGGTGATGACCAGAGCGGCATTATGATTCTTCCCGAGGATGCTCCTATTGGCATGCCTCTTACCGATTACCTGGGCATGTCTGATGTAGTCCTTGATTGTGAGATTACCCCTAACCGCCCCGACTGCCTTTCTATGACTGGTATGGCTGTTGAGGTTTCTGCAATCTATGACACTGATACTCACATTGAGCTTCCAAGCGTTTCATCTGAGTCTGGCGCAGATGCATCTGAGCAGGTAGATGTTACTATTGCTGATCCTGAGCTCTGCTCAAGGTACACCGCTCGCGTGGTTCGTAACGTCAAGATTGGCCCAAGCCCTGAGTGGCTTGCTCGTCGCGTTACGGCTTGTGGTGGCCGCTCAATCAATAACGTTGTTGATGTTACTAACTACGTGATGTACCTGACCGGCCAGCCCCTGCATGCTTTTGACCTCGGAAAACTTACCAAGGAAGATGGCAAGTACCACATTGTGGTTCGTGCTGCAGAAGACGGTGAGCGCATTGTGACGCTTGACGGAGAAGACCGCGAGCTCACGTCTGATATGACGGTCATCACAGATAACGGTAAGACTCCTATTGCACTTGCTGGTGTTATGGGTGGTCTTGACTCTGAGATTACCGAGAATACCGTTGATGTCCTTTTGGAATCCGCTGTCTTTGATAATGGCCACATTAGCCGTACCAGCAGAAACCTTGATTTGATGAGCGAGGCTTCTATTCGCTACGAGCGTCTTGTGGATCCAAACGGTTGCGCATCTGTTGCAGATATTGCAGCTGCACTCTTTGAGGAGTGCTGTGGTGCTGAGGTTTGCCCTGGTATTGTTGATGTATATCCAAAGGTAAAAGAGGCAGTAACTATTACGCTTCGCCCAGAGCGCGTCTGCGCCCTTGCAGGTGCTCAAATTCCAGAAGAGTTTATGGTTTCTCGCCTTACGCGCCTTGGTTGCAAGGTTGCTCCAGCAGACAATGGAGAGCTGAGCGTTATTGCTCCTACAAACCGCCCAGATCTTACGCGTGAGGTTGACCTTATTGAGGAGATTGTTCGCTTGTGGGGTGAAGGCAATATTGAGGCAACACTTCCTGCTGCTAGAAACCATGCAGGCGGTTTGACCTCAGATCAGCGTCAGATTAGAAAGATTGGCCGTACGCTGCGCTCCCTTGGCCTCAACGAGACAAAGTCATATTTGTTCGCAAGTCCAGATGACCTCTCTAAGCTTGGTATGAGCGAAGAGGGAAGAGGCGTCCCTGTAAAGGTTATTAGCCCACTTGTTGCTGACCAGTCTGAGATGCGTCGCTCCATTGTTCCAGGCCTTCTGCGCTCTATTGCATACAACCTTGCTCACGGTGTCTCTAATATTGCCATGTATGAGTTGGGTCGCGTACTCTTTGGACATAAAGATAAGAGCCAGCCAGATGAGCCAAGCTATGTCTGTGGTGTATTGGTTGGTCGTCCAGCAGATGACGCTTGGAATGCTAAGTATCCAGCTTACGATTTCTTTGACGCCAAGGGTATTGTTGAGGGTCTGCTTGAGGCACTTCGCATCCCTAAGGTTCGTTTTCGTGTAGCTGAGCCAGAGCAATACGGTTGGCTGCAGCCTGGTCGCGCTGCTGAGATTCTTGCAGGTAGCGAGAATATCGGTTGGGTCGGAAACATTCATCCTTTGTCGCTCCAGAACTTTGACATTGAGGTTCCCGTCATTGCCTTTGAGATTTCTGTTGCGTCGCTCTTGCGTCTTTCTCAGAAAGACCTTCCTATTGTTGAACCACCAACTTACCCAGGCATCTCCATTGACCTGGCAATTGTTGTTGACGAGAGTGTTACTGCAGAGCAACTGATTCAGCGCTTAAAATCTGCAGGTGGCAAGCTCCTCTGCGACATCAGACTCTTTGACGTGTACCGCGATGCCCTGCGTGTTGGTGAAGGCAAGAAGTCCATGGCCTTCTCGCTTACGTATCGCGCAGACGACAGAACGCTTACTTCAGAAGAGGTTGAGAAGACCCATACAAAGCTTGTGGAGAAGGTTCTTCGTTCTACCGGCGGCGAAATTCGCGGATAAGCAGGTAATTGTAGTGCCAAGTTGGAACGTACATATTGCTCATGCTGACCGGCTCCTTGAGAAAGGAGCCGGTTACTTGGGTGTAGATATTCACTACCCTGATGCATTTCTGCTTGGAAACGTCGCTCCTGATGTACACATTGGCTTTATGGTTCCAGGCTATTCTCACAAGGTGAGATACGGTCGAAGCCATCAGTCATACCCAGGAAGTTTGCCTATTCCAAGTTATAAGCGGTATCAGCGTAATTTTATGGATGGTCTTAACCCAGCCGAATATCTGCTACAGACTGACTTCATCCAGCCAAATGTGTCTTACTGTTTGGCTGAACAGCGTAGCTTAGTAAACCAACGTCAGTTAAGAGAGTTTATCGTAGGCATTTGGTGTCACCTTGTTTGCGACCACGTGTATAACGCTCATACACGTGCATTTTTGCGTGCTCATCATATTCCAACAGGAGAGGATGCGCGTATTCGTAAGCAAGCTGATTTTGATGTTTACGGGCGCTCGCTTGATATGAATCGTCTGCCAGAAGCATCTGATGAGCTCTTTGCAGTTGCCGCGGCTCATCCACAGTACGGGTTTACGCATTCAGATGTTGAGCAAACACTTCAGGTTATACAGCGCATTGCAGAAGAGAATCGCCAGAATAGTGTGAGCTCTCCGCAGTATCAAATGCTTGATACAGAGTTTTTCTCGTCAGCTTATAAAGAGGCAGAGGAAACGCTAGTTCAAGGATTTATGCTGCAAAAACATAACTAGTTCAGTTAAAGTTATATTCTCGCTTTTCTGAGATAGGTTTTGGAGGACGCTATGGAAAAGATGGAATCTCGCGGAACATTTACGGAGTATCTGCCTTCATACACCATTGGTGTTGATGCTTATAAGTCGGTACTGCACATTGTTAAGCGCTTTGGCAAAAATGCAGTAGTCATTGGTGGACCAACTGCAATGGAGAAGGCACGTCCAAAGCTTGAGGCTGCACTTGCGGGTTCTGAGGTTTCTATTTCTTCTTGGATTTCTTACGGCACTAACTCTACACACGCAAATGCCAAGAGAATTGCAGCGATGCCTGAGGTTATTTCTGCTGATATGCTCTTCCTTGTTGGTGGTGGTCGTGCAATTGATGAGGGTAAAGAGATTGCAACCATCCTGGACAAGCCATACTTTACCTTCCCAACACTTGCTTCTAACTGCGCTCCTGTAACAAGAATTGCTGTTTTTTATAAAGAAGACGGTTCTGCAGATACGTACTTCATTCCTGCTGAGTTACCTGTTCATACCTTTATTGATACGCAGATTATTGCAGAGAGCCCTGATGAGTACTTCTGGGCGGGAATTGGCGATGCCTTCTCTAAGGGTCCTGAGGTTGAACTTTCTTCCAGAGAAGTTGAGCTGCTCCACAGTCCTCTTATGGGACGAGCTCTTGCCGCAGGTGCCTGCATTGAGCCTCTGTTTGACAATGCAGAGCAGGCACTGGCAGATAAGCGCGCTGGTATTGTTTCTGAAGCATTTGAAAACGTTGTTCTTAACATCATCATTACCGCTGGTGTTGTGTCTAACATGACCACCAACATTGGTGCTGAGCGTGGTGCGTATTACTTCAATTCCTCAACCGCTCATGCCTTCTACAATGCCTTTACTGCTCTGGGCGAGCGTGGCGAGAAACACCTTCATGGTGAGGTTGTTTCCTTTGGTACCTGCGTTCTTTATGCCTTTGACGGTAACCTTAAGGCACTTGAGGAGCAGGTGGCGCTTAATAGAAAGCTTGGTCTCCCAACCACTTTGGCCGATCTGGACATTACTCCAGAATCAATTGACACCGACCTGGACATCATTGTTGAGCGAGCTCAGAAGACCAACGAGTGGGGTCGCGCTCCTTATGGATTTACAACTGATCGCTTCCGCCAGGCAATTCTTGATACCGACGCATACGGTAGGGCAGTTGCTTCTGGCGAGAAGGACCAAGAGACAGCAGCTCTTGATGTAATTGCTGCACATGCTCCTTCAGCTGAGACGGCTGTACCACGCAAGATGTAGTTGCAAGGAATCTGAAGAATCACTTTAGGAAGAGGACTTGTAGGAGCCAGCTTTCTTAAGTCGCTTCACGGTTATATAAAAAGTTTATGTATTAAATGGCAGTTTATTTGGATAAGCTGCCATTTCTTTTAGTTACAATTTTTATTCACTATTATTAACAAAAATCGGTAAAAACAAAAAATAACGCGTACGGTCGTTTTTTATCGGTGAAAGTCATATTGATTGTTTGTCACCGTGTTTTACCTTGTAATGGTTTATCTTAGTAACTATCAACTACGAGTACTTATGGATAACAAATCTATAAAATTCGTAGATTTCATAGATAAGCGCGGGGGTGAGCATGGCAGAGTTAAATGCATCGTTAGCAGTGAGTGACCAGGATACATACTTGTTTGCGCAAGGAAAATGGTTCCAGAGCCACAAGAAATTAGGTGCACACCCTGCGGTTCAAGAAGATGGAGTTGAAGGTTATCATTTTGCGGTTTGGGCCCCCAATGCAGCCTCTGTCTCTGTTGTTGGAGACTTTAATAATTGGGATGATACCGTCAACGTTCTTTCTCGTTCAAAACACGGCGGAATCTGGGAAGGTTTTATTCCAGGAATCACCTCGGAAGTATTGTATAAATTCCTGATTGTATCCGCTTCTGGACAGAAGATTTTTAAGGCTGACCCCTATGGTACCTATGCGGAGGTCAGACCACATACGGCATCTATTACGTTTGACCCAGACGTGTACGTTTGGGAAGACGAAGCATGGATGAAAAGGCGTGCAACACTTAAGTTCCTGCATAGTCCTCTTAACATCTTTGAAGTTCATCTTGGGAGCTGGAAGCAGCATACTGACCTGACTGCCCAAGAGGAAGATTCTGCTGATACAGAGACTGTAGAGCAGGCCGAAGAACCCAAGGACTATTTTGACACCAACGTAGATTCCTTCTACACCTATGATGACCTCTCAGAAGAGCTGGTAGCCTATGTTAAAGATATGGGCTACACCCACATTGAGCTTCTCCCTGTTATGGAGCATCCTTTTGATGGATCTTGGGGTTATCAGGTAACGGGTTATTTTGCTCCCACCTCAAGGTATGGCAATCCTGCCCAGTTCAAACACTTTATTGACTGCTGTCACCAGGCTGGTATTGGTGTCATTTTGGACTGGGTCCCAGGAGGCTTCTGTAAAGATGCTCATGGTCTAGCGGAGTTTGATGGTACCAAGCTCTTTGAAGAAAAAGAGCATCCTAACTGGGGAACTCTTAAGTTTGATCTTACTCGTGGTGAGGTTAGAAGCTTCCTTGTCTCTAACCTGCTCATGTGGCTGCAGGACTATCACGCTGACGGCATTCGTGTCGATGGTGTCAGCAGCATGCTGTATCTAAATTTTGGTATCGATGATCCTTCTCAGAAGCGCTTTAACCATAAGGGCACAGAGGAAGATTTGGATGCAAGCGCTTTCTTGCGTCTCTGCAACGAGACTGCTCAAAAAGAACATCCCGATATTTTGATGATTGCAGAAGAGTCTACGGCATGGCCACTGGTTACCTATCCTCCCGAGGTTGGGGGACTTGGCTTTAATCTTAAGTGGGACATGGGCTGGATGAATGATACGCTGCACTATTGTCAGACTGATTTCCCTTATAGGCCAGGTAACCACCGTCTTCTGACCTTCTCCAGCATGTATCAGTTCAATGAGAATTTTGTGCTGCCACTCAGCCATGATGAGGTTGTTCATGGTAAGTGCAGCCTTATTCAGCGCATGCCTGGAGATTGGTGGAGACAGTTTGCTGGCATGAGGGCTTTGGCGCTTCATCAGATGACTCATCCGGGCGCTAAGCTCAACTTTATGGGCAACGAGATTGCGCAGTTTATTGAGTGGCGCTACTACGAGGGCATTGAGTATTACCTGACTGAGGAGTATCCAACTCACGCTCATCAGCAGGCATTTATTAAGGCTCTTAATCATTTTTATAAGAACCATCCAGGACTTTGGCAGTATGCCTACGACAACCGTGGATTTGATTGGATTGACGCAGACAATAATGAGCAATCAATCATCTCGTTTGTTCGTCACGGAAGAAAACCTTCCGAGGACCTGGTTATTCTCATCAATTTTGACGTTGCAACCCATCAGAACTTCCGTTTGGGCATGCCTTCTGCAGGTGTGTGGAAAGAAGTATTTAATTCCGACGCAAAAGAATTTGGCGGTTCGGGTATTGTGAATACTAAGAAACTTTCCACCAAGCCAGTGGCATGGAATGGAAGAGATTATTCGGTAGAGCTGTCTGTTCCTCCGCTTGGTGGCATTGTTTTAGCGTTTGAGAAAGAACTTCCAAAGAGGGGGAAGCATGGCCGTAAATAACGGACAAAACATTTTTACCGATAAACAAGACTTTGAAGAGCAGTATCGCGATAAGTTCATCAAGATTCTTGGTAAATACTATGGAGAATGCACTGATCAGGAGCGCTATAACGTTCTTGCCCACCTCATTGCAGAAAAGGCGCGAGAAATTCAGTCAACCTCCTATATTCATGCTGACAAGCAGGTCTATTACTTCTCTCTTGAGTTCCTTCTAGGACCACTACTTGAGAATTATCTACTCAATCTTGGTATCACCGACGTTGTTGCAGAGGGCCTTAAAGAAATGGGTACTTCGCTTCAGGAGCTTGCTGCTCAGGAGGTAGACCCTGGCCTTGGCAATGGTGGTCTGGGTAGACTTGCCGCTTGTTTCCTTGATTCCATGGCGCACGAGGGCATGGCTGGCTTTGGTAACGGTATGAGATACCGTTATGGTCTCTTCCGCCAGGAGATTAAGGATGGACGCCAGGTAGAGCGTACCGATAACTGGCTGGCAAATGGATATCCATGGGAAGTCAGAAAAGACGATTCTAGCGTACTGGTGCGCTTTGGTGGCACAGTTGTAAGGCATGAGGACGAGAATGGCAACTTCTGGTTCTCGCAAGAGGGTGGCCAGGTAGTAAGGGCTGTTCCATACGATGTGCCTATTGTTGGCTATGGCGCAAAGACCGTAAATAAGCTGCGTCTTTGGTCTGCAGAGCCAGCAGAGGAAGACTTTGATCTTGATGCTTTTAACGCCGGCGATTATGCACGTGCTAATAAGTTCCGCTCTGACGTTGAGGCAATTTCAACCATTCTGTATCCAAATGACTCTGGTGAGCACGGACGCATTCTTCGCTTAAAGCAGGAGTATTTGTTTGTTTCCGCTGGTCTTCAGACCATTCTTCGTGCTTACAAGGATAAGTACGGTGAGGATTGGGACCACTTTGCAGATCACGTCTGTATCCACACTAACGATACGCACCCAGCAATGTGCGGACCAGAGCTTATGCGCCTTCTTGTCGATGACCATGGTGTTGACTTTAACGAGGCATTTGATATCGCGAGAAACGCAATTTCTTATACCAACCACACCGTTATGCCTGAGGCTCTTGAGAAGTGGCCTATCAACACCTTCCGTGAGTTGCTTCCTCGCTTGTATATGTTTATCGACGAGGTTGATCGTTGCTATAAGGAGCAGCTGCTTGTTGACTCTAACGGCAACACCGAACTTCTCGCCTCAACAGCTGTGTTGTGGGATAACACCGTTCGTATGGCTAACCTCTCTATTTTGTTTAGCCACTCGGTTAACGGTGTATCTGATCTGCACACAAACATTTTGAAGCAGAGTGTTTTGAAGGATTTCTACAAGCTTCGTCCAGAAATCTTTAATAACAAGACTAACGGCATCTGCACCCGTCGCTTCTTGGCACAGGCTAATACCGCTTACGCAAAGCTTATTTCTGAGGCTATCGGTACCGGCTGGCTTGATGATGCCAATGAACTTCAGAAGCTTTCTGCTTTTGAGAATAATGCTGAGTTCTTGGACAAGATGGACGCTGCAAAGAGAGAAGAAAAAGAGCGTCTTGCTGCATACGTCAAGAAGACAACCGGTGTTGAGATGGATACCAATACCATCTTTGATACGCAGGTAAAACGCTTTCATGCATATAAGCGTCAGCTGCTTAATGTCTTTAAGATTTTGTATCTCTACAACCGCATGCTTGATGATCCAAGCTATAAGCCAGCTCCAACAACCTTTATTTTCTCGGGCAAGGCTGCTCAGAGCTATACCTTTGCAAAGGAAGTCATTCGACTTATTCACTCCGTCGCAGACGTGGTTAACAACGACGAGCGCATTGAGGGTCGTCTGAAGGTTGTCTTTATTCCAAACTTTGCCGTTTCAAATGCTCAGCTTATCTATGCTGCATCTGATATTTCAGAGCAGATTTCGGTTGCTGGTGCAGAGGCTTCTGGTACCTCAAACATGAAGCTTATGATGAATGCGGCTCTGACCCTTGGAACATATGACGGTTCAAATATTGAGATCTCTGAGCTTGCAGGACCAGAGAACATCAAGATTTTTGGTCTTCGTGCAGACGAGGTCCAACAGGTATATGCTTCCGGCACCTACTTTGCACAAAACCTGCTTAACCAGAACCCAACGCTGGCTCGCATTGTAAATATGCTGACCGATGGTTCGTTGAGCCGACTCTCTGGCAACTTTGAGTCAATTCGCGACTATCTGCTGATTAACAATGATCCTGACCTGGTGCTTATTGACTTTGATGCCTATGTGAAGGCATGGGAAGAGCTTACTCAGTCCTATGCAGATCGTCGTAGCTGGAATGCTCGCGCACTTCACAATACTGCAAACTCTGGTTTCTTCTCGGCTGATAGAACTATCAGGGAGTACATGGAAGATATTTGGCACGTGTAAGGATCTGCGTTTAGGTTCAATCGTCGTAGGGCGTTGAGAATATAGACCTCTGTTGGGGAGAGAGGAGATTTGGATATGAGCAAAAGGGAATGTCTTGCAATGCTACTTGCAGGAGGACAGGGAAGCCGCTTAGGTGCTCTGACCTCAAAAGTAGCTAAACCTGCTGTCTCGTTTGGTGGCAAGTTCCGCATTATTGACTTTGCATTATCCAACTGCGCAAATTCAGGAATTTCTACGGTAGGTGTTTTGACACAGTATCGTCCGTATTTGCTGCACTCTTACGTGGGATCAGGTAGTGCTTGGGACCTTGATGAGCGCGGTGGTGGAATTTCTATTCTTCCTCCCTTCGCAACACAGTCTGGTGGTGCGTGGTATGCGGGAACCGCAGATGCCGTCACCCAAAATATTGGTTACATTGAGCAGAATAACCCTGATTACGTACTAATTCTCTCTGGCGATCAACTTTACCGTATGGACTACGGCGAGATGCTCGCCTGCCATAAGAAGAACAACGCAGACCTTACGATTGCCGTCATGCCTGTTCCTTGGGAAGAGGCCTCTCGCTTCGGCATCATGTCCATTGATGATGAGGATAGAATCACCAAGTTTTCCGAGAAACCCAAAGAGCCAGAGTCCAACCTGGCGTCCATGGGAATCTATATCTTTAGCACAGACCTGCTTCTTGAGACTTTGCGTGAGGACGCAAAGAATCCTGAATCTTCTCATGACTTTGGCGGCGATATTATTCCGTCGTTGCTTGATGATGGTAAACGTCTTTTTGCCTATCGCTTTGAGGGTTTCTGGCGCGATGTAGGCACCATTGCAAGTTATCACGAGACCAGCATGGATCTGCTGGGCTCTGAGCCTAAGTTTGATATCTTCTCGGACAAGTTCCCTATTTTGTCCAATGCTTCCACCCGTCCACCAGCGTATATTGGCGCTTTCGGTGAAGTAGATGACTGTCTGGTAGGCAACGGTTGCCAGGTCTTTGGATATTCTCGCCATTCAATTTTGTCTACCGATGCCGTTATTGGTGAGGGAGCTCGCGTTATTGATTCCGTGCTTCTTCCTGGCGCAGAAGTTAAGCCTGGTGCGGTGGTAATTCGTGCAATCCTTGGTGAGAACGCTGTGGTCGAGAAGAACGTCCACGTTGGTAGTTCTGACCTTAATAAAGAGATTGCTGTTGTTGGAAATGATGTAGTGGTTGAAAGAGGTGAGCACTAATGAATAGAGTAATTGGCCTTATTACCTGCAATTATGCTTCGACTAATATGGAAATCGCCAATGATGTACGCCCAATTGCATCCATGCCTTTTTTGGGAAGATATCGCTTGGTAGATTTTCCTCTTTCAAATATGGTTAATTCGGACATTAGTACCGTTGGCGTAATCATGCCCTTTAACTATCGCTCACTTATTGATCACCTTGGCTCTGGTAAAGATTGGAACTTGGACCGCAAGAGCGGAGGCTTGTTTATCCTGCCAGGATCCGCTTTTGGTACCTCTCACGCAGGCGCTCGTTTCCTGCTCAGAGATCTGATTTCCAACAGGCCTTATCTTGAGAGAACTGACGCAGAGTATGTTCTGCTGTCCACTTCAAACTTTGTTTTTAACTCTGATCTTAACGAGCTGCTTGATCAGCATCTTGAGTCCGATGCAGACATCACTATGATGACCTACACCACTCGTTATAACGATAGAGACGTTATTGGTGTTGAGCTTGACGGTGACCGTGTAGTTAAAACGCACAATGGTGTTCAGCGCGGAGACGAGGCTTCTCTCGACTGCTTTATTATCAAGCGCGATTTGCTTATTGACATGCTTGATTGGTATAGAGCTACTGATTATCTTGATCTCTTTGAGGCACTCCATGCTGACTATAATCGTGTCAAGGTTCGCACCTTCCACTTTGAAGGTCATGTAGCATCTATCTTCTCAAAGAATGCTTACTACCATGCAAACATGGAGCTTTTGAATCCTATGCCCGCAAATGAGCTCTTTACCCCAGAGCGCTCTATCAAGACAAAGGCTCACGATAACGCTCCTGCAAAGTTTGATATTGGCTCTAAGGTAAGTAACTCTACTATTTCTGCAGGTTGTCGTATCCGTGGATCTGTTACCGGTTCCATCCTTGGTCGTAACGTCATCATTGAGCGTGGCGCAGTAGTACGCGATTCTATTGTGATGGAAGGTTGCATTGTTAAGGAAGGTTCTGTAGTCGAGCACGCTATTGTAGACCGTTCTAACATTATTCCTGCAGGTACTGAGCTTCGTGGTACCAGCGAAGAAATTCTTCTTCAGCGTAAAAACAATAAGAGGGTGGCGTAACAATGTCCCAAGTCTCCAAGCGTCGCAAACTTCGCGTTGTCTATGCAACTTCAGAGGTAGCGCCTTTTTCCAAGTCGGGTGGTCTTGGAGATGTTTCGGGCTCATTGCCACAGGCACTTAAAAAAGTAGGAGCAAGAGTGGCGGTTATCTCGCCACTCTACAGCTCTATTAAGCCCGAGTGGAAACAAAAGATGAAAAAGGTCTACGAGCTTCAGGTGCCTCTTTCGTGGCGCTTTGAGTATTGTGGGCTGTGGCATCTGGTTCATGAAGGCGTTGATTTTTACTTTGTAGATAACGAGTCTTACTTTGCTCGTGATGGCCTTTATGGCTACTTTGATGATGGAGAGCGCTATGCGTTCTTCTCCAAGGCTCTGTGTGAGCTGATTGCACACGTCCCAGAGCTCTCCTGCGACGTTCTGCACTGCAATGACTGGCAAACGGCACTGGCACCCGTATTTTTACGTGAGCACTATCAGGGTGTCCCTGAGGTTCAGAACGTTAAGACGGTCTTCTCCATTCATAACGTCAAGTTCCAAGGCCAGTTTACTGACAAGATGCTGAGTGACGTACTTGGTCTTGCTGATATTCCTGCTGCAGTTGATCAACTGAGGTGTGACGCAAACTCCATCAACTTTATGAAGGGCGCACTTTGCTACTCCGATTATCTGCTCACTGTTAGCCCAACGTATGCTCAAGAGCTTCAGACAGAGCACTTCGGAGAGGGAATGGATGACATCTTCCGTCGCCGACAAAGTGTTCTGCGCGGCATCCTGAATGGTATTGATATTGGTGTGTGGTCACCTGCAAGCGATCCTTATATTCCACAGAACTTCTCGGCACGTCATATGGAAGGTAAGGCTGAGTGTAAGCGTCAGCTGCAAGAGGAGCTGGGCCTTGAGGTGGATCCAGATGTGCCTCTTGCGGTAATGGTTACGCGCTTGACCAACCAGAAGGGTTTGGGCCTGATTCGCTATGCGATGGACCGTCTTATTTGTGCAGGTATTGAGGTTGCTGTTCTAGGAACCGGCGATGCTGAGCATGAAGATGCTATGCGTTACTTTGATGGACACTATGGCAACCGTATGGCGGCACGTATTGAGTTTGATATTGCGCTTTCTCACCGTATGTATGCAGGTGCGGATATGTTCTTGATGCCATCAGAGTTTGAGCCTTGCGGCCTTTCTCAGATGATTTCTATGCGTTATGGCACGCTTCCTGTTGTTCGCGAGACGGGCGGTTTGGCAGACTCGGTTAAACCGTATAACCAGTTTACGGGCGAAGGAACCGGTTTTAGTTTTGCCAATCAAAACGCAGATGAAATGGCAGATATTATTCTGTACGCCGCCGATGTTTATAGAAACGATAAACAAGCGTGGGCAAATCTTGTAAAACAGGCGATGACAGAGGACTTTAGTTGGCATAACGCTGCAAATGAATATCTTGACGTGTATCATTTACTACACCCTGAGATTATCAGGTATGTACGTCGTCGAGATTGGTAAGAATGCAGGCTTTTCACAACACCTCAAACATTGTTTGTAGAGATCCAAAAGGCGCGGTAGAACTAGGTACTTCAGCAACAATCAGAATATTTGCTTGGGACGATGATGTTCAATCAGTAACGCTTCGTCTCTGGCAAGAGTATGGCCCTGAATCGTCTCCAGAGGCTCAAGCTCTGTCTGGCGAGAAACGCGTTGTGATGCAAAAGAGTGATTTTGCTGGCGCGCTTCCGACTGGCGTACCTGACTATGCGCAGTGCTTTGAGGCAATTGTTAAACCAGCTGCTACGGGCCTTATTTGGTATCGTTTTGAGCTTCAGGCTTCTGACGGAGCAGTTTGGTCATATGGTGCTCAAGAAAATAGATGCACCGGTGTTGGTAGCTTTGCCTATGGCGAGCCACTATCATTTCAGATTACTTGCTATGAGCCTCGTGGTAGCTTTGCGGGTGTAGAAGATTCTAGCTGGTACAAAGGGGGAGTTGTCTACCAGATTTTCCCCGACAGGTTTGCACGAGATGCAAACTGGCACGAACGTACCAAGCAGGCGCTGGCTGTTCCAAGAAATGGGGTTTCTCGCCAGCTGGTTGAAGACTGGGAGAAGACTCCTGAGTATCAGCGAGATGCCAACGGTCGTGTAACTGAATGGGATTTCTACGGCGGTTCTTTAGCTGGTATTGAAGAGAAGCTTTCCTACTTGGAAAACCTTGGAATAACTGCGCTTTATTTGAATCCAATCTATGCTGCTTCCAGTAATCATCGCTACGATATTGCGGATTATTTAGAAGTTGATCCCGTGTTAGGCACTGTAGAGGATTTTGAACGCCTCTGTGTTAAAGCTGCTGAGCATGGTATTTCCATTATTTTGGATGGCGTTTTTAATCATTGTGGCGCTGATTCAAAATACTTTAATAAATTTTCTAACTACTCTGAACCAGGAGCAGTTCAGCAGGCTGGCTCTGCCTATGATAAGTGGTTTACGTTCCATGAGGATGGAACATACGAGAGTTGGTGGGGTGTTGATGCACTGCCAACTATTGTGTCTGAAAATCCTGACTACCAGGAGTTTATTTGTGGCGAGAATGGCGTTATTAGAACGTGGCTGCGCCGAGGTGCTCGCGGTTGGCGCTTAGACGTTGCAGATGAAATTTCCGATTCATTTATTCAAAAGATTCGTGCTGCTGCACTTGTAGAGCGTAGTGATGCGGTCATTATCGGAGAGGTCTGGGAGGATGCAAGTAATAAGCGCGCATATGGAAAACTCAGGCAGTATCTTGAGGGCTCTGAGCTTGACGGTCCTATGAATTATCCTCTGCGTAAATCTATTCTTTCATTTTTGATGAATGAAGTTGGTGCTGAGGCAACAGCTTCTGCTCTTGAGGAACTGTGGGAAAACTATCCTCACGAGGCGTTTTATTCTTGCTTGAATGTGTTTGGAACACATGATAAAGAGCGACTGATTAACGTAGTTGCTGGAGCTCCTGCTCCCGACTCTCTTTCTGCTCATGAACAGGTAACGTACAGACTTTCTGCTGATCAACGCGGCCTTTCTAAGGCTCGTATGTGGCAGACGGCCGTACTACAGATGACACTTCCCGGTGTTCCATCAGTCTATTACGGTGATGAGATGGGTGTTGAGGGGTTTGTTGACCCAACAAATCGCGCAACTATGCCATGGCCTGAGAGCAGCCCTCGTGCGGACTTAGACTACTTTCATATGTATCGCAATGCCATCGCGCTTAGAAAAACGCTGCCACTACTGGTAGATGGTTCGTTTGAGCCATTTGTCCCAGAATGTGGATCTGATGATGTTCTGGCATTTTGGCGTAGACCCCTTCAAAAAGATGAGCAGCAAGAGCAGCAGGGCAAAGCCGCTTCTGGCATTTGTGTTCTCGTAAACAAGAGTCGCTCAGATGCTAAAACAGTATATGTTTCTGTACCTCAAAACATGCAGGTTATTGATGTTATTAGTGGCCAAGCAATCCCCGTTAAGGACGGCAAAGCAGAGGTCTTTTTGTGGCAGCTTGGATGTACGGTCTTAAATGTGCAGCCAGCTCACAGGCTGCAAAAGCCCCTTGAGCCTGGTATGGGAGTGCTTGCTCACATTACTTCTCTGCCTACCGATGAGGATGCTGCAATTACACCAGGTCAAAAGCCTGGCGTCATTGGACGTGCAACCTCCGAGTTCATTGATTTTCTCGCCAAATCGGGCCAGAAGTATTGGCAGATTTTGCCTGTTAGTCCAACCGATGAATACGGTTCTCCTTACGCGGGAATTTCTGCCTTTGCGGGAAACATCAATCTGCTTGATTCTACAGCAATGGAGAAAGTCATTTCTGAGTGCGATGATCCTCGGGGTAAGCGAGCTGCTGAATACCAGGAATTCTGTGCGAGAAACTCATATTGGCTTGATTCGTATGCAACGTTCTGTGCCATTAAAGACCTGCTGGGAGAGGAAGTATGGCAGGATTGGCCTAAGCAGTATCGCAGCTGGTCACAAGAGCTTCTTGAGCGTCCTGAGCTTGCTCAGACAATTGAACTTCATCGAAAGCAGCAATTTGCTTTTGACGTAATTTGGGGTCAGACATTAGCGGAGGCTCGTGCTAAAGGCATTCAGATTATTGGCGATATGTCTATGTTTGTTTCAGAGGATTCCGCTGATGTTTGGGCACATCCAGAACTTTTTGCTTTAGATGATACAGGTCATACAGAGCTTCAGGCTGGAGCTCCTGCTGACGCGTTTTCTCAAGATGGCCAGCTGTGGGGCAATCCAACGTATACCTGGCAGGCTCATAAAGATGAAGGATATCGCTGGTGGATTGAACGTTTCCGCAGGTCTTTCTATCTGTATGACTATACCAGGCTGGACCATTTTATTGGCTTTACGTCTTACTATGCTATTGAGCAAGGAAAGACTGCTGCTGAGGGTTCATTCAAGTTTGGTCCTGGCAATGAGCTGTTTGATGTTGCTTATAAGCAGCTTGGTCCGCTTCCTTTTATTGCAGAGGATTTAGGAGCGATAACTCCTGCGGTCCGAGCGCTGCTTTCTCAGATGGGATTTCCGGGCATGAGCGTCATTCAATTTGCTGATGGAGACTGTAGATATTCCTTTACACCAGCTCAGGAGTCTATCGTGTACAGCGGTACGCATGATACGCAAACGCTTATGGGTTTTGTAGAAGCTCGTTTTACAGGTGGCCAGGCAACTGATGAATCGCACCAGATTTTTGGCCACCTTATGGAGCAAGTAGTTAGCGCTTCTAATGCAGTGGTTATTTTGCCGCTACAGGACGTCTTAGGTCTTTCTGACGATGCTCGTATGAACATTCCTGGTAAAGCTGAAGGCAATTGGTCTTGGCAGGTTAAGAAGGACATGCTCACGCCACAGACTATTCAAAAGCTGCAGAGGTTTGTTGAACTGCACCAGAGTAAGCTCGACGTTTAGAAGTTAGCTTCTTTCATACTTCAGTTACAACAAAAGGTCCTTCTCGACTGAACTGCCTCCCATTTCTTGGACACGAGAAATAGGAGGCAGTTCAAAACACACC
>CALHVU010000029.1 GCA_938036925.1 uncultured Atopobium sp.
GGCCAGGTGCAGTGGCTCACACCTGTAATCCCAACACTTTGGGAGGCTGAGGTGGGAGGATCGCTTGAGCCCAGGAGTTCAAGAACAGCCTGGGCAATCTTGAGCATGGAGTCAGCCTGGGAAACAATTGACGGCATCGCAGGATTGCGCCATTTGGCCGTGATATTAGGCTCTGTTGTAAGCACCTCAGCAAACGATATGTTTCTCTTAACTGCCAACGCCATAAGAGCAATATCTCGAAGAGCTTCACCGTTGTCAGCATTGAGGTTTTGAGCGTCAACAACTAAAGGTTCTTTTGCAGCATAGATTGCTTCTGCTGAGCTTGGGTTATCAGATACAATTCCGAGCTCTGAAATTGGGACATTGGTCTCGGCAGAAAAACGAGCGGCAAGGGAGCGCATGTAGTCAATATGCGGCTGCATTGAACCCTGTTGCAGCTGTCCAAACGTTGGAGTATCGCCGTCAGCGTCTTTTGAGACCGCAAAGATTGAACCGATATAAGCGTCCCATTTTGAGAGCTTGTTGAGAGCATCTGGGTCAGCGCCAACGAGATACTTCTGTGGTGCCGTCATAAACTCAGCCGCAACTTCAGCTCGCACGCTTGAGCGCATCGCATCATCCGTCAGATCCATAACGGCGCGAGTGATGCGTGACTTACCGAATGGACGGTCAAGCGTTGCCTCGTAGACCAAAGGCTCCATGAGGCAGCGACCCATTCCATGCGGAATGTATTTAGCAACCCAGCGAGTCGAGTCGAGTGGTCTACGAATGCGGATAATGTCGGTATCGGTAAAGACATTAATCCATGTTGGAGCATCCCTGTGATTCGGTCGATTGTCACGATCAACTACAACAATGCCGGCCTGGATGCGATGTAAACGTTCATCCCAAAGAGCGGCAGCGGATACTGCAGAATATGCAGAAATGATAACCGCTGGTTCTCCCACGTCAATATCTCCAGCAGTAACCGTAAGAAACGCACAGGAATTTCTAAGCTGGCCTTTAACAGCCTTACGATAGCGTCGCTTGAGGGCGTTTTCACGAACAATAGCCTGTAATTCCTTGGCAGTATCCTCATCCGTGCAAGTAAAGCCATCGAACTGAGAACGATCAGCAAGAGCGTCTACAGCCTTTGCTGGCCATGAAATAGCCTGTTCCAAGTTTCTTAAGCCGTCAGGCACTGAAATACCGAGCTGCTGAGGCTTTATATGCATGAGATAGTAGCCATCACGCAAACGATTACGTGCAAGGGTCTTTGAGTAAACTGCACAGAGATTTAAAACTGTCTGCCTATCTTCTTTTCTCAGTCCAGCCGCTGTTGCAATTGCAACAGGAATAATTCCAATTGTCACCAGACTACCTGCTTTCTAGCTGGGTTTCTTTTAGTGGTCCTAACTCCATAAAGTGCAAGTGCCGCAGACTCAGCAGCGGTACACGTTGCTTTTGGAGAATCTCCAAATCCAAAGCCACCGTTATTTCCAATTGCACGCCTGGACGAGCCTGTAACAGACTCGTCCAGTGCTGGAGAGGGGACGTGACATATGCTGTGTGCTCCAACTTCATCAACAAATCTTGAAGCTGCCGCTACAGCCTGTTTTGTATCGCAAAGAACAATGCCCCGCTTTGGAAAACGTAGCTCCTGCAAGCGTTCGGCCAGCTGAGTTGCGCCAGAACGGCCATCAATAACAACGCATGCAATGCGACTCTCACGTTCCTTGATCCATTGAGCGAGGTTTTGACCAGCACCATAAGCATCTGCGATATCCACGAGCTCAACATAAGCTGTTGGGTTATCTTGCTGAGTTAGAGCTGCTGAAATTGCTACTTTCTTTCCATCGAGTGAATATTTGATTCCAAAAGCAAGAAGACCATCGTCATAAGGCTCTTCTGTTATGCACTCATTCCAGTCATTTGCATTGACGATATACTCAACTGAAGTATCGAGCGTTGACCACCAGCCAAGACGCTCACGCGCAAAGCCATCCCTTGTCATCTGATGCCATTCATTAAGTACTGCTCTTTCTGTAATACGAGCACCAAGAGCCGGGTTAGTTTCGTAGGCAAGGTCAAGTGCCTCTTCATCGCTGACACCCTCTCTCGGAACCGATTTTGCTGCCCATTCAAGCCACCAAGCCTCGCCAGGACTGTCGGAGTGAGCTGTATCGTGCATTCGTTTGAATACCGTTCCTCTACAGGTTGGGTCCGGTGGCGTTCCAATGTAAATGACTTGAGGAGAGCCGTCTTTAGATGCAGAAACTGTTGGCAAAATTGCATTCAATTGAGCATCTGTAAGCTCCTGTGCCTCGTCAATAATAATGAGTGAGCGTGTGCCTCCACGTGCCTTTGATGTTGTACGTGTCGAGAACTTAAGCCTTCCGATTGCGCGTTTGCCACTTTTATAATGTCCGCAATCAAAGAGCAAGTACTGCTTTCCTGGCTGCCTATACGCCTTAAGAAGAAGTTCAGCTAAGTCTGGATACGTCTCGTCGTCCGTAAAAAGGTTCACGATCATATCAAAATCTATGATCACAGATAATCCGGATGCTTTCTTTAAGGAACCACTGATAAAATGAAGTCCGT
>CALHVU010000030.1 GCA_938036925.1 uncultured Atopobium sp.
GTGTGTTTTGAACTGACTCCCATTTCTCGTGTCCAAGAAATGGGAGGCAGTTCATCCGCCGGCTCTCTTTTTTGGGTTTCTCGCCATTTTGCTTTACTATAGCCACATAAGGAGATGATGCGCCATGAACAAAGCAGCTCAAGTAATCAAAAACCTTTCACAGGGATTTTTAATTTCAGGTATTTTAAGTGCACTCATGGGCGCATATTACCTGTTTGCTAAGGCCGGACTTCCTCTGCAGGATCCTCCGCTGGCGCTCAAAATTCAATACGAGATTGACTTTGGCGTTGGCGAGAAAATGCTTATGTTAGGTATAACCTGCCTGTTTATCGGCTGTGTTGGCTATACCGTTGCGTGGATTTGCTCCAAGACAGAGAAAGTTCAAGAGCCAGATAATCACCAAGCTGGTAGACCTTCTCGCCCTGGCGGAGCAAACTAAGGCGCGTGAGCAGAGGCGCGCGGACCGAAGCTGCGGGCTGGGTGCGGCATCTTGAAGTGCGACGGCCTGAATTCATATTCGCAAGCAGCAGATGCGGTGCGGATACAAAAATTTGAACTATTTTCAAAACAGTACTGTCCATGTGAACTGTACTATTTATCAGCCAAATTCACTTTTTATGTGAATACTAATTTCTCATAAGTTTTGACTTTCAATTTGTAAGAAAATGTAGCTGTAATATGCATATCTTTTTGAGGGGCCATCATGAAAAAAGGTTTTCTTAAGAGAATCTCAGTCTTTCTCACCATGGTTTTGGCATGCCTGTTTATGTCTATTAACACAGCTCAGGCACTTGATCGCCAGAAAGACGATAGTGATCTTACCCAGATCAACATTTACCAGTTCACGCTGACCAGGAACAACATGACTGTTCTCTCACAGGGAGCTGGCGTTAAGCGTATAGAGATTCCTGCTTCTGACACAGGCAATCTTCCTTCAACTGCCTTTGTTGTTCAGCCAACCAAGGATGGCTCCAACCAGCAGTATGCTCAGCCTCTCTCGCTGAAGTTCTCTAATGCTGGCACTGTTGACGGCAAGTCCGTTGACGTTTATGTCACCATTAACTCGCTGGACCTTACCCTTAAGAATGCCAACGCAGATTACAACAATCCAAATAAGACTGATGTTGCATTTCTGACTGTTGATGAGAACTGGGGAACTAAGTCCTTCCAGATCATGGACTACATTGACGTAAATCACCCCAGCTACACTGCCGATATGTTCAGATCCTATGCAATCAGCGCAAACGTGACAGTAGAGCTTAAGTACACCGATGGCACCCCTTGTGACCTCAAGCTTGTCATGCAGCCAAGCGATATTGACGTTGTCGGTGATACTGGCGCAAACGAGACCTTCTCGCTCATTAACGCCAATAGCACCATCGATAGCATTGTTATGAATAACAGGAACATTCTTGTTGAGAGCACAAGCGGCAACAATATTACCTGGAATCCTGTTCGTGGTACCTCTGGTCCTGATCAGGAGAAGAACCTTGCAGGTTTTGCTGTTAAGTCCAAGTCAAACAGCATGACGTTTGAGTCTACCAGTGCAGCTACCAGCGGCAGCCTTTTTGGTGTGTACACTGAGGCAATTACTCCAGCTCCCGTAAAGGCAGTTGATCCAGAACAGGCTCCTGCTAAGGCTGGAGAAACCATTACGTATACCGGCACCTTTACGCTGCCAAAGCAGGGTATTGACACCATCGGCAAGATTAAGTCGATGAGCATGGTTGATACCTTTGACGAGCGCCTTGATTTCCAGAGCCTTACCGTAAGCTTTGACGGCCAGACCCTGACCGAAGGTACTGACTATACCGTTGCTGTTGACGGTCAGAAGGTTACCGTTGACATCAAAGACCACCTGCTTACAAAGGCAAATGGCGGCAAGAAGTTTGTTATTACCTATAAGACAGTTACAAACAGCAAGGTAGAGACAGACGGCTCCAACATTGATAACGAGCTCACACAGGTTGTCGACGGAAACGTTGCTCACTCCAACAAGGTAACCACTGAGCTTCTGTACGAGAAGACCCATGAGTTTGTCAGCGGCACTCCTAACAGGGAGCTTCCTCAGGAGGTCCTGGACCTGCTTCCTGGTAAGCAGACCAGAATTCCTAACGGCACTACCGTTACCCCTGATCAGCCACTTGGCGGCGTCACTCGTGTTGAAACTCCAGATGGAACTTGGGTATTCATCGGTTACGATCACGATTCCGAGGTTATTGACCATAA
Organism: uncultured Atopobium sp.; assembly: GCA_938036925.1. Classification (GTDB taxonomy): domain Bacteria; phylum Actinomycetota; class Coriobacteriia; order Coriobacteriales; family Atopobiaceae; genus Lancefieldella. The sequence continues at coordinate 2,230 of CALHVU010000030.1, forward strand.
GAACGCTCACTTCATTGGCGTTTGGGTAGTCCTGCCTCAGCCAAAGAAGGATGTTCTGGACAATCAGGGCAACTCCATCGATGGCAATAAGGTAACTGCTGGTCAGGTGCTTACCTACTCCGTTACCTATACCAACACTACCAACACCGCTCGCGATGTCACCATCACCGATGTCATCCCAGAGCACACAACTTACGTTGATGGCTCCGCTGATAACGGCGGCACCTATGACCCAGCTACGCGCACCGTAACCTGGACACAAAACGTTGCTTCGGGTGACACACTCACCGTTACCTTCCAGGTCAAGGTCAACAAGGGCGAGAAGGACGTTACGGTTGTAAACACTGCTCACGTCAGCGATGGCCTTATCGACACAGACACCAATACCACCACCAACCCTGTTGTTCCTAAGCCTCGCAAGTCTCGTACTCCTTACACTGGTGACGACGCACTGCAGAACACACTGATGTTTGCTGTTGCAGGCGGCGCAGCGGTTCTCTTTGCATTGGGTACTCTCAAGCTTCACGCAGCTAAGAACTAAGCTGCGGCGAGGTCGACACGCTCGCAGGCATAGCGCACGGTAACTTCAAGCCGCTCTCATTTGAACTGCGTCCCAAAACTTGGACGAATTTAATAAAGAGCTAGGCTACCAAGGA
>CALHVU010000031.1 GCA_938036925.1 uncultured Atopobium sp.
GAGGAAGAATGGACTTCTTCTTTGGCGTAGGAGTAGGCTCTGGTGTTGGAGCAGGAGCTGGCTCTGGATCAGGGGTTGGGGCTGGAGTTTGATCTGGATCAGGTGTAGGAGCTGGGTCAGGATCAGGAGTTGTACCAGGAATGCGAACAAATTAAACACTGATGACTTCGTCAAACTCCATTGCTGGAACCCAGTGGCCCTTAACGGTAACAGTGCCATCGCCGTTATCAATGATGGTCTCACCGTCAGCATTACCTACCCTAAATCCCTCTGGGATTGGGTTAGTGATATCAGGAAGGAAGTATGCATCTTAGGAGCATATGGGTTAACTGTTGGGTCTGTGAGTTGCTCTCTGGTTGGTGCAGGAATAGGAGTTATGCCAGTAGTAGCAGTAGCACCAGTGGTACTTGTAGGAGCAGGCGTTGCGCCCTCTGCCAGCGCAGATGCTGGAGCAAGTGCCAATGCGGCTGCAAGAGCAGATGAAGCGATACAGACCTTTAAATTCTTCATGTGACTTTTACGCCAAAATTTATGCGCCGGGTCCAACGCCGAGAAGCACAAAATTTTTAGCGCATTCCTTTCTGATATGGATTATTTAATTTCTCCGCGAGCAGATACTATCATATACATACTGATCAAATGTCGCGTCCGATCGGCATATTCCGCGAACGCACAAAATTTTAAATGACTTTTAAAACTATTTTTTCCAAAATTTGATAACATTTCTGCAGGTAAACTATTATGCAACTCAGAGTTGACAAATTTCCAACTCAACTTGGTGGTGTGCAATCAAGGCAATTTTTAGAGTAATAGCCATCACATGTGAATCCCACCACATCACCAACAGAAAGGACAGTCATGTTGCTGAGCGAGAAAATCATGAGCCTCAGAAAGCGTAATGGTTGGTCACAAGAAGAGCTTGCACAACGGCTTGGCGTTTCGAGGCAGTCAGTTTCTAAATGGGAGTCTATGGCTTCCATGCCTGATATTCAAAAGATCATGGCCATGAGCGAGCTCTTTGGCGTTTCCACAGACTACCTGCTCAAAGACGAGCTTGAAGAGCTTCCAGCCACTGCCATCGCTGTTGATTATGCGGCCTCTTCGGGGCAGGGTGGCCCTTCGGATCCCGCTGCCGCAAGCACCGCAGGCAGCACCACGGACAGCACTGACGGCGGCACCGTTGGCGAATCTTCCACTGACAACGCATCTACCAGCAAAACTGTGGCACCGAAGCTCAGCGTTTCTCTCGACACAGCCACCGAATACCTGGATGCAATCGCACGAACTTCTCGCCCCACGGCAGGTGCAATTACCCTCTTTATCCTGGGGCCCGCGCTTCTTGTCTCGCTTGCAACATACAGCGAAGACGCGCTTTACTTTGATCCGATGCACATTTCTCCAGATGCGATGGGTATCGCAGGCATTTGCATCATGATGCTCTTCATTGCTGCGGGCGTTGGCCTGCTGATTCTCCAGGACATGAAGCTCGCGAAGTTTAAGCAGCTCAAGGAGGCCTCTCTCGAGCTCCAGTATGGTGTCGAGGCTGCCGTTCGTAGGCGCGCCGAGTCCACAGAATCGTTGCGATACGTGCAACAGGCTGCCGGCGTCTGCCTTACCATCCTGAGCGCAATCCCCTTCCTTATTGCCTCGTACTATGGGACTGGCCTCACCTTTGCTCTTGGTTTCTTCGTGGCAGCAATTCTCGTCTCTCTTGGCGTTTACCTGCTGGTTTACTCGGGAATTCTCAGGGACGGCTATAGGGTTCTTCTCCAGGAAGGCGATTTCTCCCACGACGAGAAAAGCAACAAGAGAGACTCCAAATCCGCAGCATTGAAGTACAGGCCAATTGCCAGGGCGTATTTTGGCACCATTACCTTGCTGTACGTGGGCTATAGCTTCATCACCAAGGACTGGAAAAGTTCCTGGATTATCTGGCCTGTTTCCGCGCTCCTCTACCACATCATCATCAGCATCCTGAACGCTCTGAAGAAACGATAGGCGCTTGCCGGCACGAGCCCAGCCTAGGTACAGGTCAAATACGACTCGCAAGAGCTCGGTCTTCTCGACAGACCGAGCTTTTTGTGTATAGCTCGGCGAAGGCTCCTTTGAGCCTGAAAAGTACAAAGAATCTGTGTTTGGGACACAGATTCTTTGAAGAAATCAGGCAGAATCCACCGATTCTTTTATGTTTTCAGGCAAAACCTACCGATTCTTTGCAGAACTCAGGCGCAGCTACGCGATCCAGAATCAGTTGAAACTTTATGCGCGACGAGATGCCTGATACTTCTCGAAAGCAGCCTTATATTTCTCTTCCTCTTTCTTGAAAATAGCATTGAAGACTAAGGTTGTAACCAGCAGAATGACCAGGTACAGTGCGGTAAATGACATCCATGCCTGTGCCATATTTGGAACCCATCCGCCAACGATCGCCATCGCCACAAGCGTTGGGAACAGGCAAACGTTGAAGCCAAGAAATCTCTGAAGGTAGCAAAGCTTGGTGATCAGAGGCTGGTAGTTGAACCAAATCTGCTGGTAAATGCCCGAAAGAGCGCCAGCGGCAATCAACGTGAGGAGCGTGATGTTATTTTGCCTGTCACCATAATTGATTGCCAGCGCAATGACGCCATACACAAGCGAGATGCCGGTGAAGCATATCGCGCCACCTGAAATACCTTTGCACATGATTTGACCTACTGTTTTATTGAGTCCCTCATCAAATTCTTGCTGAGTCTCTCGCTCAATTCCTTGCCAGTTTTGTGATTCGTTGCGTTCCATGATGTTCCCTTCTCTGGGATAAAACTGCTGTTAAAGTGTGGTTCGAGTGGTGTTTGGCGCTCGGCACCGGGAGCGATGCGCGAGAAAATCCGCTGGCCCTTACACAATTCCGATACGTCGTTTGATTTCCGCAGCGTACTTTCTTGAAGCAACAAGGGGTTTCTCGCCAAGCGACAGCAACATGCGGCCGGAACCTGCGGGTTTGATGCCCGTAACCTGATCCAAATTGACCAGTTCCTGTCGAGAAGTGCGCACAAACGCCGTGTCTTTGAGCGCGTCCTCGAGCTCGGTCAAGCGACTAGAACTTTCCAGAGTCTCCCCGTTTACCAGGTGAATCAGTGTCACACTGCCATCCGTCTGAATCCATGCAACATCCGCGAGAAGGACGACGCGCCTGTTGATGGTTCCGGAAACGTATCCAGTCATCTTTCCGTCAACCATCTGGAGCTGACGGACAATTCCCGAAACGCGCGGGTCATCGGGGCCGCTCAAGATGGTCACTTCGATTTGCGCGCGACCCTTTTCTTCAACTACACGAATTTCCATGACACTTCCAAACAACTTACTTGACCTAACGTTTCGTTTTCTTGCTGCAGCGGAATTGTAGTCCGCTTGCTTCCTTGCCTTAAGGCATCTTTAGAATAACGGTTGCATCTCTTATGTGGGATCTCGTGTCACTCAAATGCACTAACTGGCGTGTGAAGTGCATTCTTTGCGCTTCGGGCGCCGTTCTTGCGCTTGAACGGCGCTTTGCGCGCGCCCGAGCTCGCATGTACGAACGCGTGCGCACGCTCACGCACATCCACACAAAAAGCCGCCCTCAAAATTGAACTGCCTCCCATTTCTTGGACATAAGAAATGGGAGGCTTTTTATGCGTATGG
>CALHVU010000032.1 GCA_938036925.1 uncultured Atopobium sp.
TTAGTCCATAATTGTTCAAAATGGTCGACATTGTTTAAGGGTCCGTCATCAAAAATTCGAAATTGAATTAAATTGTATAATGTTCGTTTTCTTTCAACATGAGGAGTATTCATGCCTTCATGCAAAAATACGCATCTAAGCTGATAGCAATCCTCTCCATCAAAATAGGGTATTCCATCAGGTCCGATGTAATTAAATGCAACAAATTGATCAAACCATTTTGAATAACGATTTCTTGATGAGTCATTTGAATACAAATAATTGCCACAAATATCCGGCAGTGAAAGTGCAAGTGAAAGTGAAGATATGAATGATTCTGATTCAAATGCCCTTATCATGTCCAAGCATCGCCTTTGTAAAGTGCCGTCAATTTTAGTCGGAAAATTCACACGCACCACTTCCCAAATGTCCACTTGTAATTCATTCATTTGAGCTTATTATATAATTCATTTATTTGTTGGTCATAGACTTTATTAATTGAATTTCGATAAATCAATCTTTCCAGATAATAATTGAGATAAAAGGCCATTACGTAAGTTTATAAGAACACTGTTTTCTTTATAAATATCTCTTATCTTATCGATAAGGGGAGACATTCTTATCGAAAAAACTTCAAGATCGTGTTCATTTGGAATAAAGACTGGACAATTCTCAAATGAACCTTTCCAAACTGCATAAGGCATAGTTGATCCCTTGGAATGCAAATTAGCAAATTCTATTGTCTCGTTTTGAAAACAGGACAGAAGAGCAAACTCACGAAGATTTTTGTTCCTCGGCCTTAAAACAAAACATGTATTACGAGTCATTCCTTTACAAGGTGTCAAAATAACACGGTGAAAATAAACACGCATTGCTCCAATGACAATGTCATCTTTCTTAAATAACTGTAGACTGCTTTTAGCTTCTTCATATGGCCTAAAGCCCTCAATTCCAATTCTTTTCATTGGGATGACATCAATTGGAAGATAAGGTAATTCAGGCCTTGTTCTAGAACTTATGGGTTCTTTTATTAAATCAACGATATCGGATAGAGCTCCCCATTTACCCGAGGATCGATTGATAAATTCATTGTATATTGCAGAAGATAAATCAGTTAAATAATCATTTAGCTGAGTATGCGATAAGTGATTGTACATCTCCCTTCTCCACCTACCGATAAAACGACACTGTTCATGTGAACCCCATCTGTTTGAACAGGTGGGGTTTCTCGTCAGTCGTATAGTCAAAGTGGTGTGGTTTGGACGTACGGCACCATTGGACAAGCGTTGCCATTGGGTGAGCACGGTCTTTTGACCTGCGGCGCCATTGGACGCGCAAGGACCTTTGACCGCAGCATCGTGTGACGCGCAGTGTTGGCAGAATCGGGGCGAGAAATGCAAAAGTTACAGAAACAGCTTGCTAAGGCTTTGAGCGTGTTTATGACGTTGGTGCTTTCGTTTGCGCTGGTAGGATGCAACATATTTCCGTTCCTGCAGAACAACCCTGCCCAGCAAGCAACGCAGGCGTCAATCACAACAGGGGAAATCGAGGCAATACACGAGCCCAAGTTTGGTGGCAGCTACCTGGATATCACTATCGAAGGGTTTAATAACCTGGGCTTTGAGTACGGCGACAGCGTGGACGTTACGTTTAGCAACGGATACAAGCTCACCGATATTCCGTACTACAACGGCTATTACACCAAAACCAACGAGCCCCTGGTTGTTGCATATCCGGGCTACCCTTACGTCTATGTGTGCGTAAATAATGGCGAGCCTCTGTGGGAAACCGCTGGTCTGAAGGCTGGAGATACGGCTACGGTGACGCTCCACGAAAAGCAGAAGTACGCAACAGTTCAGAAGGCCCTGGATGCAACGTACACCAATAATCGCTCCGACTACGCAAGTGACGAGGTCTTTGCCAACTTCCGTCCCATGAAGGGTGGAAATCTTGCCGAGGGCGTGATGTATCGCTCGGCGTCTCCTATTGATAATCAGAACAATCGCGCACCTTACGCGGCAGATCTTGCCCAGAGGTGTGGCGTGCAGTTTATCTTGGACCTCGCGGACACCAACGAAGAGATTCAGGGTTATTACCAGAATGCGGACTACGACATTACGTGGCACCAGAGCTTGTACGACGCAGGAAATGTTGCGGCCCTTAACCTCAACGCCAATTATCGTGGTGGCCAATATGCTCATCGCCTGGCAGCGGGTCTGCGCGAGATAATTCTGCATAAGGGGCCCTACCTTATTCACTGCACCGAGGGTAAGGATCGTACGGGCTTTGTCTGCGCTCTTCTCGAGGCACTTTGCGGCGCATCCTACGACGAGATGCGCGACGACTACATGATTACCTACGACAACTATTACGGCATTAACGAGAAGGACGACAAGGCTCGTTACGACGCCGTTGTTGACGTGAAGTTCGACGACATTGCTCGTTGCATTGCTGGGGTGCCTACGTACGGTTCGCTCGACGGCGCAGATTACGCAGCCGGAGCTCGCAAGTATCTGACCGATGCAGGCATGACCGAGTGGGAGATCAACAAGCTCATCGAGCGGTTAACAAACAAGTAGTGCGTTCGGGTTGCGGGCCGCGGGAGGCGGTGACGGCTGCGGTGTTCGCGGGCTGCGGCAAGAACTGACAGGTCAGTCGCCTGGCGAGAGGAGCGATCTTCTCGCCAGGTTTTTAATAACAAATTTAAATAATGTTATGTGAAGTTGATTTCCTTTTACCGTTGGCGGAATTGGAAATGGAAACGTCAGGGCCCCTTTTTATAATTTTCTATAAGGAGGGTGCGTCATGGATGACAAACTTGTTCGTCTCATAACGTGCTTGGCAAAACAGGAAGATGTTTCTACATCAACGCTGTCTGAGTCCTTATGCGTCTCCGAGCGCACCGTGCGTGCATATATCAAGCGTGCAAAAGAATTACTAGAAGGTACTGCGGAAATTACAACAATAAAGGGTCAGGGCTATCATCTTGAAGTTCTTAATCCTGAGCTCTTGGATTGCTGGCTTAATAAAGAAGATCAGCTACCTCAGACTTCTAATGAACGCGTGGCATATATATTGGACGATCTGCTTAATCGAAGCGATTGGGTTACGGTAGACGAGTTATCAGAGATTCTTTATGTCTCTCGTAAGACTATTTCGATTGATCTAAAACAAGCTGAAGAGTTTCTCGCCAGATTTGACCTGCGCATAGTGCGTAAATCGCATTATGGAATTCAGATTGAAGGTACTGAATTTAATAAGCGGCTCTGCCTGGCAAGTATGGTAACAAACGAAGAATATTCGGGCAGTTGTCACGCCACGGTAGAAAATAATGAACTTATTGCTGATGTAACAAAGCTGGTAGTTGAGTGTGTTGAACATCATGATGTCAGCTTGAATGATTTTGCAATTAGAAATCTTGTCATTCATGTTGTGGTTGCAATTAATCGCATTAAGCAACAGCGCTATGTTGTAGGACAGGAAGACTCGCTTAAGAGAATTCAGTGCTCGTATGAATATAGCGTGGCACAAAAGCTGGTAAATTGCCTGTCGTCTGAGTTTGATGTTGAGTTTCCTCAGACAGAAGTTGCTTATATTGCAATTCATTTGGCATCTAAGAAGATGTTTAAAGATATCTCTGAGTCTCCAAATCTAGTAATTACCGATGACGTATTTGCAGTTACGCGTCAGATGATTGATTTGGTATGGAGTAGTTTCAGATTTGATTTTAGGAATGATCTTGAACTACATATGAGTTTAGCCAGACACATTGTGCCACTTTCCGTTCGATTGCACTATAACCTGCAGATAGAAAATCCGCTGCTTACTGACATTCAGTATCGAATGCCTTTGGCTTACTTGATGGCCATGGAGTCGTCAACAATCTTGGCCAAAGAGTACGAAGCAACTCTCAGTGAGCATGAAGTAGCTTATCTGGCCCTGGCATTTGCATTAGCTTTGGAGCGTAAGCGCACTGAACTGCCAAAAAAGAATGTACTTTGTGTATGCGCAACAGGTCTAGGTACTTCAAAGATTTTGGGAATTCGTATCAAAGAGGAATTTGGACCTTATATCGGGTCAATTACTACGTGTAATTTGAGCCAGATTTCTCAGATTGATTTTTCACATATTGACTATGTGTTCTCTACTGTTGAGATTGAATCTCCTTTGCCAGTTCCTGTGTGTTATTCGGGGTTCTTGCTCGATGACATTAATAAAGACTTGTTAGTTAAAGACTTGCTTCGTCGAGATGAACAAGAGGAGTTTGCTAAACACTTTAGCGAGCATCTTTTCTTCTCACATCTTGCGTACAGAAGTAAGGAAGAAGTACTTAACTTTTTGGTCAGTCAATTATGCAACATTGAGAAATCAAATATCTCTGTTTCTGAAGATGAGTTCAGAGCTCTTGTTTTTGACCGCGAAACTTTAGCAATGACTGCCTTTGGAAACTTGGTTGCACTTCCGCATCCTTCGCGCCCGGTATCTGAACGTACTTGTGTAGCAGTCGGCTTATTAGACAACCCAATTGACTGGGACGGTCATGACGTAGCTGCTGTGTTTTTGATTTCAGTTTCTTGTTCAGAAGACGAGAAGACCCGTTTATTTAACAAGAACATGGCGTCCCTTCTTATGGATAAAGAGGCAATTTGTTCACTGGTAAAGCATCAAAGTTTTTCAACTTTTGTTGGTCAGATTACATCGTCAGGTGATGGTTTGAGAAAGAGGGGATAGGAATGGATGAAAGAGAGGTAGAGGCTATTGTCACCAACTTGGTTGTGCATGGTGGGGATGCAAAAAGCTATGCAATACAAGCAATCAAGTGCGCTCGTTTAGGAAAGTTTGACCAGGCAGATGAGTTGTTGAAACAGAGTTCAGAATCGTTAAATCGAGCGCATGAGTTTCAGATGGAACGGATTCAGCAGGAAATTATTGGACAGGATAACAAGCCACTGTCTCTGCTGATGGTCCACGGACAAGATCATTTGATGTGTGCTCTTACCACACACGATTTGGCAGTGCAAATTGTTGAGCTTTGTAAGCAAGTAACTACGAGCAGTGAAGAGTGAAAGGAAGTAGGTATGAAAAAGATTGATTTGTTTTGTAGTGCAGGTATGTCCACAAGTATGCTTGCAAACAAGATGCAAGAGGTTGCTGATGCCCATGGAATTCAAGTAAAGGTTGAAGCATTTTCTTCTACCGCGATTGATTTCCAGGTAGAGCACGACACTCCTGACTGCATTTTACTGGGACCCCAGGTTCGTTTTAGCTTTGACGATGTAAACGCAAAATACGGAGCAAAAATTCCTGTTGGCGTTATTGAGTCAGCGGATTATGGCAACTTGAACGGCGAGCGTGTGCTTAAGATGGCCATTTCTTTGATTAAGCGTGGTTCTACTGCATAGGGTTTCTCGCTATACGTTTTATCTGTGATTTTATAAAAAAGGGAGAGTTTTAGTTTGGAGGGTTCTATGAAAACGATGGATGTATTTGAAAAGCGACTTATGCCGCTGGCCGAAATGATTGGTAAAAATAAATACCTTTTGACCATGCGAGATTCGTTTGCAATGGTCATGCCAATCCTGATTATTGGCTCTATGTTTACTTTGCTTCGCAACTTCCCAATTCCTGCGTGGATTGATTTTTTGAAGACTACGATGGTTCAGCCAGATAAATCGCTGTTTGCTCTGCTGGCTATTCCTTCCGCATGTACTGTCTCGCTCATGGCAATCTTCCTTGCTTTTAACATTGGCTATAACTTTGCCGAGCACATTGGTATTAAAGACCGTGCGTCAGCGGGTATTGTTTCTTTGGTAGGTTGGTTCATCCTTATGCCTCAGGTAACTGAGTTTTCACCTGAAGAAGGCGTAGAGCCATTCCTGGTAGACAGTATTCCTCTTGCATGGACGGGTGCAAAAGGCGTCTTTATTGCCATGATTGTAGGATTTTTTGCAGTAGGCGTGTTTGGCTACATCATTAAAAAAGACTGGACCATTAAGATGCCAGAGGGCGTTCCTCCTACTGTCGCCCGTGCATTTAGTGCTCTTATTCCTATGACCGTTGCATTTACCGCCGTATGGCTGGTTGGTATTGTCTTTATCATTTCCCCATGGGGCAATGCCTTTAACTTCATTTATGCAATTCTTCAGGCTCCTCTAACTTCACTTGGTGGAACTGTTTGGGCATTGGCATTTAGTTATGTCTTGGCAAGTGGATTCTGGTTTATTGGTATCCATGGCTCCAGCGTTACTGGTTCAATTTACACACCAATTCTTACCGCACTTTCGCTGGAAAATCAGGCTGCATTTGCTGCTGGTGCAGCACTTCCTAACATTGTTAACCGTGAATTCGAGACCTTTTTTGCAACTTTTGGCGGCGGCGGTTCGACGCTCTCTCTGCTAATTGCAATGCTTCTATTCTGCAATTCCAAGCGTATTAAGGATTTGGCAAAGATTTCTGTTGCTCCTGGTATCTTTGGTATCAATGAGCCCATTATCTTTGGTCTTCCTATTGTTCTTAACCCTGTTATGTTGATCCCCTTTATCCTCACTCCAGTGGTCAACATCATTATTGCGTACTTCATCATGGATCTTGGTTTAGTACCTCTGTGCAACGGTGTTATGCTTCCTTGGACTACTCCTCCTCTGGTTTCTGGATTCCTGTTGAGTGGTTGGCAAGGTGCTGTCCTGCAGCTCTTCTTGATTATTCTGGGAATCTTTATTTATCTGCCTTTCATCAAGACGTTGGATAAGGAATATCTGAAGGAAGAAGCCGCAGCTTCCGAGGAATCTTCTACTGAGCTGGAAGACTTTGACTCTATCGATCTTGATTCTGTAGTGCTGTAAAACTTTTGTATTTGAGCTGTACCTGGTGCAACGCTGAGACGCTGTGCCAGGTACCAGTCTGTATGCTTGATTGGAGGAAGTGATGCATAGGCTTGGAATTTCTCTTTATCCAGAGCATTCAACACCCGAGGCCGATGATGCCTACATGGCATTAGCAAGTAGCTATGGTTTCTCGCGTATTTTCACATGCTTACTTTCTGTGGATAAGTCACCAGAAGAGACAGTAGCTGAGTTTTCACAGTTTATGGACCGCGCTCATGGGTATGGGTTTACTGTTGCAGTGGATACCAACCCGCGCGTATTCCAGCACTTAGGGGCAACGGCAACTGATATTTCTGTTTTTGCCAAGATGGGCGTAGATATTATTCGTCTTGATGGGCATTTGGGAGACCGCCAGGACATTGCTCTGACAAGAAATCCTTATGGTATTGCGGTTGAGTTCAACGCCAGCCAGATGCTGTCGCTTGATCTACTTATTGAGCGTGGCGCATATCGTCGCAATATGTGCGTTTGTCACAATTTTTATCCACAGAGATTTTCTGGCTTGAGCGAGAAACGCTTTATTGAATTCTCCGAGCATTATTTTGGTATGGGTTTAACTCAGGCAGCATTTGTGACGAGTCAGCAGGATAACACGTTTGGTCCATGGCCGGTTTATGATGGTCTTCCTACCTGCGAAGACGATCGTACTCGTTCAATTGATTTGCAGGCAAGACACCTGTTAGCAACTGGCCCTATTGACGACATTATGATTGGCAATTGCTTTGCTTCTGAAGAGGAACTTGCCGCATTAGCCGCTGTTGATACTACTAAGGTAACGTTCAAGGTTGAATTTGATTCTGGTGCAACTGAGGTCGAGAAGAACGTTTTGTATCAGTTCAACCACGTAACGCGTGGCGATGCATCTGAGTACTATTTGCGTTCTTCAGTACCTAGGATGTTTGAGTATTCCACTTCAATTCCTGCTCGCGAGCGCGCAGATTGTCATATTAAACGCGGAGACGTATTAGTAGTGAATGACAATCTGTCTCATTACCTGGGAGAAGTCGAAGTTGCTCTAAGAGATTTTGAGGACGATGGAACCCGTAATGTTGTAGGACGTATCCCAGAAGACGAGCTTTTCTTGTTGGATTATGTGAAACCTGAATTCCCGTTTGGATTTGTTAGAGACTAGCGGGGTTGTTTGGTTGTTATTGCAGTTTTTTTGGACGTTGAACTTGGAAAAGGCAGCTCTGGGTGGGCTGCCTTTTTCTGTTGTGGCATTAAGTAGAGACAATACCATCCCGTATTGATGTCCAATCAGACGGTACCCCCATGACATGACTTCTAACAGCTTCATTTTGTGGAAAAGCTTGTAGAATAGATTCCATTGTCTCGCCATGCTCTAAATTGAAATCTGATATGAGCATTTCAATCATTATCATAAAACCGAAGATATGGTTTTTGTTTTTTTCGACCGGTTTCCATTTCTCATTTTGAGGAAACTTTGGCTTGATGTCATAAACACGGTTATACATGCGGGCGTGATGTGCTGCCAAATTCCTGACAACATTTAGGCTTTTCAACCATGATCCAAATTGTGCTGAAGTAAGGTTACATTTTTTAGACATTGCGATTCGAGCTTTTTCAGGAGCCATTTGATAGAGGTGTGACAACATGCCCCAATCCATTACCTCGACGGCAGCCCAGATGGGGAGAATGCCACCATAATGTTTTTTATGGTGTTTAACAAATTTTTCTGTTGATCTGGAAAGAGCGTCATCGTAGCGTTTTTTCCATTGATTGTAATAGGTTTTAACTAGAGCTTGGTTTCCCAATAAATTTGGTTTTAGATAAATTTGCTCATCGCACTTACCTAATTCATGACCAATTAAGGTTCTAAAAGCAATTTCAATTTTTGATAACTGATTGAATAAATACATCCTGAGACGCATGTCGTAGTTGTACAACTCAAGAATATCCTGAAATGAAATTTTTCGAATAAACTTACTATGTTTTTTGTCCATAAAAGGATACCAATATCCACTCAGTCTGTAGTAGTTGATGGTGGACAATATTGTTTCTGCCATTTGAGGGTCATCGATAATCATGCTTCGGTCTTTTAATATACAGACCTGATCAGCATAGGTTTTAAAACTTTTTATTAGATGAGCTTCAGACATATAATCACCTTTATAAAAAGTAGGACCGGCCCTGGACTATGCAAAAGCTATAGCGGAACCGGTCATGTTGAAATAATTATACAGGGTTTTATCTATATACAAATTTAAGATTTCAGCTTAACAAAAAATTCATAGTGCAAAACGGGCAGCTTGCGGTCTATTTAAGCTGCTTCTGCAGATATACATTAGAAGTTTGAGTAACGAGGTTTTTCTCGCCATTTTGTATGTACTAAGTACAGAATTCGAGTGATTTAAAGCAAATATTTTTCCTGTTCAAACAGCCATTGCGTAAAAGTTTTGCGGGGTTGGGACTCGCGCTGTTTGTGGGCGTGGCTTGGCGTATAGTTATAGAGTTACAAGAAGAAATATTGGCGTGATAC
>CALHVU010000033.1 GCA_938036925.1 uncultured Atopobium sp.
CATAGCAGAAATCTATCAAATGCATCAGGAAACCGTAGATTCTGTTACCTCGTGGCAGTCGCTTGATGTCCTCCAAACGAGCAAGTGTAAAATCTCTTACAATTTTGTCTTGTTCCTCTGCGGTTAATACATAGTGTGATGGGTCTGAAATTTTCTTGGCCACCAACAGTTCATACATCTTGGCAGACAAATCCAAGAATTGTTCAACATTTTGGCTGGCCAGATCCATAAGTGTAGAGAAGCCGTAATACTGTGGCAACTTCTTTATTTCACCGGGGATTACCTCTTTCACCAATGGCATCAACGGATTTAGCATCCATTCCAATTCCTGAGCTGTATATCCAAACAGGTTCATCGTCCCATTGGTACCTTGACGGGCAGCATGCATCAGCAAGGCTCTTATACTAAGCACTCGCTCATACGGGTCTTGATCCTCTATGGCAGCAACACACTCGGTGTATTTGTCATAGTTATGCAGTTCTATCAATTGAGTCAGATATCTCTTGCTTGCATCATTATACAACGCCTTATAATTAATTGTTGTGTCACTGGCAAGCGCACTGGCAAGGATGATTCCATCCGCAGAGAAAGCGCTACGCAAAGTTGCAATATTTTTAACCATTGGATTGAATATGCCTTTTTTAGTACTCTCCAGATGTATGGTCTGATCATCTCTGTCCTTAATGTTCTTATCACTTAATATATCACTCGTTGAGAGAGTCTCTAAACGTTCTGCTATCCAAAGCGTAACAGGGAGGCGCACCTCAACAGTTTCATCACGAATAATTTTCTTTTGCTTCTTTGTGAGTTTATGACCATCATCTATCTGGAAGATAAAATCCTCACAAAGTTTCTCCCCTTTATGGGTAAACCAAGAAGCTTTCATGGCTTGCAAGGCAAATAACTTACTGCTGCCTTGAATACCCTCGGTAGGCATCACAAAACTGTCAAGGAACTCACATATCTTACGTTCCTGTTCTGCGGCCCAATCCAGCAGTTCCTTTCCAGTGTACTCTGCCTTGAAATCTCCAAACTCGGGTATAATCTCCTCTGGCATATAAGTTATTTCATTTAATTGGGTGTATTTGATACCAGCCAAAGACATCAGACTCTTCAACGTGGCCAGCACAATCCTTGCATTGAGGAGGGACAGAAATATCCTCTTCTGCTCAATTTCATTGAACAGAACATCATCTTCCAGAAATTCATAGTCACGACCCAACTGTAGATAGACACCACATTTCTTGATATGATCACTATCTATTACATCCAGTTTTTTCAGCTTCTTATAAGCAGTATTGCGCTCAGTGATGCGCTGAAGGATTGTAGAAGAAAACAGACGCAACAAGGTAGTTTTTCCCGCACCAGGCGAACTAAGAATGGTAGTCACATTGTTCCATAGCTTTCCTTGCTCATGCTTTTCTTCCAGATGAGTCAATGGCTCCGACGAGAATAACTCCAAGAACATCTCATCAGTTTCAATTCTCTCAGAGGCGCGTATGGCAAATGGGTTCTTATAAATATTCATACGGTCAATGACGGCTAATACGGGGGAATAATCCATGAAATCGTTCAGCGTCCTGCCAAATAATAGGCAGTGAGTTGTTTGGCGTATTGTGAGCAAGAACAACAGGCAAGGCACATTCATCAAAGCCCAACCAGGGGTTATCATTTTTGCCAACCTTGTAGCTTTTGGAGATAACACACTCTTCCACAAAGTGCTCATCTTTCTTCAGTAGCTTGACCAAGTCTTTGTCCGTCTTGATGTCGATCGCCAGTTTGTCTTCAAGAATCTGCACAATATGGATGTTGAATTCCACCTTGTTCTGCCAATTGACAGATTTCAAGTAATCGTCAAGGCTACTCTTTATATTGGTTCTTGCCTTTTCTGTAGCTATACAGAATAAAATATCTATCTGTATCTTTTGCTCCGGGTTCAGCAGATAGCTCAGATGCTCAATTTTCTGTTCTTTTTCAACATAACCTTTAATACATAGCTCATCAATGATCCTCTTCAACTTACCATGATACTCTCTATCGCTTTCATCAAAGCGGATAAAACTTTTTCCACTGGCAGTAAAATCATCAATCAGGAAAATCCTACGGAAAAAGGGATTCTCTATTCCTTTCAGCTTCTGGTCTTTACGCAACTCATCCAGCATATCCTTCAGTTTCTTCCCGTCAGGATAATAGTTGGTCAACACCTGCTCATTATTGAACCCTGCGCTACGACGTAAAATGTCTGTATGAGCACCGTCACTGAGACCAATGACCAAAGCTGAACGCTTCTCAATCTCAAAACGTGTACGTACTACTTTA
>CALHVU010000034.1 GCA_938036925.1 uncultured Atopobium sp.
GCTAAGTCGCAGCGTCTACGCTGACCTCCGGAGAGTTTTCCTACCAGGCCGTTCCAGTCCAAATCTCCAATGAGCTCATCAATAATTTTGCGGATGCGAGCATCAGATGCCCACTCGTACTCTGGCGTGTCTCCCACAACAGCACTGCAAACTGTCTGTGTATCAGAAAGTGAATCACTTTGGCCCATATAGCCTACTTGGATGCCACTTCTCCAAATTACGTTTCCGGAATCAGGCTCAATTCTTTTGGCGATAAGATCTAAGAGGGTTGATTTTCCATCGCCGTTTTTGCCCACAACACCAATACGGTCACCCTCATTAACGCCAATGGTCTGGTTGGTAAGAACCTTCTTACCAGGCCATTCCATAGAGATTTGTTCGCAACCTACCAGAATTCCCACTAGTTATCACCCAAAAAAGAACGAAGTAACGCAATTTCTTCTCCCCAACCAGAAAGCTCAGAATGAGGAGTCTCCAAAATCATAGGAAGCGTGTTGACGCGCGGATTAGTCACCACAGCGCGGAACGTCTCTAAGCCAATAAAGCCTTTGCCAATCTGCTCATGTCTATCTTTATGTGCTCCAAGGGGATTCTTAGAATCATTAAGATGCAAGGCTTTAAGCTTATTCAAGCCAATTATCTGGTCAAACGTATCTAGAACCGCATCAAGATTTTCTACAATTTCATAGCCGCCATCATGAACATGGCAGGTATCAAGACATACTCCCATAAGCTCGGGGTGGTTTACCTTATCTAGAATTGCAGCAATCTCTTCAAACGTTTTACCAACTTCTGTACCTTTGCCCGCCATCGTTTCAAGAAGAACCGTAGTGTGTTGGCCCTTAAAAAGACAGTCATTAAGTGCTGCTGAGATTTGCTCAATTGCAACGTCAGAGCCTTGACCCACATGGCTACCTGGATGGAAGTTGTAATAATTACCAGGCAGATACTCCATGCGCTCAAGATCTTCTGTAAGCGCACGACGAGCAAAATCCCTGGTCTCGTCTTTTGCTGAGCACAGGTTCATAGTGTAGGGAGCATGTGCAACCAAAGGTCCAAAGTGATGAGTCTCAAGAAGCTCCCTAAGCCTTGCAACATCAGCCTCATCTAGAGCCTTAGCGTTGCCACCACGAGGGTTTCTAGTAAAGAAAGCAAAGGTAGTTGCACCAATAGAAAGAGCATCCTTACCCATTGCCTCCCAGCCTTTACTTGCCGAGAGATGGCATCCAATAAAAAGATCTTCTGGTAACACGCTATGCACGCTCCTCAAGCATCTTGACCACACGGTCCAAAAGCTCTGAAGCTACATCAGCAAGTGGCAAAGTCTCAAGCTGTTCTATACCTTGAGGAGTTACAAAAGCCACACGGTCTGTATCTGAACCAAAGGTTGAATCTGACCTAGAAACATCGTTTGCCACAATCATGGAGCAACCTTTACGCTCAAGTTTAGCCTGAGCATGCTCCAAAAGGTTATCTGTCTCAGCTGCAAAACCTACGACAACCTGGTCTTTCTTGGCTTTTGACAGGCTGGCGAGAATATCGGTGGTTTCTTTAAGGTCAATAGACTCAAGATACTCTGATGATTTCTTGAGCTTATGATCTGCTGGATGAGCTGGGGTGTAGTCGGCAACAGCTGCCGTCAAAATAGCGACGTCAACACCGTCAAAGACGCTTGCACAAGCCTTATACATATCTTCAGCAGATACTACTCTTTGCACGGTAACACCTTGAGGAGCCTCAAGGTGTGTGGGTCCAGAGATAAGGGTGACATCCGCTCCACGATTAGCTGCAACTTTAGCCACGGTATAGCCAAGTTTTCCTGTTGAACAGTTGGCAATAAAGCGAACTGGATCGATCTTCTCGTGCGTTGGTCCTGCGGTAATAAGAAGCTTTTTACCTGCAAGATCTTGCTTGGATGGCGCCGCGTCATTACCAGAAAGAATCTTCAGTGCGGCGTCTACTATCTGCTGTACTAGAGCAAGCTTTCCGTCTCCGGTATAGCCGCAGGCAAGATGACCTGACTCAGGCATAACCATCTGGATGCCGCGTTGACGAAGCAGTGCGACATTTGTCTGAGTGGCTGGATTTTTCCACATATGCGTATTCATGGCAGGGGCCACAAGAACTGGCGTATGAGCTGCTAGAAGCGTTGAACTTGCAGCGTCATCAGCAATGCCATGAGCCATCTTTGCCATGATATTGGCAGTGGCTGGTACAACTACCATGCAATCTGCCCAATCAGCAAGGTCAACGTGAGCAACAGGAGTCTCGGCATTGTTGTAGAGCGACTGCACTACCTCATGATGCGTTAATGCTTCAAAGGTAGTCTTTCCTACAAACTGAGCTGCATCTTCTGTCATAACAACACGAACGTCACAGTCAGCTTTTTGAAGGCCTCTGAGTACTTCGCAGGCTTTATATGCAGCAATTCCTCCGCACACCACAAGGCATACAGAGGACTGAGCGGTTTTATCCAACATAGCGATAAATTCCTTTATTCTTCAAACGCTGTAGATGTAATAAGCATCCTGTGGCAATAAGGGCACTCAGCAATCTCGGAGCTGTGCTGAAGATCGTGGAATGAACTTGGTTGCAGTTTAACGCGACAGACACTTGGAACGTTTCCTACAAGGTGCTCAACTGCCAGGCCCTTAAAACGTTTACGTGCAGCTTCATAGCGCTCAAGCGTGTCAGAAGAAATCTGAGCTGCAAGCTCTTCTCGAGATTTAGAGAGCTCAACAATCTCTGCGCGAAGAGCCGCAGAATCAATCTCAAGGGACTGAGAAAGGCTCTCACGCTCTTTCATAAGCTTTACCTGTAAGTCTTGTGCAGTTTGGTACGCCTTTTTACACTTCTCAAGCTCTTCTGTTTTTGCTGCAAGTTTAAAATCGCACTTCTCGATATTCTTTGCCAAAGAAGAAAGCTGCTGGTCAAAGTCTCTAAGAGCACGATGATTAGTTGCAGTTTCTACGGCAGCAGAAACCTCTTCTGTCTTAAGAACATAATGGGCGCGCTGCTCATTGAGGTCAGAAATATCAATTTCTACGTCTTTTTTTACGCCAAGTACCTGCTTAAGCTGAGAAGCAATCTTTTTCTCTGCAAGTTGGGCGTTTTTAATCTTTTGAACCTGGGGCATTGAGGCCAAGTTGGATGCGAGTTTTAGCAGCTGCAAATCAATATCCTGGAGCTGCATCAAATTAACAGACTCACTCATAGGGCCTCCTCATATACGGTTACTCATCTAGTCTACCGTATATGAGGACATGTCAGGCGCAAAACATAACTATTGTAGAGATTAGTATGTGAAAAATTTATCCAACAATCTGCAGCAAGGTTGCACAGAATGTATCAAGGTATGCCTCAGAAACACGCTCGTCAAAGGTTATGCGCAGGCTACCCAAAGCCTCGTTTCTAGAGATACCCATGGCCGAGAGGACGTGGCTTGCGTCAAGAGAGCCTGAAGAACACGCAGAACCAGCTGAAACTTCATAGCCTGCCTGGTCAAGCTTTAAGATAAGCGTCTCAGAATCCATTGAGGGAACCATAATGCTTACCGTGCCAGGCATGTGATCTTTGCCGGCGTAAGCCTCTGTAGTTGGCTTAATCTTGGGAGAAGTACACAGAGTCTCGTATACCTTATTTGCGCGCGCAGAAACGCTCTCCTGCGTTTGAGTTAGGTTATCCTGACACCACTGAGCCGCAGCGGCAAACGCAACTGCGCTCCGAACGTCCTGAGTTCCATGACGCCTGCCAGACTCTTGTCCCCCGCCGTAACTTTGTGCCTTAAAGGGAACCTTAGAACGCATAAGCACCGCGGCAATACCCAGAGGTCCACCAATTTTATGAGCAGCAACAGTCAGGGCATCTACGTCTGCTACCTCAAGAGGAATACGACCAAACGCCTGAACGGCGTCAGTGTGGAAAAGCGCTCCCACCTTATGCGCAGCTTGAGCAAGGTCTACAACTGGTTGAATAACACCAGTCTCATTGTTGGCATACATTATGGAAACAAGAGCAACCGACTGGTCCAAAAGACCCTCAAGGGCTGAAGCCTCAATCTTTCCCTGACGGTTAGGCTGAACAATTCGTACCTCAAAGCCCTTCTCGCGAAGAACAGGCGCAAGATCCAAAATAGAATCATGTTCAATTGCCGAGAAAACCACCGTGTTGCGCTTGTGATTCTTATTACGAATACCTTCTGCCATACCAAGAACAGAGAGGTTATTACCTTCGGTACCACCGGAGCAAAAGACCACGTCAGGAGCTCTAAATTTGCCGCCAACCGCACGTGCAATAACACCACGAGCTCCATCAAGCTCTCGCGCTGCTTGACGACCAAGCGAGTGCAAAGAGTTTGGGTTCACTCCTGCAATGGGTGAAGCTTCATAGGTTTTCTCGGCATCAAGCGCCTCTTGGCGCATTGGTGCTGAAGCTGCATAGTCTAGGTAAACGTAATCCATAGCGTGTTTTCTGCTTGTCTAATCCTAAAGGTATATGGTTGCTCAAATAATGTATTGAGCTGTAATTTAGCCCTGAACAGTGAGAGCGGACTCGCCAGCAGCGCGGATTGCCTCGATAGTTGCAGCTCGGTCTTCCTGGCCAAATACAGCGCTGCCTGCGACAAGCATGTCTGCACCGGCGGCTACAACATCAGCTGCGTTAGCTGCACTAATACCACCATCAACCTCAATCAGAGGATGAGCGTTATGTTTGCGGCAGAGCTCTTTAAGAGCCTTCAGCTTCTCAATTGAGTGAGGAATAAACTTTTGGCCACCAAAGCCAGGGTTAACGGTCATGATAAGCACCAGATCAAGGTCTTCAATAAGATCCTCAAGAACGCTCACAGGAGTTCCTGGGCAAAGTGAAATACCAGCTTTAGCACCGGAGTCCTTGATAAGGTGCACAAGGCGATGAGCGTGAACCTCGGCCTCGTAGTGGAAGGTGACAACGTCAGCACCACGGTCTAGGAATAGCGGCACAATCTCAGCTGGATTAGTAACCATCAGATGGACATCAATAGGTAGCTCAGAAGACTTTTTGCAGTACGAGAAAATATCTGGACCAAAAGAGATATTAGGAACAAAGTGACCATCCATCACGTCATAGTGGATGTAATCAGCGTTTGCAATTGAATCAAGCTCGCTCTTAAGCTTAGAGAAATCTGCAGATAGAACAGATGGTGCAACCAGGACGTTATTCATTAAACTCTCCTATCGAGTCATGCCATAAAATTCTTCACTTGGAAGACGATTAATCAAACGAGAAGTAATGTCTTCTGGGCTCTCTCCCTCATAAAGAACAGCGTGAACAGCTGAAGTGATTGGCATCTCAACGCTCATCTGCTGGCCAAGCTCATAGAGGCCAATAACAGCCTGTGCGCCTTCAACAACCATGCCTGTTTCTTCTTGATAAGACTGAAGCGTCTTACCTTTTACCAGGGCTTCTCCAAATGTTCTGTTTCTAGAATGCTCAGAGGTGCAGGTTGCAACAAGGTCTCCCATACCCGCAAGACCCATGCAAGTGAGTGGGTCTCCTCCAATGGCACATACCACACGGCCAAGCTCTGCAAGACCGCGTGTCATAAGTGCGGCAAGAGAATTGTCACCGTTGCCTAAGCCAACAGCAATACCACAGGCAATAGCAACAACGTTTTTAGCTGCAGCACAAGCCTCAACACCACGTACGTCAGAGCTAATGTAGGTCCTGAAGTACGGACGAGAAAGCAACGTCTGGAAACGCTTAGCAACCTCGGCGTCTTCAGATGCTACAACTGCAGCAGAAATTCCCTGTTTAATGACCTCTTCTGCGTGGTTTGGACCGGAAAGTACGGCGATTCTTGCAGGGTTTCCAAGCTCGTCAGCAGCTACTTCGTGCATAAGCTTGTGAGAACCTGCTTCCATACCCTTGGAGAGGATCAAAACATCAACCTCTGGATCAAGATATGGTGCGCAAGCAGCACAAACAGAGCGCAAAAACGCGGAAGGAGCAGCCATAACAACAGCATCTACACCGGTGAGAGCCTCAGCCTCACTAGTGGTAGACACAATATTGTGTGGAAGCTCAGAATCAGAAAGATGTCTGCAGTTGACGTGCTCTTTATTGATGGACTCGGCAACATCGGCCTCCCTGGACCAGATAATTACCTCATCAGAAGTTGAAGCAAGAAGTGTTGAAAGTGCGGTACCCCATGATCCCGAACCAATAACAGCAACTTTTTTCATGATTACTTGTCCTTTTTCTTATCGCCGAATGAGAATTTACGCTCGTTACCAGCATTAAGACTTTTGATATTCTCGCGGTGTGCCCAAATAACCGTAGCAGCTACCACAAATACTGGAATAGTAGCCACAGGGTCCATACCAAAAAGCAAACAGAACACAGGGATAGCAACTGCAGCACCAACAGAACCAAGAGACACGTACTTTGTTGGTACCGCAAGCGTAATAAACACAGCAAGAGCAAGAAGAGCGGCAAGTGGATTTACTGCAAGACCACCGCCAAATCCAACAGCAATTCCCTTACCGCCATGGAAATGAAGCCAAGGCGAGAAAATATGACCAAGAACGCAGCAGGCATACACAAAAGAAATGATGAGCTCAGCCTCTGCGTGATCATTTCCCGAGACCAGAGGAGTAAATTCCTGGGTTCCTAAGAACCAACGAACCAGCATGACACTGACAATGCCCTTACCTGCATCGCAAAGAAGTGTAAGAATACCTGCGGCTTTACCAGCGTTTCGCGCAACGTTGGTAGTACCAATATTTCCTGATCCAAGCTTGCGAATGTCTTCATGAGCCATAACACTTGCAATAATCAGGCCAAATGGAATGCCGCCAAGACCAAATGCAATAAGTCCAAAAATTAGAGCAACAACAATGCCAGACATTAGTTAGACTCAACCTTCTTACGGAACTTCAATCGAATAGGTGTGCCAACCAGAGAGAACTTCTCGCGAAGCCTGTTCTCAATAAAGCGCTCGTAGTTGTCATCAACAAGGTCTGGGGCGTTGCACCAGAACGAGATAACAGGAGGTTTGGAGCCTGTCTGTGTGGCGTACTGAATCTTAAGACGACGACCGCGGTCAGACACCGTGTGTCCACCCTCTCTGATCTGGGCGAGAAGTTCGTTGAGCTCGGAAGTCTTGAGCTGAAGTGCGCGGGATTCTGCAGCCGAAAGAGCAGCGGCAAGTACCTTATCAATAGCGCGGCCAGTAAGTGCAGAAACGTTGATAGAAGCAATCCAAGGTGCAAAGGCCAGGCGCTTTGCTACAGAGACTGCTACCTCATCACGCTTTGCCTCAGAATCAATAAGATCCCACTTGTTAAGCAGGAGTACCAGCGCACATCCACGCTCTACGGCCATGTTTGCAAGTTTCTGGTCCTGCTCGGTTACGCCAACAGAGGCGTCAACAACAAGAAGACAAACGTCTGCGCGGTCCATTGCCTGCAAGCCTCTGACCAGACTGTAGTACTCAACATCCTCGTGTACCTGGCTCTTTTTGCGAATACCGGCGGTATCAACAAGACGAATGGGAGTTCCCTTCCATTCAATCATGGTGTCAATAGCGTCACGCGTAGTACCAGCAACATCAGAAACAATAGAGCGTTTCTTGTTAGCCAGGCGGTTTGCCAGCGAAGATTTGCCTACATTTGGTCGGCCGATGATGGCAAGGTTAAGAATACCGTCATCCTCTGGCTCTTCATCAGCCTCAGGGAAAGCATTGACAATGTCGTCCAGTAAGTCACCAGTACCGTGACCGTGTGAAGCAGACAGAGGCAGAGGCTCTCCACAACCAAGTGCATAGAAGTCCCAAAGACCATCCTGCTCTGTAGCAGGGTTATCTTTCTTGTTGACAACCAAGAACACGGGCTTGTCGCTCTTACGGACAATGCGCGCAACCTCTTCGTCTTCATCGGTAACGCCGGTAGAGCCGTCTACCACAAAGACAATAACGTCTGCTTCTTCGCATGCAAGAAGTGCCTGCTCACGAATGTGTGGAGCAAAGCGATCCTGCGATTTAATTGACTCAATACCGCCGGTATCAATGAGCTTAAACTCACGACCATTCCAGTCAGCGTCGTGATACGAACGGTCTCGGGTTACTCCCCTAGATTCGTGCACGATTGCATCGCGTTTCTCGGCAATTCTATTTACCAGCGTAGACTTACCAACATTTGGGCGTCCAACAATAGCAACAATGGGCTTAGCCATGTCTCACCTTTCATTCAGTTGGTTTAATAATACCAGCAATACGTGGCTAATCCCACTCTTTGAGCGCTTTAATACATGACTCAGCAATGTTTGTGGGACCAGGAATTGACATGATGACTTTGGCGCCGCGAGCCTCTAGATGCGCAGTTAAATCTGCCAGTGACATGCCGTCAAGCGTTACTTTATCAAAGTTAAACATAACCTCAGGGAGCACTACCAGAACATCTGTAAGGTCTTCAGGTACCTGGGCGAGAAGATCAACGGCGCAGATAAGTCCTGTGACATTAACGTCTCCACCAAAGAAATCGTTGCGCACGGCAAAAGTAGAAACGTTGCCATCAGCCGACCAGTCATCACAGAAGGTCTGGATGGTTTGCTGAGCAGCTTCTCCTACAATCAGCAAAATCTTGCGAGAACGAGCAGAAAGATAGGTATCTGCTTCATCAAGAGCGGTACGCATAGTGCTACAGACCTCTTCAGCCTCATCGAGGAAGCTTCTGAGCATACCAATACCGTCATAGAACTGCGGATAGCCGTCGTAGGTGTACGCTGGCGGAATAGGTAGCTGAGCGTCTACGTAGAACTCGTCAGAGAGCTGGAAGCGCGTAATGCCCAAAGAAGCACGTGCACGCTCCTGGTAGGGCTCAACAATTTTGACTACAGAGCGGGACAGCTCCACATCATCAGAATACGAATGCGTAAAGCGTTTGGAGTCTTTGGTATAGCCAAGGGGAACAATGGCCAACGAGGTAATCTGCTGGTGAGCCTCCACCCAATCAAGCGTTTTATCAAGCTCTTCACCGTCATTGATGTTAGGGCACAAAACAATCTGGCCGTGGATCTCAATACCAGCGTCCATGAGTTTCTCAAGTACTTCAATGCCCCTAGCAGCACGAGCGCCAATCAGATTGCGACGGACGTCAGGTGAGATTGCATGCAGCGAGACGTTCATGGGCTCAAGCTTGTGAGAGATGATGCGCTCAACATCCTCGTCAGTAAGGTTAGTGAGCGTAACAAAATTGCCCTGCAAGAAGCTCAGGCGATAATCGTCGTCTCTAATAGAAAGCGAAGGGCGCATATCTTCTGGCAACATGGCCATAAAACAGAACTGACAAGCGTTTACGCAGGTCTTGATCCCGTCAAAGAGAACGTCAACAAAATCAACGCCCCAGTCTTCTCCGGATTCACGCTCAAGTACACACTCATAGAGCTCATCATCGCCGGGAATAGAAACCTCAAGCTCACAGATTGAGCCGTCGGCCTCCCAACGCCAATCAATCAGATCTTTTGGCACCACGCCATTGACCTTCTCGATAATCATGCCGGGCTCAAGGCCAGCCTTCCACGCGGGACTACCCTCTTCAACGGACTCAATAAGCGCACCAAGTCCACCAGATTTTGTATTTCCGTAGTCTGCGCGCTGTTCCATATTAGGCGCCTACGATTTCCTCAATAGCTAATTTAACTGCATTGATATGAGCTTCTGGGGTTGAGGCCCCTGCAGTAATACCAATATGCTCAGCACCTTCAAACCAGGATGCTTGCAGCTCATCAGCGCCTTCAATGTGATAGGTTGCGGGGCAATAGAGCTTTGAAATCTCTGCTAAGCGAGTGGTATTTGCAGAGATCCTGCCGCCAATAATAATCATGACATCAGACTCTTTTGCAAGCCTCATACAAGAGTCCTGATGGCCCGCAGTAGCCTCGCAGATAGTATTCATGACGCGAAGCTCGTCAACAAGCGGAAGTACCGCATTAACTACTTCAGAGAGCTTAGCGGCGCTCATGGTGGTCTGTACTACGAGGCCAACCTTCTTTGCAGCTCTCATGGCATCCGCCTGAGCGGCAACTTCTTCCACGGTGTCAATAGCCAAAGAACCTGGCACATGAGCGAGCGTTGCTTCTACCTCAGGATGTCCAGACTCTCCTACCACATACACGGCATAGCCCTGCTTGGCGAGAAGTTCTGCGGCTCCGTGAGCTTTCTTTACAAACGGACAGGTTGCATCTAGTACGTCAACACATCCGTCCTTGGCAATCTGCTCCTCTTGAGGAGTTACACCATGTGTGCGCAACAATAGCGCACTTCCTGCAGCTTCAGAAGCGGAATCAACTACCTCTACGCCCTGGTCTTTAAGAGACGTAACAACGCGAGGATTATGAATAAGCGGACCAAGCGTGCGCACAGGTGCATGAGCATCTTTGACGGCCTGCTGGACCATCTGAAGAGCTCTTTCTACACCGTAACAAGCACCAGCTTCATCGGCAATTTTGATAGTAGGCACGAACTAATTCCTTCCAGGATGCTCTTTGAGCATTGCATCTCTTAGCTCGTATACCCGCTCCATGGCCACTTCTTCCATCTCTTTTGCCTGATCTTTACGCTTCTTAGAAGTCAGATCATTAAAAGAAACCTTCTGACCTGCACGAAGATACACCTTTACAGGCTTAACCAGAGGAGAACCTTTTTTCTTAATATCAAGCGCGCCAATAATGGCCAGTGGCTGGACATCTACCTTGGCAAGCTGGGCGATAAGAGCAAAACCGCCGTGAGTTTCTCCACGCTCTGTATTGCTTCTGATCCTTGTGCCCTCAGGGTAGATAAGAAGCATCTCTCCCCTAGAAAGTGCCGTGGTTGCACGACGAATTGCCTTCATATCGGCAGTTCCGCGGTCTACTGGAATTCCGCCAAGTCTAGAAAGCGCCCACTGAAGCGGTTTGAATTTGTTGAACTCACTCTTGTAGATGGTTCTCACGGGGATACCGTGAACAAGGAGGTGAACAACAGTAACAATAGGGTCCAAAAACGTTGGATGGTTCATGATAAGAACGCGAGGGGTCTTGTCTCCCACAAACAGCTCGTCGTTATCCCAGCGCCATCTAAACCAAATTTTGGTAATCAGTCCAAGCACACTTACTGCCAGCCACTTAAAAAACTTAGCTGGTGCTGGAAAGTCAACAAGCGCTGTGTCGTAATAATCGTCAAACGAATTTCCGCCAAAAGGGTGCAAACGCTTAGATGCCGTTGTTATAGAAGACTTTTTCTCGGAGCGCTTAGGCTCTTCCGTGTGAGACTTCCCGTCATCAGAAGAGCTGCTCTCTGATCCGTTTCCCTGGTGAGAAGACCTGTGGTTGCGTGCATCTCTTTTGCCGAGTCCAGGATGCAGGGCAATAATAGCCGCAATAACCTCTTCAACAGAAAGCGCAGAAGAGTCAATGTGATGAGCGTCTTCTGCTGCACGAAGTGGCGCTGCCTTACGCTCAGAATCAGCCTTATCGCGAGCCTTGATGTCTTCGAGGATCTTCTCCTCACTCTTGGCGTCTACCTGGGCATCGTTTCCGGTGGCTGCATCTCCGCCCTGGCGCTGAACAGCACGGCGGTGAGCTCGAGCAGCAGGGTCTGCAGTCAAGAAAACCTTAACATCGGCCTCTGGGAATACCACGGTACCAATGTCACGACCTTCAGCAACCACATCGCCATTCTCGCCAGCGCGACGCTGAAGCGTGACCATAGCCTCACGGACCTCAGGGATGGCTGCAACAGCGCTAACGTTTCTATCTACCTCGGGAGTACGAATCTCTGCGGTGACATTTGTACCGTTAGCGAAGACGGTTTGACCATTAACAGAGTTTCCAAACGAGATGCTAATGCTGCGTGCTACCTGAATGATTTTCTCGGTATCAGTCATATCAATGCCCTGACGTAGGCATTCTACGGTTACGGAGCGATACATTGCACCCGTATCAAGGAAAATCAAATCCAGGCGATCAGAAAGGGTGCGAGCTACCGTAGACTTTCCGGAGCCTGCTGGGCCGTCAATAGCAACAATCATTACTTATCCCCCTTGGTGACACCCCAAATGTCACGAAAATCGTAAAAACTTGGCTCAGTGGAACGACGAATAACTTCTTCTGGATCAAGGTTAAATCCACCAAGCTTGAAATCAGAACTGCCTGTACTAGTAAAGAAGATTGACGAGACATTTGCAAGATGCACATTCCAGCTTGAACTTCCTGGGATGCCAAAAATCTCTGCCATCATAGAGCGCAAATAGCCGCCGTGAGAAATACACACAGTGCGTCCAGAAAGACTGGAAAGTTCGTTAAGAATAGTGCGACATCTGCTTCTTACCTGCTCGTATGACTCTGCCTCTGGAGCAGGTATGGAATGGCCGTTTATGTCTGAGGCCCAAGGAAACGTAAGGCCATAGGGCTTTAAAATCTCTTCTGCATCAGCAAAACGTTTGCTCTCCAAAATGCCAAAATCCATCTCTGCAAGGTCATCTTTTACCTCACAAGGAATACCAAGCTCGGTGGCAGCCATCTGGGCCATGTCTTTGCAGCGAGATAAAGGAGAGGTCCAAATTCTATCTGGATGAAATGCAACAAGTGCACGAACAGCGTGCTCTCGCTGTTCAACGCCATGCTCGGTAAGCTCAACGTCTCTTCTGCCGCTGAAAAAGCGCTGTGTATTAGCCACGCTTTCTGGATGACGCATAAACAAAATGCGATGAACCTGAGCTGGAACTTCAAATGGCTGCATTATGTCTCCTCTCTGGGCGTGTTTGAGATGTTTGACGTGCGCTTAGTAATTGTGCGACTAGTAATTATTGCTGGCATGTAAAGGCATGATGGGAGAAGCGCCAGGCTCTCTACCAATAGTGCACTCCAGAGCGGCAACTTCCTCTTCTGTAAGAAGTCTCCACTCACCTTCTTTAACGCCTGTAAGGTGGAGCGGCCCAAACGTGTCTCTGTGGAGTGCAAGAACTCTATGGTGAATGGCCAGAAGCATCTTTTTGACCTGGTGCTTTCTGCCTTCTCTAATAGTTACGCTGACCAGGGAGTTTGGCTGTCCTCCACCGGTTTTTCCTAAACCCTGTGGGGCGAGAAGTGCCTTCATCTTAGCATCATCAGAGACAATTTCTACCTCTGCAGGAGCTGCGGGACCATCCTCAAGTTCAATACCCTCACGCAAGCGATCAAGCTGCTCTTCTGTAGGTGTCCCCACAACATGAGCAACATAGTGCTTCCATACATGCTTTGAAGGATGCAAAAGCTCTTGTGCCATCTGACCATCGGTAGTAAAGAACAAAAGACCCGTGGTATCCATATCAAGACGTCCAACAGGGAAAAGTCCCGGGTATCTGTCAGTGGGAACCATGTCCACAATGGTTGGTCTACCCTGAGGGTCTTTCATAGTAGTCAGATACCCTGCAGGTTTGTTGAGCATCAAATAGACGGGTTTCTCGGCAATTGAGCAGACAATGCCGTCAACCGCTACAACATCTACCAGCGGATCAACCTTGCTACCAAGCTCGGTGACTACCTGGCCGTTTACCGTGACGCGACCAGAGGTCATCAGGCGCTCGGAGCCACGGCGACTAGCCACTCCTGCGCGCGCCAAAAAGCGCTGCAGCCGCATGGGAACAATACGCTCTTCTGCCACGGCTTATGCATCCTCTTGCGTATCGTAGCTGTCTCCCAAAAGAGAGCGTTCATCGTCAATGTCGTCTGCGGCTTCTTCAAGCGTTGAAGTGAAGCTTCTGCCGGAGAGTCTCTCGCGAATAAACTGCTTAGACTCCTCGTCTGGGGCAAAATCTTCCAGCGGCGGCAACTCTCGCAAAGACTTGAGACCAAAGCGTTCCAAGAAAAGGGCTGTTGTGCCATAGAGAATGGCTTGTCCCCTATCTGCCTCTTTACCCACTTCACGCACAAGGTTCTTCTCGCGAAGTGAAGAGATGACGCCATCAGAGTTAACACCTCGAATAGCACGGACGCCTTCACGAGTAACGGGCTGGTGATAAGCAATAACCGCTAGCGTCTCAAGCGCTGCCTGAGAAAGGCGGCGCGTATCCCAGGAGAGCACAAAATCGCTGACCAGCTGATGGTGGGCTGGGTGCGTAAAGAGACGCCAACCGCCAGCTACCTCTCTGAGCTGAAAACCCCTGTTGCAGCGCGTGTACTCCTCTGCAAGCTCTTTGAGCGCTTGGGCAACCTCGGCAGGAGCTGCATTGGTGACCTTGGCAAAGTCAGCCGTGGTGATTGCATCTGTTGCAACCAAAAGCAGTGATTCTAGTGCGCCTTTGAGCGACTCGGAATCTAAATAGGTAAGCTCTTCTGCCATAAGTTATTCCGCCTCTTTCTGTGCTTCATCGGGCGTTTGGGTTAGCGATAAAAGCGTCTGCTGGACATCATCGAGTGCGTTTTGAGATAGGTTAAATCCTTCAAGGTCTGGCTCATCACCAGATAGTTCTTCTAGTTCCAAAAGAACTGACTCATCAAGCTGGTATGAATCTGCGCCCTCTATGTGCTCAATCTCAATCTCGCCAAAGATGACATCCTGCCGAACACGAACAAGACCGCGCTTAAAGAGCTCAAGCACAGCCAAAAAGTTTGCAACTACAATTTCTGGCGTATCTTGACCGTCTAAGAGCTCAGAGAACGTCACTTTGCCCTTAGAGCGCGTCAGTCGGTCCACAGAAGCTACCGTCAGAGCTACTGGGAGCCTTTTTGGCGCCACATGTTCTGCTTCAAGCAAGAATGTCTCACGTTTTGAGTCAATGTCCGCACAGATGACAGCAAGGCTTCTGAGGGTAATGCCCTCAAGATAGTCTGGCATGAGGTTCAAGAAATCAGGATCTGGGCCCACTGAGCGTGGGAACATGTACGATTCTGCTTCCATACGACTACCTAGCGCAGCACCCGCATTTCTGAACTGCTTATAGGCAATAAGGCGAGCAATAAGAACTTCTCGTGCCTCGTCAGGAGAAAGTCCGTCAAGCTCGTCATCATACTCATCTTCATCGTATGAGCTTTTGAGCGAAACGTCTTGAGGCACCAAGGCATGAGCTTTCATGTCCAAAAGCGTTGACGCAACAAGGACAAAGTCACTGGCAACGTCTAGGTCAAGCTCTTCCATGGCGTCCACTTCTGCCAGGTACTGATCAGCAACCTCAGAGATAGAAATAGAGCCGATGGCAACTTTTTGCCTACTTACTAGCTGAAGCAGCAAGTCAAACGGTCCAGAATATGTTGCAGTGTTTACTTTGTACGACATTAGATGATTCTCGCAAGCAGGCTCAAAATGACGTTAGAAATGCCCCCAATAATGGACGAGAAAAAGCCAGGCGCAAAGAACATGAGTCCCACTACAGCAATCATACAGTAAGGCTCAATGGCGTAGAACTTTTGACGGTTTTTCTCGCCAAGAAAATACAACAGCAGCTTAGAGCCGTCCAAAGGCGGAATTGGCAACATGTTAAAGACTGCCAGGCTTACGTTAATCTGAATGTAGAAGATTACCAGCGAAGAAACGTAGTACATTACCAGCGGATTTAGTGCCGCGCCAAATGCAACAGCTAGCGCGTTGAGCAAACGCAATAAGAGTGCGCCGAGAAACGCCTGCAAAATGTTAGACGCTGGGCCTGCGAGTGCTACCAGAATCTCGTCACGGCGACGATCTTTGAGGTAGTTGGGGTTATAGGGAACAGGCTTTGCGTAACCAAAGCTAGGGCCGCCCATCAATACCAACATAAACGGCAAAAGAACCGTACCGAACAAGTCAATGTGTGCCAGTGGATTGAGCGTCAAACGGCCAGACATTTTAGCGGTAGGATCTCCGCACTTGTATGCCACAAAGCCATGCGCAACCTCGTGAACCACAATGGCAAAGATTACCAGTGCAAATTCAGCAAGCGTTGTCAAAAGCGATGGAACTGATGTTAAAGCAGTTGGCACAACAATCCTTATCTCAACATCTGCAAAAACCGTGCAGACAGGCACGTACAAACAAAGACTCTCAAGAACATGACGTTAGTTACAAGACAGTAGGTACAAGACAATTTTACCCAAGATTGGCAAAACTACCTACTCGTCAATGTCTGCTTCCATTTTTTCTGAAAGCTCCAACCATTCAGCCTCAAGAGCAGGAATCTTTTTGGAGAGTGCCTGGTATTCAGCCATACACTCATCAAATTTTTGAGGATCGTTATAGAGCGCCTCGTCGGCCATAAGCGTCATGAGCTCATCGTATCGTTTATGCGCAGGAGTCAGCGCTGCCTCAACCTCGTCCAGACGCTTCTTGGTCTCCCTGAGCGCACGACTTCTACGATTGCGCTCCTCAGCCTCAGCTCTTCTCTGCTCCTTAGTCTTCACATTGCGAGAAGATCCTGCAGCTTGACCTGCCTCTGGACCAGCGTTCTTAACCGCTCTTGCACCCGAAGTTCCATACGAGGAAACCGTCTTGCTCGACGTCTCCCCCTGAGCTGCTGCTTGGAGCTCTGCAAGCTTAAAGAGAAAGTAATCGTAGTCACCGTCATAGACTGTAACCTTGTGGTCGCGAACGTCCACAACCTTGTTAGCAACAGCTCTGACCAGGTGCTCATCGTGACTGATTAAGATGATGGTTCCGGGGAAGTCAACAAGCGCCTTCTCTAGAACGTCAACAGAATCAATGTCCAAGTGGTTAGTTGGCTCGTCTAGAAGCAACAGTGGATCTGGAGAAACCAGCATCTTAGCAAGTGCGAGACGAGCGCGCTCGCCACCAGATAGCACATTTACGCGTTTCTCAACGTCATCGCCATGGAAAAGAAAGGCTCCGAGCAATCTGCGCTCTTCAGAGGTAGTCCAGCCCGCAGCAACCGTATCAAGCTCTGCAAGTACCGTATTTGCAGGATTGAGCTCTTCAAGCTGGTGCTGTGCATAATAGGCTTCAGTGACGTTTTGACCCAGGCTAATCTGTCCCGCATCTGGCTTAAGCTTGCCGGCAATAAGCTTCATAAGAGTAGATTTACCTGCACCGTTAGGGCCAACAAGCGCAACATGATCTCCGCGATACAGCTTAAGGTCAACGTTGTCGTAGACAAAGTTATCCTCGTAAGATTTAGCCACGCCCTCAAGAGAGATGACGGTATCTCCGGTACGAGGAGGTTCTGGGAACCTAAAATGCATGTGATGAGATTGCTCTGGAAGAACTACCAGTTCTTCACGGATCTTCTCGACCTTTGCCACGCGCTCTTGAACCTGCTTTGCCTTGGTAGGCTTATACCTAAATCGCTCAATGAAGGTCTCCATGTGAGCAATGTCACGCTCTTGAGCTGCGCGTTTAGCGCGGAGCTGCTCAAGATTTTCTTCTCGCTGATGAAGATAGCCGGAATAATTGCCGGTATAGGTTACGAGCATACGATTCTCAAGCGCCGCCACGTGCGTTACGCATGCATCCATGAACGAGCGATCGTGACTTACCAGCAAAACCGTACCGTCATATGACGATAAAAACCTCTCAAGCCACTGGACAGATTCCAAGTCCAAGTGGTTAGTAGGCTCGTCAAGAAGAAGAACATCAGGACGGCGCAGAAGCAGCTTAGACAAAGAGATACGCATCTGCCAGCCGCCCGAAAACTCTTTAGCTGGCTTATCGAAGTCTTCAACGGGAAAACCCAGTCCCGCAAGAATCTGGCGAGCTCTACTCTCTAGTTCATAGCCACCAAGACGCTCGAAACGCTCCATAGCATGAGCGTAGTCTTCAAGATACTTATTGAGCGTTGCACCTTCGGGAGTTTCGGCAATTTTGATTGAAAGGTCGTTAACCTTTCTTTCCCACTGTTTAATCTCGTGGGCAGATTCGATAACCTCGTTGAGGGCAGTTCTATCTCCCATGAGCTCTGTCTCTTGCTCAAGGTATCCAAGAGTAGCGTCTTTTGCAAAGGTAACAGTTCCCTCATCAGCAGACTCTAGGCCCATGATGATCTTTAGAAGCGTAGTCTTACCCGCACCATTAGGACCAACTAACGCCCAACGCTCACCTGCATTGAGCTGAAGTGTTGCGTTTGAATAAAGGACTCTGCCGCCAAATGACTTAGAAATCTTATCCGCAAGAGCAATCAAGTGAACTCCTCATACATATCTGAACTGGATAAGTATAAGTCATTCACTTGATTTACGTGCAAAATTATGTAAATGAAGCTAGGCTTGTGAAGATTTATTGACGCTTCTTATGAAGGAAGAGAGCTGCAGCAGCAACAACGATAGTTGCGCCAGCAACACCAATGATTAGAGGAAGCGTAAGAGCGTTATCACCTGTATTTGGCAGTACGGACTTCTTAACCTTCTTAGCCTTTGGGGTCTCTGGCTGAGGTTCTGGTGCTGGAGTTGGCTCAGGCTGTGGCTCTGGAGCAGGTGTTGGATCTGGTGCAGGCGTTGGAGCAGGAATACGAGGATCAACAAAAGTTACTGTGGCAGTGGTATTTGTACCAGTGATCTGACCAACACGAACCGTAGTATCAATCTGGTAACCATCAATGGTGGTGAGCTGTGTGATGGTAGTGGAAGTGTTACCCATAAGGTTAGGAATTACAACAGAGCCATCTGCACCAGTTGTAAGAGAGTAGCTTCCGTCAGCCTCCATGGTGAGAACACCGGTCTGAGTAAATGGAGGTGTTGGGATACGAGGTCCAGCAACGTTTGCGGCAGTAGCCTTAAGAGTTGCACCGGCAATAGGATTGCCATCTGTGTCAACGACTTTAACAATAATATTGCCTAAAATTGGCTGGTTCTCCAGTTCAGCAACGACCACCTCACCTAAACCATATGTAGCGTCTTGAAAAACGTAAGAAACAGAGTCGACCTGAGGAACATAGCCTTCTTTATAAGTGGTTTGTTCAACTCTATAAGCGCCATCAGGAAGTGGGGTATAGGGTCTAAAGTAGCCATCAGGGCCCGTTTCACCCTCGGCCACGATAGTAGAACCACCTTGATAAATTACAACATGTACACCCTCAATTGGTTCGCGAGTGTACTTATCAACAGCAAGAGCACTAATCTCATTGGAATCTGCAAGTGCAATCCTTGGAGTAATAACTGACACAACAAGCGTCAACGCAACAAGAATAGCAAGGACAATGTTTTTATATCGTTTCAATTCAATTCCTTAAAACCGAACCGTACTAGTAAATACTTCTATCTATAGTAAGGGAATTAGACATTAAATTAAAGATAATATCCAAGACTAAACACAATTATTTCAAAATTTTTACTGGCAAAACTTAGGGAATCTGTACTCACCTTATAAGAATCAAGTGAACTCCCCATACATTTTCAAATTACTAAATGCACAGGTTGTTCACTTGATAAGCTCTAACAAATTTTGAAACAGATTCAATAAATCCTATTGTTTTAGAAACGCTTCTTATTCAGATACATTGAAACACCAGCGAAAGAGCTTAATGTACCTGCAATTCCAACAATTAAAGAAGAGACACCAGA
Source organism: uncultured Atopobium sp. (assembly GCA_938036925.1). GTDB lineage: Bacteria > Actinomycetota > Coriobacteriia > Coriobacteriales > Atopobiaceae > Lancefieldella. Next base: position 19,474 of record CALHVU010000034.1, read on the forward strand.
AATGTCAGATGTGTCTGGAAGAACAGCCTTCTTTTTCTTTGGAGTCTTAGGCTTTTCCGGAGTCTGTGGTTGAGGCTCAGGAGTTGGCTCAGGCTGAGGTTCTGGCTGAGGTTCTGGCTGAGGTTCTGGCTGTGGCTCTGGAGCAGGTGGCTCTGGCCTACGATTTACAAAAGTAACCGTGGTTGTTTCGTTAGAGCCAGTAATCTCACCAACCTGAGGATTAGGGTCATCGATAGTGTAGCCATCAAGAGTGGTCAGCTGAGTAATAGTAGATTCTCTCTCAACAAGATAATCCGGAATAATTACGGTGCCATCAGGCCCAGTTGTGAGCAGATAATTGTCATCAGAATCCCTATTCAACTCACCTGTCTGAGTATAAGGGACACCGGGAGCTGACGGGTCCTGAGTCATAGCACGAGGAGCGCTAGAACCAGTTAAATAGGCTGGATCAGGTGTATTAAATCCACCCATAGAAGGAGGACATGCTGGTGATGGAATTCCAGGAGTTATTTCATAAGCAGGAGTTGCCTTTAAAGTTGCGCCAGCAATAGGGTTTCCGTATTGGTCAACAACTCTTACAACAATATTACCAATTCTAGTTGGGAGTTTAATTGTTGCGCGAGTTGTTTGCTCGAAGAGACGAGTATCTGAATCATAAGGGAACGTTACAGCATGTAGAGGAACCATGCCATTATTGCTGGTTGGAGAACATGCAAAGACCGAATCAACCATTACAGCATCGGTATTATATGCATAACGAGTGGGATAATTTTTTGGAATAAGCGTATAGCTTCCTGTTACTGGTACGGTGACGCTTTGTCCACCTGGAACATTTGAGGCAATTCTATTTCCAAATTCATCTTCAATGTCAAATTGAATATCAGTAATAGCATTTGAATCCCAAATACTACCTGATATCTTCTTCTCGGCACCAACATAAAGCTGGCCCATAATATGGACATTTTCAAAGTTAATGGTCTGAGGATCGCCATTACTACCAGCAGGAGCGGAGAAAGTCACGTTTTTAGCTGTGTGATCAATAACATATCCAGCTTTAAACGTTGTCTGCTCAACCTTATAACTTCCGTTAGCAAGGCTAGTCTGAGCTCTACCGTTTTGGTTAGTAATCATAGTTGCAGCGTTGGTACCGGTAACTGTATTAGTCACGGTAATTGTTACGCCATCAACAGGTTTACCATAATAGTCATCAGTAACATTAACCGTGAGCTGATTTTGAACTGCTGCTTCTGCAAGCGCAAACTTTGGAACTCCAATGACAATTACGCAGCATAGTGCAACTAAAATCGACGCTATTACATACTTGAACTTTTTCACTTCAAACCTTCCAAATCCATAAAGGATTACAAATATCTAAATCAAATGATAAAAGAAAATATCATTAAAATGAATATAAACTGCATTCTAAATTGCAATTTATTAAATTTTCATATCATCAACAATAAGAATCACCTATAAATAGCTATTCCCTATCCATCCACACACAAAAAAGCGAGAAGGCTCTTCTACTTGAAAGATCTTCTCGCCAAATAATCGTAAATCAATTTAATGAAGTTGGCTTATTTATCCATGGTGAGATGAATAGCAAAGCCAGCAATCTCGTCTTTGAAATAGACCAAAAACGTACTGCCATCTGAATTAAGCCTTCTAGATGACTCATCGATTTCAAAGCCACGACCTGCAAAGTACTTCTCGGCAGCAGGAATATTGTTAACATGGAAGCCAATATGACCCTTTGTGCCTCGGCCATTTTGTTTCATGACCTCTACCAGGGTCCCTGCAAAAAATGAGGGTGGCTGCTCAATAGTTGGAAGTCCCATAAGAGCGGTAAACAGGTTGGCAATCTTTTCTGCCTCGTCCGCATTGCTTGCGTTAATGCCAACGTGAGCAACATACATATCAAACTGCTCGACTGGATTAAGAGTGCTGGAATTGTTAGTTGAATCTGTCATACATCTCCCCTTTCCTAGAGCTCAAGTATATAAGGGAAGCTCTAATATGTGTGCTTGGCAATAAATATTAGTCATTACTGTAACTAAGTACTAACAAAAAAAGGCCCAGTTACCTAGGCCTTTAAATTTCTATGGTGGGCGATGCTGGATTTGAACCAGCGACCCCTTCCGTGTGAAGGAAGTGCTCTACCCCTGAGCCAATCGCCCGAACGACTTGCAATAATAACAAACAATGACGCTAATTTCTAGCTTTTGACTTTTTTGAAGGTGAATACGTAGACACAGCTTTATTCATCTGAACAAGAATAATTCCCAGGAAGATAAGCTGAAGAATCATTGGCGTAATTACCATAGGCTGAGATGAAAGCTGCGATACAAAAACCCATTCAATGGTAAAGAGAATAAGCTCAATACCAGCAACAAGACGGACAATGCCGTGGGTTTTCTCAAAGTCTTTAGCCAAGCTGATGCATTTCTGCAGAATATAGCAGCAATAAACTGCCATTAAGCTGCACAGCAGAAGCACAATCATGCTTGAAGAGAAACGACCATAGCCAACTGAGAAGGCAAAGATGACAATTCCGGCAACGCCCAGCGCACCAAGCATAGAGGAAAGCGCCATCATCAACTTAGTTCCACGATCCATACAAACCCCCAACAAGTCAGTTCACAAAGAAAAACGTACACAAGAGGAGCTAGAACAATAAAACGACGTCAACAAAATAATTTACTTGGCCTCAAGAGACTTTTTAACTTTATGAGATCCTCGGGCAATAGCGCTGGCCATTGCCAAAAGTGCAAATAGCTCAATAAACTGCAAGGTAACAGATGGTTTAAGCACCAACTGTCCAACAACAATAGCAGCTAATACAACGCATGATCCAAAAATCATTGGATAGGCAGCAACAGCTCTATTAGGTACATTAGCCTCTCTAGCTGCATAACCACCAGTTAGAAGCGAGATCATACTTGCAAGCAAAAGAAGAGCGGAATCAATTGATGGACCAGCACCAATTACAAGAACCGCAACATTAACAAGACCTAAAAGTCCGCCAATCAAAAGCGCCAGACTAAAGAGCTTCATTTTGCGAGTCTCAGGAGTCATATATCCCCTATCTATCAAATATCACTTTGGCTATTGTACCCGTCTTTTATATAAATTAAGTAATCGAATCATTAAACGGTAGAGTGTTTCGGTAAAAGAAATGGCGAGAAAACCAAAGGGGTTTCTCGCCACATGTGTGTTTGGTGGGCCCAGAGGGATTTGAACCCCCAACCCAGGGATTATGAGTCCCCTGCGCTAACCGTTGCGCCATGAGCCCGTAAGAAAAAAGCGGCGACTGATGCCGCCGCCAGAATGCGTGGTGGAGAATAGGGGGATCGAACCCCTGACCTCATGACTGCCAGTCATGCGCTCTCCCAGCTGAGCTAATTCCCCGAACGTGGTGCGGAAAATACTATAGCAAACCAAAGCTCTGTTTTTATCGACAATTTTCTAATTGGTTGTATATTTTAAAGCTCGCGCTCTGGAAGAATCTTCTCTGCCAACCAAGAGGCAACCTCATCAAGGGCAACCTCAAAGCGCTCGCCGGTAGCACGCTCTTTGACTTCTGCGATGCCGTTTGCAACGCCCTTCTTGCCCACAATAACCTGCCATGGGAAACCGATAAGATCTGCATCTGCAAACTTAACGCCAGGACGCTCTGCACGATCATCAACAACAGTCTCAAGACCAGCAGCAACGCAAGCGTCAGCTACAGCACCTGCTGCGTCCCAAATCTCTGGGTCTTTGTCAGAAAGGCAAAGAACAGAAACCTCATAAGGAGCAACAGAGACTGGCCACTTGATGCCCTTCTCGTCATTGTATTGCTCAACAACAGCAGCAAGCAGCCTGGAAACACCAATGCCATAGCAGCCCATAACCAGAGGCTTATCCTCGCCGTTTTCATCGGTGAAGGTGGCGTTAAGAGCCGAAGAGTACTTGGTGCCAAGCTGGAAGACCTGGCCAACCTCAATACCGCGAGCAGCATGTAGAGGAAGACCACACTCAGGACAAATATCGCCCTCCTGAGAAGTGACAAGGTCTTTCCACTCGTTAATCTCAAAGTCACGACCAAGCTCAACGTGATCAAGGTGATAGTCTGCCTTGTTAGCACCGCAGAGCCACCACTGAGTATCCTCAAGAGAGAGATCTCCAATAACGCGAATGCCCTCAGGCAGACCAACAGGTCCAATGAAGCCCTTGATGAGGCCATACTCTTCAAGCTCTTCATCGGTCATCATGTGATAGTCACCAAAGACGTGCTCAGCTTTAACCTCATTAAGCTCATGAGTACCTGGAACAAAGCACACAACTGGCTTACCGTTTCCGTCAACAAGTGCAAGAGCCTTGCGAGTTGCTGCTGGTGAAACGTGAAGGAACTCAGCAACATCATCAATGGAGCCAATGCCAGGAGTGTGAATCTCACACATCTTGCCAGACTCACGCTCTTCTACGTTGATCTTTGCTGCAGCTGCCTCAGTATCTGCAGCATAGCCGCAATCGCAGTAGACCAGGCTTGCTTCGCCAGCGTCTGCCAGCGCCATAAACTCAACAGAGGTGTCTCCACCAATCTGACCAGAGTCTGCAACTACCTGCAGAGCCTTAAGACGAGTGCGGTCACAAACGTTCTGGTAAGCAACCTTCTCCTGGTCATAGCACTCTTGCAGCGACTCTTGATTTGCCGAGAAGGAATATCCGTCTTTCATAATGAACTCACGGCCGCGCATAAGACCAAAACGTGGACGACGCTCGTCACGGAACTTATCCTGAATCTGATAGAGCGTTACAGGAAGCTGCTTATAGCTCTTGAGCTCATTTCTAATAAGGTCTGTGAAGGTTTCCTCGTGAGTTGGGCCAAGAGCAAACTGACGATCATGGCGGTCATGCATACGCATGAGCTCATCACCATAGACATCCCAACGACCAGACTCTTCCCAGAGCTCAGCGGGGGTCATAATAGGAACAAGAATCTCCTGAGCACCAATACCGTCCATCTCATCCCGGATGATAGCCTCAATCTTTAAAAGAGAGCGCCAAGCAAGTGGCAGATAAGAGTAAAGACCTGCAGCGGTCTTTCTAATCATGCCAGCACGAAGGAGCAGGCGGTGACTTGCAAGTACAGCCTCAGCTGGGTCTTCTTTGAGTGTTGGTGCATACAAAGAAGACATGCGCATCCAGTGCTTCAAGGTAGTTTCCTTTCAATATGAAGTAATACGTATAGTTTACTTATTTTTTGCCAAAACGATTCTCAATTTCGGCGAATAACTCATCAACAATCTTATCTTCAGGAACTTTTCTAATAGGATTGCCGTTTTCAAACAACACTGCTTGACCTTTGCCACAGGCTACACCAAGGTCAACGCCCCTAGCCTCACCAGGACCGTTAACAACACATCCCATGACTGCTACAGAAATTGGAGCACGAACGCCATCCAGGCGTTTGGTAACTTCTTCTGCAATAGGAATCATGTCAACGCCACACCTGCCACAGGTGGGGCAACTCACCAGCTCTGGTTTAATGCGACGCATACCAAGAGCTGCAAGAAGTTCCCATGCTACGTGCACTTCTTCTACGGGATCGGCCGTCAGAGAAAGACGCATGGTATCGCCAATACCGCTCTCAAGTAAAATGCCCACCGCAGCAGAATTCTTTACCGTTCCCTGCCTTAACGCGCCGGCTTCTGTAACGCCTACATGCAGAGGAATCTGTGGAAGCTCCTTGGAGAGCGCTCGATATACCGCAAGCGTAGTGGGAACATCGTGAGCTTTTGCAGACAAGACAATGTCGTCAAAACCGCGAGAAGAAAAGTGCTCAACAAAAGACTTTGACGATGCCACGAGTTTCTCGACAAGGGTCATATCTTGTCTTGTATCAAATTCTTTAGCAAGAGAGCCTGCGTTAACGCCAATTCTAATGGGAATATGAGCCTCTTTAGCTGCCTCAATAACAGCATCAACGCGCTCCATAGAGCCAATGTTTCCTGGGTTAATACGGAGCGCTGCCGCACCTCGCTTTGCGGCTTCAAGCGCCAGCTTATAGTCAAAGTGAATATCGGCAACAACAGGAAGTGGCGAGTATTTGCAAATCTCTTCAAAGCCATCGAGGGCCTTTGCGTCTGGAATTGCCACACGGATAATCTCGCACCCTGCCTCGGCAAGTCCCTTGATCTGAAGGAGCGTTGCATCTGGATCATCTGTTTTAGTGGTGCACATAGACTGAACGGAAACGGGAGCGCCGCCGCCAACCTGGACAGATCCAACCATGACGGGATGAGTTTTTGTGCGAGCAATCTCAGACATAAAATCAGCTACCTAAAAAGTAAATGAAGAATATCGTTTCTCAGTGCAACAACAAAGACAAACAGGAAAAATGCCAGTCCGATGTACGACAAAATGTTTTGAACCTTGATAGACAGAGGCTTTCTAATAATCACCTGAATTACCTCAATCAGAATCTTTCCACCGTCAAGAGGTGGAATAGGTAAAAGATTCATGAATCCAAGTGACATGGAAATAGCTGCTACCAGCATAATAAGGGTCGAGAAACCCTCTGCAGCAGCTTCTGATGCCATTACAGAAATGCCTACAACAGAAGATGACTGATTGAGAACTTCCATGGTCTGCGTTGGGATGAGCAGTCTGAGCGCAAACTGACCAACCTGCGCGGCATACGATACAGCTGCAGCTGATGCGTCAATAAACGAGAAGTGATAGGTGGTCATGACAGGTGTCACGCCGATAATTTTATCGTCAGGACGCAAAACCGGTTTAATGGTAGTTTCAAGTTGAATGCCATTGCGCTCATACGTGACAGGGATATCCTTGCCACCGGCAGACATTGCATCTTTGATAGCAGCAGTAAGGTCTTCCCAGGTATGTACCTCTACCTTGTTAAAGGTAAGAATGGTGTCTCCGGGAGTAAGGCCTGAAATAGCAGCAAGAGATCCAGATTCAACGGATCCAAGCTGTGCTTTGTTTTGAGCCGCAGGAATGCCAACAAACATCAAAGAGCCAACCACCAACACAAAGGCCAGCGCAATGTTGACCAAAGGTCCTCCCAAAATCATGAGCAGGCGCTTAGGAACATTTACACCAACATACGTATGAGCCTTTTCTTGAGCAAAGAAATCCTCAGCGGACATCTGTGGAACACGAGGCTCCCCTGCTGCTGTAGAGCCTTCAAGCTCAAAGTTGTGACCGCGATCATACTCACAGCGAAGCTCAGCATCTCTCGCAAGCGTCTGAAACGTGGTGTGCGCTAGCTCATCTGACTCTGACTCTTTGACAAGCTCAATAGAACCCCAGTCTGCGAGGGTGTACAGCAGATTGTAGGCGCGCTCATCCTCACAGTTAAGTTTTGCTGCAAGAACGCCAACCTCAAGTGAACCCGCTTCTTGAACGCTCATCAGAGCTTGTGGAAGCAACTCATCGAGCTCGCCTTCCATACCGCAGATGCGCGTATAGCCACCAAAAAGAAGTGGAGTCACGCCAACCTCAGTACCATATTTTTTGCTCTTATGAGAAAGCTTGTACTTGAACGGCATGCCCAAGAAAAACTCAGTTACACGGACGCCACACAGGCGAGCCATACCGTAATGACCAGCCTCGTGAACAAATACAAGGAGTGAGAGGACCAAGAGTCCCCAAAAAATTGGTGAAAGAATAGCTATCAAATTCACAAAATTCCTATCCCACAAAAGAACGGGCTAAAGCTCGTGCCTCTGCGTCTACAAGCGTCAATTGTTGAAGGTCTTCTACCCTTTGAACTTCAGAGGCATTCATAGTCTCAGCAACAATGCGCTCAATATCAAGAAATGAACATCTTCCTCGTCTAAATGCATGGTTAGCAACTTCATTAGCTGCATTCATAATGCATGGAAGCGTTCCTCCAACAGTTCCTGCATGACGAGCAAGAGCTAGGCATCCAAAGGTCTTCTCGTCAGCATAATCGCCTGTGAGAGGAGTGGTTTCTTGCCACTTAACCGGCTTTGCAATTGCAGGCCAACGATGTGGATAGCTCAGCGCAAACTGGATAGGCAGCCTCATATCAGAGGCTCCGAGCTGCGCTTTAACAGAGCCGTCAACAAACTCAACCATAGAGTGAATGCGACTCTGACGATGTACCAACACCTCAAGCTTATCCATTGGAGTGTCAAAGAGGTGATGAGCCTCAATGAGCTCAAGACCCTTATTCATGAGCGTGGCGCAATCGATGGTAATCTTGGCGCCCATCTTCCAGGTTGGATGTGCCAAGGCGTCGTTGGCCGAAACGTGTTTGAGCTGCTCGCGAGAATATCCGAAGAACGGACCACCAGAGCAGGTAAGCCAAATCCTCTGGATATCAGCGGGGTTCTCGCCAATAAGGCACTGGAAGATGGCGCTGTGCTCAGAATCAACGGGGATGAGCTGACCGGGCTTAACCAGAGGCATCAGAAGGTCTCCGCCAACAACAATTGACTCCTTGTTAGCATAAGCCAGCACTTTGCCAGCCTTCACAGCGGCCAGACCAGCGTAAATGCCAGCCTCTCCCACTACTGCATTGACTACGCAGTCAACCTCATCCAGCTCAGCAAGCGCCTGAACGGCCTCAGGGCCAAAGCTTGCTTTGCAGCCTTGAGGCAAGCTGTCGAGAAGAGCGTTGCCCTTGACACTTACATCGGCAAAAGCAACGTATTTGCAGTTGAACTCAGCTGCTGCCTTCACGGCACACTCAGCCGACGACCTCACCGCAAGGGCTGCAACCTCCACCTTTTGCGGGAAATGACGGCATACATCAAGCGTCTGCATACCAACAGAACCCGAAGCTCCAAGGACAGCAACACGCAGAGGCTCATGCCTTACAGCACGAGGCGCGGTATCTTCAAAAATGCTCAAAACCTATGCTCCAAACGGCAGCGCAATAGGTAGCTTGACCTGGCTAAATAGCACGGCAAGCTGGAAGAGAAGAAACGCTGCCATAGTTCCAAAAATCATCGAATCAGTTCTATCAAGTAGGCCACCATGACCAGGCATAATTGAACCAGAATCCTTGAGGCCCACTCCTCGCTTAATGCGAGACTCAAAGAGGTCTCCAACAACAGAGAAGATGCCTTCTGTTACGCCAAAGAGCAGCGCAAACAGTGGATTCATATTAATTGCGCCAAACGCAGCAATCAAGAACCACACCAGCATTGATCCAAGAAGACCGCCAAAGAAGCCTTCCCAACTCTTATTTGGAGAAATCCTCGGCGCCAGTTTATGTTTGCCAAATTTGGATCCACACAAATACGCAAATGAATCGTTAGCCCACACAGAGAGCATAACGGCAAGCGTGATCCAAGGAATAGAAAAACTAGGCTCTGTGGACCTCAGAAGCACTACCGTTGAAAGTGAAAGCGACGTATACAGCGGTCCAAAGGCCGTAACCGCCACGTCTGCAAGGTTTGCTCGCGGTGTTAAAACATACCAAAGTCCGCAAAGAATAATCAAAAGCAGAGAAAATACCAGCGGAAAGACGTGACCAAAGTACGCAATTATGGGAAAAACAAGCGAGAAGACAAGGCCAAGAGGCTCGTTTGGCATACGTCCGCCCATACGGCAAATATGGAAGAACTCAGAGCAGCAGAGCCATGCCATGCCAGCAATCAAAACAATAGTGGCTTCTTTGCCCACAAACAGTGCAGCAAGCACAATAGCTGCGTAAACTACGCCAGACAGAGTCCTTGTCAAAAGCTTCTCGGTAACGCCACGAACTCGCTGACCCATAAGGTTACCAGCGGCTCGTTGCAGCTCTTTAAGTGAGCGACGAATCTCCAGCTTTTCAATCTGTCTATCAATTCCAACGCTACCTGTTTCTTCAGGATTAGGCTGAGCATCAGCAGGAATCCTAGAGGTAGGCCTTCTGGAATCGCGCGTATTGTCCACCACTATTTCACTCCTCCGAATCGCCTTTCGCGACCCTGATAGTCCTTAATGGCGCGCAAAAAATCCCACTTAGAGAAGTCAGGCCAGTAAGTTTGCGTGACATACAGCTCCGAGTAAGCCAGCTGCCATAGCAAATAGTTAGAAAGCCTCAGCTCTCCTGACGTACGAATCAACAGGTCTGGATCAGGAAGACCTGCCGTATAGAGGTTCTTCTCAAAATCTGCTGGAGTCACCGAGTCAGCGGACACGGTGCCCTCAGCAATTTGATGAGCGAGAAGAACAGCTGCCCTGGTTAGCTCTGCACGAGAGCCATAGTTAACAGCAAGCGCAAACGTCATACCAGTGTTTTGTGCAGTCTCATCAAGTCCGCGCTGGAAGGTCTTGCGGGTCTTCTCTGGCAAAGCCTCAAGGTCACCAAAGAAACGCAGCTTAACGTTTTCTTGGTGGAAAAGTGGAAGTTCTTTAAGAAGCGTCTCTGCAAACAGACGCATGAGCAAGTCAACCTCACGCTGAGGACGTTTCCAGTTTTCTGTGGAGAACGCGTAAACTGACAAAACATCCAATCCAAGGCGCACACTTGTAGTAACAGCCTCACGCAAAGAAAGAACACCGGCCTTATGACCTTCGGTTCTGTCAAGTCCACGAGCCGTAGCCCATCTACCGTTTCCATCCATAATGATGGAAACGTGAGACGGAATAGTTTCTAAATTGATATCAGAAAGACTGATATCTTCTGGTGCGTCAGAGAAATACTGGACGAGCTTGTCTGTATCAAACTGCACTTAAATCTCCATGATTTCTGAAGTCTTGGTCTTAAGAAGAGACTCAATTTGTGCAATATAGGTATCAGTTAGCTTCTGAATACCGTTCTTCTCGCGCTTCTGATCGTCCTCAGACAGCTCCTCATCGCGCTCAATCTTGCCATTAACGTCACGACGGACGTTACGTACAGCTACGCGAGCTTCCTCAGCAATCTGCGAGCACTCTTTAGCAAGCTCACGACGGCGCTCCTCGGTTGGCATTGGGAAAGGAAGCCTGATAGCAGAGCCATCATTAGATGGAGTAATACCAAGGTCAGAAGTCTCAATGGCCTTCTCGATGCTCTTTAGAGCAGTCTTATCCCATGGCTCAACAAGCAGCATAGATGCCTCAGGAACCTTGATAGCTGCAAGCTGAGAAATTGGGGTTGGCTGACCATAGTAGTCTACCTTGATGTGATCAAGCGCATGTGGATTTGCGCGACCAGTACGAACACGACCAAAGTTATTCTTAAGTGCCTCGATGCACTTCTCCATAGACTGCTTAGCTTTATCAGAATGAACGCTCATTAGTCCTCCTCAACGACAGTAGTACCGACTTCTTCTCCGGAAATTGCCTTCATGAAAACGCCTTCAGACTGCATGTCAAATACAAGAATTGGCATCTTATTGTCTTTGCACAGCGCAATTGCTGCAGCGTCCATAACCTTAAGTTCTTTGGCGAGAACATCTTTGTAAGTGACGGTGTCATACTTAACTGCATCTGCATGAGTAACAGGGTCACAGTCGTAAATGCCATCAACCTTTGTTGCCTTCATCAGTGCCTCGGCACCAATCTCGCAAGCACGAAGAGCTGCAGCAGTATCAGTGGTGAAGTAAGGGTTACCAGTACCTGCCGCAAAGATAACAATACGGCCCTTCTCAAGGTGTCTAATAGCACGACGACGAATATAAGGCTCTGCAACCTGGGCCATGGAAATTGCGCTCATAACACGGCAATCCATGCCATTGCGCTCAAAACAATCCTGCAGCGAGAGAGCGTTGATTACAGTTGCAAGCATGCCCATATTATCGCCCTGGGCACGATCCATGCCAGCTGCTGCCTGAGAAACACCTCTAAAGATGTTTCCGCCGCCAACAACAATGGCAACCTGAACGCCAGACTCCCAAACAGGCTTAATTTCTTTAGCAAGCATTTCTGGGATTGAAGGGTCAATGCCAAAGGATTGCTCACCCATCAATGCTTCACCAGAAAGCTTTAAAAGTACTCTTTTGTATTTAGCTGAAGACAAAGCTTCCTCGCTCTCTCCGTTTGCCATAGTTGTAATAATTTTAACAAACGACACCGTAAGTTTTGCAGGAATCGCGGTAAAAAAAGAGCCGGTTGAAGACAACCGGCTCAAAATAATTGAAGTAAAAAGTCTTACTCTTCACCAAAAGCAAAACGTACGAAGCTGACAATCTTAACCTCGTCGTCAACCTTCTTGGAGAGCAGCTTTGCGTACTCAGAAATGGTCATATCTGGGTCCTTAACAAATGCCTGCTCAGTAAGGACGTACTCCTTGTAGTACTTCTCGAGACGACCATAGGCCATCTTCTCCTGAATAGCCTCAGGCTTGCCGGACTCAGCTGCCTGTGCCTTGTAAATGGAGAGCTCGTGATCAACGATGTCCTGTGGAACATCCTCACGGCGAGCAGCAACTGGAGCAGCTGCAGCTACCTGCATTGCAACGTCGTGTGCAAAGTTCTTGAAGTCCTGAGACTCAGCGGTCTCTGGCTTGTTGAACTCAAAGGTAACAATGTCAGCAAGCTTGCCACCAAGGTGGATGTAGCTAGCAAGTGCGCCGTTTGCAGCCTCAACACGCTGGAAACGAAGAACGCGCATGTTCTCGCCGATGTTGTGGATCTTATCGGTGATTGCCTCGTCAACGGTCTCGTCGCCAAGCTTAGCAGTCTTGAGCTCCTCAACGTCAGCTGGGTTGCTCTCAACAACAACTGCAGCAAGATCGCCAGCAAATCCGGTGAACTGTGGGTTAGTACCAACAAAGTCAGTCTCACAGGAAAGCTCAAGAATTGCGCCAGTCTTGCCATCTGGGCTGATGAAGGTAGCAATGGTACCCTCGTTGGTGTCACGACCAGCACGCTTAACTGCCTTAGCAACGCCCATAGTACGAAGAATATCTACTGCCTTCTCAATATCGCCCTCAGCCTCGACGAGTGCCTTCTTGCACTCCATCATAGGAGAGCTGGTCATATCACGAAGCTGCTTAACAAGTGCTGCGGTAATTTCTGCCATGTTTTCCTCCCAAAAATCTACTGAATAACTAAATTATTTAACCCGTTGCTAAGAGTTACTCAGCAGCTGGGGTCTCGGACTCAGCGCCCATCTCTTCAGCAGAAATCTGCTCCTTGCCGCTACCTGCAAGAATTGCGTCTGCAGCAAGCTGGCACATAAGAGAAATGGAACGAATAGCATCGTCATTTGCAGGAATGCCGTAATCAACAACATCTGGATCAGAGTTGGTGTCAAGCAGGGAGACAACTGGGATGTGAAGACGGTTTGCCTCACGGATTGCGTTCTCTTCACGCTTGGAATCAACAACAAAGAGAGCCTGTGGAAGAGAAGTCATATCACGGACGCCACCGAGGTTAAGCTGAAGCTTCAGAAGCTCCTTGTTCTTAAGAGCCTGCTCCTTCTTAGGAAGAGTTGCCATACGGCCATCCTCTACCATTGCCTCAAGCTCCTCAAGGCGCTTGATGCGGGAACGCATGGTGACAAAGTTGGTGAGCATACCACCAAGCCAACGCTGGTTGATGTAAGGCATGTTTGCACGAGCTGCCTCAGTAGCGATTGGCTCCTGAGCCTGCTTCTTGGTGCCGACGAAGAGAACGCGGCCACCCTTAGATGCAACATTCTTCAGGAAAGTGTAAGCAGCATCTGCACCAAGCATGGTCTGCTTAAGGTCAAGAATGTAAATGCCGTTGCGCTCACCAAAGATATATGGCTTCATCTTAGGGTTCCAACGACGAGTCTGGTGACCATAGTGGCAACCAGCATCCAGAAGAGTCTGAATAGTAATCTTTGCAGCCATTTTTACCTCCATTGGTTGTTCCTCCGTACGAGTTCAAGCCTTGTTAAAACCACCCAACACCTGGCTTAGCGTTAGGCACCACGGCAAACAAGTAGTCGTACGTGCGATTTTGTGCTGTTTGGTAACAGCATGTTGTGCTTCTACACAACTTTTGAAAGTATAGCAGGAAAACAAAGGCTACGTCTATAAAGAATTTAGACCATAACCTCTACAAATACTGCGTAAATGCATCAAACTTCTTTGCGCAAGATATTTCGCAACAACGCTCAGCTCATTTTGATCTTGGATGAGCTGCTTTTGCTGCTTCTTTGAGCCTGTCAACTGACAAATGCGTATACACCTGTGTAGTTGAAAGTGATTCATGACCTAAAAGTTCCTGTACAACACGAAGATCTGCTCCACCACCAAGAAGTTCTGTAGCGTATGTATGTCTCATAGCATGCGGCGAGAGTGAGCTGTCTAGTCCTGCAGCCGTTAAATACGATGAAAAAACCTTGCGCAAAGAATCTGCGCTCATAGTATTTCCTCTTACGGAAATAAAAAGAGCCGAATGTGCACGACCCGCTTTATCTTTCAACAAAAGCGTAGGTCGAGAAGAACTTAGGTACTTTTTAAGCCACTCGATAGCTGATTCATAGAGAGGAACAATTCGCTCTTTAGAGCCTTTACCAAAGAGACGTACTGTTCCATTTTGCAAATCAACCTGTTCAAGCTTGAGAGACGCCACCTCAGAAATACGAGCTCCTGTTGCATACAAAAACTCAAGAAATGCTCTATCTCTAAGCCCTACCGCGGTTGAAACATCACATGAGTCTAAAAGCCTATTTACATCGGAATCAGTCATAGTATGTGGAAGATTTCGTGGCGCTCGAGGATTGCTCAATGAAAGAGCTGGGTCTGTGGCAATCAGTTTTTCTCGCTGCATCCATTTGTAAAAACCACGGAGCGCAGATAAATGCCTATTTAGTGTTTTTGCTGAATATTGAGCCTGTTTGAGATAGGCCAAATAGAGACGAAGGCTTCTGTGATCAACCCGAGTTACCGCAATACCTTCCCTACTACACCACTGCTCAAATGCCAAAAGATCAGTCTGATATGACCTTAGGGTATTCTCGGAAAGATTCCTGACCTTACTTAGATACTCAATAAATTGTTCAACATGACTACCCTGCTCTTTTGAAATAGGCACGTTAATCACACTTCATGCAATCAAAAAGTTCTTGACGAGAAGAGATGTAGTCATCAAAGTCTTTATGAGCGCGCTCTGCCATCTTCTGACGGCGCTCGTCTTTTCTTTTGATATGCTCGTCCAGTGGCTCAAAAATTCCAAAGTTAACATGCATGGGCTGATAATCTTTGGTGTTTGGGTTTGTTGCATAACCCACAAGAGAGCCAAACGAAGTGGTCAAAGGAAGCCTGACTTCCTCTTTGTCCGACAGACGAGCATACATGTTTAGTGCAGCAAGCAGCCCTGAAGCAATAGCCTCGACATAGCCCTCTGTACCCGTAATTTGACCTGCGAGAATAGTAGAAGTTCCCGGAATTCCAAATGAGCCGTCAAGCGCATGAGGAGAGTCAACAAAAGAGTTTCTGTGCATGACGCCGTAGCGAACAAACTCAGCGTTTTCCAACCCTGGAATGAGGGTAAATACGCGTTTCTGCTCTCCCCAGGTAAGATTTGTCTGAAAACCAACCAGATTAAATGCTGTCTTAGCTGCATTTTCCGCACGAAGCTGAACTGCTGCCCAAGGGCGTTTACCTGTTCTAGGATCAATAAGTCCTACTGGCTTTAAAGCGCCAAATCTAATGGAATCATGTCCTGTTCTTGCCACTTCCTCAATAGGCTGACAAGCTTGGAACAAATCAGACTGCTCAAAATCGTGACCAATAACACGCTTAGCTGCAAGTAACTCATCAACAAATGTGTCGTATTCCTCTTTATTCATGGGGCAATTGAGGTAATCGCCAATTCCCAAGTCCTCATAACGAGATTGAGAGAATGCAATTGAATGGTCAATTGATTCATAAGACACAATAGGCGCTGCTGCATCAAAAAACGACATTCTGTTAGTTCCAACACGCTTAGAAATTGCTTCGTACAAGCTATCTGAGCACAGTGGTCCTGCAGCAATAACTGTTGGCTCATCAGATAACTCCGTGACCTCTGCATGAGTTACCGAGATGTTTGGATGATTTCTGATCTGCTCAGTAACAGCCTTTGAAAAATCTTCTCTATTAACCGCAAGAGCGCCGCCTGCGGGAACAGAGTTTTCTTCTGCTATACGAAGCAGAAAACTGCCCATCTTTTTAAGCTCAGACTTTAAAATTCCAGCTGCAGAATCTTCCTTAGTTGACTTCAGAGAGTTGGAGCAGACCAGCTCAGCAAACATATCTGTGTGGTGTGCTGGAGAAGAAACAACAGGGCGCTGCTCAATGAGCTCTACAGAAACACCACGTGAAGCAAGCTGTAAAGCACATTCGCTTCCAGCTAAACCAGCGCCAACTACAGTAACTTTTTGTGTCATTGTTCACCTATCACACACTACGAATCCAAATAAAACTCTTTAGAAGGAGTATACCTTCCATCCGGTAATCTTTTTACCATTCCACGAGCTTCATAATCAGTAAGAGAATTTAACACGGTAAGTACGTTTTCTGATAGCCTCCATGCAAGCTCTTCTGGTCTTGAAGGGGAAGCAATAAGTGCAGATAGAAGTGGTGTCAACTTCTTATCTTGCTTCAATTGTTCCTGAACTAGGCAATCAAAATCTAATGAAATTGCAATGCCCAACGATGTCTCATCAGGAATAATTTGAGCCCCTTCAGAGATGAGTCTATTCGTACCAGCAGAAGCAGGAGAAAAGATAGACCCGGGTATTGCATAAATAGTTTTACCAAGAGAGTTAGCAAACTCAGCAGTACTCATGGTGCCTGAGCAAAGCCCTGCTTCCGTTACCAAGAGCACTTTACCTAATGCTGCAATAACCGCATTTCTTCTAGGAAAGGCATAACGTCTAGGAGGCGTTCCCCACCTGTCTAAAGAAATGACTGCTCCCCTTCCTTCTCGCGCTGCTTCAAAAAGCTCTGCAGAAGTAGTTGGATATGTCACATCTGCACCACAGCCTGCCACTACAACAGTCTTTCCACCAGCATTAAGAGAAGCCATACCCGCCATGTAGTCGCAGCCAAGAGCTCCCCCAGATACCACCAAAATATTGTTATCAGCGGCGCATCTGCCAGCCATTTCTGCAATTGCCATGCCGTATGGGGTAGCTCTACGAGCCCCAATTACAGACATACAAGGTTGCTGCAAAACGCTTCTATCCCCCATTCCATAGATAATTTCAGGTGGATGGTTGAGCAGTAACAATTCTTTTGGATAGTCCTCATCTTCTGATGAAATCTCCCATCTCTCCATTGCTACTCCAAAGAACGAGACCTATAGGCAACCGCCTCAGATACGTCGTCTTTTGTCACTTTTTCATGGTGGGCAATATCTGCGATAGTCCTTGCAACCCTGCAGGTACGCGTTATTGCTCTACCTCCTAAATGAAGTCCACGAGCAAATCTATGAAGCAGTTGCAATGCCGATTCATCAAAGCTCTCCACGTACTTTTGGCGAGAAATGCCATCCACTCCACGGGTTTCTCGCCAAGAAGCAAAGTCTCTACCAGAGACAACAAGTGAGCGCATACCTGCTGAAGTGAGTCCTAGCTCACCTTGAATTACTCGATCAGAAGAAGGTCGGGCAACATCACACACAATATCTATTCGATCCATTAAAGGACCTCCAATTTTTGATTGATACGTAGAAATCTTTCCTGGAGAGCACTTGCAGGTGTGAGTTTTATCTCCAAAGTATCCGCAGGGACAGGGGTTAGCTGCAGCAATGAGCTGGAACTGAGAAGGAAACTTATAGATGCCATCCACTCGCGCAAGACGTACATATCCATCTTCGATTGGCTGACGTAAAACCTGCAGCGTATTAGAAGCAAACTCGGGCAGCTCATCTAAAAAGAGCACGCCTTTATGGGCAAGAGAAATTTCGCCTGGGATGACAGGTCTGCCACCTCCAATCATGCCTGCTACAGAAGCTGAATGATGAGGAGACCTAAAGGGCCGTATACCTGCTTGAATAGAATCTGTTTCACACCCCGCTACAGAATGAATGAGCAATACCTCATCGCGCTCTTCTTTAGAGAGCTCTGGGAGGATAGTTGGAATTCTTTTAGCAAGCATGGTTTTACCTGCACCTGGCGGGCCAATCATAAGCATCCCCAGGTTTCCTGTAGCTGCGATTACAATTGCTCGCTTGACTAATTCCTGGTCAATCACCTCTTCAAAGTCTAAATTCTCGCTGAGCATTGCTGTTTCAGCAGAATGCTTACGCCGAACCAATGGCTTACAGAATGATTGATCTCTTAAACTCAAGTTGAGCAATGATTGAATTCCTATGACGTGACTCCAGTCATAACCAAACAAATTGCAATCTGAAGAGGAGATGAGTTTCATTCCCAGTTTCTTAGCAAGCATTGCATACGCTGCCATACCTCTCACTGAAGAGATCTTGCCGTTTAATGAGAGTTCTCCAACAAACAGCCTGTTATGCACAATCTCTTGAGGAATCTGTCCAGTAGCTGCAAGAATAGCAACGGCTATGGGCAAATCAAATCCAGTGCCTGTCTTCTTTATATCCGCAGGCGTCAAATTGATTGTTACTAGCAATCGAGGAATGGTAAATCCGGCAGCTTTTAGTGAACAGCGCACACGAGAACGAGATTCCATAATGGAGCTATCAGGCATACCTACTATGGTTATTCCAGGTATGCCGCCTGAAATACCTACTTCTACATCAACGGGTATTGCCTCAATTCCTCTAAGAGTTGCGGTATGAACGCAGATGGTTGCTTGACTCATTGCTCGTCCCAGCTAAATGCTCCAATTAAATGCCTTAGGCTTGCTGTGCTTGGAGCTACCAGATTAATAGCAACAACATCAAATCTAATAGAGGTAAGTGCTGGATGAAGCGCTGCATACATAAGCGCAAGCGTTCTGTATTTTTCCTGCTTTGCCCTATTTACAGCCAGCTCAGGCATGATGCTATCGTCTTTGTTCAAAATACGTCTTGTCTTTACCTCAACAAGCACAACGTTATCGCCATCTTGAGCAACAATATCAACCTCACCAATCTGACACGTCCAGTTAGTTTGGATAATTTTGTAGCCTCTTTTGATGAGATATTTTGCAGCGATCTCCTCACCTTTCTCACCAATTTGGCGAGAAGACATCTCTTCTAGCGGAATTCTTCCCTCCTGTGCGTCATCCTCTTCAGAAACCTTGTCCTGATCTTTTGGCTCCTCCTGTAGTGAGGGTTTCTCCTCTACCTCATTAGGTAAAGAACCTGGATACTTGCTTGCGTCTTTCTTGCACATAACTCTCCTTTCATTGTGGGAGAGTTCAGTTTGCAGGAGCACTTTGACACTAACTTGACTGCTGTCTGTTTAAACAGCGTAATGATTCTGACGAAAGTAAAAAATTTGATATTACGGACTTGCGGCTAAAGAAAAAGCCCGTTCAATCCTCTTAGAATGAACGGGTCCCTGTTTGCGTCTGAAAGTTAATCTGATAGCTTAAATTGGATGTATTAAAACAGTCTTTGCGTCTTAACAAAGTTTCCACAAAACGACGCACGATGTATAGGAGAAAGTCCCATCTCACCAATAGCTTCAATGTGTTCAGCAGAGGCATATCCTTTACATTCTGCCAGGTGATAGCCGGGGTACTCCTCGTCATAGGCCACCATAAGAGCATCTCTTGTTACCTTTGCCACAATTGAAGCGGCAGCAATAGAAGCAATGCGTGCATCACCCTTAACAAGCGTCTTTTCTTTGGGGTGGATATGCATAGGATTTCCATCAATCAAGACGCAGTCAGGCTCAATACCTGTGTTTTTGACAGCCTGAAGCATAGCGTCTCTTAAACACTGTGCCATGCCAACTTCATCAATTCTTTGCGGTGAAATATGAGCAATGCCAATTGCTGTAGCAACTTCTTGAATTTGTGCCGCTAAAATCTCTCGTTTTGTTGCGGTTAATTTTTTGGAATCGTTTAGTCCATAGATGATGGGGTCTTCTGGCAAACATACCGCACAAACCGTTAAAGGACCAGCTACAGAGCCTCTACCAACCTCATCAACACCAACAACTAGTCCGCCTCCAGAAAGCTCCTTCTGAAAGCGATACATTTCTTCTACACGGGCCTTCTCGGCATGTTCTTTTTCAATGCGCTTTTTAGCTGATTCTAGAGCCTTGATAACCTGTTTACGGGGATCCTCGCTATAACGAGCTATGAGTTCGTAAACCTCAGCCTCTGGGGCATCGCTTAATCGAGCAAGTATGTCTTTAGCAGAATCAGCCATGTTTTCTCCAAACTACACGACTATGGTACTAAAAAAGCCGCCCGGAGGCGGCTTTAAAGAGCATATGAAGTTGATTAGCGCTTCTCGCGAAGACGAGCAGCCTTACCAACACGATCGCGCAGGAAGTAGAGCTTAGCGCGGTGAACAACACCGTGGCGAAGAACCTCAAGCTTAGCAATTTTTGGTGAGTGAAGTGGGAAAGTACGCTCAACACCAATGCCAAAGCTGATCTTACGAACGGTAAAAGTCTCACGGGAACCCTCGCCGGAAAGACGAATGATGTCGCCCTGGAAGACCTGCTCACGAGTACGGTCACCCTCGACAATGCGATAGTGAACCTTTACGTTGTCACCAACGCGGACCTCAGGAATGTCCTCGCGGATCTGCTGACGCTCAATAGCGCGAATGTAGTCCATTGTTTCCTCATCTCTAGAGGTGCCGACGCCCCTGCGAACGACACATAGTTAACACACAGACGGAAAGTATACGTGAATACTTTCCACTGTACAAGGGCTAATTTGGATAAAACTTACTTTACATATCTTCTTTTACCCCAGGAACGAGGCAGGCGAAGATCTTCAAACACTCTGGTTGCATATCTATCGGTCATACCAGACACGTAATCTGCTACTTGGATTTCTGGATGATCAAAGTCATGACACTTGTATTCTGCAGGAACCTCATCTAAATGGTTAACAAAGTAATCAAACAGCTCAATGATGAGGTCATATGCCTTGGGTTCTTCGTATTTTGCGTCTCCTGATGCGTACAGATTAGCAAACAGGAATGCTCTCATGGTCATCATGGCGCCCCACATGGAGTCGGTCATTTTAATGTCGCCTACGCGAGAGCTCTCAGAGACAATATCGTGAACCATGTTTTCAATGCGCTCAGGTGAGCTATTTCCAAGAACCTCTCGAGCTTCAGTTGGAAGATACTCCTCCGAAAGAAGTCCTGCTCGTTTTGCGTCATCAATATCGTGCGTTACATACGCAATGCGGTCCGAAATGGCAACAATTCTTCCTTCTGCTGTTTCTGCACGTAGATTACCTGAATGGCATCTAATACCATCAATAACCTCATGAGAAAGATTAAGACCCTGACCGTCTTTCTCCAGATACTCAACAATGCGGGCACTCTGCTGATTATGAGCAAAAATATACTCATTTTCTGGAGCATCGGGGTCCATTCCCCTATACAGACTAATGGCGTGCGAAAGCGCCTTCTCGCCAATATGGCCAAACGGTGTATGACCTAAATCATGTCCAAGTGCAATTGCCTCAGTCAGGTCTTCGTTTAAGCCAAGAGGACGCGCAATTGAGCGTGCAATCTGAGAAACCTCAAGCGTATGAATAAGACGAGTCCTATAGTGGTCCCCTTCTGGGGCGAGAAAAACCTGTGTCTTGTGAGCAAGTCTTCTGAAGCTCTTGCTATGCAAAATACGGTCTCTATCACACTGATAACAGGTACGGTACTGGTCAGGTTCCTCTGCAATCGCACGACCTTTACTTTGATCAGAAAAAGCCGCTTCAGGAGATAAGATTTGATGCTCGCGAGCTTCAAGATCTTCTCGTCTAATGGATAACATAGAACCTCCTTGTACCTGCATCTTTATCACATAATAGCAGGATATTACTATCTAGCAAAAGAGGGCGACCGAAGCCGCCCTCTAGAGTTTGTTGCAGTGTGTCTAGAAGAAAACCTACTTAGTAGCAATCTTCTGTGGACCACCGTTAGCCTGAATCTTAGCCTGTGCTGCAGCAAGACGTGCAATTGGTACACGGTATGGTGAGCAGGAGACATAGTCAAGACCAAGGTTGTAGTACATGTGGATGGACTCTGGATCGCCACCAGTCTCACCGCAGACACCAATGGTGAGGTTAGGATTACCCTTACGGCCACCCTCAACGCCCATACGGACAAGCTCTGCGACACCCTTATCAAGGGTTGCAAATGGGTTGGTCTTAACAATCTTGCGCTCAAGATAGAGAGGCATGAATGCAGACTCAACGTCGTCACGAGAGAAGCCAAGGCAAGTCTGGGTGAGGTCGTTAGTA
This sequence comes from uncultured Atopobium sp., assembly GCA_938036925.1. Lineage (GTDB taxonomy): Bacteria > Actinomycetota > Coriobacteriia > Coriobacteriales > Atopobiaceae > Lancefieldella. The sequence goes on from CALHVU010000034.1 coordinate 41,714, forward strand.
CCGAAGGAGAAGAAGTCTGCGTGCTTAGCAATCTCCTCAGACATGATAGCTGCACGTGGGAGCTCGATCATGGTACCAACTGGGATGTTGAGCTCAACACCGTACTCATCCGCAACCTGCTTGATGGTCTCCTCAACCTCTTCACGGACCTGGATGAGCTCCTCTTCGAAGCCAACCAGAGGAACCATGATCTCTGGACGAGGGTCAAGACCAACGCGCTTGAGCTCTGCAGCTGCGCTTGCGATAGCACGGACCTGCATAACGTTGAGCTCTGGGTAGACAAGGCCGAGGCGGCAGCCACGGAGGCCGAGCATTGGGTTTGCCTCCTGGAAGGCATCAAACTTAGCGAGAAGAGCACGCTTTGCAGCGGCGTCCTTACCCTGCTCCTCATCATGAGCAATCTCAACGTCAAGCTCACGTGGGGAATCAAGGAACTCATGCAGTGGTGGGTCAAGAAGACGGACAACAACGTCTTTGCCGTCCATTACCTTGAACATACCAAGGAAGTCACCCTTCTGAGCACGGCCAAGCTGCTCAATAGCAAGCTGCTTAACATCCTCAGAGTCTGCAAGGATAAAGTCCTGAATGAGGTGCTTACGCTCACCAAGGAACATGTGCTCAGTACGGTCAAGACCAATTGCCTCAGCGCCGTTATCAACGGAAGTCTGAGCATCTGCTGGGTTATCAGCGTTTGCACGTACGCCAATGACGCGACCACGGGACTCGTCAAGGCGGACCTCATCTGCCCATGCAAGGATGGTCTGAAGGTCACCAGAAAGCTCTGGCTGAACAAGCTCAACAGCACCAAGGATGACGTCACCAGTGGTACCGTCGATGGAGATTACATCGCCCTCGTTAACAACAAGGCCGGAATCAGCAACGGTGAAGCGCTTGTTAGCAGCGTCAATGCGAAGTGTATCAACACCGCAGACGCAAGGAGCGCCCATACCACGAGCAATAACAGCTGCGTGGCTGGTCTTGCCACCGTGGGAAGTTAGGATGCCCTCTGCAGCAACCATGCCGTGGAGGTCATCTGGAGTGGTCTCCCAACGGACAAGAATACAAGGCTTGCCTGCCTCTGCAAAAGCCTCAGCGTCTGCAGAAGAGAAGACTGCAGCACCAACAGCTGCACCAGGAGAAGCGTTAAGACCCTTAGCAATGGTCTCATACTCAGCGTTAGGATCAAACTGTGGGTGCAGAAGCTGATCGAGCTGCTCAGGAGCAACACGAGAAACAGCCTGCTCCTTAGTAATACGGCCCTCTTCGTACATCTGAATTGCAACCTTAAGTGCAGAGAGAGCAGTACGCTTACCAACACGAGTCTGAAGCATCCAGAGCTTACCATTCTCAATGGTGAACTCGATGTCCATCATGTCTGCGTAGTGATCCTCAAGAATCTCAAAGACGTGGAAGAGCTCCTCGCCTGCCTCCTTAAGTGCAGGAACCTTAACGAGGTCTGCAATAGGCTCTGTGTTACGAATACCAGCAACAACATCCTCGCCCTGAGCGTTGATCAGGAAGTCGCCGTAGCGCTCGTTAGTACCATCTGCAGGGTTACGAGTAAATGCAACGCCAGTTGCAGAAGTCTCACCCTTGTTACCAAAGACCATGACCTGAACGTTAACTGCAGTACCAAGCTCATCAGGAATCTTGTTCTGCTTGCGGTAAAGGATTGCGCGGTCGTTCATCCAAGAACCAAAGACTGCCTGCTCAGCAAGGCGGAGCTGAAGATAAGGATCAGATGGGAAGACAGCGTAGCCGTTCTTGGAGACCTCTGGGTGCTCCTTAACGTCAACGTTTGCAGCAAAGATGCCCTTGAACCAAGTTACAAGGTCACGAAGGTCATTTGCGTCCAGCTCTGTATCAAGCTTAACGCCCTTCTCGGCCTTCTTAGCAGCAATTGCATCCTCAAAGAGCTGTCCAGAAACGCCCATAACAACGCCAGAGAACATCTGAACAAAACGACGGTAAGAGTCCCAAGCAAAGCGCTCGTTACCAGTCTGCTTAATGAGGCCCTGAACGGACTCATCGTTAAGACCAAGGTTAAGAACAGTGTCCATCATGCCAGGCATGGAGAATGGAGCACCGGAACGGACGGAGACAAGCAGCGGATCTTCTGCATCGCCGAGCTTCTTGCCCATGCGCTCCTCAAGGGTAGCCATAGCTGCGTCAATCTCATCAGTGACGCCCTCAGGCCAGACGTTGCCGTTGTTGGAATAAGCAACGCAAGTTTGGCAAGTAATTGAGAATCCTGGAGGTACAGGCAGGCCAATCTTAGACATCTCTGCAAGGTTTGCGCCCTTGCCACCAACAATCCACTTTGCCTCTTCTACGGATGCGCCAGCGACCTCAGTAACATCGTTACCGGCGTGGTCCTTTCCGAAGCTGTAAACGTGCTTCTCGGACATAACACTCCAAACTCTCAAACTGTCACACGCAAAGCGTGCACCAACACGATTGAACGTAAAGACATCAAACCAAACAAAGTTGGTCTGTCCTCACATTCATAGTATGTTACCAACCTACGCGATTCATCTGAACTAAATAACGGTGAGCGGTCAATATCGACCGTTCACAGAATTATTTACAAACTTATGATTGCAAATTGTGAAATTCTCCATAAAGAAAATGAGCACCCAAAATGGATGCTCATTTAACTTTTTGATATTTTGAGGCGTCAGCACTCTCTTAGCGAGTAACTCCCTCAAAGAATGCGCCAATTGCGTGGCTTGGCTCTTCGCCGGTAAGCGTAGAAATAACGTTTACCGCTGGTCCCAGAAGATCGATTGATGGGATGAGGCGCTGATCAAGCTCACGACGAATCTCTCTTCTGAGAGAGCCATCTGCAAAGGTGTGGAAGACTGCACGAGGGCGATTCTCATCTTCATGCTCGTTGAAGTATGCACGAACATCATCAACACTATGAATGTTTGGAACCCTTACAATCTCTACGGATTCATCGCCAAACTGAGCAGCAGCAGCCTTAACTACTGCGGCACCGGTCTCTCCACGAGAGTCTGACAAAACATAGACGATAGGCAGACCATCACCAAGAGAGTTGTTATCGATATCAAGTGTGCTCATGCTGTAACCCTTTCAGTCAAGTATTCAGAAAGATACAAACATTTATCAATCTAAGCGTACCCTACTTCTTGCGAGAAAGCACACTAATATCGGCGACATTACTAAATACCTGGGCAAATTTGTTCAAAAGACGCAAACGATTTCGGCGAACGGTATCATTTTCGTCCATGACAAGTACTTTGTCGAAGAAAATATCAATTGGCTCACGCAGCTGAGACAGCGCAGAAACAGCAGCGGCATAGTCTGCACCAGCAAGAGCGGAAGCCACTTGCTTCTGGCCCTCTTCGCAAGCAGCGAGCAATGACATCTCTGGCTCAGTGAGAAGCTCTGTATCAACTTCTACGCCAAGAGAAGCGTCACTGAGGTGAGCTGCACGTGCATAAGCAGTAGCAAGGTCCTCAAAGAGCTCAGGCTCATTCTGACGTGCTTCATCAAGTGCGCGAGCACGCTGAAGGAACTCATCAGGATTGATAACGCCAATTGCACTAACAGCCTCAATAGCATCTGCAGAGATCTTCTCGTCCTTTGCAATAGATGCAAGGCGGCCAATAAAGTACTGCTCAACCTGAGACTGAACAGACTCGTCAAAGGAAAGACCCTGCTGGCGGTAAAGCTCCAGAGAGCTTGCAATAAGCTTCTTAAGGTCAAGGTTGGAGGTAGAACGGACCAGCGCAATGACGCCAATTGCTGCACGACGGACAGCGTAAGGATCGGAAGAGCCGGTTGGTGGCTCGTTGATAGCAAAGATGCCGCAGATGGTATCAAGCTTGTCAGCAATAGCTACAAAGCGACCAATCTGGCCACTTGGGAGCTCGTCGCCAGCAAAGCGAGGACGATAGTGCTCGCGAATAGCTGCAGCTACATCGCTCTTCTCGCCAGCTGCCTCTGCGTAGTAGCCACCCATAACGCCCTGCTGACTGGTGAACTCGACAACTGCCTGGCTGACAAGGTCTGCCTTAGCAAGATGAGCGGCGCGAGCAGCAAGCTCTGCCTCTTCCTGACTGGATGTCTCGTCGAGCGCAATCTCTGCAGCAAGAGCCTCCATACGCTGGGTCTTCTGCAGAACTGTGCCAAGCTTCTCCTGAAAGACAACGGTCTCAAGGCGCTGAGCAAACTCATCTAGCGTGTGCTTCAAGTCCTCCTCAAAGAAGAACTTAGCGTCGTCGAGGCGAGCACGAACAACGCGCTCGTTGCCGTCAATGACGCGCTCGGCGCAAGATGGGTCTGCATTAGAAACCACAATAAACTCGCGAGTCAGCTTACCCTCAGCGTCATAGATTGGGAAATAGCGCTGGTTGGAAAGCATGGACTCAGTAATAATCTCTGAAGGAACGTTAAGGAATTCCTCGTCAAAGGTACCCACAAGAACCTGAGGCCACTCAGTTAGGTTAATGACCTCCTCAAAGACCTTCTCTGGCATATCAACGTGAGAGCCCGGGCGAGCAGCCTCTACCTCTTTGATACCGGCGAGAATAACGTCTTTTCTCTGCTCCTGAAGCAAAACGCCAGCGCCTTTAAGAACTTGCTCATAGTCATCTGGACTTGCTACCTCATGGTAACCAGGACCAAGAACACGGTGGCCCTGGGTGGTGTTTGAACTGGTTACATCAGCGTACGTAACAGGAACAATCTCTGAACCAAAGAGAGCGCAGAGCCAGCGAACAGGACGAACGTAGCGCTCATGGAAAGAACCCCAGCGCTGACTGCGAGGCCAGTCAAGAGCAGAAATCCAAGAAGTTGCCAGCTCAGAGAGAATCTTTGTAGCAGGAACTGAAGGAATATTGAGCTCTGCAAAAACATACTCATGACCGTCAGTATCTACACGACGAGTCAGCGCATCAGCGTTTATGCCGCACTTACGAGCAAATCCCTCAGCAGCCTTGGTTGGTTTACCCTCTGCATCAAAAGCAATCTCTGCCTTAGGACCACGCTTGACCTCGGAAATCTCTTCTGTAGCCTCAGCAACGTCCTTTACATAGGCAGTTAAACGACGAGGTGTCGAGAGGATCTTAACCTCTCCAAATGACAAGCCAGAGTCTTTAAGTCCGGAAACGACGAGCTTATTGAACTGAGCAATAGCTTTCTGTAATGGAGCAGAAGGCATCTCTTCAGAACCAATCTCAAAAAGGAAGTCTCTAACCTCAGCCATTTAAGCCACCTCCTCCTGAGTAGTTGCTGCAGGTGCTTTCTTAGAAGCAACCTCCTCCAAATACGATTCGCAGCATGCCTTAGCAACGGTGCGAACGCGAAGAATATAGTTAGCTCTCTCAACAGCAGAAAGAGCACCACGAGAGTCAAGTAGGTTGAATGCATGGCTGCACTTCATAACGCAGTCATACGCAGGTAGTGGAAGCTTACGCTCAAGGCAGCTGTGGCACTCTGCCTCATACTCGTCGAACTTCTCGCGCATAAGCTCAATGTTGGCTACCTCAAAGTTATAAGTTGAGAACTCACGCTCGTTCTCCAAAAATACCTGGCCGTACGTCATTGGCGTGCCGTCTGGCAGGTAACTCCATACCAGGTCATAGACGGAATCTACACCCTGAGCATACATAGCAATACGCTCAAGACCATAGGTAATCTCAACAGGAACAGGGTCTACCTCAATGCCACCTACCTGCTGGAAGTACGTGAACTGAGTGACCTCCATGCCGTTGAGCCAGACCTCCCAGCCAAGACCCCAAGCACCAAGCGTTGGGCTCTCCCAGTCGTCCTCAACAAAGCGAACGTCGTGGTCTTTTGGATCAAGGCCAATAGCGGCGAGCGAACCAAGATAGAGATCTTGAGAGTCTGCAGGAGATGGCTTGAGCAAGACCTGGAACTGATAGTAATGCTGCAAGCGGTTGGGATTCTCGCCATAGCGTCCATCAGCAGGACGACGACAAGGCTGTGGATAGCAGGTACGCCAGGCATCGGGGCCAAGTGAGCGCAGGATAGTTGCGGTGTGGAAGGTACCGGCACCCACCTCAGAGTCATATGGCTGCATGACTGTGCAACCTTTTTCTGCCCAGTAGTGTTCAAGGGTCAAAATCATATCTTGAAACGTTAGTGGTGTTGCGCCCATGATGTTCTTTCTCTCAAATGTCCGACGTAAGTACTATAGCCCGCGAGCATGGTCAAAGGGCCAGAAAATAAACATTGCCTTTGAGGTCACGGTAGAAACCGCAACTGCTCCAAAATATCTGGAATCAAGCGAGTTTGTTCTGTTATCCCCCATAACAAAAATATGACCTGCAGGAACAGTATACGGATAATTCTGAATTACGGCACCCGTGCGATCCGCAAGAGAATAGGTTGGCTTGCCTTCAGTGTAAGGCTCGTCCATAAGCTGACCGTCAACATATACAGCACCGTCGCGCAAATCTACCGTTTGACCTGCTGTAGCAATGACGCGCTTAACTAAAAGCGTATCGGGATTCTGAGGACTGGTGAAAGTAACCACATCACCTGCTTGCGGAGTACCGCCAAAACGATAGGTAAGCTTCTCTCCTACCAAACGATCCCCCAGCTGGATGGTATTGAGCATGGACCCTGTTGGGACCTCATATACCTCAGCCACAAACGTTCTAATAAAAAATGCCAGCGCAACAGCAACTGCAACAATTACCAGGTATTCAAAAATTTCAAGAACTTTGGAATGTCCACTACTCATCGTCATCACCAGATTGTTGATCAAGCTCTGCTAAATACGCTCTGTCCTTCTCAGTAAGCTGAGCGCTCTCTAAGAGGTCTGGGCGCCACGCACGAGTGCGAGTAAGTGCAGATTGTCGTCTCCAGACTGCTACCGCTCCGTGGTCTCCTGAAAGAAGCACAGACGGAACTTCTCGCCCCTCAAAGTTTGCTGGACGCGTGTACTGAGCATACTCAAGAAGGCCATCGTCGGAGAATGACTCATCCTGTGAGCTCATCTCATCGCCAAGCGCACCAGGAAGTAAGCGAACAACCGAGTCAATCACGGTAAGCGCAGGAAGCTCTCCACCCGTCAGCACGTAATCTCCCATAGAAATAACGTCATCTGCCAGCTCGTAGACGCGCTCGTCCATGCCCTCATAGCGACCACAAACAAACAGAATGCGCTCCTTTTGAGCAAACTCTTGGGCGATAGCTTGAGAATACGGCCTACCAACTGGCGAGAAAAACACCACGTGGGGCTTAGGTTCTGCCTGATCAGAAATCTCACGAACTGCCTCAAAGATGGGAGCAGGCTTCATAAGCATGCCTTGTCCACCACCAAAAGGAGCATCATCTACCGTACGATGCCTATCATGCGTCCAGTCACGCAAGTCATGCGCATAGAACTCAAAAATATTTGCCTTTTGAGCTCTGCCCATAATGGAAGCATGTAAATAGGGCGAGAAGACCTCAGGAAATACTGAGAGCGTTTCTAGACGCATGCTACTCACCTAACCTAAGAAGGCCCTGAGGAATTGAGACGGTAATGGAGCCCTCGGCTGGGGCCTCTTTGATAAATTCATCCACGGCAGGCATCAGCACCTGTCCAAAAGGCCCCTCTATTACCCACACATTTTGTGTAGGTCCAACAAGAACTTCTGTAATTTCACCCAGAAAACCATGTTCTGTATCACGTACTTCTCTACCCACAAGTAGAGAAACATTTACCAGACCAAAGTTTTCTGGAAGACAATCTTCTTCTACCAGAAGCGTTTTACCAATAAGCTCTTCTGCATCAGAGATGGTAGTTACCTCTTCAAAAGTGACAAGACTACCTTCTCTATCATCTGACTCAACAGAAACAACTGAGAACTCTCTAGGGCCCTTAAGCGCAGGCGGAACAGGAACAACTGTCATGCCTTCAGCTATAAGAGAAGGAAGGCTGTGAACGGGAACCGTCACAACCTCCCCTCTTTTACCATGCGTTTTAACAATTTGAGCAATTGCTCGCCAGTGTTTACGCAAAATTAGCCTACAACCTCGACATCAACAGAGGTGCCAACACGCTGGCCAAGAGCACGAGCCAAAGTACGAATAGCCTTAATGGTTCTACCCTTGCGGCCGATGACACGTCCAGCGTCTTCCTCAGAGCAAGAAACCTCAATCAAGGCTCCATCCTCGCGATCGGTGACGTCGAGTGCAACAGCATCTTCATTATCGACAAGACCACAAACGATGTACTCAACAAGATCAGCAACCTTGTCAGAGGGCATCTCCTGAATGTCCTGATCGACAGCGTCTACCTCAGTGGGCTCTGTGAATTCAGACACGATTTACTCAGCCTCTGGAGCCTCGGACTCCTCAGCAGCAGCTGCGGCAGCAGCCTCAGCAGCGGCCTCAGCAGCAGCCTCTGCAGCTGCAGCAGCCTTTGCCTGTGCCTTCTTGGAGAGCTTGGTCTTCTTCTCTGCAACTGGAGCACCAGTACGAGCGATCTCAATGAGGTGAGAAACTGCGCTTGTTGGCTGAGCGCCCTTTGCTACCCACTCATCAACCTTCTCAAGGTTGATATCAATCGTCTTTGGGCTAGTCAGTGGGTTATAACGACCGACTTCTTCAATGTAACGACCATCGCGAGGCATACGACCATCAGCGACAACTACGCGATAGTACGGACGCTTCTTGGCACCGTGACGGGCCAGACGAATCTTAACTGCCAATGAAAACTCCTCCATACGAGCGGTGCCTCGGATGTTAGATGGGCTGCACCGCAAAGCCACAAATCGGGTTACAAGTGTACAACAACGCATTAACCTCGAAAAGTATAAATTTGCTCTCTTCAAAAACTACTCGTAATTTGTTTATGAAACACTTGTTCTATTTGTACAAAAAGTATACACTATTTCTATGGAAACATCAAAAGACATATCAGATAAAAACGCACGTAAATCGTGTAATTTTGAGTGGCATGGTAAAGCCATTGGGCTTCTTGACCTTGATGCGTTCTTTGCGTCTGTAGAACAACTTGATCATCCTGAGTGGCGCGGAAAACCAGTAATTGTTGGAGGCTCACCCCACAAACGAGGCGTTGTTTCAACCGCCTCTTATGAAGCAAGGAAGTTTGGCGTTCATTCTGCCATGCCTTCAGCTACTGCAGTAAGGCTCTGTCCGCAAGCAATTTGGACTCCAGGACGCTATGACAGATACTCTGAAATGAGTGCTCTTGTTATGGGTTTTCTCAAAGATGAGACTCCCCTTGTTGAGCAGGTTTCTATTGATGAGGCATTTTTTGATATCACTCCAGGCAGATTCTCTAAAGAAAATCCTTTGGAGATCTGTAAGCGCATACAAAAGAAAGTTGCTGCGCTAGGCGTTACCTGTTCCATTGGCCTGGGAACAAACAAGACAATTGCTAAGATTGCCTCTGAGCAAGAAAAGCCTCGCGGTCTTACTGCGGTGTTTCCTGGTACAGAAGGACGCTTTCTGGCACCACTGCCTATTGAGGCCATGAGCGGCATTGGTCCTGCTATGGCAAAAACGCTCCATCAACAAGGAATCAGAACGCTTGGAGAGCTCTCAAGAGCAGATGCAACGTACCTCACTTCCCTTGTTGGCAATACAGCTTCAAAGATGATTTTGCGCGCGCAAGGAAAAGAAGTCTCAGAAGTTCATGAAGCTGCCCAGCCTCGTGACGTTAAGTCTGTTTCTAACGAGAGAACCTTTGAAACAGATTTGTTTGATAAACAAGAAATAGAAGAAGCCATCAGACACATTGCTGGTGTTGTAGGCAGACGTCTTCGCCGCAAACAGTTACAAGGTTATACCGTAACGCTTAAGGTAAAAGCCTCTGCAACAGAGTCTCATACCGCTCAAAAAAGAATGCCTGCACCAACTGATGATGAGCACCTCTTTGCAGAGATTGCCGTTGACCTGCTTCCTGCCATTTGGAAAGAAGGGCAGCCAGTAAGACTGCTTGGTGTTGGTATTAGCTCATTTTCAGATGAGGAGCATGCCAAACCAGTGCAAGCGTCACTTTTTGATCAATTTGAAGCTACGTTTGACGCAGCAGCCCCTGGGCCTACAACAAAAAAGAAACCTCGGAGTGACTTACGTCATCTCTCCGAGGTAACCGATAAACTCAAAGATAAATTTGGCGCTGATGCTGTGCAGTATGGTAGAGACCTACGCTTTGAGCATCGCGTCTCAGACACTATGCCTACAGGCAAAAACGAACAAATCTAGTACACCAAAACTACTCAGTAGGATCAGCAGATTCTGGAAGATTGTCTACCAGGTCATCCTCAGAAAGCTCAAAAGCAGGAGCCAAAGCATCCTCTGGAAGATCGGCATAAGGAATCTCAGAAGTCATAGCACCCTCAATATCTAGCTCTACACGAGGAGCGTCTGCCCAAAGTCGCTCAAGACGATAGTAGGACCTTACCTCAGGCTGGAATACGTGAACAACAACTGAACCGTAATCAATAAGAATCCAGTTGAGACCGTCGCGACCCTCAGTAGAAATTGGACGAATGCCGCAGTTTGCCGTGACCTTCTCGCGAACCTCATCAACAATAGCGTCAGCCAAACGAGCATTTCCACCAGTGCAGATAACAAAGTAATCGCAGACGTCACTGAGACCAGTTAGATCTAGTACCAGAATATCTTCAGCTTTCTTTTGATCTGCAGCAATTGCAGCAGTCTTTGCAAGCTCAAGTGAAGTTACAGCCATGAATTTCTCCGTTTTCTCATGTAGCCAGGCTACTTAGATTTCTTCTCAATCATCTCATTGTATAGGGCAATTGAGTTTGGATACAAATAACTCCTTGATGAAATCACATACATCATAACGCTACAAAACGCCGTCTCATAAAGCTCATCGAGAGAGCCGCCACGTAAATATACGTTTCTTGCTTCTTCGACCGATGTAAAGTTTGGACGCAAAGGCTCAATAAGATCAGCTACATACAAGATTTTGTCTAGCTTGCTCATCTGACGGTCGCCCGTAGTGTGCTTCTGAATGGCGCTGAGAATCTGCTCAGAAAGCCAAGGATAGATGGCTGGTAGCGTTTTTGCGGCGAGAGGACCATGTAAGAGCCCAACAATTTTCTGATAAGGAGCTTCTGTCTGGATACGAAAGCGTTCTGCCAGTTTAATGGTTTCTGCATCAGGAAGAAGTTTCTCCCAATCATGCAAAATACCTGCAACACGAGCGCTCAACATATCTGCACCATAAGCCCGCGCAAGCGTTTCTGCACAATGTCCCACAGAGATAGAATGCGCAAAACGCTTAGAGTTCTTGTGATACATATGACTCTTCAAATCAGACTCAAGCTGATCAATGAGCGCCTGTTGTTCTGCGGAGTAGACAATATCTTTTGATATAAGTGTTCTTTCCATTATGTCCTACAAAATATTGAGTCAAGCCTAATCTCTACCTGTTTGACACTGCCTTGTTACTGGCGTATGTCAATCTGAGCAGCGGGTCGCTTTGGCTTGACCACTTAATTGAGTGGCGTTGTGTCGGCGCCATAAAGCCCATGCTTGTGAATGTAACCTGTTACAGAATCGGGAGTTAGGTATCTGAGGCTCTGACCATTTTGAACTCTACTACGCAAATAGCTTGATGAGATTGCTAGTGCGGGAACCTCAAGATAGGTTACCTTGAAGTCATAAGGTGAGTCTGCAATAACCTTTTGAGCACGACTCAGCTCATAACCAGGACGCGTTGCAGCAACAAAGTGAGCAAGCTCAGCTACGGTCTGTGCATCTTTCCAGGCGACAATATCAGCAATTGCATCTGCACCAGTAATAAAGAAAAATTCAACGTTAGAGGGATATACCTTACGCAATCTTCTGAGTGTATCAGCGGTGTAGGTGATGCCCTCATAATCCACCTCAAAACGAGAAGCAACAAAATGAGGATTATCTGAGGTTGCCAGAAGCGTCATTGAGTAACGGTCTTCTCCCCTGGTAACTCCCTTATTTTGTTTGAACGCAGGGCGACCAGCAGGCATGAAAACCACAACATCGAGGTTGAGATCATCATATGCCTGCTCAGCGGCTACCAAGTGGCCGTTATGAATGGGGTCAAAGGTTCCACCCATGATTCCCAGACGATAGGTGCGGTTTTTATCCTGTCCCAAACGAGGCAGGCCAGGGTGCATGTTATTTAAGACGTCGGCTGCCATACACTACTCAGTTTCTGAAGAAGCGCCAGCTACTTGAGACGGATCAGATGAAGTCTCTTCAAACTCAACATCTTCGAATTGCTGGTCTGAGGCGTCTTCATCAGGAATCTCTATACCATCTGTATTTGGTTTATTTGGATCCTCATAGGTAAAGGTGAGCTCAAGAATGCGAATCTCATCGCCGTCAACTGCACCAGCCTTTGCCAGCTGTACTTCAAGACCCATACGATCAAGACGACGCTGTAGATATGCCACAGCCTCATCATTGTCCCAATCGGTCTGAATAACCATGCGCTCAATCTGACCGCCGGAGACACGCCACGCATGACGCTCTTCTCGCTCAATGCGAAGCTTGCTGTCACGACGAAGTCGCTGGTTCTCCCAAGACTCGCTGCGATCAACCGTAGGCGTAGTAATGGCAATTTCTTTGCGGAGCTCAGCCACTTCTGCAGCACAGGTAGTAACAAAGTCATCAAGATTTAAACCAGTTACCGTAGAGATAGCAAAAAAGGTTCTATCATCTGCCTCTGCAGCTTTTCTGAGCGCCTCGATGGCATCTTCTGTACCAGGCATATCGCATTTGTTTGCTACCACAATCTGAGGGCGATCAGCCAGCTTTGAAGCATATGCTTTGAGCTCCTCGTTAATAGCGTGGTAGTCCTCTACAGGATCTCTGCCTTCATAGCCACCAGTAACGTCAACCATGTGGACAATAAGCGCCGTGCGCTCAATATGACGAAGGAATTGATGACCAAGGCCCTTGCCCTCAGAGGCACCCTCGATAAGACCAGGGACGTCCGCGCAGACAAACGACTGACCGTTCTGTGCGCGAACAACACCCAAGTTTGGAACAAGGGTGGTAAATGGATAGTCAGCAATCTTTGGACGAGCAGCACTGATACGTGCAATTAGAGAGCTCTTACCAACAGAAGGCATACCCACCAAGGCCACATCTGCCATGAGCTTCATCTCTAGCTCAATCCAGTGCTCTTGGGCTGGCTCGCCCTTCTCGGCAAATGCTGGTGCACGCCTCACTGAGGTGACAAAGTGAATGTTACCGCGGCCACCATTGCCACCAGGAGCAACAACTACCTGCTCACCTGGAGAAGTAAGATCGGCAATCTCGTAGAGTGGCTCTTGCGTTTCTGGATCAAGCTCGCGCACAACGGTTCCCAGGGGCACCTTGAGCAGCAAATCCTGTCCATCAGAGCCATGACGGCGAGCACCCTTACCGTGGGTACCACGCTCGGCCTTAAAGTGATGCTTGTAGCGGTAATCAATCAGAGACGAAAGCTGCGCGTCTGCAACAATGACAACATTGCCGCCGTGACCGCCATCGCCACCGTCAGGACCGCCTTTTGGAACATATGCTTCTCGGCGGAAAGACATGCAGCCTGCGCCGCCGTCTCCGCCTTTAACGTTGATATGACAAAGATCAGTGAAAGTTTCCACGTGTCCTCCTTCTAATACCTTAATGTTACGGCATTTACCAGCGAAGCATAGTGAAAACGCGAGAAGTTCTTATGAGAACACGAGGACAACAACAATTACCGCAACGCCAAGAATCATCAAGGCAAAGTCTGATGGAGTCAAAGGATAGCGTTTAAATGCAGATGAAGCGTTCCTTAAATAAAAACCTCGCTGCTCAGCTGCAAGTGCTGAGGCATCAGCTTTTTTAACCGAGCTTACCAGCAGAGGAACAATCAAAGGCATGGTAAGCTGGAGCTTCTTAATTGGATTTTTGGTATCAAACTCAACACCGCGAGCCATCTGAGCCTCCATGATATGGTTCATCTCGGAAGCAAAGACTGGAACAAAGCGCAAAACCGTTGCAATGGTGAATGCATAGGGGTATGGGACATGCGCCACTTCTACCAGCGCATTCATTAGATCTTCTACACGCATAAGCGAAAGCATAGAAAGCAGCGGCAGTGCCAGCGCAATTGTTTTGAGAGCAACGTTAAAACCGCGCTCCAAACCACCTACCGTGATGAATAAAAAGAGCGTTTGACCAGCGGGGGCAACAAGCGTCTGTACAACGCACAAGATAAGGCCTAAAACGGCAAAGCCAAATACCAGCTTAAAAGTCTTCTGAGCGTTCTGCGAGACAACTCCCACGCAAATAGTGAGCGCGAGTACTGCAAGCACCTCAAGCGTTCCTTGTGCAGCAAAGGCGGCTGCAAAGAGCTCAAGCGCAAACACAAGCTTGGCCACAGGATTTGCCTTATGAAGGAAGCTTGTTCCTTCGGTGTAATCAATAACACTACCCACGAAGAGCCTCCTTACCATTCAGCGTTGCCGCAATACGAGCAATCTCAAACTGATGCTGCAATGCATCAAGCACCTCGGAAGCGCTGTTAAGTCCAACAAATGATGAATCCACGTGCGCACCCGCAAGCTTTGACAGCTGAATCATCTGAGGAGCCTCAACATACGCTTCCTTCAAAACCTCATCTGTCGAGAAGATCTGTGTGACTTCTCCATCATCTAACACGCTGCCATGCGCCATAACGACAATTCTTGTGGCAAAGTCCAGCACAACCTCCATGTCATGACAGACCATAAGAACTGCACAGCCCTTCTCGCACAGTGATTTGACCATATTCATGACCTGCATGCACTCTTTGTAATCCAGACCCGAAGTTGGCTCATCAAGCACAAGAATATCTGGCTCGCAGGCAACCACAGATGCAAGCGCAACCATCTGACGCTGTCCGCGAGAAAGCATAAACGGCGACGCATCCGCATCAAGCCCCATGCGATCAATTACTTCAAGCGCTTTCTTGCGCGCATCCTCTGCAGACACAGCCTTGAGCTCAAGACCAAACGCAATCTCCTCAAGGACACTCTCTTTACAAATCTGGTAATCAGGATTTTGGAACAGCGTAGAGACGTGTTGAGCAATCTGCGACGTCTTCCAATCCTTGCACGATGCACCCTTAAGGTGAATGTCTCCAGATCGAGGACGCAACAGGCCATTTACCAGCTTAGTTAAAGTTGTTTTACCTGCGCCATTTTGACCGACAAGTGCCACAAGCTCACCAGGATGCAAACTGAGGGAGACGCGCTCAACACCATCAGTACTCCCCTGATATTTAAAAGTGGCGTCGATAACGTCAAGAACAGATTGAACGCTTGGCTGCTCTGCGTCTTGAAGAATACCAATCCTGTCAAATGGGCCGCTCGATTCAGCAACCACAGGACCATCTATTTTTGGAAGATATGTCTCCCCTGCTAACTCGACGTCATTAGTAGCTACTGGTTCAGAGTCCTCTGTAAGGGAAATACTGCGATGCTGGAGAGCGCCTACACAGCACGCAAGCTGCTTGGCGGCTGACTGAACTGACAGTGCAGTCTCATCGCAGACAGCCTGATCTGCCTCACTGAGCAAGTGAGCATACTCAGACTGATGAGAGAGCTCATAGACGCCCTTTGAGACGCGCACGCAACGAGGAACATCAACGCCAACCTCTTGCAGTAAATCTACCTGAGAGAACACTTCCTCACCGCTACCGTATGCACAAATGGAGCCCTTGTCCATAACGGCAATCTTTGAGCAATACTTAGCGAGAAGACCTACTTTCTGCTCAATTACCACAACCGTAATACCTTTGGTTTTGTTGAGCTCTGAAAGGGTCTGGAAGATTAACTCGGACGACGTTGGATCTAAGGCCGCTGTTGGCTCATCAAGCACCATAACCTGTGGCTGAAGCGCCAAAAGTGCCGCTATAGCAACCTTTTGCTTCTGTCCACCAGAAAGAGAAGCAATCTCTCTAAAGCGGAGGTTGGCAATACCAACTGTCTCTAGAGCATAGGTAATGCGCTCTGGAATCTCTGCATGAGGAACCGCAAAGTTCTCAAGGCCAAAGAGAAGCTCATCCTCAACAATTGAAGCAACCATCTGCGCGTTGATATCCTGGGTTACAGAACCCACAATTTTAGAGATATCAGTCAGCGCAACTGTGCAGGTGTCCATTCCAGCGACAAGAATCTTTCCAAAGAAACTTCCTCTAAAGTGATGAGGAATAGCGCCAGAAAGCGCAAGAGCAAGCGTGGACTTGCCTGCGCCAGAAGGACCAACAATACCTACAAAGTCACCCTCCTGAACGCTCAGTGACAGCTCATTCAGAGCATGCGCTGAGCTATCAGGATAGCTATATGACACAGATTGAACTTCAATAATAGACACAGTGTTCTCCAGGAAATATGTGCGTATCTAAGAACTTATCGACCCAAAACCTTCTTAAGAGGAGCCGCAAGAACCTGAACAACAATAGCATTAAAAAATGCGGTTCCCACGATGACAGGAAGCATTACGTAGAAAAGCTCAATAGTTGCACCCTTTGCTGGAATAGCAATGGCAGCAAAGATCAAGCCAGAAATAAGAGTGGTTACAAAAGAACCAATTGCTGGCATTACTGGCTTATCTGCAAGAGCGGACCTTGTGAAGGCAAACATAACAAGTGAAGCTGCGCCCTCTGCAACAAAATCAGCACCAGGAACAGAGGTGGTCAGCTGAATAACGGTAGCTGCGATAAGACCAATTACCAGGCTCTGAACAGCGTTTGGCTTAAGCAAAAGAATAGCCAGGCAGAACGAAGAAATAATAAACTCTGGACCAATTCCAATAGCACTAATTGCCTTACCAACGGTCAGGTTAAGAATAAAACCAGCAGCAATAAGGACGGCAACAAGGACTAGAGAAGTAACATCCAATACTCCTGCATTTTTTGAAACAGCAACAACACGTGGTGCCTGCTCTGCAGATCCTGTCTCTGTGCCTGCGGTGTTAACCTCATTGAGATTTTCTGTAGACATACAAACTCCTTTAACGCAAAACTAAAACGTACAAACAAAACTTTTAACAACACGGGTTTCTCGCCATCCGGATTTAGCAAGAAACGTACGCACAAAAAAAGCTCTCGGTCACCCGAGAGCCTCTAAATGCGTATGCAGAAGCAACTCATCGCTGACCGGAGAAAGACAAGTTGTTCCACCACCACTGCTGAGTGCATGTAGCGCGCATGATATGTCCTCCTCCCAAGAGCGTAAATTGCAATGTAAGAAGAATACCATTACTTTGTCAGATTATGTCAAGAAATACATTAAGAAACAATTTAGAAACTGTGAACGGTACGCATAAGATACCGCGAGAAACAAAAAAGGGGTCCCGAAGGACCCCTTGAATGAACTGCGAATGTTCAAGAAAACTTATGCCTCAGCAGCAACGACGTTAACGACGTGCTTAGCACCCTTCTTGAACTCAACAACGCCATCGCAAAGTGCAAAGAGAGTGTCATCTTTGCCGCGACCAACGTTCACGCCAGGAGTGATGTGCGTACCACGCTGACGGATGATAATCTGGCCAGCCTTGATTGCCTGACCACCGTAAATCTTAACGCCAAGGCGCTGTGCTTGTGAGTCGCGACCATTGCGGGAAGAGCCGAGACCTTTCTTGTGTGCCATAAATGCTACCTGCCTATCTCAATATCAGAAGTGACCAATTACTCTGCAGACTCGTCGGATGCCTTAGCAGCAGCCTTACGAGCGGTAGGGAGCGCGGTAACCTTCAGCTTAGTAAGGTTCTGACGGTGACCATTGGCGCGGTGATAGCGCTTACGCTTGTGGAACTTGAAGACAAGGACCTTCTTGTCCTTGTACTGCTCAAGAACCTCACAGGTAACCTTCTTAGAGGAAAGAGTGGCAGCGTCAGCAACAACCTTCTTGCCGTCGTTAAGCATAAGAACATCAAGCTTTACCTTATCGCCAGGCTGCGCATCAAGCTTCTCGACGCTGATTACGTCGCCCTTGGCAACCTTATACTGCTTGCCACCAGTTGCTACGATTGCGTACATGTGTGTAACCCTTCATTGCTGATTCTTGCAACGATTAATACTATCTTTGCATTTCTGAAGATCCGAGCAAAGATCTTCGCCGCCGTGACCTGTGACATCCGCGGGAAACTGTCGGTGTCCCATGTCCCTCGGCGAGAAACACAACTCGAAATAGTCTACTGCATATTTCAGAAAATTCCAAGACAAAACTACATGTTATAGAGGCTTCACAAGGAGTCCATTTTCTGAAAGATGTGCTTGCGAGACGCGACATACCTTCAACGAGTCAATACCTTGTAAGCCATCTACTCCAGCCTGAGCTGCAATTCTTTGAGCCTCGTAAATCAAAACTGCAGGTCTAAGCGCCGCTCGAGGGTCTTGGAGCGTATCAAGCTCAAATGAAATGCACGTTTCAGATGAGCCCTCAGAAATCTTATAGCCCGCAAACGTTGTCTCTAAATTGACCACTTTTTGCTTGTCTCCGCGCATGTATGTCAGCTCTTTTTTGGCGAGAAGATCCTCAAACCCCCAACGCAACGCGTCTGACCTAAGACCTTCTCCCAAAATGTCACATCTCCAATGAGCGGCATTCAACCATGCTTCAAGCGCTGGTAGCGACCGATCAACGTAGCTAGCAGCAAACGGAGCAAGCGCGGGAGGTGTTGCCGACAACAGCCTCTCTAGCGCCTCATCCGGGTCTACATATTCTGTGAGCTTCAAGTCAAAGTACTCCGCCTCAGACGAAGCGCCAACAGGAAGCGCCTGAGAGAACTGAACGCCCATTCGCTTTGCAAAGCCATTACCTACCCTAAACGGCAACTGAGCTCTACGAACACAGCGCTCAATGGTACCAATAAGCTCAAGGTGTCCTAAAAACGCAAGGCGGTCATCTTTCTTGTAAGCCACGCGAAGCCTAAAAATCTCTGCTCCGCGCTCCGTCATAATCTCCGGCTGAATCTGTGGCCTACCGGCACGCCAATCCTTCTTTACTGGTTCAAGCACCTCAGGAGCTACGCTCTCTACCTGCTTATCCGTCATGAGCGCACCCCCATCAAAACGTTGTCGACCTTCAAGGTCTGGCAAACTGCACATCCCGTACAAGAGGTAAACGTGCAATCTGGTGTGGTAACCTCATCCAGCGCTCGACGATATTCTCGCTGTAGATAGCCCTTAGAAACACCAGGAGATGTGTGATCCCAAGGAAGTTTTGCCTGGATATCAAAGGTTTCTGTTGCAATATCAGAGAGCGAGAAACCCAGACTTTCTGCTGCCGCATTCCAAGCATCAAGATTAAACTCGCTGGTCCATGCATCAAACTTACAACCATTTTTCCAAGCCCGGTAAATCAAATCAAAACCGTCGCGGCCCATCTTTGAAAGTGCACCTTCTACCAGAGACGTTCCAGAATCGTGGTAGGCAATTTTGAGTCCCCTATCGTGATTTGACGACAAGAGCAACTGCTGTCTGCGCTGGGCTTCCTCACGAGAAATCTGGCCAACCCACTGGAATGGCGTGTAGGACTTGGGCACAAATACGGCAACGGAAGCAGAAACCGTAACGCCTTTGCCGCCAATTTCTCGACCGATGTCCAAAATACGCTTTGCAACTGCAGGAATGGCTTGAATGTCTTCATCGGTTTCTGTTGGAAGGCCCATCATAAAGTAGAGCTTCATGCGGCGCCAGTCGTTTTCAAAAGCATTTCTAGCTGCGGACTCAAGATCATCCTCAGTGACGTTTTTATTGATGACATCACGCATACGCTGAGAACCTGCTTCTGGAGCAAACGTCAGTCCGCCACGCCTTGAGGTAGAAACGGCGTCTGCCATCTCCGCGCCAAACGCGTCCATACGCTGGGAAGGAATGGAGATTCGCACGCCGCGTTTACGAAGATCAGAGTTCATGCGGCGCAGAATATAGCCGCACTGAGAGTGATCCGTTGTAGAGAGCGACGTCAACGAGACCTCGTCGTAGCCGCTCTTCAAAAGGCCTTCCTCGCCTGCTTTAACAATCTGTTGAGCTGGACGCTCGCGAACAGGACGATACGTCATACCAGCCTGACAGAACCTACAGCCGCGAGCACAGCCGCGCTGAATCTCTAGAGCCAGCCTGTCCTGAACAATTTCGGTATACGGAACAATGCGCTGAGCAACAAGGTCTGTTACTGAAAGATCTGGCAGACAACGCTTATAAACCACGCTTGGAGCGCTACTTCCCTCTTTAGGGACCGCATAGCCCCAGCGTGTTGAGGTATTGTCGCGCACAATCTGATAAAGCGAAGGTACGTAAACGCCCTGAATCTGTGACAGCCTACGCAAAATCTCTTGGCGAGAAACTCCGTCAAGCTTGGAAGTTCTCACGCACTCACACATCTCCACCAGGGCTTCTTCGCCGTCACCCAAAAGAATTGCATCAAAGAGCGGGGACAGCGGCTCTGAGTTCCAAACAGAAGGACCGCCACCAAAAATAAGTGGGTCCTCATCATCACGTTCTTCAGCGAGCAATGGAATACCAGCTAAATCAAGCGTTTCTATAATATTGGTTGCAATCATTTCATGTGCAAGGGTGAAGCCCACTACATCAAAAGATGCTAAAGGCGCAGCACCCTCCAACGAAAGCAGAGGAACATTGCGCTTGCGCATCAAAGCTGCCATATCAGTCCAAGGCAGGTAGGCTCGCTCACAAGAAATATGAGGAGCCTTATTCAACGCGTTATAGAGAATGGCAATGCCCAAATTAGGCTGACCCACCTCGTACACGTCAGCATAGACCATACATACGTGAAAGGGACCTTCTTGCTCCTCTACGGCTCCCCACTCATGATTCAAGTACCTTGAGGGTTTCTCGACATGCGGAAGCATGGGCTCAATGAGATGGAAGAGATTTTCTCGTTTAACACGCACGATAGTCTACTTTCTATCTTTTGGCGAGGGACTGTGTAGTTGCTATCTCTACGGTATTTGATTGTGAATTTGTATCTGCTGTTGCGCTTGCATCTGTAGAAGCACTCGAAGCGCCAGTTTTAGTAGAAGAATCTGCTGCTACCCCGTCGCGTTTCTCGGCAATTTTGCGAGCGTACGCGTGAATGACGCGAGCAGTAGTGTGAGTTCCTGCGTATCCCATGCCAGCCTTAAGCGCCCAGCCAAATCCTGGAACTGTGCCTGCGACCGTGCGTGCAACCGTACGGTATCCAAAGCCCGCACCCACAACGCCGAGAAGTTCGGCGATGGTTTCAACACTCATATTGATGTTATAGGCGGCGGTAATATCAAGTGCCAGCCTAATCTGGCGCGCAGTCATCAGCGGCATATCAGAGCCGGGAATAAGTGAAACAGCTCCAATAGCTGCATTTTCTTTAGCGCAAGCAGCAGTTATCTGTTTGACCACTTGAGTTCTACAAAGAGGATACGCTGCCGCAAAAGAGACTGATTTTTCTGTTGCAGTTGCAATCCATGAAGAGAGTCGATCAAAGAGCACTTCTTCAGTGGTACCCGCAACAATGCTAATAAGCCCCGTGTTGTAGAGCGTATCAGCAATTTGTTGCGCTTCAACTGCAGACTCTACAACCACCGCACAAGGAATTGAATGACTTACCAACATGGTAAGGGCGTCCTCGTACTGTGATGTTGGCGTAGGAATAATCACCGCAATATCAGGAATAGCAGCATTCTTTCCCGAGCGACCAATGCCTCCAGAAACAAACGAAACACCGTCGGCAAGTTTAGAGACGCGCACCGTTGCATCTGTTCTCTCTGGCATAAAATACGAATGAACGGCAAGAATTACCTCTTCAGAAGCAAGGGAATCAACGTAGATATGCGTATAAGTTGGCTCTAGAGATGAAAGCGACCCGCGGAATTCTTGTAATACAGAGGTAGCAAGTTTGCCCAAGCTGTTTCTTTTTGCCATGGCTTATGCCGCCTTTGTTCTATGTCTGTAAACAGACTGGACGATTCCTACAGAAACGAGCTGGGCAATCATCGATGTTGATCCAAAGCTGATAAAAGGCAATGGAATACCAGTAATAGGCATGATACCAATACACATGCCAACATTCTGTAAAACCTGGAACGACCACATGGCTGCACAACCAACAAGCACCAGTTTAGAGAAGGTATTCTCGGTCTTCATGGCAAACAGAATGGTTGCAAAAATCATCCATGCAAAAAGTGAAAGCATAATGAATGCACCAAGGAAGCCAAACTCTTCCGAGAAGAGTGCAAAAACAAAGTCTGTGTGTGCCTCTGGTAAGAATCGTCCACTTGCCTGCGTAGCGTTACCTGGTCCTTTTCCAATAAAGCCACCAGAACCTACGGCAATCTTTGCCTGTTGCAGGTTATAGCCGTCTCCCGATGGATCAACGGAAGGATCCAAGAAGACGGTAAGACGCTTCATCTGGTACTCCTTAAGAATGTGAGGAATACCAGGAATCATAGAAGTCACAACAACAAGTGCAACAACAGCAATGAGCAAAAGAACGGTCACAAGAATCCAAGAACGTTTTGCACCAGAGCAAATAATGATGGTGGCTCCGATAACCAAAATAATCAGGCCAGTTCCCAGGTCTGGCAAAAGCATAATAGAGCCAAATGGAACCATCAGCGTTCCACAAAGCTTTACATAGTCTCTCAGTGTTTCTACCTTGCCGTTATACTGAGCACACACCGAAGCCATAAGGAAGATTGTGACAATCTTTCCCAGCTCAGACGGCTGAAATCTAAAGCCAACAAACGGGATATTAACCCAACCAGTCATACCCTTGACCGAGACACCAAAACCTGGAACCTTAGGCAAAATCATCAATACAACAACGCCAACAAGCAGCACGTTTGTCATATTTGCTAGTGCTCTGTAGTCATAGCGCCACATAAGCGTGGCAAAAACAAGGCCCAGGCCAATACCAAGAAGATGCCTAGGAAAACTAGCTTCGGCAATGTTCATTGATGCGGTCCAAATAACCACAATACCAATGAGGACGAGAAGAGCCGCGGGAACAAGCTGTGCTAGATAAAGATTGTTCAGAATATTCTTACCAGTAAGTCTCTCTTTCTTAGCAAGACCGCCTGAAGGAATACCTCCACGCCTTCTAAAAGGAGAGTTCATTCTCTGTTTTGTAACTGCAGATGAATCAAGTGCCATGGGTTTCTCGCCTCCTTACCTACCAACATTGTCTGGCTGATTATAAATTGCGCCAAAGACGTCTCGAACAATATACATACCAGAACCTGCACCAGAAGGCGCACAGTCAAGGTTGGCAGCAACAACGTACTGAGGCTTATCAGCAGGCGCATAACCAACAAACCAACCAACTGGCTCGCCAATAGACTGCTGCTCAGCAGTACCCGTCTTGCCATTAACCGTAACATCAAGATTGGTCCAGTGAATAGTCTGAGAAGCGGACTCCTCATAGACAACGCCATAAAGACCGCGAGCAACAATATCTCGGTGCTCATCTTTTTCTTCTGGGCTCAGAATAACCTCGTTTTTATACTCAATAACAGAGCCATTTCCGTTTCTGGCATTAATACTCTTCAAAACATGTGGTTTGTAAATTGGACCTCGGTTTGCAATACCACAATACGCATTTGCCATCTGGAGGCAGGTTACCAAAAGATCGCCCTGTCCAATTGCAAGGTTACAGTTGTCGCCACCCTGCCACTTACGAGCATCATCAGGCGAGCTGGTAAAGTAATTCCACTTCCACTCCGCATCAGGAACGCGGCCAGATGCCTCTTCTGGAAGGTCAATACCAGAAAGCGCACCAAGTCCAAAGGCACGGAATGTCTCTTGCATGCCCTCTGGATGATCGTTGTTATAGAAGAAGCCCTTACCAATCTCATAAAAAACAATATCGCAAGAGTTGGTAATACCGGTAATCAGGTTAACGGTGCCGTGACCAGAAAGAAGCCAACAGTGCATGCCGTACTGCTCGCCAAAACCAGTCCAGAAACCCGTGCAATACCAGCTGGAATTTCCGTCACAAATGCCGTATTTGAGTCCGGCAAAGGTAGTAAGTGCTTTGATGGTAGATCCAGATGGATACTGGCCGGCAATAGCACGGTTCATCAGCGGATAGTTTGCCTCTTCAGAAGAAAGCGTATCCCAGTCAGAACTGGAAATACCTCCAACAAACATTGAAGGTGAATACGTTGGATAGCTTGCCATAGCAATAACTTCACCGTTGGTGCAATCAAGTGCCACCACACTTGCACTGCGACCTTGGAAGTCTTGTGATCTAACTGTGTTGATAACACTGACAAGGGATGCTTCTGCTGCTTTTTGGATGTTTGCATCAATGGTCAAAACAACATCTGAGCCGCTCTGAGGAGCAATAGACGTTGAGTGAGATAAAACATTACCAGCAGCGTCAACATACACCGTTTGTTCACCACGAACACCCTGAAGAGCGGACTCGTACTGATACTCAACACCCGTTTGTCCCACGATATCGCCGTGGGCATACACAAAGCCGCCATCCGCAGTTTTACTGCTTTCAAGCTGCTCTTGTGTAACAGTTCCGGTGTAGCCAACAACATGAGCTGCAAGAGAACCGTTTGGATAGGCGCGCTGGGTGCGCTCCTCAATTGAAACGCCATCAAGCAAAGCGCCATGAGCGTAAATATAGGCAACTACGCGCCTAGAAACATCTACAGAAACCGTGCGAAGCGCTTGGGCGCCATCAGAGGTATCCATGATTTTTCTGCGCACCGCCAACATAGGCATACCCAAAAGGTTAGCAAGAATCTGCAGCTTAATGTAATCTTCTGCAACGTCTGCTCGAGCTACTACCGTTGGACTTGGCCTGTTAGTAACAATCTCCACGCCATTTCTGTCCAGAATGCGACCGCGAGGAGCTGCGGTAGTAACGGTGCGCGTACGGTTGCGCTCTGCTTGCTCAGTATAGTCAGCTGACGATAAGAGCTGCATGGTCCAAAGACGACCAATAAGCACGGCAAACATGCCGCCAACAGCAATTGCAAATCCGACAAGTCTGGACGAGAGGGTCTTCTCGGCAGAGCCGTCAGAACCACCAGACGCCTTGGGAGCGCCGCCACCAATATCAAAGGTAAACGGCGAGTCTTTTCTACCAAAGGTGAGGTAAACAATGATCAAACCAATTGCTGCAACAGCGCAACAAGCAAGGATAACAAGGGTGAAATTCATACTAACCCCTTATTTAAGGCGCTGAGGAGCTCGGTGAGATCCGCGGTAGAGCGAAGTTCCACCCAAAGAAGAGTGAGATCTTTGGGAATGCGAAAGCACGTAGAAAACAGGCAGAGCAGCCAAAATAGTGAACAACATGGTAGGGAAAGACTTAAACAGCAGCCCCTCAAAGAAGTTGCCACCAGAGCCAATCAAAGAATTAATGAGCTGATACATAAAGGTGACGCCAAAAGTTTGAAGGGCAACAAAGCCCATAGAGGTACCAAAATTGCCAGAGATTCTGTCTCTTACCTCTTGGCCCATGAAATAAGAACTGACCACAAGCAAGAGTGCCATGAGGCCAATGGGATTGGCAGAAGTCAAATCATAGATGAGACCAGCAATAAAGCCGCATATCACGCCGGTTTTACCACCATATCTCAGCGCAATAGCTGCCGAGAAAATAAGTGCAAAATTGATGACTCCCCCACCATAAGAAACCTGTGGTGTAAGCATAATCTGCAAAATGAAGCAAACAACAGCAAGAACGGCGATGCTGCGTGTGTTTTTATTTCTATCAGAAACCTGCATGCATCCCCCTTAATCTGTTCTTCCGCTGTTATGTTGTGTATTACCCGTTGGAGCAGCAACCGTTGCATTCTGTTGGGAATTTGTTGTGTTATTGGTAGAGCCGCTGCCAGTAGAACCGCTCGATGAAGAACCCGAAGATCCGTCCTTGGAGTCTTTATCCTTACTGTCAGAATTAGTTGCTGTTGGAGTGTTTTGCTTATCTGCCTCTGCAATATCATCTGCGGTAGCTTTTTGCTCCTCAGAAAGAGACGTGATAACCATTACCTCCTCGTTAGTGCTGACATTTCCATAAGGCTCAACAACAATGGTGTAATAGAGCGATCCTGGAGCTGCCTCAACGCTAGTAACCTTACCTAGAGGAAGACCCTTAGGGAATACGCCACCAAGACCGCTGGTAACAACTGTATCGCCTACAGCTACCTTCTGATTGGTGTTGATGAGGTTAAGAGTAATCTGCCTTGACGCAGAACCCATAAGCATGCCTTGAGCTCGACTACTTTGAACCATAGCAGCTACACCGCTCTTCTCGTCAGTGATAAGACGAACGGTAGAGGTTGTAGGACTACACTCAATAATCTGGCCGATAACGCCACCGCTATCAACAACAGGCATGCCAACAGCCAGCCCGGACGAAGTTCCCTTGTCAATCGTAATGGTGTTATTGAACGAGTCAGTAGAACCAGAGATAACACGAGCACCCGTGGACTGCAGGTTATAGGTATTTTTGAGGTCGAGAAGACCCTGCAGACGCTGCGTGGACTGATTTGTCTCTTCTAGCTCTGCATTTCTTGAACGCAACTGCTCATTTTCTGCCTTGAGGTCAGAAAGCGTTTGCTGGTCTGCTGTTAAGTTACTAAAAATGTTACCAATGCCCTGGAACGGCATGGCAATAGCAGAACCCGCCATTCTAAAAGGCATGGTGATAGTAGAGAACCCACCTCGAACCATCTCGAGCGGTCCTTCTGTACCCATACGAGCGCTGACCGTCAATAACACAATTGAAAGCAGCGAAAGAATAATAAAACTACGGCCACCCGTATGCTTATTATTGTTAGATCCAAGGCCTGTTGAAGCACCCTGGATCTGATGAGACAATGGCATATTTATTGGCCTGCACTCTGAACAAATCCACCGGACAATGCGTTAGCCTCAAGAACCTTTGCACAACCGGTAACAACATTTTCTAGGGCGGTTGGGCTTACGTTAACGGGAACGCCAGTCTCTTCACGAAGTCTTTGATCAAGACCGCGAAGCATTCCGCCGCCACCGGTAAGCAAAATACCGTAGTACATAAGATCAGAGGCAAGATCTGGTGGAGTCACATCAAGCGCATCTTTGACAGCCTTGGTGACCTCGTCAAGAGGACGATCAAGGGCACGACGAATCTCTTCTGACTCAATACGAACAGTCTTTGGAAGACCACTCATGACGTCACGACCGTTTACCTCAACATCAAGCTCTTCTGCAAGAGGAGCTGCTGAGCCAACCTTAATCTTGATATCTTCTGCGGTACGCTCACCAATAGAGAGGTTGTAAGCATCACGAACATGCTCAAGAATAGTTTGATCAAACTCGTCACCTGCAGTTCTGATGGACTGCGAAACAACAATACCGCCCATGGAGATAACAGCAACCTCGGTAGTACCGCCACCAATGTCTACAACCATAGAACCGGTTGGATCCTCAATTGGAAGGTCTGCGCCAATAGCTGCAGCCATAGGCTCTTCAATCAAGAATGCCTGGCGAGCGCCTGCCTGAATAGTTGCTTCAAAAACAGCGCGTTTCTCGACAGATGTAACGCCAGAAGGAACGCAAACAACTACGCGTGGACGTGGTGACCAAGGATATTTGCGCTCACGGGCCTTCTCGATGAAGTAACGAAGCATAACCTCAGTAACGTCAAAGTCTGCAATGACGCCGTCTTTAAGAGGGCGCTCAGCAATGATGGAGCCAGGGGTACGGCCAATCATGCGCTTTGCATCAGCGCCAACGGCTAGAACGCGGCTCTCGCTTTTATCGATTGCAACAACCGATGGCTCATTGATGACAATACCCTGACCACGAACTGCAACAAGGGTGTTTGCAGTTCCCAGATCGATGGCTAGGTCTCCGCCATATTCTCCGAAGAGCGAATCGAAGATAGACATGATATCCAATCAAACGTGCTACGCATGTGCGTAATTATCCTGCAGAAAGAACGGTTAAAACAGTTTAGTACTAGTTACCAGACTTTGAAGAGCTGGAGGAACTATTAGAGGAATTTGAGGAGTTAGATCCATTAGTTCCAGAGGTAGTTCCCGAATTAGAGCCGTTAGTACCAGAAGTTGTGCCGGAGTTCTGGTTATTCTGGCTTACGTACGAAGTGGTAACGCTTGCAACCTTCCAGCCAATACCATCACGGACAAGCTCAATGGTGTAGTCAACGTTGCCGCCATTAGAAAGACTGACAGAAGCATTAACTGTAGAGTGAGTCATGCTCTGGTCAACACCGTTGATGGTAACAGCGGAACTTGTTGGCAGGCTGTTGGAAATCTGCTGAAGCGTTGTACTAGAGACAGAACTAGAGACATAGCGACCAATATCGGTGCCCTGTGCCTTAGCGTTGAAAATATCCTGAACAACAGACTGCTGGGTTGGCCATCCATAGCCACGATAGTAAGCATAACCAGCGCCACCAACAGCCAAGATAAGCAAAATAAGAATAGTGATGAAGACCTTAAGACCGGTATGGCGATGCTTACGCCTAATCTTCTTGTCCTTCTTATCCTGCTCAATAATCTCCTGCTCAGTAATCTGGAAGAAGCCAGTGTCTTCTGCAGAAGGGATGAGCTCGCCGGACATACCTGTAGGATCAAGTGGATCATAGGCACCATAGCCAGCTGCCTGAAGGAAGGCATCAGTCTCAGATGGCTTGCCAGAAGCCATTGCAGTAATAGCCTTACGAGCTGCATCAAAAGCAGACTGCTGCTGATTAGACAGAACAAAACTGCCATCAGCAGTAGCGTGGGTAAAAGCGTCAACTGCCTCAGACATGCGATTTGCTGCAACGTATGCAAGACCAAGATCTGCATAAATCTTATTGGAATTATCCAAAGGATTAGCAAAATCAAGAGCGGTACGATATGCCTCAACTGCATCAACAGGTCTGTTCAGACCCATGAAGCATGCACCTAGGCTGCAAAGTGCTGATGAAGGATTAGGGTTCTTCTCGTCAACTGCAGCGTTTCTGTAAGCAATGCCGGCGTTGCGAATATCACCGATCTTCTCGTATGCAGAACCAAGAGCAAGCTGTGCCTTATAAGGAGTTGCGTAAGAGGCGTCCTGGACAGCGTTAGTAAGGGCAGCAATAGCCTCCTGTACCCTACCAGCAGCCAGAAGTGCGCGACCCTGATTAGTAGAGAGAGCGCCAACCTTGCCGTAGGAAGCGTCAGCAAGAGCGGACTTGTAAGCAGAAGCTGCGGAATCAAACTGTCCAAGCTTCATATAAGCGTTTCCAAGAAGGTGGTCAATCTGACCGTTTACCTCGCCTGGCTCTTTAGCCACATCAAACTGACTGATAGCTACAAACCAGTCGCCCTGATCATATGCAGATTTACCTAACTCAAATGCCTGTTGATTCACAATATCCTCCAAGAGTCTGTGCGACTTGGCTTTAAGCGTTTTCAATTCTAATGGAATTGACGATATCGCCAACCTTTAACTGGGAAATGACATCCATTCCCTCGATAGTTGTGCCAAATACGGTATATCCAGAATCCAAGCCATGCTGTGGACCAAGACAGAAATAGAACTGAGAACCTGCGGAGTTTGGATCTTGAGAACGAGCCATAGCAAGGGCACCGTCAACGTGGGAGTTGTTAGGATTTGTGGTGAACTCCTCTTTGATGCGATAACCAGGACCACCGGTACCAGGAATTCCATCAGGACCAGGGTTACCAAACACAACATCCTCAACACTCATCTCACGGGTGTTTGGGTCTCCGCCCTGAAGAACAAAGCCAGGGACAAGACGGTGGAACTTGGTATCGTCATAGAAGCCAGACTCTGCAAGCTCGCAGAAGTTTGCCACATGAATAGGTGCGCCCTTACCATCAAGCTGAACCTTAATGATTCCCTTGTTGGTATCAAAGACGGCAACCTCAGTACCAGTAACCTGGCGCTCTGGTGTATACAATGGATCAAGTCCAAACATAATTCCTCCAAGCTTCTTTACATCTAAGAGAAGAAAAAACGCGAGAAACCCTTAGTAATAAAGAACTTCTTTTCTAACCTAATTATTTTACCAGTATGATGAGATTTTTGAAATTAAAGCAGCTGAACGGTAGAGATTTACTGCTTTTGTGGCTTCCAATTCACGTAATTTTCATCAAAAAGTTTCTGGTATGAGCTGGAGCCGCTGGAGTCTCTGATGTTATCAACTGGCGCCAAGATATTGTCTTTGTCCTGAGAAGGATTGTTAGAAGCAACTGAGCGCTTCCATCCCTCACTCAAAGCATCGGAGCGATTACGAAGCCAGTTACCCAGTTTGGTGAGATTTTCAATAGTCTGACGATAGTTTCCGTTGGAGTCATCAAGACTAGAAAGGTCAGAGATAACATTACTAATATCCAGCGAAATCTGCTCTGCTTCCTGTTGAGCATCAGCACGCTCCTGATCAGAGCCAGTAATAGCAAGCTGATCAAAGGTTTTCTCGTTATCATCAAGGCGCTTTGAGAGGTCTCCAAGCTTCTGATAATCACTATCAAGTGCGTCAAAAACAGCATCCGAACTTGTATTTTGCTGATTTGCACTGGTGTCTTGACCCGTGAGGTGCGTAACAGGAGTGGTGGTAGGAGTAGATGAGACTGGCGCCTCAACCTTTGCGCGATTGTCGGTTGCCTGAGGGTCCCACGGGTGCGTGATGACAAAGATTGCAGCTACTACCAGCGAGGTAACAAGAAGTGCTGAAAGCAGAATAACGCGCGTACGCGGGATTCCCTCTGCTTCAGGGAGGTTCTCTTTTGAGGGCTCGGAAGGGATTGCAGACTCAAAGCGAGGAGCTGGCCTGCGACTTACCGAGGCAAACGCGCTGGTAGTGTCTGGGTCAGCGTTGTCGGCTGGCATATCTTGCAAAACAGTGGGATCTGCTGCGACAGAAGAGGATGCATCATACTCTGCGTCTACGAGCGGATCGGTCTTCTCGCCAGATGCTGGAGCGGCGTCAATCTCTGGAAGCTTGATGTTGCGTGTGGGCCTGATAGCTCGAGCTGGACGAGCAGCAGGCACTGCCTGTGGTAAAGGAAGGCCACACTTTGGGCAGCTTTCTGCGCCGGCAGCCACCAGGGCGCCACAATGAGGGCACCAATGAGCTTGAGTAACAGGAATCCTTTGGGTCAAACTTAGATCAATCTGACAATGAGGGCAGGTTAAAGCCCCTTCATCGACCTCAGATCCACAGTTTGGACAACGCATACACCCTCCACAACCCTTTGCTTGTGCTTCAGTTTAATCGTTTATATCAGCAGAAGAGCTATAAGTTGACTTTCCTCCCATTAATCTCACAACCAGGTCAAAGAATCGATCCTTTGTATAGTTGTGAATGTAACGCTCGGAAATTCTGTTGAAGATAATAACGGAAATCACCAGACAAATTGCCAAGTACGGCAAGATGCGTGGGGTGAGAGGTGCAATACGGAAGAAGTCCTGAGCAACCGTACATCCGCCAACAACAATGGCAATGCAAACAACAAGAAGCGCAATGCGGAGTTTGGTGAGCGGCAAAGAAATCCTTCTGAGCAGCGCAAAACCAACTGTTGCGGTAGTGATAAGCGCCATCGTAGACACCTGAGACAGATTGAGCTTAAACAGATGACCTGCGGTCATAAGAAGCGCAAGCGTGATGGTAACCGCAATAGAAGCAGGTAGTGACTTGCGCAAAATGTTGACCAGGAAGTTGCCTTTTACGCGGTCGTGATTTGGCTCAAGCGCCAACACAAACGATGGCAGGCCAACGGTTGCAAAAGACAAAAGTGACATCTGAACGGGAATAAAAGGATACGGTGGCGCAATGATGCAATAGAGTGCAAGCGCTGCCGTGTAAACCGTCTTAACAAGAATGAGCGCAGCAGAGCGCTGAAGGTTATTGATAGAGCGTCTGCCTTCCGCAACAACTTCTGGCATGTGCGCAAAGTCATTATCTGCCAGGACAATCTCCGCAACGTTTCTAGCTGCTGCAGAACCTGAAGCAACAGAGATAGAGCAGTCCGACTGCCTCAGAGCCAAGATGTCGTTTACGCCGTCGCCGGTCATGGCAACGGTGTGACCAAGATTCTGGAGTGCAATAACAAGCTCGCGCTTCTGCTCTGGCGTAACGCGACCAAATACGTGGTACTTCTTAACAGCAGCAGCGATATCTGCTTCTGTGTGCAGCGTAGTTGCGTCTACCCAACCGTCGGCATAAGGGACTCCCGCGCGTTCAGCAATAGCAGAGACGGTACGAGGGTCATCTCCCGAAATAACACGCAGGTCAACGCCTTGCTCAAGGAAGTACGCAATGGTTTGTGGAGCGGTCTCTCTAATCTGGTCTCTGAGTACCACATAACCCAGGAGCTGAGGTGTTCCCTGCAATGCGTCGTTTTGGTCAAAGCCGTCAACACGGCAGGCAACTAGCACGCGTTCAATGGATGCAAAGGCATCGGAGCCTGCAATTACATCTGCCGCCTCAGGACCAAGCACAAACTGAGCTGCACCGATAACAAATGCCTCTCCGTCCTCAGTCACACAGCCAGAGTACTTTCGCTTGGAAGAAAACGCCACAACGCGAGAAGGACGCTTGCTTTGAATCCCCTGCTTGGATGCGTAAGCAAGGATTGCCGTAGCCGTATCGTTAGCGTCATCTTTGTTTGCGCCGACAACGTTTACAGCTGCTTGCAAAGCACCCGCAGCCTCAGTAATTGGCGTAAACGAAGCATCCAAAACACGAGCAACTTCCATGTTTCCCGTGGTGATAGTGCCCGTCTTGTCCAAACAAAGGGTATCTACGCGTGCCAGCGTTTCAATGCAGTATTGCTGCTGAACCAAAACATTTTTCTGGCCAAGTCTAATGGTTGCAATAGCAAGAACCGAGCTGGTGAGAAGAACGAGTCCTTGAGGAATCATGCCAATAACGGCAGCAATCATCGAAAGAAGCGCTTCATTTAAATCGGCGTTACCTATGAAATAGGTGCGAACAAAAAGACCTATACCCAGCGGAATCAATGCAATGGAACCTGCGCGAATAATCGACTTAATGGTGGTAAGAATCTCTGAATTGATCTCTTTTACAAACTTAGCTTCTGCGTTAATACGCGCAGCATAACCTTCCTGGCCTACACGGCATACCCTACCAACAAGACTGCCCCTCTCGACAAAACTACCAGAAAGAAGCTCGTCTCCCGTGGTCTTTTGCACGGGCTCTGCCTCACCAGTTAGAAGGCTTTCGTCAACGCTTACGTGCTCTGACACAAGAATACTGTCAGCAGGAATTTGATCGCCCGTCTTCAAGCGCACAAGATCATCGATGACAAGCTCGTCTGGTTTGATAAAGGTATCTTTTCCGTCACGAATTACACAAACACTCTGAGCTGTCATAAGAGACAGGCGGTCAACCATGCGTTTTGCACGAATCTCTTGCACAATACCAATGACCAAGTTTGCAAGAACTACGCTCATGAACAGTGCATTTCTGAACTGTCCCGTTACAACAACAAGCAGCGCCATCAAAACATTAACTATGTTAAAGAGCGTAAAGCTGTGCTCTGCAATAATCTGAGCAATAGATTTGGTTTTGACGTCTGTATTAGTATTGACTTTACCCGCAGATACTCTCTCTGCAACTTCTTTTGACGTCAGACCTTCATACGTTTCTTCAAAACGTTTGCTGCTCTTACCTGCAGTATCTTGCAATGACATATAAACAATCTCCAGTCAGTGATGGCCGGTTTTTTGCACGTGGTGACCCCGGTGGGTTTCGAACCCACGACCTTTTGCTCCGGAGGCAAACGCTCTAATCCACTGAGCTACGGAGTCATGGTGCATAAGTATACCCCAGCCTACTTACTGCCTTTTGTAACGGTTTGCGTAATTTTCTTCTGGTATTTTCCCATGCTAAAATGAATACAACCAGCAAATGAGGAGCTCATGAATACTATTTCTGTTGACCTAACATCCGACTCATATCAAATTCATGTAGGACATCACCTGCTTGCGCAGGCCGGCAACCTTATTCATTCCTGCACCTCGGGTTCAAAGATTCTTGTAGTCACTCATCCAGATTTAAACAAGCTCTTTGGCGCAGAACTTCTCGCCTCGTTAGAGTCAGCTGGCTTTTCTGTCACAACTGCCGAAGTTCCCACAGGTGAGCATGCAAAATCTTTTGAGTCATATCAAAAGCTGGTAAGCGTCCTTGCAGAAAACCGTTTTACGCGAGAAGACATTGTCGTGGCTCTTGGCGGAGGCGTCATTGGCGATCTTGCGGGATTTGCTGCAGCTACCTACATGCGCGGCTGCGCGCTCATCCACGTTCCCACCTCGCTTTTGGCAATGATTGACTCCTCGATTGGTGGAAAAACTGCCATTGACCTGCCGTTTGGAAAAAATCTGGTTGGAGCCTTCTATAACCCCAGGGCGGTTATTGTTGACCTTGAGCTGCTGAATTCTATTCCGACTCCCCTCTTGGAGGATAGCTGTGGAGAACTTATTAAATACGGCGTTCTTTCTGGACATGAGCTCTTCAATAAAATCTCTTTGGCGAGAAACCCTGTGCAGGTCATCGACGTGCCGCATAGGCAAGAACTCATTCAAGCGTGTATCGAAATAAAAAAATCAATCGTTGAAGCAGACTTCAAAGAAGCAGGGTCTAGAAAATTGCTCAATCTGGGCCATACACTTGGCCATGCTATTGAGACGCTCAGCAACTTTGAACTTGGACACGGCTCCTGTGTGGCTGCTGGAACTTCCATGTTGGCAAAAGCCTGTTCCAAGCTTGGTCTTTGTTCTGTTGAAGACGCTAAGAACATCGCCGCGCTCACTCAAGCTTACAACCTTCCTACCAGCACTTCATTTACTGTGGAAGAACTTTACAGCGCAGCACTTCATGACAAGAAAAGCCACGCAGATTCAATTGATATGGCGCTTATCTATGGCATTGGTGATGTTCGCATTGAGCGCAAGTCATTTGCAGAACTTAAACAGCTGATTGAGCTAGCAAAAGAAGTCTAACGTCCAAGACGCTCTAACTCTTCCGCAAGCTTACGTACTGACTGTTTTAGAGCGGTTTTATCTTCAGCTAGGATATCGTTTTTGTTGAAGATACCATTTGCAGTTCCTACATAGGCGTATCCACCAGCAAATACGTCAGCAATATTGTCTGTTGTAACGCCACCAACCGCCATAAGCGTTAAGTTTCCTAAAGGCTCGCATACCTTTTTGGCGTATCCATAGCTAACCTCATTTGCGGGGAATACTTTGACAATATCTGCACCAAGAGCAAATGCATGTGCAATCTCTGTTGGCGAAAACGCTCCCGGAACACTTAAAATCTCATGCTCTTTGCAGTAGTCAAACATCTCTTCAGAGAACAGTGTTGGTGCTAGAACAAACGTTGCGCCAGCTTTATGAGCCGTCTGAAGATCTTCAAGAGTAAGTACGGTACCAGCACCGATATTGATATCAGAACCATATTCACTGGACAGATTCTGAATTAACGAGGCAGCCTCTGGAGTGTTCATGGTTACTTCAACGTTATGTACAGGAGAATCAACAAGAACCTCAACGACAGCTTTAACCTGATTGTACGTATAGCCACGTAAAACCTGAGTTACGGCGCTAAAAGGCTTATTCACTTGCTTCCTCCTTTAATCTTCAAACAATTTTAACCATATCCTTCTCTGACACTCAACTGCGGTATTCTTACATCAAGCAATTAGTTACGGAGCGTGTGAAAAATGGATGTTTCAATAACTCCTCATGATTTGTTTGGAACGGTAGAAGCCATCCCGTCAAAATCATGCGCTCATCGCGCGCTCATCTGCGCTTCATTTGCAAACGGCACTACCAACATTACCTGTCCTTACATATCAGAGGACATTCAAGTAACTGTTGATTGTCTTAAAGCTTTAGGCACCACTATCGCTAGAACTAAACAGGGATTTAGAGTTGTCCCTGCAAAAGAGCAAAATCGCCCTCAAAACGTGCAACTTAACTGCAAAGAATCTGGCACCACGCTCAGGTTTTTACTCCCCCTTCTGGGCGCGCTAAACGTAAACGCCACAATTTCTGCAGAAGGAAGGCTCTTTTCTCGACCCCTAGAGCCGCTTGTCTCAGAGCTCTCTGCCCATGGTATGTCTTTTACCTGGCAAGACGAGAAGACCCTTGAGGTTTCGGGCAAACTTATTGGCGGTTTATTTGAGCTACCAGGAGATATCTCATCCCAATTTATTTCTGGACTTTTGCTGTCATTACCTTTGTTAAATGAATCTTCAACGATACAAATTACAGGGTCCATCCAGTCAAAAGACTATCTGGCTATCACAGAGCACGTATTGAAAGACTTTGGCGTTACTACTGTATTTGATGCAAAGAATGC
This sequence comes from uncultured Atopobium sp., assembly GCA_938036925.1. Classification (GTDB taxonomy): domain Bacteria; phylum Actinomycetota; class Coriobacteriia; order Coriobacteriales; family Atopobiaceae; genus Lancefieldella. The sequence goes on from CALHVU010000034.1 coordinate 78,043, forward strand.
CACCTACATCATTGAGCCTCAACACTACGTTTGTCCAAGCGTTTATTCAATCGAAGGAGATTGGTCAAACGCTGCACCATGGCTTGCCGCAGGAGCAATTGGGCAAGGCGTAGAGGTCACAGGGCTCTCCATGCAAAGTGTCCAGGGCGACAGAGCTATCTTGGCTGCGTTATCGCTTGTGGGTGCTCGAGTTTCTCGCCAGCAAAAAGGCGCAGCTTGTATGATGGATCACCTGCGGCCGTTTACCATTTCTGTCTCCGAGGTGTGTGATCTTGCCCCGGTACTTGCTGCATTAGCTGCGTTTATCCCTGGAACAAGTAGGCTTACCAATATTCAGCGCCTTCGTCTTAAAGAGTCCGACCGCGTCCAAAGTATCTGCAGCGTACTTAGGACATTTGGTGTGACCGTTGAGCTCTCTGACGATCAAGCGGAGCTTATTATCACGGGAGGAAAACAGCCCATCAGCTGCATCGTAGACTCGTGCAATGATCATCGCATGGTGATGATGGCAACTACTTTGGCTTCGTATGCAACGGGTCCTGTCATAATCACCAACGCCGAGGCAATCAATAAGTCGTATCCACTTTTCTTTGAGCACTTTAAGCAACTTGGTGGCGTCTGTCACAGTATGGAGTCATAAATGATGACCTCAACTTTTGGGACAACAGTAAAAGTATCTATTTTTGGCGAGTCTCATGCTCCAAAAATCGGCTGCACTATTGAAGGTTTACCTGCTGGTTTTACCGTTGACTTAGCGGCTCTCAAGACATTCCTTCAAAGAAGATCTCCATCGCATCCATGGGATACTCCGCGTAAAGAGACTGATGATCCACAGTTTGTCTCAGGAATTTCAACAGAAGGCATTCTAGATGGCTCCCCGCTCACGGCGGAACTACCTAACACAAACGTTCGTCCACAAGATTACGCAGCTACAAAGCTTGTCCCACGACCAGGACATGCCGATTTTGCTGCCTGGGCAAAATGGGGAGACTCGTACAAGCAAACGGGTGGAGGACATTTTTCCGCGCGTCTCACCGCCCCTCTCTGCATTGCGGGAGGAATAGCACTCCAGATTTTGCGAGCTCAGGGCATAACTATTGCAGCTCACGTTCTCAAAATAAAGGACGTCAGCGATACTCCCCTTGAGCTCGTAGATAACTCACTTGAGGCCAACAAGCTACTTGCTCACCAAATGGATCAGCTGCTCCAAGCTGATTCTCAAGCGCTTCCTTTCCTTGATGCCCAAACTGGCGAGAAAACCGGTGTGCTCCTCACACAACTGCGCTCAGAGAAAAACACTGTTGGCGGCATCATCGAGTGTGCAGCAGTGGGAGTTCCTGCAGGAATTGGGTGCCCTCATTTCCATGGACTTGAAAATACCATCTCTGCTGCAGTCTTTGGTGTTCCTGCTGTTAAAGCCATAGAATTTGGTAGCGGCATGAATGTTGCAAATTTACTTGGCTTTGATAATAACGATGCTTTTGAGGTGCGTAACGGCTCCGTTGTGCCAACTACCAATCATGCTGGAGGTATTCTGGGCGGTATTTCAACAGGCGCTCCCATCTGGTTTAGATGTGCGTTAAAACCTATCTCGAGCATTGGCCTACCACAGAACTCGGTAAACCTTCAAACTATGGAACCAGAGCAGCTTATTGTTCAGGGTAGACATGATGTAACTGCGGTTTTGCGCGCTGTTCCCTGCGTTGAAAGCGCTTTTGCACTAGCTCTTCTCGACACCTTATATTCCTGGCCCTCTGAGCAGAACGGATATAACAATGACTAATCAGCTAGAAACGCTTCGCCAGGAAATCGATTCAATTGATGCGCAGATCTTTGACCTCTTTGAGCAGAGGATTGCGGTTGCCAAACAAATTGGTGCTTACAAAAAGGAGCAGGACCTCACTGTTCTTGATCCATCAAGAGAAAATGCCAAAAGAGACCAGGTTAAAGCCACTGTTTCTAATGAACTTGAACCTTATGCTTTAGAGTTACTTGAGGTATTGATGAACGCTGCAAAGGCAGTCCAGGAGACATCTCGTGAGCTCTAAAACGGTACAACAAGGTTCAAGTAACCCTACAGCCCCTCTTGCTCCTTACGGCCTTATTGGCGAGAAACTCTCTCATAGTTGGTCGGCAGAAATTCATGAAAAGTTGGGGTCATTTCCCTACCAGCTTCATGAGCTTTCTGCTTCTGAGCTGAAGGGTTTTCTCAAAGACCAACCATGGCGGGGCTTGAACGTTACTATCCCCTACAAAAAGGATGCCTGTGCTCTTTCAGACTCAGCTTCTGAGAATGCACATGCTGTGGGAGCGGCAAATACCCTGGTAAAAGATGCCAATGGTTTTATAACAGCAGACAATACCGATGTATATGGATTTGAGTATCTGGTAAAAAGCCTCAAGGTCAACTTAAGCCAAAAGAAAGCGGTTGTCTTTGGGGCCTTTGGTGGTGCTGGTCAGGCAATTTGCTATGCGCTCAAAAAAGGCGGTGCATATGTTGTGGGAGTCTCCAGAAGCCCTCACGTAAGCTCTTCATATGTAGACTGCGCAATTACCTATGACCAGCTTAAACTCCACTATGACGCTAATCTTCTTGTCAATGCAACGCCAGTAGGAATGTTCCCACATGCTGGTGTTTCTCCTCTTTCAAAAGAGGAACTTTCTGCTTTTATTTCCCTCCAATGCGTGATTGATCTTATCTATAATCCGCTGCGCTCTCAGCTTCTACTTGATGCAGCTAGCCTTGGATTGCAAAACGCAAACGGACTAAAAATGCTAGTAGCGCAAGCAGCTAAAGCCAGTTCGCTGTTTCTGGGCACAGAAGTATCAGACTCTCAGATAGAAAGCATCTCGCGTGAACTCCATGCTTCAAAAGAAAACATTGTGCTTATTGGTATGCCGGGAGTTGGAAAGACTTCTACGGGGGAAGCCCTAGCAAAGCTCTTAAATCGACCCTGGATAGACACTGATTTTCTTATCAAGCGGAAAGCTCGCTGCGAAGCAGCAACCTATCTACAAACACACGGTGAAGCGGCTTTTAGGCATCTAGAGCATGAGGTAATTCAAGAGATTTCTAGCAAGAGTGGTGCGGTAATCTCTTGCGGAGGCGGCGTAGTTGTTACGCCTACAAACTACCAAGCGCTCCGTCAAAACGGCAAGCTTGTCTACCTTACACGCCCGCTTGAAGACCTAGCTATTGTCGGCAGACCTCTTTCAGAACGTATGGGTGTTCAGAGTCTTGCCGCAGTACGTATTCCGCTCTATGAAGCATGGGCTGACGTAACCTTTTCTTGTCTTGGCAGTCCAGAAGCAGATGCCAAGGGTCTTCTCGACACACTTCAAGCATAACAGTAAGCGTTTGCAGTTATTTTTTAACCGTTCACCGGATGGTTCGTAGGTTTTGAATTTTGGCACGTTAAAGCCCCTATACTTATGCCTCGTAGGTATATATTCATAAGAGTATGAGGATACTAGACCAAGTCAAACGGTTAAGTGTTTGATATGTGGTCATACTTGGGGAGATATCCAATGGACAGCAATGCTATTGCTCACGAGATCCTAAATGCAATAGGCGGCTCAAAAAACTTAACTCATAACGAAGTGTGCATGACACGACTTCGTCTTTCTATCAATGATATGACGCTTATAGACCATGAACAGCTGGCCACAGCCACTGGTGTTCTTGGCATTGTAGGAAAAGGCGCCAACGGACTTGAGGTAGTCTTTGGCCCCAATCTTGTGTGTCAAGTAAATGATGGCCTTAATCACATTTTGGGTGAGCCAGAAAAGACCTTTTGTTCGTTAGATGAGAAGCGAGCAGATCTTCCCACTCAACACAACGAAGAGGTGGATGAGCTAATCTCTTTGCTTGCTCAAAAAAATACCCTTGATCAAGACGAAGAAGACTTTGACAGTCTTGCCTCTGACTTAGACGCAGACGACTTTGAAGACAACTATGAGGATGATCTCGACGCTCCTCGCCTACTCATCATCAACGGCCCAAACATCAACATGCTGGGCATTCGTGAGCCAGAGGTTTATGGAAAAGCTGACTACAGAACCCTTATAGAGACTTGTAAGGAAGAAGCCCTCTCTCAAGGCTTCTCTGATTGTGTGTGCTATCAATCAAACCATGAGGGTGATCTAGTTGATGCGATCCAGGACGCCCTAGGTAGCTACGATGGCATTATTATCAATCCTGCTGCCTATACGCACACCTCAGTTGCTCTGCTCGACGCGGCACTAGCGGTGCAAATTCCCATGATTGAGGTACATCTTACTGACATCTCTACCAGGGAAGACTTTAGGCACATTTCTTATATAAAAGACGCCTGCTTTGCTACAGTTGCTGGTAAAGGAATTGACAGCTACAGAGAAGCAATCCAACTGATGGCGGCTCATCTCAAAAATGAAGCATAGCCAGTTGCTTATAACCACTTGGCGAGAAACACAAACCTGCTGTAATGCTAAATTGCAGCAGGTTTTTTATGCACACGTAAGTACATCTAACTCGGTTATCACCATATCTACGGCAACATCAAATGCTGTATGAGGAAGCGTTTCTCGGCTCAAATTTTGCTGGTAAGCAAGACAAATTTTCTTGCCAGGGTACGTAGACAAGAACCGGTCATAAAAACCAGCACCATAGCCTGTCTTATCTATTTCTATTTGTTGTGTTGCACTATTCCATTTATGCCAAAACCATCTGTCCCAAGTAGGATCAGTACTATGAGCACTTATTTCAGCTGCAGTTGGTGTAGGACCTTCCATTACATCCCCTCTTGCAACTATTCCAACTCTTTGACCACTTTCTGAGAAAATTCCTACGGCACCATCAACTGTCTCGTTAGTATAGCCTGCATTGTTTAAATTCCCTTCAGCTGTTTGTTTATTTTGGTTGTCTATTGTTAATTTTTCTCCAACTTTTGCAGAAAAATCTATTTCTCCTTGATATAATCCTATATGTGCCGCCTTATTGTTGTATCCATATAGACTTTCTATTTCATTTGGAGCTTCCATATGTACTTTGGCTATATCTCCTTTTATTCTACTACCAAAATACATACCTATATTTTCGTCCCCATATAGCTTAACATTTGATAATTTTATCATATTTGTATTGTGAAGATATCCTGCTCCTGCTGGATTTACAAGTTTTGATAAAGTTGGAGCATAAGAAAAACTTGAATATACTATATTTGAAGCTCCATCTGATTGTATCAAACCTTCATTTTGCCAATGTTTCATATATGACAATCCTGTTGTTAGATAAACAGAGTTATTTCTTCCATACATATTTACATTAGCTTTTCCAGAAAATCCTCCAGCTAAAACACGCCATTCTTTTCCTGCTTTGAAATATTTATATGTATATCTAGCAACTGGCATATTATAGAATCCCATGTTGTCGCTATTATACATATTTATAGTTATGTTATCTAAATCTACTACTCCGTGTCTCCAAGTTTCAGTA
>CALHVU010000035.1 GCA_938036925.1 uncultured Atopobium sp.
GACCGCGGGTGTACTCGTGAACAGGATTGGTCAGAAGCTCAGTGGTGGCTGCTTGCTCAATAACCTGGCCTGCATACATAACGGTAATCTCAGAAGCAACCTCTGCAACAAGTGCAAGGTCGTGGCTAACAAAGATCATTGCAAAGCCAAGGCGACGCTGGAGGTCATTTAAGAGCTTGATGACCTGCTTCTGAACAGTAACGTCCAGAGCAGTTGTTGGCTCGTCGCAGATGACCAACGAAGGATCGCGGGTGAGTGCCATAGCAATCAGAACACGCTGACGCTGACCACCAGAAAGCTCGTGTGGGTAGGACTCAAGCGTACGCTTTGGATCCAGACCTACAAGCTCCAGAAGCTCCTCAGCGGAACGAGTGCCTCCCCTGCTGGTAAGTTGCTTCATCTGAGAAGAGATAAGCATGGAAGGGTTCAAGGAAGACAGAGCATCCTGATAGACCATTGCAAGCTCGTGTCCAAGCAGCTTGCGATGCTCTTCTTTGGAGAGCTTCAGGAGGTCTTGGTCTTTGTAGAGGACCTCACCAGTGATGGTTTCCTTTGGATCAGTCAGACCCATGATGACCTTGGTGGTAATTGACTTGCCGCAGCCAGACTCGCCAACCAGTGCCATGCACTGACCAGGACGAACATCAAAGCTTACGTGGTCAACAACCTTAACATCTCCGTGAGACTCAAAGCTGATGCAAAGATCCTTAACGCTGAGCAGTGGCTTTACATCAAAGTCTGGCTTACGCCTATCAGTTCTGGAAAGCTCAACTTCTTTAAGTGCATTAAGTCTGCGCTCAAGGGACTCTGCCTGCTCTGCATAGGCGCGAACTGGATCAGATGCAAGGATGTCATCTGCACGCCTGGAGTCAGAGTTCTCTGTATCAACAGGAGCGCCAGGTGCTGCTGCCATAGCGTCAGTAAGACCCTCGGAGAGGATATTCAGTGCCAGGCAGGTCATCATGATGGCCAGGCCTGGGAAGAATGCCTGCCACCAACGGCCAGCAAGAACGCCAGCACGAGCATCAGCCAGGATGTTACCCCATGTTGGAGTTGGCTCTGCAATACCTGCACCAATGAAGGTCAATGATGCCTCAAAGATGATTGCGTCTGCAACAAGCGTAACGGTAAAGACCATGATTGGAGCAATGCAGTTACGAAGAACATGCTTCCACAGAATCCAAGGAGCACGAGCACCAGAAACAATGGTTGCTCTTACGTAATCTTCGCCGTACTCGCTTACGATGTTTGCACGAACAATGCGAGCAATCTGTGGCGTATACATAAAGCCAATAGCAAAGATGATTGAAGGAACGCTGTTACCCAGAATAGAAACAAAGACTGCTGCAAGAGCAATGCCTGGGAACGACATGATGATGTCGAGCACACGCATGATAACCTCAGAAACAGCCTTTCTAGAAACAGCCGCAATTGCACCAATAATTGAGCCACACAGCAGTGCCATACCCGTAGCACCAAAGCCAATGACCAGTGAATACTGACCACCATAAAGCATACGAGAAAGAATATCGCGGCCCTTATCGTCAGTACCAAAAATGAATCCATTGCCTGGAGCCTGACGAGCGTTAAAAATCTCAAGTGGGTTATGTGGAGCAATAAAGTTTGCAAAGACAGAAGCAAGAACAACAAAGACAAGAATGACAAGAGCAATCTTGGAAGCCGTCTTCATCTTCTTAAAGCCACCAAAGGTTGAACCCTTTGCTGCAGCTTCTTCGAGCTTCTCGACTTGTTTTTTTCTAATTTGTACCATCGCACTACACCGTCCTAATGCGTGGGTTAATCAAGATGTACAACATATCAACAACAATGTTGATGATGATGAAGGACAGTGCAACGACAACAACAACGCCCTGAACAAGCATTGCCTCGTTACCCTGGATGCCCTCGAGAATAGCGGTACCCATGCCAGGAAGGTTAAAAATAACCTCAATAACAACGGCACCACCCATGAGGTAACCAATCTTCAGACCAAGTGTGGTTACAGGGGTAATAAGAGCGTTGCGAAGTACGTTTCTTGCAATGACGATTCGCTCTGGAATACCAGCACCGCGAGCAGTACGGACATAGTCCTTATCCAGCTCCTCGACCATTGCGGTACGAACAATACGGGTCATCTGACCAGACATTGGAACCGCAAGTGCAAATGCCGGCATAATCATACGAGCAAGGTAGCCGCCAAGATTTACCGTAGGATCTGGCAGTGCTCCAGAAGCAGGCAAAAGCTTGAGTGTAGACGCAAAGACCAGAATCAAAAGAACTGCCAACCAGAATGATGGCGTTGCAAGACCGGCAATTGAGAATACACGAATGATTTGATCGGGCCATTGGTCTCTATAGAGAGCCGCAATAACACCCAACGTAAACGAAACTATTGCGCCAATAAAGAGACCCATAAAGGTCAACTGCATAGTTACTGGCAGAGCCTTTGAAATTCTTTCAGCAACTGAATAGTGAGAAGTGCCATAGGTACCCAGGTTTCCATGAGTAACATCACCGATATAGCGTACATATCTCACAGGCCATGGGTCATCAAGGCCATTCTCAATGTGATACTGCTGGATAGCTTCTTCAGAAGCAGACTCGCCTAAGGCATTGTATGCAGGATCTACATGCGAGAAAGACATTAGGAAGAATACGAGAAAGGTGACGCCTAGAGCCATAATCGGCAGCGCAATAAGACGGCGTCCGATAAGACGTAATAGGTTGTTCACTATCTCCCCCTCTCTCTTTAAAACAAACCGTACAAATAAAATTTGATGAGACTTTGTGCACCTCAGGACGAAATTTTGCGCACAAGAGCCCGAGCGTTATAGGTAAAACGCTCGGGCCCCAATGTATGAGATGCTAAGCGCGTGATGGCAACAAATTAGCTAGCAGTAACTGTGTTGACATCAATGAAGGACAGACCGGTGGTTCCGATACCCTTGAAGCCCTTGAGAGCAACGCCGTTGCTGTTTGGCTTCTCGCTCCAGGAAGCGGTGAAGGTCTTAGCAAAGAGAACTGGGTACAGAGGTACGTTCTCAGCGATGATATCGAAGCACTCGTTCCAAGTGGACTGCTGATCAGCGCCAGACTGGCCAAGAGCCTTGCTCATGAGCTCGTGAAGCTTGTTCCACTCAGCAGACTCCTTCCATGGGCAACGCTTGGTCATCCAGACGTTATCGCCATACCACCAGTTAAGCAGCAGGTCGACGTCTGCGCCGAAGCAGGAAGGATCGCCAGGGGCAAGCAGGATGTCCCAGGAACCGTCAACTGCGTCGATTGCAGCATAGGTTGCTGGAGAAGTATCGGAAACGATGCTTACATTAAAGCCAAGTGCATCAAGGTCGTTCTTGACCTGAGTTGCCATGGACTTAACCTGCTCGTTATCGGTGGTGCGAAGAACGACATCACCAGGAGTGATACCAGACTCAGAAATGAGCTTCTTAGCCTTATCAACATCGTGTGCATAGACAGTGGATGCCTTGTGATAGTTAGCAAAGGAAGAAGGAAGGTAGCTGGTAGCAACCTCAGCCTGACCAGAGAATGCGTTTGCAAGCATCTTATCTGTATCAAGTGCATAGAGGCATGCCTGGCGAACCTTAACGTTGTCCCAAGGAGCCTTGCCAAGGTTGAACATTGCAAAACGGACACCAAAACCCTGAACAGCGTCAACAGTGCAGCCTGCGCCCTTGAGCTGTTCTACAGCATCTGCAGGAACCATTTCCATAGCAAGGGTGGTTCCGTCCTGCTGAGCGGTCAGACGAGCGGTTGGATCCTTAAGGACATCATAGTGGAGCTTATCGTCCTTAGCAGGAGTTGCGCCGTTGTAGTTTTTGTTAGGAACAAGGTCAAGAGTGTTGTCAGAGATGGACTCAAACTGCCATGGACCAGAACCAACTGGCTGCTTCTTCATCTCATCCTGAGAGCTGCTTGCTGGAACAACGCGAACAATGGACAGACGCTCCTTGAGGAGGGAGAAGTTAGCAATAGTAGTCTTAACGGTGACAGTCTTGTCATCCTTCTTCTCTACGGAAGCAATTGGAGCAAGCATTGGAACATAAACGCTGCCCTTTGCAGAAGAACGGTTGAAGGACTCAACAACGTCATCTGCCTTTACCTCGTTACCATCAGAGAACTTTGCGCCGTCACGGATGGTAATCTCAAAGGTGTTATCGTCTACCTTCTTAGGATCAGCAGTAGCAAGCTCATTGAATGTTGAGTAGTCATGGAAGTTAAGGCCGTAGAGGCCCTCAACTACCTGCCAGTTAACACCAAGAGCAAGTGCTGATGAAGTAGTAGATGGATCATAGTTCTGGGTTGAATAAGCGGTACCAGCAGTAATTGTTCCGCCGCCTTCCTTTCCAGATGGAGCTTCAGCTGCCTTCTGCTGTCCGCCACCGCAAGCGGTGAGGCCAAGGCCAGCTGCTACAGTTGCTCCGCCAAGGAAGCCGCGACGCGAAAGTGGACGGTTAATAAACTCGCTCATTTCTGCCTCTTTCTAAAAACTCTCCTTGCCACAACGTGGCACCAATGCCACTTGTGTGGCTTACATCTACATAACTATATGAAGAAAAGATATTTCTTCTGAAGACAGTTCGCCCAACGGTATTAATTTCTCGCTCATTGGCTGCTCAAAATATGAAAACGTGTTTTGTTGTATTATTTACTGCATATAAATCTTAATAGCAGCTAAGAAGGCCCGCAGTTAGCGGGCTTTACTATTATTTTACCTTGTATAATATATAAATTATTTAACTAACTACATAAATAGTAATCATTGTCAACTACCGTTTACCGATGATTTACTACCGTTTGCCTTTAGAAATTACGGATATGTTGTGGAGATTAGACAAGAGTCAGTCCAAAATGAACTGACTCTTGTCTTAGAACAGCGAAAACACACCAAGATTACTTAACTAAATCTACAACACGCTCAGGGTTCGCCATAAAATCTAGATGTTCTTCCCCTAAATGAGATTCGATTATCTCTGATACTTGTTCGTCATTTTTTTCAATGTCAAAATTTCCATCTGCTGGGCTATAACGTCCTAAATAGCCATCAGCTAGATAAGGTGGCGGCCATCCACTTAACCCTACGCCACAAAAATTTCTAACTAGGCATCTATAATTTCTATTATGCATTTCTTGTAGCAGTCCAGCGTTCCTTGTTTGAATCCACATTTTTGGAGTTCCAAAATAAGACCCAATGGCAAATAGCCCTAAATCTTGCTCAACTGTTCCAACAACCTTTTCTTGAGAGCTTATTACCCAATATAAATCTATATTCAATAAAAGTTGGTTAGCCTGACTGACTCCTAAAAATGGCCCAGAGATAGTAGCGGTCTCTAAGTCAATATTTTCTGCGGATCCAAAATCAGACTTAAGACCATTTCTCTTATTCTCATATTGTTGCACAACATACTGAGCTGCCTGCTTTTTTAATTCTGGCAGCCTCATAGTATTCAGCTTAAAAAACCAATTATTTATTAGCAAACCACAAACAACAAGAACTACTAATAATGACAGATCTTTTACAAACCTTTTTCTACGCTTCATCTGCTGTCACCTCATTAGAACTGCTTGTAGCAACTGAAGTAAAAGTAATAACTAGGTAGCTCTAATAATATTCTGTTCGAGTATGCTTTAACAGCTAATCTGTCGGCCAATGGCTATATTTCAGCGTTGAATGAAAAAATAAGAATGGCATAACAACACTTCATAGCTGCCATTCTTATTACAAATAACTCAATTGTTTGATTTGGTTTTAGAGATTGTGCTTCTTCATCCTTTGCTCAAAGAGCTCGTTGATAATCTTTGCCATCTCTTCAACTTGTTGAGCACTAGGTTCACCCTCAAATGTAGCGTATAGCTCTGGATGCTTCTGAGCAATATATTCACAAGACTTACCCGTTGCATGCCCACGGACAAAAAACGGAATACGCTTAATGTAGTCAGGATTTACCAGTGCCAAGATCTTCTCGTCCGCTGTTTTACTCATGAGTTCCTCTCCTTGCATCTAATTTCTCATGTACAGCTGTTGAAGATTCTTCCCAAGCTTTGAGCTCTTCATAAATAGTTTCTGCCAAGTTCACAGAAACACCTTTTACCTGAGAGATATCCTCAACACTTGCAGCCTTTAAGCGCTTAAAAGAGCCAAAATGGCGCATGATGTCTTTTTTTCGTTTAGGTCCTACACCAGGTATTTCGTCCAGAATAGAGACAGTCATCGCCTTATCTCTAAGCTCACGATGGAACGTAATTGCAAAACGGTGAGACTCATCACGGACTTGCTTGATGAGATACAGAGAAGCTGACCCTGTAGGTAACACAATTGGCGTGTCGTCCCAAGGTACAAAGACTTCCTCATCAGACTTAGCAAGGCCGCAGACAGGAATATCCAGCCCCAGCTCATTAAGCTGATTGATTGCGGCGGTCAGCTGAGGCTTACCACCATCAACTACCAGCAAATCAGGTCTTGAGCCAAAGCGCTCATCTGCCATACGCTCCGGACTGTACCTTCTGCCCAGGACTTCTGTCATTGAGACAAAGTCGTTTGCTTCATCAAGCTCAGCGCGAATCTTAAAGCGGCGATACTGGCTTTTATCAGCCTTTCCATTAGTAAAGACCACCATCGAGGCAACGGTAAAATTGCCGTGAAGCGTAGAAATATCAAAGCACTCAATGCGCAGCGGGGGTGCATCAAGCGCAAGTGCACTTTCCAACTGAAGAAGCGCCTGGTTAGTGCGGTCGTCAGCATAGCCTGTGCGAATCATGTGGCGCATCAGCGCATGACGAGCGTTAGCAGAAGCCATCTGGAGAAGACGGAACTTCTCGCCACGTTGTGGGTGGTGAAGCACGCAGTTGTGCCCTCGTTTTTGTGTCAGCCACTCGGACAAAACCTCTGCATCGAGAAGATCGATGGGCAGGTTAACCTCTGCGGGAATGTCAGCGGTTTCATCGTAGTAGCGCTTTAGGAAGCCCGAAACCAGCTCTTCCTCGGAAACGTCCAAGCCTTTGTCCAGGATAAACTCAACTGAGCGGATGGTACGACCTTCTCGCACAACAAAAACGCAGGCAGCGGAGATAGTTTCTTCTCGATAAATGCCAATGAGGTCAATGTTGACCGAGGTAGGAAATGTGACTTGCTGGCGGTCGTCAAGATCAGAAAGTGAAGTCAGGCGGGACTTAAGCCTAGCTGCCTTCTCAAAATCCAGGTCAGCGGCGGCTTCTTGCATCTGATCTTTGAGCTCAGAGACAATCTCGGAACGATTTCCGCGGAGAAAGTTTTCTACCTGCCTGACGTTCTTTGCGTAGGAAACGGTATCAATGGCGCCAACGCACACGCCAGGTCCCTTGCCTACGTGGTAATCAAAGCAGGGACGTCCCTTCTTTGCCAGCAGCAAGTTAGCAACAGACGCCCCATCAGGGTCTTTTTCGAGCAAACGCTTAGCACGCTTCCACTCCACGCACGTAGCGGAGCAGATAGGCACTACTTTTCTGAGCGTCTCAATGGTCTGGCGAGCGGCGTAAGAATCAGTGTAGGGACCAAAATAGCGCGTACCCTTCTTGTGTTTCTCGCGCGTGTATTTAATTGCTGGGAAGGTATCTGACTCGGTAATGGCAATGTAGGGATAGCTCTTATCGTCTTTGAAGTCCACGTTAAAGTACGGACGATACTGAGCGATAAGATTGCGCTCCAGCACCAGTGCTTCGTGCTCGTTTTCTACCACAATGTAGTCAAAACTACGCACGACCTGCATCATCAGTGGAATCTTGGCTCGATCATCTTGAAGCGTGACGTACTGCCTCATGCGAGCACGCAGGTTTTTAGCTTTGCCTACATAGATAACCTTGCCAGACCCGTCTTTCCAGAGGTAGCAACCTGGATTAGTAGGAACCTGATCAACCTGTTCTCTGATGGATACCAGGTCATCTGAAGGTTCGGAAGAAAATGACGGTGCAAGACCTGGTGCCCCCGAAGGCACGTAGTTGGGGTCAAGATTGTTCTGAGAGTTATCTTTGCCGCCTCTGGCACCGCTTTTGGCCATGCTATGACCTTACGCGAGAAACCAGTGCACGAAGCATGGCAGACTCTGGTGATTTGAAGAGGATTGCCAAGCCATAGGTAACCAAAACAGCTGGAATACCTGCAAAGATGCAATACAGCACGCCGTAAAGCGCTCGTCCATCTGGTACACCAATAACAGCGCGCAGACCCACCATGATAAGAAGTGCTGCAGCCGATCCTGCCAGGCCAAAAAGAATTGAACGAACAAATGCAAACACCATGGACTTAAGTCCAATCTGACCAAGGTGCTTACGCAGGCTGATCAACATAATGGTATCGATAACCACATAGAAGATGGCTGAAGTAGTTGCTACAAACATCATGCCAAAGTGAGAAGTACCCACCAGCAGCACTAAAACCTGCACGACAGAGCCAAGCGTTGCAGAAACAGCGTAGAGCGTCATACGACGCATAGCAGAGCAGACTTTTTGCAGGTACATGCCAATGCCATACAAAGGCAAAGCAAGCGACTGGCCAATCAAGAATTGCTGGGTTAACAGCAGTTGGTCTTCAGTGAACTTGCTTGCTCCAATAATAGAAACAAGAGGCATCGAGAAGATCATCAAGTACATCATGAACGGCACAGTAAAGAAAAGAATCTGGTTGATACCGTGCTTGAAGTCCTTCTTGAACTGGTCCATATTCTCTTTTGCCCAGCTATCGGACAGCTCGGTAAAGAGGGCTGTGGTAATAGGCACCGTCAAAATGGAATATGGCAGCGTGTACCAAAGACGAGCGTATGCCGCAATGGAAGCGCCAGATGCGGAAACGCTGAGCTGCGAGCTTGTCTGCACCGACATAGTTACAAACGTGGCAACCACAACAATCAGAGCAGGCGCGCCAATCTTAAGCGTCTCTTTAAGCGCGGGGTCTTTGAGGTTAATTCTCCACGAGAGCTTAATTCCCTTACGCTTAAGTGATGGTACCTGAATCAGAACCTGAATCAGAACGCCCAGAGGATTTCCCAGTGCAAGAATAAGTAGACCCAGCTCAGGATTAGTGTTAACCAAGAAAGCATACGCAAAGAACGATGCTGTAGTCACAAAGTTATTAAAGATAGGGGCTGCGGCTGGCCAGAGGTAGTCTCGCTCTGCATTCAAAACACCAGAGAAAATGGTGGAGAAACAATACAGCATAACCTCGATGACAAAGAACCTAAAGAAGTACACTGCCAGCGTTGGGTCAAAATCAGCACCTGCCGAGAAGGACTGTGTATACACCACCTCTGCGGCAAAGAAGAAGCCTAGAACCGCAACAAGTCCGGTTGCGACAACAACAATGGAAAGCAGGTTAGAGGTATAGGCATTTGCCTCATCCTGTCCAACCTTCTTCTTAATAGAAAGATATACCGGCAAGAAAGCTGTGGTGAGCATTCCCGCACCAACAAGCTCATAGAGCTGGTCAGGAAGGGTGTTTGCAATGGAATAGCAGCTTGCAAGAACGGTTGCGCCCATAGCAAATGCCTGAGCCCAGGTTCTTAAAAAGCCCGTAATACGGCTAATCAGAACAAGTACGCTCATCATAGAGGTAGAGCGACTTAAGTCTTTTTGCTTAGAAGCATCCTCTTCATCAGAAGAAGCCTCTTCACTATAAGAATTACCTGCGTCGAAGTTGCCGTCTGACACAGAGCTGTTATCTGCCTCAGAGTTATCCTCTTCAGCAGCGGCCTCTTCGAGTTTCTGACTTACAATCTGCTCAAAGGCTTCATCCTCAATTGGTTGATGAAACGTCTCTGGAACAACAATGTTGTCCACTACAGGAGGCTCATCGAAGGTCTGATCAAGAGCCTTGCTCAGAGTTTCTTCAGATAGGGTTCCATCAGAAGACTCTGCTGAAAGTCGCATATGTTTGGGCTGATATGCCACTAGTGCACCTCGCGAACAATATCTGCAAACGTAGCCGATACAAATGAAGCCAAATCTTCTGGAGAAAGCGTCAAACTGAGCCCGCGTTTTCCACCAGAAATATGGATGAGCTCAAAAAGCTGAGCGGTCTCGTCAATTATAGTGGGAAACTGCTTTTTCATACCAACGGGAGTGCAGCCACCACGAACATAACCCGTTAAACCCTCAAGCTCTTTAACAGGTAGCATGGAAAGGTTCTTTTGGCCGGACGCGGCTGCTGCTTTCTTAAGATCAAACTCTTGATCTACAGGAATGCAGCACACCACATGCTCTCCACTTGAAGACACGCAGACAAGTGTTTTGAACGCAGCGTCTGGATCTTCTCCAAGCATCTCTGCAATATGAGTTCCCAACTCACCAGAAGGAACGTCTTCGTCTACCTCGTAAGATTGGAACTCGTAAGCAATGCCGGCAGCATCAAGCTCCCTCATGGCATTTGTCTTTTGAACCTTTGCCGTTTTTCTCGCCATGTTATGCACGCTTCTTCTGAGCTTTTTTCTCTGCAGCTAGACGTGCGTTATCGCGGTCAAGAATCTCTTTAAGGAACTTACCTGTGTGGCTTTCTGGAGTTGCTGCGACCTTTTCTGGCGTACCAGAAACAACTACCGTTCCACCACCATCGCCACCTTCTGGACCCATGTCAATAATGCGGTCCGCCATCTTGATAACATCCAAGTTGTGCTCAATGACAAGAACGGTGTTGCCCGCATCAACAAGACGCTCAAGCACAACAATAAGCTGTCTAACATCCTCAAAATGAAGACCAGTTGTTGGCTCATCCAGAATATAAAGAGTTTTACCAGTCTGCTGACGGTGAAGCTCTTTTGCAAGTTTGACGCGCTGTGCCTCGCCACCAGAAAGTGTGGTTGCTGGTTGACCAAGGTGAATGTAGCCAAGACCAACATCGTGAAGAGTCTGCAATTTGTTCTTAATGCGAGGAATGTTTGCAAAAAACGCAAGCGCCTCATGAACCGTCATGTCAAGCACGTCAGAGACAGACTTGCCGTGGTAGAGAATCTCTAGCGTCTCGCGGTTATAACGCTTACCGTGGCAGACCTCGCAAGGAACATAGACGTCAGGCAAGAAGTTCATCTCAATCTTGATCTGGCCGTCGCCCTTACAAGCCTCACAGCGACCTCCTTGGACGTTAAACGAGAAACGACCAGCTGAGTAACCACGAGCACGAGACTCTGGGACTGAAGCGTACAGTGCACGCAGGTCATCCCAAAGGCCAATATAGGTTGCTGGATTAGAACGAGGTGTTCTTCCAATAGGACTCTGGTCAATATCAATGACCTTATCGATAAGATCAACGCCCTCGAGCTTTTTATACTCTCCTACCACACGCTTTGAGTGCTGAACTGCATTGGTAAGCGCAGGTGCAAGAGTATCGGTAACCAGAGAAGACTTACCAGAACCAGAAACGCCTGTGACTACCGTCAACGTGCCCAGCTCAATTGAAGCGGAAACATTTTTAAGGTTGTTAGCGCTAGCTCCCGTAATCTTGATCTTTCCGCGGCCGGGCTTACGACGAGCCTCTGGCAGCCTAATCTGCTTCTTTCCCGTGAGATACGCACCTGTGATGGAATCAGGGTTCTTAATGATCTCTTCTGGAGTTCCAGCAGCAACAACGTGACCACCAAGCTCACCAGCGCCGGGACCCATGTCAATGACGTAGTCAGCTGCACGAATGGTATCTTCATCGTGCTCAACAACAAGTACGGTATTACCGCGGTCTCTAAGCTGCTTAAGCGTCTCAATAAGACGGTTGTTGTCTCTTTGGTGAAGGCCAATAGAAGGCTCGTCCAGAATGTAGAGGACGCCCATAAGGCCAGCACCAATCTGAGTTGCCAAGCGAATACGCTGGGCTTCTCCACCAGAAAGCGATGCTGCTGCGCGAGAAAGCGTGAGGTAGTCCAAGCCAACGTTTACCAAGAATTGCAGCCTTGCCACAATCTCTTTGACAATAGGGCCTGCAATAACCTTCTGACGGTCAGTAATAGTCAGCTGCTTAAAGAACTCTAGAGACTCCTTACAGGAGAGTTCACAGACCTCCCAGATGTTCTTCTCGCCAACGGTAACAGAAAGAATTTCTGGCTTTAAGCGAACTCCATGGCAGGTTGTACAGGGCATCTCTCGAATGTACTTCTCAAGATGCGTCTTCATATTTTCTGACGTGGTCTCTTGGTACTTGTCAAAAAGAATCTTTCTGACGCCAGAGAACGTAGTAAACCAGTGCGTATTGCGGCCGTCGCGCGTCTTGTAGTCAACGCGAATCTTAGTGGAACCAAGACCACCGAGAAGGGCGTCTTGAACCTTCTTGGGCAGTTTATTCCAAGGTGTTGTATCGGATACGTCAAAATGCTTGCAGACTGCAGACAAAATCTGAGGATAGTAATTGGAGTGACCAAAGAGGCTTCCAAAAACGCCTTCAGAGACAGACAGTTTTGGATCAGCAATGAGTGCCGCAGCATCAATAATTTTGCGAGTTCCTAGGCCATCACAGTCAGGACAAGCTCCGTAAGGTGCGTTGAACGAGAAATCGCGAGGCTGCAGGTCATCCATAGAGTGACCGTGAATTGGACAAGCAAGCGCCAGCGAATACTGCAAGAGCTCTTCTGACATAGTCTCTGGATTGGATTTATCGGCCAGGAGCAATATGCCCACCTTGCCCTGGGCAAGCTTAGTTGCCTGCTCAACACCCTCAACAATACGGCCCAAAGAATCAGGACGAATGACAATACGGTCAACAACAACCTCAATATCGTGCTTGAGCGTTTTACCCAGCGTAATCTCTTCATCAAGTTCACGCACAACGCCGTCAACACGAACGCGAGAAAATCCTTCTTTGCGCAGGTCTTCAAAGAGCTTGACGTACTCGCCTTTACGGCCCAAAACAACAGGAGCCAAAACATAGGCTCTGCGTCCCTGACCAGCCTCAAGGATTTTATCGGCAACCTGATCTGTTGTCTGACGCTCAATAACGCGTCCACACTCAGGACAGTGAGGAGTACCCATACGAGCATACAAAAGACGCAGATAATCATAGATTTCTGTAACAGTACCTACGGTAGAGCGAGGATTTCTAGAAGTTGTCTTCTGATCAATAGATACAGCTGGAGAAAGACCGTCAATAGAGTCAAGGTCTGGCTTATCCATCTGTCCCAAGAACTGACGGGCATAGCTGGACAAAGACTCAACGTAGCGGCGCTGTCCTTCAGCGTAAATGGTGTCAAAGGCAAGGCTTGACTTGCCCGAACCAGAAAGTCCCGTAATAACTACCAGCTGATCACGAGGGATATCAATGTCAATATCTTGCAGGTTGTGCTCTCGTGCGCCACGGATAGCAATTTTGCTTGAAGCCATAGTTCCTCACATAACCAGTTTGACGTGCACGTTTCTTCTGACACGCCTACTGCCAAACAATAGAAAACAACATCAGTACACAGATGCAATTTGTGCGTACTGATGTTCTAGTATACCCAAGATAGTGCTGCCAAAACACGGCAAGCGCGCTTCCCTATTTAATGCGAACCTTCATCACAGCTTTTTTGAGCTTTGAGCCAGATTTCTCCAGCGTACAGCCTGGTTTGTGAGCATCAGATGGAGGTGTCACCAGAAAATCACCTGCGTGCAGAGTGACCCATGTCTCTTCTCCAGGATTGGTGTAAGCACCAAAATCAGCATCAGCATTAAACTCACCCTTAAGAACACACTGTTCAAGAGGGGCAACGGCAATGCTTTCGGTGCCAGAAATAACCACATGAATATCAGCGTAAATCTTATGAGCCTCATAGTCCTTCTCGCCAGGCAGAGCTGACTCAAACTCCATTACGTTCACAAAAACGTTATCTCCATCAATTTCTGTTTTGCCCAAAGGCAGCTCGTCCAGATTGTGTGTTGCTAGAAACTCCGCAGCACAAGCCATATATTTCTGACCAAAGTCATTCTCAGATAAATTCTTAATTGACGAGAAAATCATGTGAACCTCCTACGTTCAGCTAAAGTGCGCCGAAAAGATTATAGCCATCTCGTTTGCCATAAACTTCTATGGGTAGAATTAAGTAGTTACTGTATACAACTGCTACATAAGGAGAGATATGGCAGACGTAGATATTGATCGTGAGGCGCTTCGTAAAGAGATTGACGCTGCACTTCACGGCAAAAAGAAAGAACCACAGCCACCAGCAGGCTTTGAACTTAATCAGCACTCAAGCGTTAAGCACGTTATTGGCGTTGTTTCTGGCAAAGGTGGTGTTGGTAAGTCCTTTGTCACCGGCATTCTTGCTACTAACCTCGCTCGCGCAGGTAAGCGCGTTGGTATTCTTGACGGCGATATTACCGGACCTTCAATTCCTCGCATGTTTGGCATCTCTGATGAACGTTCTTACGGCGTTGAAGAGCAGCTTATTCCTATCGAGGACGCAAACGGTATCAAGATTATGAGCGCTAACCTGGTGCTTCAAAACGAGACCGATCCTGTTCTCTGGAGAGGCCCTGTTGTTGCTGGCGCTATCCAACAGTTCTACAGCCAGTGTAACTGGGGAGACCTGGATTATCTGCTGATTGATATGCCTCCAGGAACAGGCGATGTTGCGCTGACGGTATTCCAGTCCCTTCCTGTTGAGGGTGTTGTGATTGTTTCTTCTCCACAAGATCTTGTTCAGATGGTTGTGGGCAAGGCAGTTCGCATGGCAGAAATGATGCATGTACCTGTGCTTGGTTTGATTGAGAATATGGCGTACATCACCTGTCCTCACTGCGATGAGCGCATCGAGCCGTACGGTCCTTCAAAGCTTGCCGAAACCGCAGCAGCATTTAACCTCAAACCTTTGGGACAGCTTCCTATGGATGCAACCTTTGCGCAGATTGCCGATAAGGGAACGTTTAGCACCGAGCTTCCAGAAGGCCTAATTCCTGAAGCTACACAAAGCGTTCTTGACCTGTAAGTTCTAGCTTCTAGAAGTTACACAACACAAAAGGTAATTCTTACTATGGCTCAAACAACGCGTATTAAAGAACGTCAGGCAGCACAGGCTCAACGTATTAAGCAAGCTCAGGCTTTCATGGTGCCAGACGACATTGATGTAGCAATTTTAGGTGGCGGCGCGGCAGGACTCTGCGCTGCCATCACTGCTGCTGAGACTCTTGGTGCCAATAAACGCGTTGTTATCTTTGAAAAGGCATTGGAGAGCGGCAGGACTATCCTGGCAACAGGCGGCGGTCGTTGCAACTTCACCAATGCAGATTTGAGCTTTGAGAATTTTTCTCATCCAGAGTTTGTTCAGGCTGTCTGCAAAGACAAGGACACGTTTCTTGCGGACATCCTGACTTTCTTTAGATCCAGCGGTCTTGCGTGGGCAACGGAAGACGAGGGCAGAATGTACCCTCTTACCAGGCAAGCAAGCTCCATCCAATCATTGCTGCTCAAGCGAGCCCAAAAAGCAGGTGTTCAATTTGCTTTGGGGCGAGAAGTAACGTCAGTCAAGCCACAACACAACGGCTTCATCGTTGCCTTCAAAGAATGCTTTGCTGGCGAGAAAACCCACAAGGTCCACGCATCATCGGTAGTTCTAGCCACTGGCGGGCTCACAACCACAAAACTTGCAGAGAGCCTTGACTTGCAGACCACTTCACTGCGACCTGGACTCTGCGCGCTCACCTGCACCCCTGAGCCGCCTGCAAACCTGGATGGCAAACGTGTCCGTGCTCATGCAACGCTTTTAAGAGACGGTAGTGTGCTTAAGCAGGAATCCGGCGAGTTACTTTTGAGACCATTTGGACTCTCGGGAATCATGATTTTCAACCTGTCCCGTACTGCTCTACCTGGAGATATTCTTGAGATTGACCTTCTCCCCCAGCTTACAGATGAAGAAGTTGCGGCAGCTATAGAAGCTCACACCACCGACGGGCTTCTCGATCCACAGATTGCCGCTTACCTGAGCGTCAGCAATTCAGTTGAAGCCACGGTTGCCAAAGCTCACGGAATGGTCTTTACCGTTACGGGTACGTCTTCCAAAGTTGTCCCACAGGTCTGTGTTGGTGGTATTTCCGTTGAACAAGTGAGTACTGACACACTTGAGGCGCGCAGCATTCCAGGTCTGTTTATCGCTGGAGAAGCTCTTGACATTGATGCTCAATGTGGAGGATTTAACCTCTCGTGGGCGTGGAAGAGCGGTATGGTTGCCGGTCTGGCTGCCGCAAAAAGCGCTGGTCAGAATTGCGAATCTTTGAAAGAGGACAACTAACATGCTGGAAGTATCAAACATTAAAGTTCATGTTGCTCCTCTTTGTAAGCATCCTGCTAAAGAATCAAAGGTGGGGTTTGATGCGCTGCTTCGCGCTCTCCGAGTCTCTGCGGATGAGGTTGCCTCATATGAGCTGCATAAACGCTCAATTGATGCACGTAAAAGAAACGATATTGTTCTTATCCTTACCTACCACATAAACCTTAAAGGTGGGCCTGCGGCGGAACAAAAACTCCTTAACAAGATTCAAGGAAAACCTGCAGCAAAGCATATTAAGCTTGCTGAGGCAAATGCTTTTACGCTTCCCAAAGCAAAGCAACCTGCTCCCTTAGAGAATCGTCCCGTTGTTGTAGGAGCAGGATGTGCAGGCTTGTTCTGTGTGCTTACGCTTGCCAAGGCTGGTCTTAATCCCCTGCTTATTGAGCGCGGAGATGATGCAGCACGAAGAACTGCAGCGGTAGAGCATCATAACCAAACGGGTCAGCTAGATATTGAGAGCAACATCCAATTTGGTCTTGGTGGTGCTGGCACATTCTCTGACGGCAAGCTCAACACGGGTACCAAAAGTGCTTCTCACCGCTTTATTCTTGAGACTTTTGTAAAAGCAGGTGCACAGAAAAATATTTTATGGGATGCAAAACCCCATGTAGGAAGTGATGTTCTTCCCGCTGTTGTGACCAACATTGTCACAATGATTGAAGAGGCGGGTGGAACCGTTGCATTTAGGACAAAACTCACCTCCCTAGAGCGAGCCTCAGATGGCTCTCTTTCTGCAATTCAGGTTGAGAAGACCAATCCAGACGGCTCAACTCAAACTGAAACCATAAAGACTCGCACGATAATTCTTGCAACTGGTCACTCCAGCAGAGACACGTATGTAATGCTCAAAGACAAAGGTATTTCTATGGAGAGAAAAACCTTTGCTATGGGTGTGCGAATTGAGCATCTACAGTCTCAAATCAATAAATCGTTGTACGGTCCCGAGGCAACCAATCCCGTACTTGGAGCGGCCCCCTACAAGCTTTCTGTTCATCTTCCCTCTGGTAGAAGTGCTTTCTCATTCTGCATGTGTCCTGGTGGCTATGTTGTTTCTGCAGCTAGCGAGAAGGACGGCGTAGTCACAAACGGCATGAGTCTGTCTGACCGCGCAGGTAAAAATGCCAACTCCGGCCTGTTAGCTAACGTATATCCAGAAGATCTACCAGGAGACGACGTACTTGCTGGAATAGAACTGCAACGCTCTTGTGAGCGGGCGGCCTTTAAAGCAGGCGGTGGCGCTTATGTTGCTCCTGCTCAGCTGGTGGGCGACTTCCTACACAAGAAAGCTTCTACTGGGCCGCGTTCGGTAAAACCAACGTACCCACGTGGCGTTACCTGGACCTCACTTGAAGGCTGTCTGCCTCCCTACATCCTACAAACCTTGCGAGAAGCCCTTCCAGTTATGGACAAAAAGCTTCATGGTTTTGCTCATCCCGATGCTGTGCTTACGGGTGTTGAAACAAGATCAAGCTCTCCTGTAAGAATTACCCGTGATGAAACAGGACAAAGCATTAATACACCAGGAATATGGCCTGTAGGTGAAGGCGCTGGCTATGCGGGCGGCATCATGAGTGCTGCTGCAGATGGCATTAGAATGGCTGAGCTTGTAGTAGAGCACTACAACAACGCTTAGTGCTTACCTCTATAACGTCTGCGAGTTGCGTGAGCACTGCCCTTTCTAGCTCCTGTTTTAAGCCTCTTGATAACATCATCTGATGTAGTGCCTTCAAGCTGGCTTCTAATGGCTACAATCTGATCTCTGAGCTCTGCTGCATGTTCATAATCCATTGACGCAGAAGCTTCTGCCATCTCTGCTTCCATACCAGAAAGCATAGCCTCAACCTCTGAGCGCGGAAGATTTTGAAGCTCTTCAGCAAGCAATTCTGCAGGCATCTCAAGAATTGATTCTTGCTGTTCTTCAAGCGAATCTTCGTCATCAGAAGCGGTATAGAACTCTCCATTTTTGCGCTTACGCTTATCAACGTTTTCTGAAGCTTCAGCAATAAAGCCTGCAATATCCGTAATGGATTTCTTAACAGTCTTAGGTACAATACCATGCTCTTTGTTAAACGCTTCCTGAATTTCTCGGCGCCTTTTTGTCTCATCTATAGCAATGCGCATAGAATCAGTGATTTTATCGGCATACATAATGACCTGGCCAGAAGCGTTTCTTGCCGCTCTGCCCATAGTCTGAATAAGAGACCTTCTATTTCTTAAGAAGCCCTCTTTATCTGCATCAAGAATTGCTACGAGAGAAACCTCTGGAATATCAAGTCCTTCTCGCAAAAGATTAATTCCAACCAGCACGTCAATCTTTCCCTGACGCAAATCTCTAATGATTTCTACGCGGTCAAGCGTAGCGGTATCCGAGTGCATATAATTGACTTTTATGCCCTCATCTAGCAGGTGATCTGTAAGATCTTCTGCCATTCTTTTAGTAAGCGTAGTAACAAGAACGCGCTCTTTTTTTGCCACTCTCTCTTTGACCTCTGAAATAAGATCATCAATCTGACCTCTTACTGGTCTGACATCAATCTTTGGATCGAGAAGGCCAGTTGGACGAATAATCTGCTCAACCTGTTGCTGGGCAACCGTCTCTTCGTAGTCTCCAGGAGTTGCGGAGACATAAATAAACTGTGGAATACGTCCCTCAAATTCGTCAAATCTGAGTGGCCTGTTATCAAGAGCAGAGGGAAGCCTAAAGCCGTGGTCTACCAGTGTAACTTTACGAGACCTATCGCCTTCATACATACCTCTAATTTGAGGAACAGTAACGTGAGACTCATCAATGATGCAAATCATGTCTTTAGGGAAATAATCAATAAGCGTATAGGGAGGCTCACCAGGAGCACGCCCATCTAAATGGCGCGAGTAGTTCTCAATACCATTGCAATAACCCATAGTCTCAAGCATCTCTAGATCATAGTTTGTCCTCTGAGCAAGACGCTGAGCTTCTAGTAATTTATCGTTTTCTTTGAGCTCTTTAACACGAGCTTCCATCTCTTCCGAGATGGTTGTAAGAGCATGGGTAATCTTTGGACGCTCAGTAACGTAGTGAGATGCTGGCCAAATTGGAATAGCATCAAACTCTCTAAGCACTTCTCCCGTTACATTGCTAACCTCTGAAATGCTTTCTACTTCATCACCAAAGAACTCTATACGCAGCGGATTTTCTGCATACGGCGGGAACACATCAACAACGTCTCCACGAACCCTAAACATACCGCGCTGAAGATCGTAATCATTTCTATCGTACTGGACATCAATAAGATCTTTAATAAAATCATCGCGCTCAAGAGGAACGGATTTATCTACATTAGGTGCAAGACCTGCATAATCTTGAGGACTGCCAATACCATATATACACGATACAGATGCAACTACAATGACATCTCGTCTAGATAGAAGCGATGAAGTTGCCTGGTGACGGAGCTTCTCTACCTCTTCATTAATAGAAGCATCTTTTTCTATGTACGTATCTGATTGCGGAACATATGCTTCTGGCTGGTAGTAGTCATAGTACGAGACAAAGTACACAACTGCGTTGTTAGGAAAGAGCTCCTTCATCTCTGAGGCAACCTGGGCAGCCAGTGTTTTATTGGGCTCCATAATAAGCGTGGGGCGGTTGAGCTTCTCGATAGTTTTAGCCATAGAGAAGGTCTTGCCCGAGCCCGTAACACCTAAGAGCGTCTGATACCTAAGCCCGTCTTCAATTCCTTGGGCAAGCTTTTCTATTGCCTGTGGCTGATCACCTGCAGGCTCAAAAGGAGATACTACCTGGAGCTTCTCTTCTCCTGCTTCACGACCAAATCGGCGCAGTTCAGCACCTATTTTTTCTTTATGTTGATCTTCAGCATGAGATGTGTCCATGAGATTCTCCTTTTCTTGTGAAAGTAGTATACCCCACTTCCCAAAACTGAAACACTTGTTCTATACTTTTTATAAATTGCAGTATAGTTTCAAAGTGTGACGGGTAATAAATAAATTACCTATATGCGCTAAACTAGCACCTAAATAAACAAGTTACCTCAAATAAAGGAGATACCTTGGGCGTCTCAGATCTTTTCTCGCTAAATAAAGCTTCAAAGCAATCTCAGGGCTCTACCCTAGAGAATATTTTGCTGCGCTCAAATAATGTCATCGCCTCTCTTAAAGACCTTGTTGCAAACAATCAGATTACAGAGACAGGTCTTCAAGAGATGCTGACGCGCTCTAAAAATCTCGAGAATACCAATCTGCCCAAAGGTGATGTCCATAAGCTGGATAGAACAGGCCGCTGGTGGTTTAACGCTAACACAATGGAGTGTGCTCCAGAAGAGTACGATGCTTTTATTGCAACAGAAGCAATCCTCAACATTTCACAAGATGTTGAAGCCCTAAAGAATACACATGCTTCTGAGACAGATCTTCAGCTTGTTCGTACTACCCTCTCGCAGGTAGCAAGTCTCATGCCCAAGTCAGCTTCTCTTTCTGAGCAGGTTGCTCCTTTTAGCGGTAACGCTGATGGCAGCTCAGACTGGATGAAGCGTCTCTGGTTTGCCAACTACGTTGAGAACACGCCATTCCCTTTTAGGATGGTGTATAACTTCTCCTACAATCCACAACTTGATATTTTGGTATTTGAGTTCTTTGTAGCTCGTCCTCGCTGCTTTAGCTTCTTATCCGCAGAAAGGGCAGAGCAAATTGCAGCGGCACGCGCTTACGCACTGCGTACGTCTCTTTGCGTGGCCCGTATGGCACTTCAAAGCTGCAAAATCTCTCGCGTCTGCATCAATGGCAGCTTGCGCGGAGAAGAGCGCATTGTCCTATCTATGGACTTAAACGAGGCTGCTCTTGCTCGCCTGCTGCCTACTGCAGCAAACACTCAAATTGACGGCAACAGCTTCCCACAAGATCCAGCACTCAGGGTTTCTTTTGACTCTGAAGGTTGGTTTAGCGAGGTTGAGCCTTTTATGAAGCCAACAGATGAGTGGGTTTCTCCTCGTAGCTTCTTCGAAATGCCAGACCTGTCTGATCGTCCTTGTTCACCAGCAGTTACTGCTGTTTGTGGAGCCCAAAAAGTAAGCGATCTTGGGTACTCTGAGGCATCTCATCGCATTAGACTTTGGAACACCACTCTCAACAACATTCCAAAAGATTCTTCTACTGCAGATGCAGTTGGTAAATTTGAGGAAGCAAAAGCTTCAACTTCTGATATTTACGCCATTGAAGGCTTTGATAGAGTCATCCATGGCCTGGTTGAGGGCACTATTGATTTCTCGGACAGAAGGTCTATGGCTGAGAAATTCCTCTTTGGTTCGCCTTTGCAAAAAACACTTCAATCCATAAATAACATCATGGATGGAGAGCCAGATGCAGACGCTCTAGAAAAGGTGCTTACAGAGCTTGAGTCTCAGGTTTCACCAACCCTTGATATGGGTCTATATCTGGATGACTCTGATTCTATCTACAGATATTTTGATTCCCTCTCAGAGCGCGTAGCTTATAACCTTGCATTCCCCAATGAGCCAAGAAAACTGGTGCTTATTCCAGACACCTATTTTATGTCTTTAGCAAGAATGGCTCGCGCCTACAACCTGCTTGAACAGCCAGAAAAAGCAGAACGCTATGCACAAGAAGCCCACAGAATCTCTCCTTTGGGAATTGATGCAACGCTGCTCTTGGTAAGAACATTAGAAGACCAGTCAAAAGTCTTTGAGGCTGCAAAGCTTCTCAAAGACCTTATCGCACATATTTTCTCCAGCTCAGATGTTGCTCTGGTGTACTATCGCCTAGCCTATATGGAGTGGAAGCTGGGGCGCTCTGATCTTTGTGCAGCTTGCTATCAAATGGCTATGATCATCGGTGGTAGTGTTGCTCAACCTGCAAAAGAAGAGCTCGAAGACCTTCTCAAGGCAGACTCTTCTGTTAAGAAACTAGATACTCCTCAAGAGGTTTTCTCGTTCCTTAAGCAAAATGGTGTTCCTGTCTTTGACCAGAAAGCTGTGTTTAAAAAGGCAGTTGCTATTGGCAGCGCTTGTGTAAACGATGGCATTTATTGTGTTGGTCAAAACATGCTCAAGAACTGCCTTGAAATTACCTTTGATGATGCCGCAGCCAAGGTAGAGAGTTCATTGAGAACACCCTTCTAAAAGCCGCACACAAAAGCTATACCCTATTACTCAGAGCTTTGGTTGAACCGAGCGTTTAGCCAAAGCTCTACCTGTGCTTTAAGGTCATCGAGTCCCTCAGAGTTCACAAATACCGTATCTGCCTGATTACGCAAATACGTATCGGAAGGCTGATGCGCTATACGCTGCTCAAACTCTTGGCGAGAAGATCCTCGCTGTTCAGCGCGTTCTGCTCTCAGTTCCAAAGGCGCTACAACAACGACAACTTCATCAACCAGCTCAAGCAAGTCTTCAACGCGGTCAAGCAGCGGAACCTCTACAAAGCAGAACTGAGCATCTGCAGCAGGAGCCTCTTTTGTAAGGAATTGACGCATATATTCCCTGATAAAAGGCATCTCAAGCTCTTCTAAGAGCTCAGCAGATTCTCTGGTGGCAAAAGCCCTACGACCAAGCTCTCGCCTATTAATCTCATGAGTAACGGGGTCCAACAAATCGTTACCAAAAGCCTCTGCCACACGATACGTACACTCGCATCCAGGTCTCAGAAGTCTATGAGAAACCTCATCAAGGTCAAAGCGCAGACCACCTGCTGCTTCAAACATTTTAGAAACAGTTGATTTACCAGACGCCATTCCGCCGGCGAGAATTACCTTGTACATGTAGTTCACTCCTATAACTGCAGTGCTGTATAAGAGCCTAGCAGTTTTACTTCTTCAGGAGTATGAGTTACCCAAATTACAACTTTTGATTCAACGAACGGTTTGACAGAGGCAATAACCTGCTGCTTAAGCGCTTCGTCTAATCCCTTGAGCGGCTCATCAAAGAGCAAGATGTCTGCATCTACAAAGAGGGTACGCAAAAGAGCAACACGTCTCTTTTGTCCACCGGAAAGCTCAGAAACAGGCTTGTTTTCTGTTCCTTCAAGTCCCACCCCACAAAGCGCCTCCTTAATACGCTTTTGGGCGCTTAGTTTTTGCTCCTTTGAATGCAACTGTATAGCAAGCATGATATTTGCCATAACGCTCAAGTTTTCTAGCAGTCTATCTTCTTGAAACATCATGACCGTTTTAGCAACGGGCGATTTATGCACTGTCCCTGAATCAGCCACTTCAAGACCACAAAGAATACGAAGAAGTGTTGTTTTACCTGCTCCAGAGGGCTCAGAGAGTACGTACACTCCCCTCTCAAACTTGTAGGAAAAATCATCAAGCACAACCGTATTACCAAACGATTTAGTGATGTTTTTTACCTCAAGCAACTGCTCGGTTGCATAGGCACACTTAGTTGTATTCATACTCATGAGCAGCTCTTTTCTAACCTTGCAGCAGCCCATGAAACTAACCGCATCACGATCTTCTCGCCAAGTGCGCTCATCACAATAACCACAAGCGTCCACGCAAAAAGGGCTGGCGTATCCAAATACACTTTAGCGTTATAGAGGTGCTCGCCAATGGAGAATGCAGGAAGGCCAATGACCTCGGCAGCAATTCCCGACTTCCAGCAAAATCCCATGGCAAGTGAGGTAGCTGTCTTAAGCGAGGGCATAAGCTGCGACAAATAAATTGCTTTAATGCGATGCCAACCGTGAATTTGATATACATCAGCCATCTCGATGAGCTGCTGGTCAGTACTGAGGAGCCCCTCAAGTACTGCAATGTAGATGATGGGAAGTGCCATCAAAAATGAAATTGAAATTGAGAGGTAGGGCGTGCGAACCCAGATTAGTAGCAAGATGACAAAGGATGCCACGGGAATTGATTTGATTGTAGAAATAAGCGGCTCAAAAAGAATCTTGATCAGCTTGTACTTAAAACTCAAAAACGCCAGCAAGGAGCCAACTGTAAAAGCAAGTGCTCCACCAGCAAAAATACGTAAAAGAGAAAGACCAATAGAAACCCAAAACTCGCGTAGTTGAGCTAGCGAGAAAATCGTCTGAATGGTCTGAATAGGTGAAGTTAAAACAATATCCTGATTGATGACAACCGCAGCTATCTGCCACACGACAAGCCAAAATACCAGTGCGCCTAAACGTGCTCCCCCGCTAGAAGCAACTTTGCACACAGCCGGTTTGCCTTGCACGCGGCCCGCACCTTGGGTCTGACCTGCGCTTTGGGCCTGATCGTTTTTCTCGACAGAAAAATCTGCCGAGGCAGCGCCTTTCTCGGCGCCACCTCGGGCAGAAATACTATCTTTTATGTGCGGGTTATGCGCCAAAGTAGAAATCGTCTCCAGGAACCTGTCCGCCTACTGCCTGAGGATTAGCCTCAGCCAGAATGCCTAAGTAACTTGAAAGTGCGCTCTTCATATCTGCACCATCAATATACGTAATATTACACTTAGGCAGCGCAACCTTGGCAATAGGTTCTGGAACAATACCGTATTTACCTACAAGCGTAGCAGCCTCATCTGGATGATCAACCGCAAATGCAACAGAGTCTTTGTAGTGAGAAAGCAGCGCTGTTACCGCATCTGGAGAATCTGAGATGAGCTTTGAAGAAATAATAGTTACGCCGGCAATCAGCTTGCTCTGAGGATTAACTGCCTCCCACTCAGCGCCAAGGTCAATTGCAATGCGAATCTGGCTGTTCTTGCTTTGTGCCACCGTAACAAAAGGCTGTGGGAGCAGCGCAATTCCCTCTGGATCTTGAGCTAGAGCAGCAACACACTCGGTATGTTCGCTCTTCCACTCTACCTGGACGTCCTCACCAAGCATCATGCCATTTTTGCTCAACAGGTAGGACAATGTGTACTCTGGAACAGCACCCTTACCAGAGGCGTAGAGCGTCTTTCCTTTAAGGTCAGTAAGCTTAGAGATAGCGCTACCCGTCTCAACAATGTAAAGGACGTTCAATACGTTAAGACAAGCTACCTTGTAAGCGCCCTTAGTCTT
Organism: uncultured Atopobium sp.; assembly: GCA_938036925.1. Taxonomy (GTDB): domain Bacteria; phylum Actinomycetota; class Coriobacteriia; order Coriobacteriales; family Atopobiaceae; genus Lancefieldella. The sequence goes on from CALHVU010000035.1 coordinate 25,263, forward strand.
GTTAAAGAGCGTAGCTGCAAGGTTTGCAGGAATAGATGCAACATCCACATCACCCTGAGCAACCTTGGCAACTACCTGATCAGGAGCATCCAAAATCTCAAACGAGTAGTTGTTATCGGTGATGTTTTGCGCCTCAACCTCGCTCATGAACTTAACCAAGCCCATGGCAGTAGGTCCTTTGAGCGTTGCAACTTTTACCGCAACAGGATCAGATTTCTTAGCCTCATCTTTTGTGGTGTCCTGAGACTTTTCTTGGTCTGTTCCCTTGCAGCCAAACAATGCTGTAGCTGGAATAAGACCTGCAAGCTTAAGGAACGAACGTCTATCCATGAATAACTCCTGACTCGAAAAGTTAACTGAGGCTACCTTATCACGTCTACGGCAAAATTCACACGATATACAGCATATCTTACAAACTATTTGATACCTCTATGAGAACAAGGCATACCCATGGCGAGAAAAACTAGTTCTTCTCGCCATATCCAAGGACGTACGCACGACACAGGTTCTCGGTGCCGATAATTGCATCGATGTGGCAGCGCTCGCGACCGTGAGTGTTGAGACATGCTGGACCAAATGCACCGCTCTTAAGATCGTTGCCGGAGAAATACGCAGCGTTTGCATCGGTTGAGAAGTGGAAGGCAACCTGCTGGTTCCACTTTTCTGGCTCAACAACCTCCTGCGCACACGCAATAAGCTTGTTGGAAACTTCCCAATCGTAAGGCGAGCGAATATCAGAAACAATGATGCCTACGTGGTGCTCGTTTGAATTGTAGTCAGGGCCAATAAGGGTAATGTCCAGCGATACGTACTCATCCACCTCAACAGGCAAGAATGCGCCGCCGTGACCAATCTCCTCGTACATTGGGAATGCGAACAAGGTGTTATAGAGGGGTTTCTCGCCAGATTGTGCCAGCCAACGGAGTGTATGAAGCTGTGCGGCAACACAAGCCTTATCGTCGATAAATCGAGAAACCATATAGCCGTTGTCATACATCTCAAAGTGAGGATCAATTGCAACGACCGCACCCTCAGAGATGCCCAGCGCACGAGCTTCCTCAGGGGAAGAAACGTCAGCGATAAGCGAGATGGACATGTTGTCCTCGTTGCGCTCCATAGTTCTAGCGTCTTCAAAGACGTGAACGGAGTGGTGATTGCAGATTACCTGACCATCAACAACGGAGCCATCTCTGCAGACAACATGGCAGGTCTCGCCCTCAATGCTGTGGTAGTTGATGCCGCCCAGCTGGCGAACGCGCAGTGTGCCGTCTGAATTGAAGCCGCGAACAATCAGGCCAATGGTGTCAAGATGAGCATTAACGCCCACAGTCTTGCTGGTATCTTTACCTTCTACCAGGACATATGCAGTAGCTTTGTTGTCTATTTGAAGCTCATAGCCCGCCTCGGCAACAAGCTCACGAAGCAGCTCATGGATGCGCTCGTAGTAGCCAACAGGGCTATCACACTCCACGAGCTTCTTTGTAGTATCAATCAAATACTTTGTATCAGTCCCAAAATGAGTCATGACTATCTCCTAGTTTTGTGGATGGGTGTAAAGCTCTACCAGGTGTTCAAGCATGTCAACCATGCCTTCAAGCTCTGGGACAGGAACAAACTCTCTTACACCGTGAGCATTGTAGTAGCAGGCAGAAAGGTTAGCACAAGGGAATCCTCTAAAGGAAAGCTGGGATCCGTCGGTACCGCCACGCATTGGAATGCAGGTCATCTGTACACCGACCTTCTCGTATGCAGTGCGTGCATTCTCGATTAAGTGCGCATACTCAGGCTTTAATACGATGTCAGCCAAGTTGTGATACTGGTCGTGAATCTCAACTGAGAGAACCTCAGAGCCAATCTGCTTGTTCACATACGCTGCAGCGTCAACCATCAACTGCTTACGGCGCTCAACCTTTGTCTGATCATGGTCTCGAATAATGTAATCAGCGCGAGCAGACTCGCAATCACCATTGACGCGCTCCAGATAGAAGAAGCCATCATAGCCCTCAGTGAACTCAGGACGCTCCGCAGGTGGAAGCAGCTCGTGGAAGCGCATAATTGCCTCGGATGCATTAATCATCTGGCCTTTTGCGGTACCTGTGTGAACCGAAAGTCCGTGAGCACGCACAAACACCTCAGCGGCATTGAAGGTCTCGTAGCAGAACTCGCCAAACGGACCCCCGTCAATGGTGTAACCATACGCAGCACCAAAAGCGTCAAGGTCCAGAAGAGCTGCGCCGTGGCCAATCTCCTCATCAGGAACAAACGCAAGTGCGATACGTGGGTGTTTGAGCTCTGGGTTTTCTTTATAGCGAGCAAGCAGGCTGACCAACATAGCAATGCCAGCTTTATCGTCGCCACCAAGCAGCGACGTGCCATCAGTGGTAACCAGCTGCCAACCAACCATGTGCTCAAGCTGAGGATTTGTCTCAGGGCTGATATAGACCTCTCTGCCCTCACGATCAGAACCAACTACTAGCTTGCCGCCCTCATACGTGACAACCTGAGGATGAACGGGATTACCCCAAGACTGCCAAGCCGTATCAATGTGGCAGCAGAAACCAAGAGTTGGAAGGTCCTCCAAACCCTTGCTTGCCGGCCAGTGAGCAACCACATAGGCGTGCTCATCAACAACCACATTCTCTGCGCCAAGCTCACGAAGGTCAGCCGCAACAACCTCAGCCATCTGGTGCTGAGACTCAGTTGAAGGAACCGTATCTGCCGTCAGAGGATTAGACTGAGAAGAAACCTTGCAATACGCAATAAATCTATCTAGAACGTCACTCATAAAACTCCCTTATAAAAAACTGCGCTAACCAAATAGTTAACGCAGTTTAGAGTATCAATGTATTAACGAGAAGACCGTGAGGCTCGTGAAGCTGTAACAAAGGATTTCCAAAGTTCACAGTCAGCTTTGCTGTATTGCCAACCATACTCTGGATGCCACTGCACACCTAGAGCAAACGTCTTGCCCTTGACCTCGGCTCCTTCAATAATGCCGTCTGAAGCATACGCAACTACATTAAGCTCAGCGGAAACCTTTTTCAGAGCCTCATCGTGATACGAGTTTGCTTGAATGTCTTCAACCTTACCCAGAGCGTTGTACAGCAAAGAATCTTTTTGAACATGAACAGCATGAGCTGGATGGTACAAATTTGCCGAATGAGTCCAGAATGCATGATTTTCTGTTGGTTCAAGGGTATGCAAATCTTGTACAAGCGTACCGCCCAGCACAACGTTTAAAAGCTGAAGGCCACGGCAAATACCAAGTAAAGGTTTATCTGCAGCAAGTACCTGCTTTACCAGCTCAAACTCAAGCGCATCTCGTATAGGACACAAACGATTAAGGTCGCGTGGTTCTTCTCCCCAATTGCGAGGGTCAACATCATGACCACCGGTGAGGCAGAAGCCGTCACACATCTCAACAAACTGACCAATAACTTCTGGATCTTCTGTTAGAGGCATCATGATTGGAATGCCGCCAGCTGCAAGAATGGCGTCAAATTGGATCTGTCCGACAGAAGCAGAATCAGAAAAATTTTCTTCAGGCATCCAACGAGGGGTTACACAGATAAGAGGACGCTCAGAAGCAGGAAGATCTGGAACATCATTGAATGCATCTTTTACGATATCTGGAATAACCACAAAACCCTCTTATCAGTCAGTACTTCTATCTAAATTCACGTTAAAGGTATACCCTTAATGAGCCTAAAACTTTATCGCTTTTGCGTTTTTCATGCCACCCTGACAGCTCTTCCTCCACAATGTTTTTTCACTCATGAAACATTTTTCTGTATTGCATACAATTAATTTGGGTACTAAGAAGGCAGTTCTTACATTTACACTTTATGTTTTGAAGATACAAACGGAAGGCGCCCTATGAAAGAGCACGTTTTTACTAATCTTTCCCGTAAAACATTCTTACGTGGATCTTTGGCGGCTGCCGTTGCCGCCGGTTCTGCTTCACTACTTTCTGCTTGTGGCGGTTCAGCTGGCGGAGACGATCAGAAAAAAGTATTGCGCTTTGGCGTAAATAACCCAAAGGTAACCTTTGACACTCAGAAGACCTCTGGCTCTGTTGGCGTATCTGAGGCAGTTGCAGAATCCTTGCTGGTGCTTAACCCAGACACAAAAGAAATTGAGCCAAACCTGGTAACTGGCCTTCCTACCGTCTCTGATGATGGCCTTACCTACTCATATGAGCTTAAAGATGGCATCAAATTCCACAATGGAGAAACCCTTAAGTCCTCTGACGTTAAGTACACCTTCACGCGTATGTTCTTGCCTGCTACTAAGGCAACCTCAATTGACTCGTACGCATACATCGAGGGTGCTAAAGACATCATTGCTGGCACAACAGAAGAGCTTTCTGGTGTTGTTATTAAGGATGACCGTCACTTTGATATTAAGCTGACACAGCCTTATTCAACCTTTAATGCAATCATGGCTCAGTTCTATGCTGTTATCTACCCAGAGAAGGCCTGTAAAGAAGCCGGTGAGGCATGGGGTACTGAGACCAACTTCATTGGTACTGGCGCTTATAAGCTTGTTTCAAACGACAGCACTACTGAGGTTGTTCTTGAGGGATTTGCTGACTACCATGAGGGCAAGCCTGGCCTAGATGAGCTCAGATTTGTTTACATCGATGATGCCAATACTCGTATTCTTAACTATAAGAACAATGATGTTGACCTGGTCTTTATTTCTCAGTCTCTTATCCAGCAGTACCAAAATGATGAGTCTATTTCCAAAGAGATTGTCAACTACACACCTGCATCCACGCAGTTTGTAAACTTGAACCTTAAGAGCGAGAACCTCAAAGATGTTCGCGTTCGTCAGGCACTCTCTATGGCAATTGATAGAGACACCATTTGTAGCACCATTCTTTCTGGTGTTGCAAAGCCTGCTAAGTCATTTATCCCATCTTCTGAGACCGGCTACAACGAGTCCGCTCCAGAGTTTGAGTACAACGTAGACAAGGCAAAGCGGCTTCTTGCAGAGGCTGGTGTTTCTAACCTCACTCTTAACGCACAGGTCAGAAGCCAGGATCAGAACCTCATGGTTGCCCTTCAGGATGCTTGGTCAAAGATTGGCGTTACCTGTAACGTAAGCGTTATTGACTCTGGTGTTTGGAGCGATGCACGTACTAACGGTGACCTTGAAGTCACTCTTGTTACCTGGTCTACCCTCTCCTTCCAGGGTGTTGAGCACATGGGCTCTTACTTCCGCTCTGACCGCGCCGCAAAGAAGTCTTCCTTCTACAACAGCACCGAGTTTGACAACCTGGTTGACCAGGCTCGTCTTACCGTTAACAACAACGACAAGGTACTTGAGCTCACCCGTCAGGCAGATAGCCTCATGACTCACACTGACTACGCATGCCTGCCTATCGACTGGCCACAGATGCCTTACGTCTTGAAGCCAGAGTTTACCGGCCTCAGCGTTCTGGTTAACCCTCACTTCGATAAGGTTAAGAAGAAGTAAGGCTTCCTACACCCAAAAACAAAGGCGAGAAGATCAATTGGTCTTCTCGCCATTTTTGTGTTTGTATGCCGTTTTAAGACACGACAATAAGATGCGCTACTCGGAAATCTTCTCCTCAAGGCGCGCTTCTTCTACGGCCTTCTGAGCCGCCTCAATAGCATGAGCCACCTGTGGCGTGCGGTCTTCATCCGTAAGTGACGTGTTATACAGGTGGCAAGCGCAGAAGTGACCTGGCTCAGCCTCGATACGCTCAGGAATGCGCTCGGAGCAAACCTTCATTGCCTTAGGGCAGCGCGTGTGGAATACGCAGCCTGAAGGTGGGTTAGCAGGACTTGGAACGTCACCTTGAAGAATGCGCTTTTCCTGGATACGCTCGTGGCGAATACGAGGAATAACGTCCAAAAGTGCCTGAGTGTATGGGTGCAAAGGATGCTCAAAGAGGGCGTCTTTGGTGGCAAACTCCATCTGGTGACCCAGATACATGACCATAACAGTATCAGCAATATGGCGAACAACGGAAAGGTCATGGCTAATAAAGATGTATGCCAGACCGTGGTCCTTCTGAAGCTCTTCAAGCAAGTTGATTACCTTGGCCTGAACAGAAACGTCCAGCGCAGAAACAGGCTCGTCGCAGACAACAATTTCTGGCTCAAGCACAATAGCGCGAGCAATACCAATACGCTGGCGCTGACCGCCCGAGAACTCGTGAGGGTAGCGGTACTTGAACTCAAGGTTAAGGCCAACTTCCTCCATTACCTCTTCAATGCGAGCATCACGCTCTGACTTTGTTTTATAAGTACCTGCAATATCAATAGGCTCGCCAATGATATCCATGACTGTCATGCGAGGGTTCAGCGAACTGTAAGGATCTTGGAAGATAAGCTTCATCTTCTGACGAGCACGCTTAAGATCTTCTCCCTTAAGTGAGGTGAAATCTTCCCCATCAAGCTCAACCGTACCAGAGGTTGGCTCGGTAAGGCGCAGTACGCACTTGCCTGTTGTAGACTTTCCGCAGCCAGACTCGCCAACAATGGCCAAGGTCTCTTTGCGCCTGAGCTCAAAAGAAACGTCCTCAACAGCATGAACGGAAGCGTTAGAACGACCAAAAACGCCGTTTTTTATGGGGAATCGCTTAACCAGGTTCTTTACGGACAAGATGGTTTTCTCGCCAGAAAGGTCTTTGACGTCTGTGTTCTTCTCTTCTGCCATGACTACTCACCCCACTCATCAGTGTATTTCCAACAGCTGACAGTATGGCAATTGTCTTCACCAACAGCAGTCAAGCTAGGACGACGATTCTTACAAATGTCCTTAGCAAACGGACAACGTGGATGGAATGGGCAGCCAGAAGGCATATGCGAAAGCATAGGAACGCTACCAGGAATTGCATAGAGTTCCTTGGTGCGCTCGTCAAACGATGGAATGGACGCAATCAAGCCCTGAGCATAAGGGTGCAGAGGGTTAGTAAAGAGCTCTGCAGACTGCGCATACTCAACGCGATGACCAGCGTACATGACAAGAACCCAGTCAGCCATCTCGGAAACAACACCCATGTCGTGTGTAATCAACATGACAGCGGTGCCCAAATCTTGCTTCATGCGATCGATAATCTGCAGAATCTGTGCCTGAACCGTTACGTCAAGAGCGGTTGTTGGCTCGTCGCAGATAAGCAGTGATGGCTGGCAAGCTAGTGCCATAGCAATCATGACACGCTGGCGCATACCACCAGAAAGCTCATGTGGATATGACGAGAAGACCTTCTCTGGTGCAGGAATACCCACCAGCTTAATCATATCAAGGGCCTTCTGATCTGCCTCCTGTTTGCTCATGTTGGGATTATGAACAAGGATGCCTTCACGAATCTGAAGACCAGATTTCATAACAGGATTTAAGGAGGTCATAGGCTCCTGGAAGATCATACCAATGCGATTACCGCGGAAGTCACGCATGCCACCACGAGGAAGCTGCGTTAAATCAGTTCCCTCAAAAATAATTTCTCCGCCGGTAATCTGCGCAGGAGGTGTAGGCAGCAATCCCATGACTGACAATGCCGTCATGGACTTACCGCAGCCAGACTCTCCTACTACCGCAAGAGTCTCGCCTTTACGCATAATAAACGAGAGGTCACTTACTGCAGGAAGTGCGCCATCTTCGGTGAAAAGCGTAACATCAAGATGATTAACGTCGAGAAGGACGTTCTTCTTGCACTGCTCTTCTCGCTCTTTTTGAGCCGTCTCTTGCGCAAGCTTGCGCTCCTCAAGACTGCAAAATTGCACAGCCTGACCATTTGGACCTTCGATGACATGCTCAAATGTTGCGTCTGTATTTTCTGCCATAAACGTAACCTCCTTTCTAAGAACGCATCTTTGGATCAAGGGCGTCGCGCAGAGCATCGCCAAGCAAGTTAAAAGACATAACCGTAATGATGATGACAATACCTGGAGCAATACTGTAGATAGGCTGTGATTCAAGGAATGGCTGAGAAGCTGCAATCATTTGACCCCAGCTTGCATCAGGTGGCTGAACGCCCAATCCCAAGAACGAAAGCGTTGCCTCAGAAAGAATTGCACTTGGAATACCCAGGGTAGAAACAACGATCAGCGTAGAAATGCAGTTAGGAAGCAAATGCTTCATGATGATGCGGAAGCTGTTACCACCAGACAAAATACAAGACTGAATGTATTCAGAATTCTTCAGGCGCATGACGTCGCCTCGAATCAGCCTTGCCGTAGTTGTCCACATCAGAAGACCCAGTGCAATATAGAGGTTAATAAGACCTGGGCCCATAACAAACATAATCAAAATTGCAAAAAGCAAGAATGGGAAGCTGGAGAAAACCTGAATGATAAAGGAAACAACTGCATCAACCCAACGGCCATAATATCCGGCTGCAACTCCCGCAACAAAGCCAATAAAGAGGGCAATAGCCTGCGAAATAATACCAACAGACAGAGAAATCTGGCAGCCATAGATGATACGAGAAAGGATATCTCGTCCATATTCATCGGTACCTAAAAGGTGCTCTACTGTAGGGTTTTGATTCATAATTGCCAGGTTTTGATCCTTGTAGCTGTAAGGAGCAATCACAGGAGCAAGAATTGCAATAATCGCAAGGGCCAAAACAATGCCTAAGCAGATCATGCCCAGTTTGTTCCTCTTAAAAATGTTCCAGCTAACCTGCCAGTAGCTCTGAGCACGAACTTTTCCCGTGGTAGCCTGTTCCTCTTCTTGAGCCTTGGCGGCATCCTCAAGTACAGCTTCAGTCTTTTGGACCTTCTCGCTATTTTTATCACTTGTAAACAAAGCCATTACTCTGATGCCTCCTCTCCAAGACGAATGCGTGGATCAACCACTGCGTACAAAATATCAACAAGCAGATAGATAACGACGCAGATAATTGCCACGTACATGACGCTACCTTGAATTAGCGGCAGGTCACGAGCATTAATTGCATCGATAAGCAGCTTACCCATACCGTTCATGTTGAAGATCTGCTCAATGATGATGGAACCAGTAAGGATGTCTCCCAGCTGAGATCCAGCAATGGTAATAATTGGGATAAGAGCATTTCTGAGCGCGTGCTTCAAAACAATAGCGGAGTGCTTTAAGCCCTTAGCTTCAGCGGTTCTAATGTAGTCCTGATTTAATACGTCCAGCATGCTGGTCCTGGTAACGCGGGCAATACTTGCTGCGTAACGAGAGCCCAGCGCAATAACAGGAAGAACGTACGCGGATGGCGTTTTAACACCAGACAACGGGAACCACTTAAGCGTCATAGCAAAAATGATCTGCAGTACTAATGCCACCCAGAATGAAGGGGCAGAAATACCAAAGATTGCAGCTGACATAAGTGTTCTATCAAGCCATTTTCCATGGTTTACTGCGGCGAGAATACCCATCAAAAGACCAAGTACTATGGCAAAAAGATACGCAAACACTGCTAAACGTAGCGTAACTCCCAAAGCCTTAGTCAGAAGTGCAATGACAGGTCGCTTCTGAGTGTAAGAAGTTCCAAAATCTCCACCAAGCATTTTTACAAACCAGTTTGAGTACTGCTCTGGAATTGGCTTATCAAGACCCATGGTGTGACGGACCTGTTGAACAGTAGCCTCATCAGCCATATCGCCCATCATGACTCGTACCGGGTCACCTGGGACAATGTTCAAGACAAAAAACGTTAAAGCAGAAATACAAACTACAACGCTCACTGCTTGAAGGATTCGTTTGATTAGAAACGATCTCACTCCTGAGCTCCTCTCCCCTCAAGAAAATGAAGCGGCATCCAAGAATCTTAGATGCCGCTTTAAAGTTTATAGCAAGTTTGCTACTTAGTCCTCTGGAACGGTGTAATCGGAATTAGATGTATCAATATCGACATCAAAGAAGTGATAAATCAAGTTTCCAACCTTAGCGTTCTTGACGTACTTCTTAGCGACAAAGGAGTTCTTTGGCCAATACAGAGGAAGTGTAGCAAAGTCTGTACGAGTCAGCAGGTTATCTGCGTCCTTGTAATCCTCTGTTCTCTTATCCTTGTTAGACTCAGAGCGACCCTCAACAAGAAGCTTGTCAAACTCTGGGTTGTTGTAGAAGGAAGACTTCTTTGCAGCGTTAGTGCTGTAGAAGTAGGTGTACAGGTGCTGGTCACCATCGGCAAACAGTGGATACCAAGCAAGGGTAGTAATCTGGAGGTTACCAGCGGCCCAGTCAGTATTCCAGACTGCGTTGTCCTCTACCTGAACATCAAGGATAACGCCAACCTTGCTCCAGTACTCCTGAACAGCAACAAGGAGTTTTTCGTAAGACTTTCTAACCTTTGCAGAAAGCTTAAGGTCAGATGCACCAGCCTCAGCAAGCAGAGACTTAGCCTTCTCTGGATCGTATTCAAATGCAGGTGCGCTCTTGTCGTAACCAGGTGTTGCAGGAGCAAGCCAGCCACTTGCAACGGTACCGTTGCCAGAAGCAATGTTATCTACAAGCTCCTGACGGTTGATTGCCAGAGAAAGTGCCTGACGAACCTTAGGATCAGTCAGACCCAGACCCTCTTTGAGGTTAAGGTTGATGAAGTTAACGCCAAGGGTCTGATATGCAGTGATAAGATCTTTGACGTCAGCATCGCTTGAATACTGCTGATACAGAGAGGATGGAAGATCACAGAAGTCAATGTCGTTGTTCTTGAATGCAAGCAGCTGAGTGTTGGAGTCATCGTAGTAGTGAATACGAATCTCATCCAGAGCAGGCTTGCCATCGTGGTAGTCATCAAAGCGCTCGAGAACTACCTCGGTAGTGTCATCATTGCTCTTAATCTTGTACTTACCAGTACCAATAAGATTAGTACCAGTACCCCAATCAGCGCCAGCAGCCTCACAAGCCTTCTCTGGGAAGATACAAGCGTAAGAGATACCAAGAACGCTTACAAAAACAATGTAAGGCTCAGAAAGCGTAAAGGTGAAGTGAGTATCATCCTGAACAGTCAGGCCCTCAAGCTCAGTTGCCTTACCGGCAAGCATCTCTGGAGCACCCTTAATCTTGTCAAAGAAGCTGGTGGAGAGAGCCTTAGTTTCTGGCTTAAACATACGCTCAAAGGTGTACTTAACATCCTTTGCGGTCAAAGTAGTACCGTCGTGGAACTTAATGCCCTCTTTGAGCTCGCACTTAAGAGTAAGACCGTCAGACTCAAAGGTTGGAATCTCTTTAAGCAGACATGTGACAAGCTCGTTATCCTCAGTCCAACGAAGCAAAGACTCGCAAACAGAGTCTGCAACACATGCGGACTGTGAGTTGTTTGCACGCTGCATATCAAGGCCCTGTTTAGAGTTTGCAGAACCATAGCGAAGAATCTTCTTCTTATCAGATGCCTGAGGAGTATCAGTGGAGGAAGGATTGCAGCCAGCCAACATCATAGATGCGCCACCACCAGCCGCTACCATACCTGATGCCTTCAAAAAATTACGACGGCTGAGTGAGTTCTCCAGCATGTTAACCCTTCTTTCTTATTAAAACGATTTATAAGACAACCCTGCTGGGGTTAGATAACTATACAAAACAATTACCAGCATCTACCTATATATACCTAGGATGAAATAGACATGAAACATTAAATTGCGCAGATAACAGCAAAATCTATTTACCTGCATCTTTTGTCAAATCATATAGGATTTACCTATATACAAAGATAAATATTGACTAAGCATTTTTGGACAGTTGTCCATTATGTTCATAAAAAAGAGACGTCATCTTTCGATGACGTCTCTTGACAAATCTCTAGATGCGCAAAGTGCTCTACTCTGCAGCCTCTTCAGTTGCCTGTGCGTTAGCCTCAGACTCAACAAGGTGAGCCTCAAGATCAGCCTCAGCCTCAGCTGCTGCTGCCTCTGCTGCTGCACGCTCCTCCTCTGGAAGTGGAGTGACCTCAATGTCAATGCCAAGGGTCTCTGCAGCTGCCTTCATAGACAGGGAGATGCGACGACGGTCAAGATCAATCTCCATGACCTTTACCTGTACAACGTCGCCAACCTTGCAGACCTGAGATGGAGCGGTGACGTGCTGCTTAGCCATCTCGGAGATGTGGACGAGGCCCTCGACGCCGTTGCCAAGGTCAACAAATGCACCGAAGGTAACAAGCTTGGTGACAGTGCCCTCGATGATAGCGTCAACTGGGTACTTGGAAACAAGTACACGCCATGGATCCTCGGAAGTCTGCTTAAGACCAAGGGAGATACGCTCACGGTTAAGGTCAACGTCGAGAACCTGAACCTCAACCTCCTGGCCAACCTTAACAACCTCAGATGGGTGGTTAACGTGGTTCCAAGAAAGCTCGGAAATGTGAACCAGGCCGTCAATGCCGCCAAGGTCAACAAATGCACCAAACTCAACGATGGAGGAAACAGTACCCTTGAGCTTCATGCCAACCTGGAGCTTGCCCAGGATGTCCTGACGCTCTGCCTTACGAGCCTCCTCAAGAACAATACGGCGAGAAAGAACAACGTTGTTGCGGTTGCGATCCATCTCGATAACACGAGCCTCAATACGAGTGCCCATGAATGCACCAAGATCCTTGACACGACGGAGGTCAACAAGGGATGCAGGCAGGAAGCCACGGAGGCCAATGTCAAGAATCAGGCCGCCCTTAACAACCTCGATAACCTCGCCCTCAACGGTCTCACCAGCGTTGAACTTATCCTCAACTGCCTTCCAAGCACGCTCGTACTCAGCACGCTTCTTGGAGAGAACCAGACGGCCCTCTTTGTCCTCTTTCTGGAGAACAAGAGCCTCGACGTCCTCACCCAGGGAGATGACCTCTGCAGGGTTAACGTCTTTACGAATAGAAAGCTCACGAGCAGGAATAACGCCCTCAGACTTGTAGCCAATGTCTACGAGGACCTCATCGCGCTCAATCTTGACGACGGTGCCGTTGACAAGATCTCCCTCATCAAAATCAGTGACAGTGCCGTCGATCAGGCTGTTCATTTCCTCATCGGAAATTTCATCCAAAGAGAAGATGGACGAGTTCTGAATCTCACTCAAAGGTGGACCCCTTCCAAAACGGGGCCCCGGTCAACATGGTTGCTGCCAGAGTGCCAATACGTGGGCTTCTCTACTCGGAAACTTACATGCTCTCGGGGGCCAACAGATACAGTGCATAGCTTGACGCCATACGGGCAATAGGATAGCGCTCTTCGGCTGATTAAACAAGCCAAAGAGCGCTACTTTGCACAGCTATTACGCAAGTTTTACAAAATTTCTTCAAAGTTTGTTTCTTGCGAGAAAATCTTGTTGTGCTTACGCACGAAGACGGTAGCCTTCTTTCTCTACGGCAGCTCGGTACGCATCGACATCAATCGGATTTTTGCTGAGGATACGTGCCTGACCACCAGCTAGAGTAACCTGCGCCCATGTTCCCTCAATACTATCGAGAGCTCGAGTCACATGATTGACGCAGTTCTGGCAAGTCATACCACCAATCTCAAATGTTTGAACATAAGGGTAATGAGATTCATCTTTGTCTTCTGGACCATCTGCAGCAGAAACCTGCTCTGTGTTACAGGTAGTAACGCCTGTTCCCTCATCAGAGCAGCAGCCTTTTTTACCTGCAGCAATTCCGTAAACACGATAAACCGCAAAACCGCAAAGCGCTACAACAGCAAGAATAACAATAATATTGATTGGTGACATACAAACTTCCTTTCTGTTGCTGTTTTACTACCCACCATTTTATAGATTATTCAAAAAATGATGTTTTTCTCGCAAAATTTAACAGCAACAGCAAAAATCGTAATGCAGCTTAAGCAGAAAGCTTTGCACCAAGGCCGCGAAGAGCCTCAAGAGCATCGTCATCTGGCTCAAGGTTGCAGATAAAAGTCTCAACAACGTTGACGCCATCTGCCTCGGCATTCTGCTTCCAAGTCTCCATCCAGTCGCCGGTTCCCCAGTCGTAAGAACCAAAGAGAGCGGTTGGCTTCTGACCAAGCTTGCCAGCGCAATCGTTGAAGAGCTCCTCAAAATCAGGATCAAGCTCCTCGTCACCCATGGCAGGGCAACCAAAAGCAAATGCATCGTACTGATCGCACATATCTGCAGAGAACTCAGAAGACTCAATAGCCTCGGTGTCTGCAGCACTTGCAAGCTCTTTTGCCATTGCCTCAGTATTGCCCGTCATGGACCAATACACAACTGCTACTTTACTCATACATTTCCTCCTTCTGTGTCCAGGTTCCCCCTGGAAAACTACACATTACTTTCAATACCTCAACAAGAAATCCAAGCACACCCCTTATGCAACCTGGCGTTTCTTGGTATTGCCATACGATGAGAGAATCTGCGCTAAAGATTCCCCTTGATAAAAACGATGCTTGCACTGGTCTTCTGCATCTTTAAGTCTCTCGAGACGCAGGCGAGTTTCTTCCGTGTTGTCATAGACTTTCCAAGCACCAGTAAAAAGCTCAGACTGCCCATTCATAAAGCCTTGAACATCAGCAAGTGGATAGCCCAGTACCAGTCCAATCTCGTGCGGAAACGCAGCTTTTCTTGCATGAAAAGCAAAAATTCTTGAGCGCATGCTCTTCATCAACGCCTGCACTGACTCAGTGGAATGGCCAAAGGCAGCCAGAAACTCACAGTGCTCTGATTTGGCGAGAATATCCTCAACAAGCTCAGGTCTATAGGCAACAAACGTCACCTTTCCGCCAGAAATAGCAGAGGTAGCAAGAAGCGTTACCCCAAACAGTGAGAGCTCGTGAGTAGCGTTGCATAGAAATGACCTCAACGTTGGATCAGTGCAGACAAGACTTGCGCAAGAGCTACAAGACTTATGAGAAGCAAATGAAAAGAGCGCAGCCGGCTTAACGTGAGCAATAACACCAGCAGCACAGCGAACAAATGTTGTTGCAAAATCATGACAGAGCTCGGGAGTATACGCTCTCTCACCCTCATTAAAAACAGGCTTTTTATCAGCAGAATAGGTATAGGGAGAAGGAACGTCTAGGAGCGATGAATTCTCAAAAGAAGTAAGACAATCCATACCGTACTTGCTCCCTTCTTAAAAATGCGCCGTCGACTAAAAGGGAGCCGACGGCGCCTAGATTCCGGACCCTTGGAGAGGGGAAAGGTTCCGGGCTGATAAAGCAATTTTGTCAGAACTAGCTCCTGTTATATAAAAACCTTAACAAGTTAACCTCTTCTAACTATTTAAAGTGTAAGCCATAGCTAACTAAATGCAAGAGAAAACTCAAAATATTTTTACTTTTTGACAATTCAAGCAGAAAAAAGCTCCCGCCTCTTACAAATAAGAAACGGGAGCTTTAACGCGATCTAAAAAAGCGCTTTGTTGACGCGCAAGTGCGTTCTAGACAGCTTGTCCTTCAGTTAAAAGCATTTTTACCTCAGAAGGAACATTAGGGTTATGAGCTGCAGTGGTAAGTAGTGACCTTGTGTTTGCAAGCGTTACCATAAGTGTCAGAAGATTGTGCATATATGCAGCAGCACTTACGGTAATAAGACCTGCAACGCCTGCAGCAATGAAAGAGCTGTTCAGCGCAACAATCGTACGATAGTCGGCGTGAATCCTCTTCATTACCTGCTGGCCTAAAAGACGCATGATTACCAGCGATTCAAGCGAATCATTCTTAATCGAAATATCCGCAACTGCGCGAGCAATATCAGTTGCATCAGACAGAGCCAGTGAAACATCAGATACGGCTAGTGCAGGTGAATCGTTAATACCATCGCCTACCATTGCAACGGTGTAGCCCTCCTGCTGGAACTTCTTAACATACTCGCACTTATCCTCTGGGAGAATCTGTGCCACATAGTCATCAAGACCAAGCTTCTTAGCAACACTTGCTGCAACGTTTTCTGAGTCGCCAGTCAACATAACCATACGCTTAACACCAAGAGCACGGAGCTGCGTAATAGTTGCTGCTGCATCTTCCCTTACAGGATCGGTAATACAAATTGCTGCAATAAGTTTTGAATCCTCGGACATAAAGATAATGGACGAGGTTGGAGCAATCTGTGCAAGGTCGTCTTGAATTCCCTCGGGCATTGGGGTCTTCTCGTCATCAAAAATGAAGTGAGCTGAGCCAATGCAGACCTCTTTGTCGTTAACCTTGGTACGAATACCGTGAGCAACAACATACTTAACCTCTGCGTGGAACTCGTCATTGTGCTTGAGGCCACGTACCTTTGCCTCGTTCACAATTGCTCGAGCCATGCTGTGTGGGAAGTGCTCCTCAATACATGCAGCAAGACGCAGAAGCTGGTCCTCGGTGCGACCACAGAAGCTGACAATGCACTCAACATGTGGAACTGCCTTTGTCAGCGTACCGGTCTTATCAAAGACGATAAGATCAGCAGCAGCGATCTTCTCGAGGTATTTTCCGCCCTTAACCGTCATGCCAAACTTAGCTGCCTCATCCATTGCGCTACCCACTGCAACAGGAGTGGAAAGCTTAATGGCGCAGGAATAGTCAACCATAAGAACGGTCATAGCCTTAGTGATGTTTCGGGTAATGCCCCAAATACCAAAGAAGGCAAGGAAGCTGTAAGGAACCAATGCATCAGAAAGGCGCTCTGCCTTAGACTGTGCGCCAGCCTTAAGCTCAGCAGACTGCTCAACCATATCAACAATATTGTCGATACGAGACATTCCTGGAGGAGCAGTGACGCTTACCATAAGGTCACCATCTTCAAGAGCGGTGCCTGCGTAAACGGTTGAACCAGGCTCTTTGGTAACAAGGCGAGACTCACCTGTCATGGCGGCCTCGTTCATCTGGCCAATGCCTTCAACAACTTTGCCGTCAACAGGAAGAACGCCACCAGCGCGCTGGTGCAAAATCATGCCCTTCTCAACCTCGGAGAGAGCAATCATTACGTCCTTGCCGTCAATACGAGCCCAGACGTTCTCAGAGCGCGTAATCAGGCCGTCACGGAGTGCAAGACGAGCACGGCTGGCAACGTGGTTCTCCATAGCTGCAGACAGCTCAAGCAGGAACATGACAGTAGAAGCATCTGCCCACTCATTTCTTAGAATGGAAGTGGTGATAGCAGTTGCGTCCAAAACCTCAACGGTCAGCTCTTTCTTAAACAGGCGCTTAACGCCTTCCACGACAAATGGAATGGCGCGGAGAATAACGTAAGCGTAGTTAGCAACTGCAGGCAGTGGCAAAAAACGTATAATCCAGCGGCGTGCGAAAGTGGTCACAACCTCCATCTGGAAACGATTGTTCTCAAGAGCCATCTCTATTGAGCTGCAGAAGTCTTCAAGGCCTGCCTCTTCTTCTCGTGGCAAGTTCAAGACGTCAAAAGCGCCAACAGCTGCAAGTACCTGACCTCTTTTAAGAGGATCAAACCTTAGCAAGAGAGAGCCGTTTGCCATGTGAACTTCTGCGTGACGAACTCCGTCAACACGCATCAGCTCGTAGGAAATACCACGGGCTTCAGCCTCATCAATATGACCCAGGTCGCATTTTGCACGAATGCGACCTGAGATTTCATTAGTAATTGTGAAGCGCATGAACTATGCCTGTGCGCCCTCTGCGTCGACCTGCTTGGTAACCTCAGCGCGGATACCCTCCTCGAGCTCAGCAAGGCGAGCGCGAACTGCAGCGTCAATCTTGGACTCACGGCGAGCCTCTGCAACAACGTCGTTAGCCTCGTCAACAACGTTCTGAGTCTCTGCGGAAACGCGGTCAGTTACGCGAAGACCACATGCAGTTGCCTTGACAGCTGCCTTGTGAAGAGTGCCGTTAGAAGCAAGACCAGCAACAACGCCAGCAAGTGCAGCGCCACCGGCTGCGAGACACCAATTGTTCAGTTTCATAAAAATCCCCCATCTGCTTTTTGCAAATTAATCGGTTAATGACATATTGAAGATACGGGTTTTTTGACGAGAAAACAAGTGAAAATCATTACTAATTGGTTATCCTAATGAAACAATTGTACACAAGTAATTTCTTACCTGCGAAAACGTTTCCTATGGTTAGCCATGGTGTACATATAAATTTTGTGAAGAAGCTGCTCTAAGGCGTTACTTAAATATTTGATATCATGTTCATTTGGATTAACAAATTAATGAAACATAACACCTCCTCTGTGCTCTTACTATGAAATTTAAATTGTACACAATTTATTTGTGTTAAGCTAATCCAAACGGGGTACACTACCCAATACACAAAACCATCCAATGCTTCGGACAATCCGCGGCTCGTTGAAAGGAACATCATGGCCAACACCAACATCTATGACCTCTCCGTAGAAGAGCGTGACGGATCTCTTACTTCCCTCTCCTCATTTGACGGTAAGGTTCTTCTTATTGTTAATACTGCAACTGGCTGTGGTTTTACCCCACAGTATGAGGATCTTGAGCGCATTTACGCTGCTTATAAAGATCAAGGCTTTGAGATTTTAGACTTCCCTTGCAATCAGTTTGCAGACCAAGCCCCAGAGTCCGATGAAGAGATTCACCAGTTCTGCACTATGAAATTTGGCACCAATTTTCCACAGTTCAAGAAGGGCGACGTTAACGGAGAGACTGCAAATCCTCTCTTTGTGCGTCTTGCAACAGCTTTCCCCTTCCAAGGCTTTGGTAAGGGCATCAAAGCCCTTGCGCTAGATAAATTTGCAAAGGCAAACAACAAGAAGTTTGGTGACAAGGCTTATATCATGTGGAACTTCACTAAATTCCTTGTAGACCGTCAGGGAAACGTTGTTGCACGCTTTGAGCCAACCACCGATATGGCAGAAGTTGAGTCTGCAATTAAAAGCCTACTTGCGTAAGGCGAGAGGACCGATTTACTCATGAGTTCTTCTCAAAAAGAAATACAGTCCGTTGCGGCCGCTAGCACTTTTGTTAGCGGCACTTCTACACTCGACAACTCCCCCGATATCCCCGAGCTTCTCCTCAAAAACCAGCTCTGCTTCCCGCTCTACAGCGCCTCAAAAGAAGTGGTACGAAGGTATACTCCGCTACTTAAGCCCTTTAATCTGACGTATACGCAATACATTGCCATGATGGCGCTTTGGGAACATGAATCCTTGGATGTCAAAACCTTAGGTGAGCTTTTATTTCTTGATTCAGGCACCTTGACTCCACTTCTTAAAAAGCTTGAGGAGAAGAGCCTTGTACTGCGTCAAAAAACAAACAAAGACGGACGTCAGCTGATTGTTTCCCTCACCCAAAAAGGCAAAGACCTTAGGCGAGAAATTCAAGTGGTTCCACATCAGATTGGCTCATGCGTTAATCTCTCGCCCGAAGAGGGCGCTGAGCTTAAACGGTTGCTTTTAAAAGTTCTCTCTAACGTTACGGAAAGTTAGATTTACTATGACCCAATCACAGGTAACTATAACCTCTTCCGAGCGCGAAACCGCCATTGTACGCACTAGCGCCATAGGCATTGCAGCCAATGTTGCACTTGCGGCATTCAAAGCAGCTGTGGGCATTTTATCTAACTCGATTGCTGTTACTCTTGATGCGGTGAACAATCTCTCCGATGCAATTTCATCAATCATCACCATTGTGGGAACCAAACTCTCTAACAAAAAAGCTGATCGCGAGCATCCTTTTGGTCATGGGCGCATTGAATACATCACTACAACAGTCATTGCTGCAATCATCATGTATGCGGGCATTTCTTCACTTATTAAATCTATTCAAGACATCATGGACCCCGCAACGCCAGACTATAGCCTTCTGTCCTTAATTATCATTGCTGTAGCTGTAGTGGTAAAGATTATTTTGGGTCACTACGTCCGCTCTGTAGGTAACCGCGTAAACTCCGACACCCTTATTGCATCGGGCTCAGATGCACTTTTTGACGCTGCACTCTCTACTTCTGTTTTAGCTGCTGCTCTTATTTTTATCTTTACGGGAATTAGCATTGAAGCATACGTAGGCATTGTTATCTCTGCATTCATCATTAAAGCTTCAATTGAGCTGCTACAGGGCTCCATTAAAGAAATTATTGGCATGCGTCCTGATACGGCTCTTTCAACACTCATCTATGATGTTGTAAAAGATGATCCAGATGCAGAAGGTGTTTACGACCTCATTATCCACAGCTATGGACCAGACAAATTTGTTGGCTCATTTCACACTGAGGTGCTTGATACCACAACGGCTATTGAAATTGATACTATGACTCGACGTCTGAGTACAAAGATTTACGAGCAGACATCAGGTAAAATAATCATTGCTGCCATTGGCATTTACGCGAGAAACACTACCGATAATCGAATTATAAAAATGCGTACTGAAGTCACCAAAATGGCTTTATCTCATGAAGGCGTTCTTCAAGTTCATGGCTTTATTGCCGACATTGAAAACCAATTTATGGCCTTTGATACAGTTATTGAGTTTGGCTATGACGGTAAGCAAATCATCCACGATATTATTCATGAAGTAGAAGCAGCCTATCCTGATATGAATGTCTCTGTTCTTTTGGACCGCGATACAAGCGATCTTTCTGAACATGAAGAAGACAGAGACTTGCACTAAAAGCAAGTAAATACATCCTAAAAAAGGGGCGAGCCGCTGACACCCAGAGTCAGCGGCTCGTGTTCTACGCTCGCAAGAAAGGGAGAGGGTCTTTCTCCGAGCTACGGGAACCTGAATAAAGCAAGCAAGTAAATTGCTTAAAAACATAGTAAGTTAACCGTGGGAAACTTACAAGAATCTTTTTAGTTTTTTTATCTAATTTCGTAAACTCTACAAAAAGTTAGACTAAGTTTACATGTCTATGGATTTTTATCTTATATCAAGAAAGTCCGAGATAAACGTGTATTCTCGCCCTTGTTTTTGAATGACCTTTTCAAACATACCTGCATCTGGTGCGCTTTTTAAATTGGCACAAAAAATCCTCCGCACCGAAATGGTGCGGAGGATCAGGTCAGCGTACTAATCTAGTAGTAGCTTATGCCTTTGCAACCTCGGTAAGGTTGGTAAGAATCTTATCGTCCTTCTTATCCCACTTTGGAGCAGGACGGAAGAGCTGGAAGAGAATTGCTGCCAAGAAGGCAAAAGCAATAACAGTCCAGACACCGAAGGAACCAAGAACGAAGAACTCCCAGAACTGGTTGATGATAAGACCAACAATCCATGCAAAAGTGCACTGATAACCAATTGCAAACCAGAACCACTTTGAGTCGTTCATCTGACGACGGATGGAACCAACTGCAGCGAAGCAAGGTGCGTCAAGCATATTGAATGCAACAAATGCGCACATTGCACCAACGTGAAGAATGCCACCAGCATCGGTGAACATGCCAGCGAAGCCAGACCACATAGTAACGGACTTCTCACTTGCATCGCCAAGACCGTAAAGAACACCAAAGGTAGAAACAAGGTTCTCTTTTGCGATCAGAGCGGAGATGGAAGCTGCAGTTGCCTGCCAGTTTGCAAATCCAAGAGGAGCAAAGATAACGCCGATGAAACCACCAACAGCTGCAAGCAGGGAGAAGTCCATGACATTCTCAGGAGCGCCCTCGATGCCTGGAAGGTAACCAAAGACACCGTTTGCACCCTCCCAGGTTGCCCAACCAAAGTTGGAAAGAACCCAGATACCAATAGCCGCTGCGAAGATGATGGTACCAGCCTTAAGGATGTATGCAGAGATACGCTCCCAAACGTGCATTGCCCAAGACTTGATAGAAGGCATGTGGTAATCAGGAAGCTCCATAACAAATGGTGCAGGCTCGCCCTCAAATGCCTTAGTCTTCTTCAGCATGATTGCAGAAATAACAATCATTGCAACGCCAAGGAAGTAGAAAGCAGGAGCAACCCACCAAGCAGAAGTGCCACCAATAAGAACACCCATAACCAAAGCAATGATTGGCTGCTTTGCGGAGCAAGGAATCATGGTGGTGAGCATTGCAGTCATACGGCGGTCCTTCTCGTTCTCAATGGTACGAGTAGAAAGAACGCCAGGAACACCACAGCCAGAAGAAATCAGAAGTGGAATGAAGGACTTGCCGGACAGGCCAAAGCGACGGAACACGCGGTCCATAACAAAGGCAACACGGCTCATGTAACCGCAGTCCTCAAGGAAGCACAGCATGACAAACAGAACAAGCATCTGTGGAATGAAGCCAAGGACAGAGCCAACGCCGCCGATAATACCGTCAACTACAAGGCTAGTGACAACGGGGCTTGCGCCAGCACCTTCAAGAGCACCGCGAGCAAGATCAGGAATACCTGGGACATACATGCCATACGCAGAAGCTTCTGGCTCAGTAGCAGCGCCTTCAACAGCAGTCTTAAAACCAGCAGCAGTTACGCCACCAAGAGTCTGGAGTTCCTGACCCTCAGCAAGAATTGGGTTGCCGTCAGCGTCAAGCTTAAGAGGATTGTCGTCAGTATCAACGAAGTTGCCATCCTCATCATGAACTGGTGCGCTCAGAGCAACAACGTTCTTCTTGGCAGTCTCTGCCTCAAAGCTGGTGATAGCGTCAGAATCCCACTGTTTAGCCGCGATTGCAGCACGAACCTCAGTGGTATCAATACCAGCCTCGTCAGCTGCGTTGAGATACGCGTCAATCTGGTCACCATAGTGATGAGAGTCAAACTCATCTTTTGCCTCATTGTACTCGGCGTCGCCGATACCCATGAAGTGGAAACCCTTGTCAAACAGGTTGTCGTTGACCCAATCAGTAGCTCCCGTACCAACGGTAGAAATGGAGATGAAGTACACAAGAGCCATGATGATGACGAAGATAGGAAGACCAAGGATACGGTTAGTAACAACACGGTCAATCTTCTCGGAAGTAGTCAGCTGCTTTGGAGCCTTCTTGACGCAAGCTGCCATAACGCCAGCAATCCACTCATAACGGTCAGAAGTAATGATGGACTCGGCGTCGTCATCGCGAGACTGCTCAACTGCAGCAATGATCTTCTCAAGCTCAGCGGTCTTCTCGGCAGAAAGGTTAAGAGGAGCAATTGCATTTGCATCGCGCTCAAAAACCTTAATGGAGTACCAACGAGAAAGAGTTGCAGGAGCAAGACCCTCAATTGCAGTAGCAATCTTGCCAAGAGCCTCTTCAACCTCTGGGGTAAAGCACTTAACACCCTCAGCAGGAGTTCCCTCCTGGCCAGCCTTAATTGCAGTCTTTACCAGAGTATCAATGTTCTTGTTACGAAGTGCGGAGACCTCAACAACCTCAACGCCAAGCTGCTTAGAGAGCTCTGCGGTATCAATGACGTCACCAGATTCCTTAAGCAGGTCAACCATGTTAAGGCCAAGAACAACAGGGCGGCCAGCCTCAAGAATCTGAGTAGTCAGATAAAGGTTACGCTCCAGGTTAGTGACATCGAGAAGGTCAATGATGGCGTCTGGGCGCTCATTAATGAGGTAGTCACGAGATACCTGCTCCTCAGGTGAATAAGGAGACAGAGAATAAATACCAGGAAGGTCGACAAAGGTGACGTCCTTATCGGCACGCCAGTTTGCCTGCTTCTTCTCGACGGTAACGCCTGGCCAGTTGCCGACGTAGCCGTTTGAGCCCGTAAGCTCATTGAATAGGGTGGTCTTACCGCAGTTTGGGTTACCTGCAAGACCAATAATAGTCTTTTGTGCCATTAGGCTTCCTCTACCTTGTGAACGTCTACTACTTCAATGCTTGCAGCCTCATCCTTACGGATAGAAAGCTCGTAGCCACGAACTGTGAGCTCAATTGGGTCTCCCAGTGGTGCTACCTTTTTGACGTAAACCTCAGTGCCCTTAGTAAGGCCCATGTCCATAATGCGACGTTTCACGGCGCCTACACCCTTTAGCGCAGCAACCGTGCAACTCTCCCCCACCTTAACTTCTTTCAGAGTTGCCATAACCTTCCTTTCATCGAAACACGTATTAAAAGCCGCGGGTTTTACCAGCAGCGCAATACAACAAAGTGTTTAGAGCGGAGAAACCATGATGTGCGACGACATCTGACGGTTCAGTCCAAGTCGTGCACCCTTAACGCTGACAATAACGTCACCGTTGACTCGTGAAATAACCTTTACCTCGGCGCCCTCAACAAAACCAAGTGTTGAAAGGTGCTGACGAAGATCAGAAGCACCCTTAACCGTTACGATCAACGCAGTCTCTCCCTCACCAAGCATGGCAAGAGGAAGAACTGGACCAGAATTCGCAGGACCCTGTGAGGTCTTTTCTGTATCCATGCATCCCCCAAAATAACGTAGGCAAACTAAGTTTGCTCTTTCGAACTTTTACTTCATTAGTATCAACTAAAAGTTAAGGTAATTCAACTTTCATTTAATAATTAAAGTAAAAATAAGGCGAGAAACTCTGTCTACCAGTGGTTTCTCGCCTTGTAAATATTGCAACTTTATTTCAGGTAATACTAGGTTTACGTAAACATAAACGATTGTTTGCTCAAGCTTACGGCAAGCTGTGTGACATCAGCCCGTATTCTGTAAGCCTGCGGCAACACCAGACACGGTACACAAAATTAGGTAGGTAATATTTGCGCGCTCCTCTGGAGTAAGCATGTCATCTCTTGTACGAAGCTCAGACAGGGCATGCACCTGCGTAACCGAGAGAATATTAACAAATGGCAGACGCAGGCGGATAACAGGGCCAAGCACACGACGGTTCTCCAACGGCCACTTGTTCCCGGTGATAGCAAGGACCCACTTACGCGTTAGCGACATCTCAGAGAGAACCATCTCTGAAAGCTCAGCACGATCACCCAGAGCCAGATAAAGTCTTGCAATACGAGCATCAATCTTGGAGATTGACATCTCAATGTTGTCGATAAACGTAGTGAACAGAGGCCACTCTCTATATGCCTCGCGGAGGCGTTCAATATCCCCTACCGCCTCGCAGGCACTACCCAGTCCATACCATGCAGCCAGGTTGATACGAGCCTGAGACCACGAGAAAATCCAGGGGATAGCACGCAAGTCATCAAGAGACTTGGCGCCCAGACCACGTTTTGCAGGTCTTGAACCAATGGGGAGAAGGCCAATCTCTGTCAGAGGGGTAACAACCGAGAACCACTCAGCAAAGCCATCAGAGTGAATGAGCTCCAAGAAGCGCTGCTTGGAGGCCCTATCAAGCTCAGATGCGAGCGAAGCAAACTTAACGTCTGTCTGGGTATTCTTCTGCTCAATAGAAGGTGCCATCTGAAGCAGTGTTGCTCCAGCAACGGACTCTACGTGACGACGAGCAAGCGTTGGGTCACCATAGCGAGCAAAAATAACTTCTCCCTGCTCAGTAAGTTTAAAGCGACCGTTGACTGAGCCTTTGGGCTGCGAAAGAACAGCACGGTTTGCAGGACCACCGCCACGACCAACTGCACCGCCTCGGCCATGCATCAAGATGAGGTCAATGGAGTTCTTCTCTGCCCACTCTGCTAAAGCAGCCTGGGTCTTATGCAGTACCAGCGTTGCCGTAGTTGGTCCCTCGTCCTTTGAGGAATCGGAATAGCCCAACATGACCTCAAGCTTGCGGTCTGTCTGAGCAAGACGCGCTTGCACCTCAGGAAGCTGAATTACCTGGTCAAGTGTAGCAACAGCGTTCTCAAGGTCTTCAATTTGCTCAAAGAGTGGAATGACGTCTAGTACAGGAACGTCTTCTTCATTTGCAAACGCAAGACGTGCAAGTTTATAGACATTCTCAACATCCTGAGCAGACTGCGTAAACGAAATAATATAGCGACGAGCAGCGTTAATGCCGTTCTTCTTTTGAATTGATCCAATGGAGCGGAAGGTGTCTAGCACCTCCTGCGTCATAGCATCAAGTTTGGCGGGTTTCTCGGCAGTTGATGGGTGTGCCTCAATATCTGCAAGTGCACGCTTGTGCACCAAAGAGTGCTGACGGAACTCCATCTCTACCAAGTGGAAGCCAAAAGTTTGAGCCTGCCAGATAAGCTTCTGAACAGGACCGTAGGCAATACGGTAAGCCCCTGCTTGAGCCAGTGAATCCTGAATAACACGCAGATCAGCAATAAACTCTTCAGCGTTTTGATACATCAGGTCAGCATTGCGCTCAATGGTGGCGCTGAGTCGGCCAGAAATGACGCGCATTGCCGCACGGTGCAGCTCAGACCCAGCCTTATCAATAGCCCCAGAGGTCAGGGCCTGGCTCATTTCTACCTGCTGCGCCCAAAGATTAGCAAGTGCAGGCGAAGCTGGAGTAGAAATACCATCAAGCGTCAGGCCTCGACTGACTTCCTTGGTAGCCCTAGCGAGTGCCTGCAGTACGTGTACACGGTACTTCTCGGCAACTTGGCGAGAAACCAGGGCGGTAACATTAGGGTTACCGTCGCGGTCGGAGCCAATCCAGCTACCTGGACGGAAAAATGGTGGGCAGACAGGCGACACACAACCAGCGTTTTCTCCCAGCACCCAGTTATCAAAGCGACGATATACCGAAGGAACCATCTCAAAAAGGGTGGTATCAAAAATGTTGAGGACAGTATCTGCCTCCTCCAAAGGAGTTGGTTTTTTATGACCGATAGGAGACGTACGGAATAGGCCGTCAATCTCTTGCAGCATGCGACGCTCGTTTTCAACACGAGCAGGACCACCAAGCCTCTGACGTTCATCAAGAAGCTCTGAGATGGTACGAATTCGGCGTTCAACGTTTTTACGACGAGCCTCAGTTGGATGCGCGGTAAAGACGGGATGGAACTCAAGACGATTAAGACGTGCTTTTGCCTCTTCTTCACCGCACTCGTCAATAAGCTGTCTATATGCAACGGTTATCTCATTGATAGGGTCTTCTGCAGAAGATGGATCAACAGAAGCCTCACGAGAGCGCAGGCTGGTAACACGATAATTCTCTTCACAAAGATTTGCTAAGTGGAAGAAAGTTACAAATGCGCGCATGAGAAGCACGGAGTCTTCCATGCTTAGATTGTCAATGGTAGAAGCAAAACGCAGAAAAGCATTAAGCGATTCCTTCTCTGAATCTACTTTGAGTACCGCATTGATTGCCTCAAGCAGCAAAGGTGCGCGAGTTGTAGACAAATCATCTGGTCCAGCTTTAATTGCCTCAACCAACAACGTGTCAAAACTAGTAAGAAGATCTGGATTGTACTCAGCAAGCACTTTTCTTACCAAACGCAAAAAGAAGGTAAGGTTATCGCGCAGAGGAGCTGGCGCTTTAAGCGCCTGAATAAGGGTACGAGCAGCAGCAATCTCATTCCCGCGTCGTTCAAGAAGCGACTGAGCTACTTCAGAAGTTGTTGCACCATCGATGGGTTTCTCGTCAAAAGAAGCATTGCTGGACTCTAGATTTGAATCTTGAGGATTGCCTGCCATGCTCATCCTTTCGTCACATGACTCAGAATACGTACTATCTACCATACCCTTTTGTAACAATCTTCGCACGATTGTTTGTCAATCTGTTACCTAATGTACATCGTGGACTACAATCGATATAACAAATAAAAATTGATATATCAAAGTTTCTGGCCACGTTAAAGAAGATTTTAGGTTTTACATGCTCAATCCATTCAAGAAAAGTCGTACTGCGTACAACAATTCTTCCGTACATAAGCAGGTAGAGCGTCTTCGCACACCTCGCTATGAGCTTGATGACTCGCGCACAAACGGGGGTCAATCTGGCATTGTGGTTACATGGTGGACCAGACTTCTCTCTGCCGTGGTCTCTGGCGATATTGCTAATCAAGACGAGCAATACTTGGCACATCAAACGTCCCAGGATTATCTCTTCAATGCACTTGGACAAGGTGCCTGGGGTGCACTTTTCCCGCTTTTAACTGTTGTTTGCTCTCAGCTTGTTGGCATTGAACAAGCAGGACTTTTCTCCATGGCATTTGTTGTGGCAACGCTTTTGTTATTTATTGCCCAATACGGTGTTCGCACGTATCAAGTTTCCGACATAGCTGAACAACGTAGTTTTTCTGATTACCAGATTCAACGCGCAGCTACCGTTGTTGTCATGGTACTAGCAGGTCTTATTTGGTGCTTCTTTAAAGGGTATACCGAGCCCATGTTTTCTATCTGCACGGGAGCTTTGCTCTTTAGGGCGGTTGACGGTATGGCTGATGTCTACGAAGGTCGTCTTCAGCAAAAAGACAAGCTCTACCTCGCAGGACTCAGTCAGGCTCTTAGGTGTAGTGCCAGTTTTATTCTCTTTACTGTTGTGTTGTTTGTTACCAGAAATCTTGTATGGGCAAGCTGGAGCATGGGTATTTGTGCCCTTATCACCCTGCTATTTATTTCTGCTCCCCTAGCCATTCTTGAGACCGATAAAAGCGTGCGCATCAAACTTGCAAACATTAAAGATATCTTTGTACAGTGCTGGCCTCTCTTTTTGGCACTTTTCCTCTACAACCTTATTGACTCGCTGCCAAAGTTTGCCATGGAAGGCACGCTTTCTTACAGCAATCAGTTGTACTTCAACGCACTTTATTTCCCAGCTCACACTATTTTGATGATCTCTACGCTCATCTACAGGCCACAGCTCTTCAAACTTGCTAGTTTGTTAGAAACCTCAATTCATAATCCCGCTAATAAGAAACGCTTTGGCGTAATTGTACTTGCAATGTTTGGTGCTATTGCCGTAGTCACCATAGGTACCGCTGCATTTGTCGAGTTCATTGGCATTCCTCTTAACGGCTTCTTATATGGCGTTGATTTTGAACAATATCGTGGACTTGCACGTATTATGGTGGCCACGGGTGGACTTTGTGCTGCGATCGACTTTTTATACCAGCTCATCACGATCATGCGAGTTCAAAAAGCCGTTACGCGCGCGTACCTCATTTCATTTGCTGTATCCATCCCCATTATCTGGATGATGGTCAGCTTTACTGGTCTTAACGGCGCAGTTATTGGCAGCTTCTCATCCATCCTTATCCTCTTCTTACTGCTCATCAGCGAATACGCCGTAGCACGTATGAAAAACTAGCAAAACAATTGACGCTCAAACGTAAAATCCCTCTGCTCCATACGTTGGAACAGAGGGGTTTTTAATGCATATAGCGAGAAACCCGTCTGCTAGAGGGGTTTCTCGACAATGAGCTTAGAAGGAGCAAGCGCCGCCGATAGTGCAAGCAGCTGCAGCGGAACCATCGTCTGAGTCATCGTTTGAACCAGAAACATGGAAGACCTCAGAAAGGTAATTGATGATGTCGCCGGACTCATACATTGCCTTGCCGTCAATGAACAGGCATGGGACCTGGCGTTTGCCGCCAACCTCAATGAGGCGCTCACGAGCCGCGTCATCTGCAACGATATCATGCATAGGAAGCTCAATGTTGTTCTGCTCCATAAAGGACATGACCTTGTGGCAGTATGGGCAGGTTGGCTTATAGAAAAGCTCAAGATTCTGAGTAGCCATAAAAACTCCTTTTGTTAGTAATTACTACTACTTTGTCTATACCCACCATAACGTAGTTGTTTCACATGGATTTAGATAGGCATAAAAATAGCCGCACAAGGCGGCTATTAGTAGTTGATGGTGCCAGCAACCAGGATCGAACTGATGACCCCCGCTTTACGAGAGCGGTGCTCTACCAACTGAGCTATGCTGGCGTGCAAAAGCGCGCTAACAACTATACGGGGAAGCCCTGTATTATTCAAGCAGAAATACTAAAGAAGCCCGAGAACACCACGAACAAGGCGCTCAAGATCATTTGCGTACTTCTCAGATGCCTCTTGAACACTCTTATGCGTAGTTCCGTGAGCTCCAGCTGGATTTGCTGCAAGCGTCAGGGCTAACACGTTCATATCAAGAGCGCGGGCCATAATGACTTCAAGAGCTGTAGAAACGCCAACGTATGAAACGCCAAAGCTACGAAGCATAGCAACCTCTGCTGGAGTCTCAAAGTTTGGTCCCAAAAGACCAGCAAAAACGCCCTCGTTGAGCTCAATTTTGAGGTCATCCGCTACGCCGCATGCAAGCGTTCTTAGATAAGGCGAGAAGGCATCATTCATATCTACAAATGGGGTCTCGACATCGCGAAGGCCTGCCCACTCTGCAAGCGGATTGGTTCCAGTGAGGTTAATCTGATCAGTAATAACGCCAAGGCCAGTCTTTGCGTTTCCAGAAACAGCACCTGTTGCACCTGCAAAAATAATGTCTTTGCAGCCCAGGTGATGGGCATGCTGAACAAGAGAGGTTACCTCAGCTGCAGAATAACCCTGATAGAGATGTACGCGACCAGGATACACAACCACAGGTACGCCGTCGATAGTACCAATAGTTGCCTCAAAGCTGTGACCAGCCATAGGAGAAGCGTCAACAGGGAAACCTGGAATGTCACGATAATCAATACGACGGACTGGCTTTACCAAATCAGCAAGATGACCAAGTCCGGTTCCCAAAATAAGAGCAACAGGATGCTCAACAGATGGGCTTACATTCTCAATGGTTTTCTCGGTAACCACGCAAATCCCCTCCTCTAAGAGGTGACGAGTAAGTGTTCCCTCGCCAGAAACAAGCTTTCCTGAGTACGTACCATCATAAATCTCATGCACGCCACAAGACGGGCTTTTTGCCTTCAAAACGGCGAGCGTTATGTCAGAAGACGTAACAGCACTAAGAGCAATCTTAGATCCACGTTCAAAATCTTCTGTAACATCCGAGCCATCCTTGAGCCAAACGCGTCCTTCTCGCTGCTCAGCGGGTGGACGAGGCACAGGAAGGCCCGAGGAAGTCTCGGGGCAAATCTTTGTGACGCTTACTTTTTGAGCCAGCCTTTGTACTGCGGAAACAGGCTTGGCCCCTCCGTCATATCTGACGGGGAGGCCAAGTAAACAAGCGCTAATAGCAACTTTCATTGCTTTTCAGATCCTAGAGAGCAAGAGAGTAAACAGCAATAGATGCCTTACCAAGAATCTCGTTGATCTTCTGTGACCACTCCTGAGAAGCTTTGCTTGCAACAGCAGAGTACTTGCTCATTGCAACCTGATAAGCGGTCTGAGCAGCTGCATAAGAAGCGGAATCGTTGGAGATTGAATAAGCAGAGAGCTGCTTGTAGTAATCGCCATCCTGGGAAGCCCAAGTGTTGTTCTTAGCGTCCCACTCATCACCAGCAAGACCAATGATGTACTGAGCGTACTCCTGGCTTGTAGTCTCAGAGTTGCCGTCCTCAGGTGCAGTTGGTGCCTGTGGAGCATCTGGAAGGGTTGTAGTCAAAACGCTATCACGATACTTCTTCATGATGACAGCATCATTAATAAGCTTCTTTGCAACATCTTCAGAGAGCTTGTATGCAGAAGCAACCTGGCTAACATCAGTAGTCTTGAAGTTGGTCTGCATGTAATTGTTGACCTCGTCATCAGTGACGGTAATACCCTTGCTCTGAGCCTCAGCTACAACAAGAGCATTACGAACATAGCCAATAATCTTATCGGCTGCTGGAACAGCATAGGTGCCGTCAGACTGCTTTGCTGCGTCAAGACCAGAAGTGTTCTCAATAACCTCACGAGCAGTTACTTCTTTGGTCTGACCGTTATAGGTATAAGAAGCAATAGGAGTGTTGAGCTCGCCCTCAGAAAGTGTGGTGCGACCGTTCAAAGAACCAGTAGCTCCGCCGCCGCCAAGAAGGAAGCGACCGATGACAATACCAAGAGCAAACAATACAACTGCGCCAACTCCGATAAAAATCTTTGAGTTCTTTCTTACATCAATAGATGGCATATCCTTGCCTTTCATCGCTCAATGCAACTATGCGTACACTAATACAAACCTGTAGTTTACTCTTATTAGCATGCATAAAACATACAACCAGTAAACTCCCCCGTTTGCACACAGTCGTTTACATGCAAAACAAACTATTTGGTAGCTGCAACAATCTCTTCCGAATACTGTTTGATGTATCCAGTGGCATTTTCTGCATCAAACTTCATGCGCTGAGACAATGCCTTCTTCACATCCTTAGAAATAGTTCCGTGTGCTAAGGCGAGAAGACCCTGGAGCATATCATGGTACTCAGCATCTCCGTGATAGCACTGAACCGCTTCATCCAAAAGTGGCCACGCCTCATCAGAATGCTTTGCAGAAGTTGCTCCGTACTGACAGAGGAACAAAAATGCTGCGAGACGCACCGTTGCTGAGTCGTCATCAAACAAAGAAGCTTCAGCAGCGTCAAATGCCTTAAAGACCTGGTCACCAAAGTGAGCGCTCAGATTGGCAAGCGCATCAAGTACTTCCCAACGGGTTTGTGCCTCTGGCCTATATAGTGCATCAATAAGAGAATCAATGTGCTCTTCAAAAGCAAGAGGAGCAATATGGGCCAGCTCCGCAAGCTCATGAGAAGCGTCTTGACGAGCGCGCCTACTAGCATCAGATAAAGCAATGACCAGTGCATTCACTTTTTTCATCTGTGCCATAGTTGGCTTTTTTGTAGCCTTCTTAGCAGGTTGCTTTTCTTCTTTTGGCGCCTTTGTAGAGCCCGCTTTTGCGGTTGCCTTAGTTGAAGCCTTTTTTGGCTTCTGAGCAGTTTCTTTCTTTTCTGCCATGAAACCTAAATCCTCTCTAAAACACCCTTTATTCTCTAAATCCGTCTACGACAACGGTGCCGCTTTTTTGATCCTCATGAATTTTAATAAATCCAAGGCTCGATGCTTCCCGTAAAAGAGAAGTAAACGAACGATATCCATAAGTTGCCTCAGCAAACTGTGGACGCTTCCTTCGCATAGTCTCCTTTAAACGAGACGCATAAATAAATGTTTCGCTTTCGCGCTCCAAAGACTCAATAGTCTCAAATAAGAGCTGATAGCAGTCGTGTTTCTCGACAGGTACCTTCTCTTTAAAGTCTGGAATTCTGCCAGAACTCAAAATATCCTCGTAGAAGATAAACTCGTCACAGACCTCAGCAAGAAGCGAGCTGGTAGACTCCTTCATGCCAACGCCAATGACTGTTTTACCAGCCTCTTTAAGCTTTGCCACAAGTGGCGAGAAGTCCGAGTCACCAGAAAGCACAGCGAATGTGTCAATGTGGTCTTTAGTAAGACACATCTCAACAGCATCTACCGCAAGTCTAATATCGGCAGAGTTCTTGCCGGTATAGGCCCTATCTGGAATCTCGATGAGCTCAATACCAAGCTCATGCAGGGGTGTAATAGCATTTGGAAAGCGCTGCCAATCGCAATATGCACGCTTGGCAGTAATGCGTCCCTTATCAACCAGCCTCTCCATAATGAGCTTCATCTCTGGAAGATGGCCTGGTTCTTGATGACCGTTTCTCTTTCTTTTACCTGTTCCTAGTGCCAAATTTTCATAATCGATGAAAACCGCAATAGAGCTCTGAGGAGTAGAAATATCACTCATAATCGGGGTTCCTTTGCGGTTAGCACTTAGTGGCAGCAGTGGCCGTCATGACCGTGCTCGTGACCTTCATGCTCATGATGATGTCCGTGACCATGGCACTCGCACTCGTGCTCACCATCTTGGTGGTCGTGACCACAGCAGCACTCATGCTCACCCTCATCTTCCTGGCTCTCAAGGAGCGACCAGTCAAGACCAGCTGCAGTGCTCGTAGCCTCATCAGCATAAAGGAGCGAAATTGCCTGAGTACCCTTACGAGCGCCACCAATCTGGCAAAGCATGTCATACAGGGTAAAGGCAGTCTCTGCACCAGGGAGGGTAATCTCAAGGTCCTCAGACTGAGCAAGAGCAAGCGCAATATCCTTGCGGAAGTGCTCAGCCAAAAATCCTGGTTGGAAGTCTCCCTCAAGCGACTTAGGAGCAAGCTCTTTAAGTGCGCGAGAAGAACCCATGCCACTAACAACAACCTCAAGCATCTGCTCAACGTCAAGTCCACCCTGCTCTGCCAAGGCCATTGCGTCTGCATAGCCAATCATGCAGGAAGCAAGAGAAACCTGGTTACAAAGTTTTGCGGTCTGACCCTTACCGGCACCACCCATGCAGAAAATCTTTGCCGAGAAGGTCTCGAGAAGAGCGCGTACTGGCTCAACATCATTCTCAGTTGCGCCGACAATCAGCGTAAGAGTGCCGTCCTGAGCACCCTTCTGGCCGCCCGTAACAGGACAGTCAAAGGCATGCTTTCCCTCAATTTCAGCAGCATCGTGAATATCACGAGCAAGCTGAGATGAAGAAGTGGTCAGATCAATAAGGTACGCACCCTTCTTAGCAACGCGGATAAGGCCATCTGTTGCCAAGTAAACATCCTCAACATCAGTTGGATAACCAACCATGGTAAAGACAACGTCAGCGTCTTTTGCAGCATCTTTCACACTCTCTGCAGCGTGAGCGCCCAACGAGACAAGCTTTTGCGCTTTCTCTGATGTTCTGTTGTAAACAGTAACGTCATAACCAGCAGAAATAAGGTGCTCTGCAATAGGAGCACCCATAATGCCTGTTCCAATAAAAGCAACCTTTGCATTCTTGCTCAGTGCCATGTATGAGTCCTTTCAGACTGAAATAAATATACAAACTGGGGCCGCTCCAAAGAGCGACCCCATACCTTGTACCCGTTAATTAGATTTACGAACCCTGTTAGCAATTCGGTCAGAAAGCGAAAGCTTCTCGCGGCGGTCAGTTCCCCAGAAGACAATAGCCACCATGCCTGGTCCCACGTGAGCACCAATGACTGGTCCTACCTGGCTATGAATAATGGTAAGTCCCTCGCAGCCCTTCTCTTTACGAATCTGAGCCTCTAACCAATTAGCGTCCTTCTGTGCGTCTGCAGAAATAATGCCAACAGGAAGCGAGGTGTCATGAGAATAACTATCTCTAAAGTCCTGGATAAGAGACTTGAGTGCCTTCTTGCGGCCTCTGCACACTGTCTTGACGGTAAGAGCTCCTGTTGAGTCATAGGTAAGCTCTGGCTTTACATCAAGCTTGCCACCAATATTTGCTGCAGCAGCTGGAATACGACCGCCCGCAGCAAGAGCATCCAAAGTCTCAAGCGTTAAGTAACCATGAATGTAGTTACGCGCATCTGCTGCCCACTCGGCAATCTCTTTTGCCGAGAGACCCTTATTGGCCTGATGTACTGCTTCAAGACCCAAAAGCTGAGCCGCGGACGAAGGTGCACCATTGTCGACTACGTAAATCTCAAAGTCTGGGTATTTCTCTCTTACCATATCTGCTGCTTGCTCAGCTGCATAGTAGGATGAAGAGAGAGCCGAGGTAAAGCACAGATACACCGTTGGTGTGCCCTGCTTTGCAGCTTTCTCAAAGATCTCAAGATAATGACCAGGAGTAATTGCAGAGGTGGTGTAGCGCAGCTTTTTATCCTTGCGCATACCCTCAAAGAATTCATGTGCACTAATGCTCTTCCAGCCGTCATCATAGTGCTCTCCATCTGGTCCCACATAAGGGAACTGGATGATATCAACACCTAGCTGTTCAGCAATTCCTGGAGCAAAGTCTGCGCAGGAGTCCATGATGATTCGAACGTTACTGGGCTTATGATATGCAGCTGAAAGCTCAGTAGGCTCAAGATCTTCAAAGGCAACCTCGCTGATTTCTTCTTCGGCCTTATCTTTTTTATTGAACATCTTGTTCCTCAATCTTAGGTTTGATAATTCCGTATCCACCATTTTTACGATGGTAAATGACATTAGTCAAACCAGTGGAAGAATTAACAAAGACATAAAAATCATGGCCGAGAAGGTCAGTTTGGACAAGCGCCTCCTCTTCCGTCATAGGCTCAAGATCAATGTACTTCTCGCGAACAAGCTGGTCATCAAGGTCTTCAGCTGGAATCTCAATGAGATTGGCAAGATCTTCTTGTGTAAGAGCAACTCCGCGCTCAGACTTTACATGATGGCGGCGCTCAACAACTTTTGTCTTGTACTTACGCAGCTGTCTGGAAACTTTTTCTGCTGCTTCATCAATAGCCACATACATATCGTCAGAGCTAGCGGTGACGCGAACAACATTGTTACGAACAAATACCGTAACCTCAGCTGTCTTTCTATCTGGATTTGAAGGGTTTTTGTCTACTCTGAGAACTACATCGCAAGACATAGGAGTGATGTCAAATACTTTAAGAGCATCAC
The DNA here is from genome assembly GCA_938036925.1 of uncultured Atopobium sp. GTDB lineage: Bacteria > Actinomycetota > Coriobacteriia > Coriobacteriales > Atopobiaceae > Lancefieldella. Next base: position 61,180 of record CALHVU010000035.1, read on the forward strand.
CGATTTTCTGATCTACGTGTGTGCGCAAAGCCTCAGAAATGCTTACCTTGCGTCCCGAAATCTTGATGTCCACCATGGGAGCCTCCTATCGGATACACGAGACATCTTCTAACTGATGTCTGTATAACAACAATACCCATTTGTCGGTCAATCATTCCATAAAAAGTTGAATTGAGCGGTAAACGGTTAGAGACTATTTCTCTTTATGTGCGATTAATTTTGCTCAGAGGAAGATGTAGCTGAATCAGCGCTGGTAGATTGCGTAGAAACTTCCACAAGACCGGAAATCTTATTGGTAGTTGAGAGGTGAGGCAAAGTGCCAATCCACTTGTTTCTAATAACTCCCTCGACACCGTTAGATTGAATAGCTGAAAGAGCTTGCTGAATTTGTGTAGCGAGAGCTTTGTTACTGGTTGATACAGAAATACCAATCGTAGATGGAACGTCAACGACACCAACCATAGAAATATCTTTGTTTGCTGCTAAATAAGCACCAGCATATGCATCACAGGCCACATAATCGATGGAGCCATTTTCAAGTGCTTCAAAAGCATCATTTAGGTTAGAAAAACCCTGAACAGACATGCCCGTGAGTACCTGACCCATTGCGCGCTCAGACAAAGAACCCGTTTGAACGCCAACTGACTTTCCACTCAAACTATCAGCAGTAATGTCTGTCTCTGAACCCTTATGGAAAAGAGCTGTTGCATACTCAGCATAACCAGAAATGAGCGTACTTGTTGAGTCTTCACCACTTCTGACATCCATAACAATGTCACAGCCTGCTTGTAGGCCATCTACTGGTCCATTAACTGATACAAACTTAACGTCTACGCCTAACTGATCTGCAATTGCAGAAGCTATTTCAACGTCAATTCCCTGCAATGTCCCAGCTTCTGAGGCCACAACCATTGGAGCTGTTACTGACTGAGTACGTAGACCAACGGTCAAAGTGCCAGCTGTGTGCAGTGAGGAATCAGGAATCTTCTGCTGACGGGCTTCTCGCTTCTCTTGGATTGCCTCTTGCACTGACTTGACGTGGAACCATTTATCCAAATCAATGTTGATAGGACCAATGGAACATCCTGTTAAAACAACAGCAAGTGCTATAAGAAGTAACACCTTAAGAGAGTTTTTACCGCGCATCATCAGAACTCCTTCTTCTATTCAGGTGTCTTTTCAGCTGACCTGGTATTTGACCCCACACTCGCATACTGGAACGTTTGCTTTGCTACCGCAGCAGCTCCACTAGTAGTTCTCTCGCCTGCGAGACCCTTTGTCTCTTTGATATAACAGGCGGTATGGCTTACTTCTAGGACGAGCCATGATCGTTTACGTGCGCACACACAAACTTACGTGGATCCCTTTGACCTCGTCTGTCATGGACTAAAAGCTCACAGAGAACTTCGCAACCACAGACCTGAAAAGACTCATCAAGTATAGCCGTTTGCAACCATAGGTAACTCACCATACGCGAGCTAATGCGCCTACGGTTACAGAATGCACGCCTGCGGCACAAAGTACTCTAGTGGCTTCTCTAATTGATGCTCCCGTAGTTACAACATCATCTAAAAGTAAAATATTTGATTGATTAACCGGCACAGTACAAGCAATACTTCCTTTCAAATTTATTTGCCTTTGAGCGGATGAAAGCGTTCTTTGGTCCTTTGCATGAGGACGTATAAGCACGTCGTACAAAGGCAAGCCTGTAAGCTGGCAGAACGATTGGGCTACAAGTTCCATATGATCAAAGCCTCTGCGCGCGTACGCTTCTGCAGTTGCTGGAATAAAGGAAACGCCATCAATTTTTAAACTATCAAAGCGTGAGGTACCGTCACGAGCTTTCCATGCTGAGGCTTCTTCAAGCGCACACAACATAGCTGCAGCAATTACCGGCGCCAGTCGAAGCTCGTGTCCATCCTTAAGTGTCAAGATCAACCGTGCAGGAGGACCCTTAAATCCCATGGCACAAATGACCGCTCTACTCTCCCACTGAACAGGTCGTTTCTTCTTATCCGCACACTCTGAACAGACGAGCTTCCCATATGGAGCGCCGCAATTAGGACATGCCCACTGCTGAGAAATCCACGGCAGCTTTGCCCGACACTCATCGCAGAGGAGCTGGCCGGGTTTCTCGCACACAACGCAGCGCGTAGGAGCAAGCAGCTCAAGTGTTGAGTTTGCCGTTGCAGTAAGGATAGATGTAGGTTGCATTTTTACCCCCAAAATCCGGGGGCTGACAGTGAATACAGTCTAGATCAAAGGTCGCGAAATGGAAGGTAATTTAGGTAAACGGAAAAAGATGGCTTATCTAAAGCTCCTACCAGTGAGATTGTATTTTGTGAGGATTCGGCTAACGGATGTTTGCCACGGAAGCCATAACAAAATCAAAAAAACAAGCGTTGCTATACCGTGCGTTAGATCAAGCGGAATTGAAGCCGCAAACGCGAGAAGAGCGGATTCAAGCGTTAAAGGATGTACAAATCCAATAACAAAGTATACGTTCATTACAAGGCCAAAGAATGGCCCGGATATAAATGCCCAGATCATAAGCAAGAAAGGTGGAAGTTTGTAGGGTTTCTCGCCTTGTTGGACGGATGTGCGTTTAGAAGATGCAGGGCAAGCTGAGGTCAAAGTTGCAAGAAGGCCTCCCAGATAGCCAACAAGTCCCCACGCATACATCTGCCATGGCGTCCACGAGCCCTGACCAAAGAAAACGTTTGAAAGAAGCGCAGATAAGGCACCTACCAAAAAGCCCGCATGCCTGCCAAGAAACGCTCCCGCGAAGATAGCAACTGCGGAAACAGGCTTTACATATGCGAAAGGCGCAAAGGCAATTCTTCCCGCAGCACCTAAGGCGCTAAAGACGGCAGTAGGTACCAAATTGGCAACTGAGGGCTTTTTTGCCTCAAAACTTAACATAAATAATGCAACTGAAATGATTGCCAAAATAATTGAAGATACCGCGGTAAAATCGGGAAAATATATCATTTCAACAGCAAGAATAATAGGTGTAGCAAAGAGTGCCACAACTTCTAGAGCTATTGATAACGTGTGCCGATTATCCACAAGAACCTCACGCTTACCGTCAAAATAAAAATATCGAGAAGGTCTATCTTATTTTGGCATAAGATGATTTGAAACTACAACAAGGAGGTCTTCATGATCTATCTGGGAAACTTTAGCTACAACGACGAGCTTGACTCTTCGGACAACTACTGTCTTATGCCTTGTATTGTTGAGGCAGATTCCACAGATCACGCGCTTGAGCTTTTCTCGGAGCACCTTATTGAGGTTGCAAATTCATCTGACCTGCTTGACGGCGCAAAAGAGATTTTCTTGGATTCTATTGTTGAGCTGGGAGAAGTTCCTACCACTCCTCTGATTGCTCAGTGGCAAAAGATTATGCCTGCAGGAGTTGGTCTGTGCAGCATTACCAGCGCTCTTCCTACACTTGAGTTTGATGATGAGACAGCCAATGCCTACGGCTTCAATGAGCATACTCACGATCATGAGGAAGATGAAGAGGAGCATGAACACGAGGAGTTTGGCGACATCAACGATCTTGACGATGAGCTTCTTGAGGAGCTTGGCCAGGATGAGGAGCCGTTCTTAAGGTTCTAGCCACCTACTCCGCCGACCATACCCAAGAGTTCTCAAAGAATTCTGAAGTTGGCTCTGTCAGAGAAATCTGGCCATCAAATACTAAAGAAACGTTATCAGCAACGCGCGATATCAACTGCATATCGTGCGTTGCTATTACTATGGTTGCACCTTCTGACTGTGCACGAGAAAGCAAATTGACAACAGCATCTTTGGTTGGGGCATCCAAGCCTTTTGTTGGCTCGTCAAGAATAAGCAGACGCGCTTTTGTAAGCAGCACTTTTACGAGGGCTAAGAGTTGCTGCTGTCCACCAGACAGATCGTATGGATGAGAAGACATAAGCTTCTGATATGTTGTTCGCGAAAGAAGTCCCGAAGCTTCCAGAAGCTCCTGAACATCCTGATCAGAATAGGCGCCACTTTGTTGCCACTGGACAAGCTCCTCGCCCACACTTTGGCAGGTAAAGAGCAGATTGGGATCTTGTGGAATGTATCCTTGGGATTGCTGGAGCTGGTTGTAGATATGTCCGCGCCTTGGACGGAGAACACCTGATGCAAGCTTTAGCAGCGTTGACTTACCTGAGCCGTTGCCGCCTACGAGCGCACGAATTTCTCGCCCCGTGACCTCAAGCGAGCACTTGCTGAGCACCAGCTGATCACTCTGCGGATACGCAAACGTCACAGCGCTGAACTCAAGCACGGGCGTGCTGTCGGCCGCAGTGGATGCTTGGTTTGGTGCGGAGCTGCGAGGACAAAGCGCCTGGCGAGAAGAGCTGTCTGCTTGGAGCGCATCGGGTTTCTCGCCACCAAGGCAGACGCGTGCGTCAGCGAGGTACTCGAACGCGGCAACGTCGTGGGTGGCAACAAGCACGGCAACGTTGAGCTCGCGCGCCACTCGCTCCAGGAGCGCGGTGAAACTCTTCTGCGCAAACGGGTCCAGCTGCGAAGTTGGCTCATCCAGCAAAAGCAGCTTTGGGCGCAAGACAAGCGCTGCAGCAAGGGCCACGAGCTGCTGTTCTCCCCCGGAAAGCTCGTTACAGCGCTTGTGCAAAAGCGATTCCATGCCAAAGAAACTGACCGTCTCAAAAATGCGACGGCGCATTTCTTTCTCTGAAACGCCTCGATTTTCCAGGCCAAAAGCCAGCTCTTTCAAAGGTGTCTCACACACAAGTGCTTGTGAAGTGGCTTGAGGCACAAATGCAATGGTGTCTACGGATTGCGCCTGCGTCATCGTAGAAACCTCTTGGCCGCAAACAATAATGGAGCCCTCTCTCCTACCTTGAGGCGCAATCTCGGGCTTAATGAGGCTCAAAATGGTGGACTTGCCTGAACCAGTTGGTCCCAGTAAAAGACTAATCTGACCAGCACAAACCTCACAGGAAAAATCTTCTACAACGTTACGGTCTAAAGTTAGAGCATATGCAAACGAGAGATTTTGAATAGCAAGAACTACTTCTTTACTAGCTGAAGTAGTAAGTGAATTCTGAATATAGGAAGAATGCTCACTCATACAGACTGCTCCCATAAGACAGTATCAATACGCACAAAAATTGCTGGTAAAACGGTAAATAGCACTACGCCCAGATACCAAAAACTCACTTGGAACTCTGGCATAGTAGGATAAAACTGCCAAGCTTGTACCAGCATATACAAACAAACCGCTGCTATAACGCTTAAGAAAACAAATACCAGCAGCGCTACAGTATCGTAAGCGTCAAGCACTTCAGCGCTCCACCTACTCCTGTGCCCTGTCATTCCCCAACCTCGAGACACAATAGACTGAAACGTACTCATCGACTTCTCCAGCGCGCTCATGCACACTGCGTTAATGGTGGTAGCTGATTGCGCAATAGTTTTTCTCACGCTCAAAAGACGACTTTGACTTAGAACATGGCTTTGCTGATGTGACTGCACGGCAGAATCACACCTTCTAGCTGCGGTATTTGCTGACTGGATTTGGCGGGCTGTTGTCAGATCAGAAAGTAGCTGCGGCATAAGCTGCACAGAAAGACTCAAGACCAGTTGTAATCCTGGAAAGCGTACGCTTGAGCGCTGCAACATCTCGAGTGGCGACACTACTGCAAATAGGCACTCAAGCCAGCTCAAAGTACTTACGAGCACAAGACCCGAGGTAACCCCGTACACCAGACTTTCTGCGTACAGTTGTGTGTGTCCAAAAGAATACAAAACGGTAGAGCCAGATGCCGAGAAAAACGGATTGATTATCGCCATCAATATAATAATTGGAGCATACCAAACAAGCTGTTTGGCAGCATGTTTGGCGTCAAACAACTGGATTGTGCACAGCTGCGCTCCTAGAAAAGCAATCAGCGCACAGAGAGGCTGAAAAGAAAATGCGGCAAGCACAACCTCGCATCCAAACAGTACAACCGTAGCAAGTGGATGAAGGCGAGAAAAGCTTGTGCGCGCGGGATTCATTAGTTCACCGCGTTAACGTACGTCCAAACAACCGAATCGCCATCATGCAGAACATATGCATCTGACGTGTAGTTAGGCTGAACACCGTTAACTGAATATACCCAACCGCTCTGTGGACCGTGGTCACGCTCTGCAAGCCCATTAATAGCCGCAACGTACATACCAAACGACGTGCTACGTGCATTTACCCCGGCTCCACTTGCAAGCAACGCGTCATAGACTGACGTACCCTCTTGCACCTGGAGGTTGACGGTAAATGAAGACCCTTTGGCTGCAGAGCCGTCAACCGTAACACTTACAGAAAGCGCACTATTCTCTTTATGAGGAGCAGCTACAGCGTTTGTTGAGTTACCAGAGTTAGAAGGCTCCGACGTTTTCTGATTAGAAGAATCCTGCGTTTTAGACGCATCAGCATTTGATTGAGCGTCTGAACTAGAGCTCCCTTGCGTCTGTGACGTCTGAGAGTCTGTTTGCGCGCCAGAAGCACCTACTACCGTCTGACCTTGTGCGGTAGGAGCTTCTTGAGCAGAAGTGCTTGAAGCAGGCGTAAAGAAATACTGAATCAATGTCCATGCAAAGAAAAGCATGAACACAAAAGATACTATTGATGCCGCCAAATAGAGAATCCGTTTGGATTCTCTTGTGAGCTTAACCACTATCTCACCTGGCCTCGGCCATTGGAAACATGGTGAATTGCAGCAGTTTCTTTCTTAAGCAACACTACAAACACTGCAAGAACTGCACCAGAAGCAAAGAAACCAAAGACACTCAGAAGTGGAATGGTAGGCGCAGAGGACACCTGCTGTGGGGCAGCGGCCTGCTTATTTGAGTATTCAGTAGGCGGAAGCTGCTTCTCGTCAGAGTTAGTGTCTGCAGTCTTGTTCTCAGATGGAGCCTTTGTAACCTCCTCACCAGCACTCGAAGCGGTGGTCGAGGAAGTTTCATGCGCAGCTGGAGATGAAGGATCTTGAGCTGGTACGTTTGTAGCTGTGGAATCTGTCCTGCTAAAAATGTCTCCAGATGGCTGGGTATTCTCGCCAGAAGGTTTCTGATTAATAAGCGAGAAAAGCGTGCCGGAGTCGTTGGTGTAGTAAAGATTGCCCTCAAAATCTGCAATGACCGATGAGGTGGTGTAGTTCTGATGATTCTTATCTGGAGTGTAAATCTGAGCTGCTCGGCTGGTGCCCAACTTGTATACCCATACGCCACCAGGTAGACCGTTTACCGTGAAGTAGGCATAGGTACCGTTTTGTTGAACAGAAACAAGAGGGGTGCTCTGAGACTTACCCTTGCCAGCACGAGCCTGGTCAATCACCGTAAAGGTGTCAAGAGAAATCACAGAGATAGTTCCGTAGCCCTCAGCATCGACGCCGTTAACAAAGACGTTAGAACCGCTGATAGTTGGTGTAGAGGTAGACTCTGCTGCAAATTTGACTTGCTTCTCCTCAACAAGAGAAGAACCGTTTCTTCTAATCAGGTGCAGCGTACCGTCATTTCTGGTTACGGCAAGATAGGTTCCATTACCGTTTTGATCAACAGAGACAGGAACAATACCTGCGCGAATTGGTGAGCCAAGGTTAAGCTCAGCCTCAATGGCACCGGTTGTACCACTGATAAGCCTGACAGAGGAGGACTCGTCGCCAATCATAAAGTCAGAGCCAGAAGCCGCTGCGCCAGACCAGTAATAACCTGAAGGCTGACCAGAGGTTGCTCCAGGAATGTTTGCAGGCTGTGCATTCTGCTTCCAGCGAAGCGCACCAGTTGTAGCGTCAACAGCAACCATGTAGCCACCAGCTGCGTCAAATCCGCTCATCTTAGTAAACTCAGCCAAGATGGTGCCGTTATTAACCGTCAGGCTAGAAACAGATTGCAGCGCATTGGTGGTATCCAGCGGCTCTGTCTTCCAGATGCACTCCATAGTTGTTGCCGAGAATGCAGTAAGACATCCATCATCGGTAGCAACAACAATCATGCCATTAATGTACAGAGGACGTGCAAAGTACGAGACCTTGGAGCCAATCTGTGCCTCGGCAATAAGGTTACCTGTTGCAGCGTCAACTGCTTTGAGAGTAGAACCGCTTACGTAATAGACCGTATCATGAACAATGACCTGATCAGAAACAAATCCAGGTGTATTCTGAGTTCCTTCAGTCACACTCCAACGAAGAGCTGCAGAATTAATGGGGGTACTCTGCGTAGTAGTGGAACCGTTTCCGCTACCAAAACCGCTCCAAGATGCCTCGTAGTTAGGGTGCTCAGCAAATGGATTGATGACCAACTCATTTTGAGGAGTTGGAATGGAGCTATCCTGACCACCATATGTCCAGGTAATAGTAGTGTTTTCGTCCAAGGTAACATTGTTTGCCATCTTGTCCGAAAGCTGACCGTTTACAAAGAACTGCCACCATTTATAGGCGCCATCTACCTGCGCTGTTGCAAGCGTAAGTCCCTGTGAAGGCGACGTAATAGAAGACAAATAACCGCCTGCTGCATCATAGGTTAGGCCATTATTCTTCAGGTAGTCATACGTTACCTTGTCAGCAGTGGTACCCTTACGAACCTCAATAGTCTGAGTAGGAGCCCAGTGCTGAGGCTTACCGTCTTTATCAAGACCTACTACAGAAAGAGTGACGGAAACAAGCTGACTTGGATCTGGATCTTCCTCTACAGGTCGAGCGCCCTTCTCGCCTGCCACGGTAAAGGTGGCAGAGACCTTCTGATTAGTAAGGGCCTGGAACTGCTCATTATCTGGATACAAGCTTGCATAGCGAGAATAGCGTGCACTTGAAAGAAGTGCCGAAACCGTAACAGACGTGTTGTACTCAGGAGTCTGTGCGAGAACAAGATTCTCGTTCTGAATGATTGTTGGCTGAGAAGAACTGTACGTCCGCGCCTGATCAGCAGGACCCATGGGGTCGTATGTTGGGAACTCCGAAGGCACAATACCACTTGCGGTCTTATCAGTATTGTTAACATCATAAGACCAGGTCAAAGAGCCGTCAGCAGCACGATAGAACTTGTTTGGCGTGGCCAGAGACTCAGAAACGCTATCCTGCTTATTCTGCTGACCAGAAGGAGTGGCAAGCGCATCCCAGAAATGAGCCTTAGACTCATTCATCAAAGCAAGCTCTGCATCAATATCAGCCTGATTAAGCGGGCTTACCGTAACCGTAAGAGTCTTAGAGACTGATACCTCAGGATTTTCTTTATCGGTAACGGTCAGAGTGATGTCTACCTGCTGCGCAGAAGCAGAAGGTAGAGGCTGGTACACCGTTCCTCTATAGCCATTGAACGTAATAGCAGCATTGGAGGAAGTGTACGTAAACTGATAGCGCTTTCCGTCCAAGCCAAAGTTCTTTGGCGTAGGCATCTGCAGGTCGTCTGTAACCGCCTGAGCATTAATGGAGTGATTGGTATACACATCTTTAATGCTTGATGCCGAGAAACGCCTGTTAATGCGCCTCAACAGATTATTCTGTGCATCGGTAATAGCCGAAGGATCTCCGGGAACCGTTATGGTAAAGGTTTTCTGATAGCTTGTCTGAGGAGCGTCTGAGCTGCTCAAAGAGACATTTGCAGTCAGCGTTACCTGCTTGTCACGAATACCGCGGGTAACTGTTGCCTTATAAGGCTCAGTACCATAACCATCAATACGAACAGTAGATGTATCTGAGCTGGTCCAAGTAACCTTAGACCATGAAAGCTGGCTCCCATCAGCAGAAACAAGCTTATGTGGAAGGGTAAAGTCTGAAGTTACAGAAGATTCATTTTGTCCTGCAGCATATGATGGCGAAAGATTTTGAGATACGTCAGCAAGCTGTGCCTGAGATTTTGCCTCATCCCAAGGGATTAAAACATTGCAGGTATATTGGACGGTCTTTCCATCCTTGGAAAGTTCAAAAGTAACTTTTGCCTGACGAAGAATAAGAGTGCTTCTCTGATTAGTAAAGCCAGCAGCATCCAACCAGAAGTACTCAATAGAACCATTAGTTGCAAAATCAGTAGAAATACCTGCGTGAGCATATGAAGCTGTCGAGGACATCTGAACAGAGGTCACTCTAACGTTAACCTCTCCAGCACCAATACGGCGCAGTTCTTCTGCAACCATAGTGTTGAGGTTAGTGTCTACACCATAACGAGGCTTTGGCTTATAGAAGGAATTAGTCAGAGTTTCTACTGCCTGGTCCAGCGTTTTGTGTGGATAGCCAGTCTCATTTGTGGTTGCTGCAACGCCAGGGCCTGTCTCTTCAGAGGTTGTGGTTGCACCAGTTGTAGCTTCTACCGTACCAGAAGCAGCTTCCGTACCAGAAGCGTTGTCCTGAGCAGTAAGAGCATTCTCCGCTGAGGAGGTTGCAGTAGCAGTAGTGGTCAACTCCCCCGCTGCTTCTGCGAATGCAGGAGCTGGTAAGAGCGCAAGCACTAAAAGTATGGAGAAAAGGCTATTGAGCGCCTTTTTAAACATGCTTCTAATTCCTTCCAACTTGTGGTGAGTTTAGCCTTCTTGCCATAACAAGCACCACTATTCCAAGTACAACTAAAGGCAGACTGAGTAGCTGTCCCATGGTAATAAAGCTGCCAAAGAGATAGCCAAGCTGCTCGTCAGGAACACGGACAAATTCCACGACAAACCTAAAAATGCCATAGAGCATCAAAAACGTTCCAATGAACGTTCCTTGTGGACGAGGAGGATACTTCCTAGAAAGGACGTACAAAATGACAAACATCACAAGACCCTCGAGAAGTGCTTCGTAGAGCTGAGAAGGGTGACGATAGACCGCTCCTCCCGTCTCAAACATAACTCCCCAAGGCAAATCTGTTGGCTTTCCCCAAAGCTCACCGTTAATGAAGTTTGCGCAGCGTCCAAAGAAAAGACCAAGTGGTGCGCCAATAACTCCCAGGTCACAGATGGTAGGGATAGAAAGACCTGATGCCTTACAGACAATAGAGCCGCCAACAACAGCGCCTACAAGGCCACCGTGGAAGCTCATACCACCTTGACTTAAGGCAAATGCATCAAGTGGATGAGCCACGTAATAACCAGCGCCGTAGAAAATAACGTAGAACAGACGGGCGCCCACAATAACGCCAAACGAGATGCCAACCATCAAATTAAGCACGTCATCAAGGGTAACGTTAAGCTTCCAGCGCTGAGCAGTTCTGTACATAACTACGCCAGCAAGCACAAAGCCCACCAGATATGCCAGACCATACCACCTGATAGACAGTGGACCCAGAGAAAGTGCTACTGGGTTTAATGAATGATAGAAAGCATCAAGCCACACAATACGTCCTACTTACTAAAACTACTTTGAAAGAACATGCGAAGGAGTTGCTCCGCGCTGACCCTGATAATGGCTGCCAAGATCTTTGCAGCCATAAGGACGCTCAACAGGAGAGCTCATACGCTCAAAGGAAAGCTGACCAATCCTCATGCCAGGGTGCAAAATGATTGGAAGGTTAGCAACATTAGAAAGCTCCAGTGTGAGCTCTCCGTCCCAACCTGGATCAACATAGCCTGCAGTTGAGTGAATCATAAGGCCTAAGCGACCCAAGGTAGACTTACCTTCAAGTTTGCCAAGGATATCGTCAGGAATAGCAATGCGCTCAAGCGTAGTACCAAGCGCAAACTGACCAGGATGAAGAACAAAAACTTCTCCCTCAGGAACATCAATTGACTCAGTAAGACCCTCTTGAACTACAAGTGGATCAATTGAGGTGTGCGTAGAATTGCGGAAAATTCTAAAGTTTGAGCCAAGACATACGTCAACCGATGCAGGCTGCACATTTTTCTCGCATAAAGGCTCAATAACGATACGACCAGCAGCAATCTCGGCTTTAATGTCGCAATCAGAAAGAACCACAACGTCCACCTTTCTTACGTCATACAAATGTATGGTCAGAAAAACTAATTATCCGTTTATATAAAATATCACGCCCTACGCAATAATGTGCGGGGCGTGATATATAAATTTTGTAATTACGCAGGTCAATTATGGTTCACCACAACTTCTCTGCATAAAAAACACGTTTATGCGCATGTAGCTAACAACCGATAAGCGCCAAACGTTCACTTTTTGACGCCGAGCGATAACTTACAGCATTGCAGGCTGAACGCGCTTTACACCAGGAACGTGCTCAATCAGGATGCGCTCAATACCCTCAGACATGTCGTATGCAGACATTGGGCAACCAGCGCAAGAACCAGTCATCTCAAGCGTTACGGTGCCGTCATCGCTTACATCAATAAGCTCAACGTCGCCGCCATCGGTCTGAAGGCTCTGACGAATAACATCAAGGGTTGCATTCAAAAGGTCACGATTAATGGCCATGTTTGCTCCTATTCAAACTCTTCAAGCGCGGATGCGCCCATAACTTACAACAAGGGTATCGTACCCAAAATTCCAAACTTATTTCTGTACTATCCAATTGGCGAGAAAAGATGTCCAACTGAAGCATCTTTGAGACGTGCAGGCAATGATGCACCCGACGCTGTCGCCGCAATCGCCGCAGCTACGCGAGAGGTAGCCTCTCTTGTCTGCTCCGCGCTCAAAAGTGTTGCGTCCACCATGAAGCGCTTCACACCACAAGACAGCATCTCGGCCATCTCTGGCACGCCGTCAAAGAGCTTAGGGCTCCAAATCTTGGAGCGACCATGTCTGTCAGTCCTTACGGGCATGTAATCGTTATCAATACCTCTAAGCGTATGCTCCTCAAGACGCAGCTTACAGGCATCGCAATCGTGGATACACTTGCCCGTAGACATCAAAATACAGTGCTCAGTTGTCATGGTACGAATACGGCCGCTGACCATATAACCCACAGGAATCGAGGCGTTTCTCGCCATGTGGCAGATCTCTTGAAGGGTAAGCTCGGAGTTGAGCCAGACGCCTTCAGCACCCATGTCGGCCAGCGCCTGCAGGGCGTAATCGTTGTGGACAGGAATGCACTCGCGCACCTCAGGGATGGCTCCGCGCTCAACGGCCAGCGCCAGCTCAGAGATGTTGCCCACAGCAACCGACTTACCTGGAGTAACGTAGGAATCCAAGCGCTTATGGTCAATCTCGCGACATACCTCGTCAAGCCATGGCGTCACCTTGGCGAGAAGATCCTCTGGCCACGAAGTCTCTGCGAGCGCATCGCTTGTTGCGTACAGACGATCTGCTCCCGCCTTGAGCGCAACACGTGCCTGCTCGGGAGTTTCAACCAGAACACACACTTCTGCCTGCGACGCATTTGTTTTTGCAGCAGCCTCATCAAAGGCAAAAAGCTTCTCTTTGTCCTGAGCTTCTCGTTCCTTTTGATAGGCAAGACGGGAAAGTGGAGCAATCTTCTGCTCTCGGTCCTGATACTCCGCAAGAAGCGCCGCCTCCAGCTGCTCACATGCAGCAGCGCGGACCTTATGAACGGCACTAAAGCTCATGCCGCAGGCGTCATCCATCTGAACGTCAAAACTTACGGCCTCAAATGGAGAGGTTCCCATGCGACCAACGTGTTCAATAAGCTCGTCAGAAGTTACTGCCTTGGTGCGTGCCTCCTCCACCACAAAACCTTCAGCGGATGCGCTTGCAACGCCATCTGCCGTTGTAAGCACCACGGTGAAGGGCTGGCCAATGCGGGCAATAATAGCTACGTCAACAGCTCGTTTGCGAGGATATTCCAGTGAAGAAATCTGCTCAGCAGCTACGCGCGCTGCCTCAGAGCGAATAATGCGCACCGTAGATCCGGTCTGCATAACGCGAGAAGTGCGAACGGTAACTGTCTGACCAGGCTCAACATCAATAGGACAAAGAGCGGTCAGGAACTTGTCAGGCTCATCGAGCGGCCTAATCTCAAGCAAGTCGTTCTTGCCAATAGGCGCGTGTGCAATAAGATCAACATCTGCCTGCTTGTAGCGGCGCAGCTTAACACGGCCACCATTCAGACCACTCTTGCGCTCAAGAGCATCCTCAAGTGGACGTCCGCCGGTTACCTCACCAACAATCTCACCGCGGTTGTTGGAGCGCTCGTAGCTCATCATCTCGTTACCAGCGGTGCCATGCAGGTACGCGTTGGTCAGGCCGCGGTTAAATGAGCGCTTGAGCAAGCGGTGGCGGCGCGCCACATCGGCTTGGTTGTCCACGCCCTTCTCGGCAGCATCAATAGCCTGGCGATACGAAGACACTACTGAGTACACGTACTCAGGGGCCTTCATACGGCCCTCAATCTTAAGCGAGCCCACGCCTGCCTCAATCATGTCAGGTACGTCATCGATAGTGCAGTAATCCTTAGGACAGAGTAGCCTGTCTATGCCACCCATCGACACAACTTCATGTTTAGAGTTAAGCAGCTCATAGGGTAAACGACACGGCTGCGCGCAAGCTCCGCGGTTAGCAGAGCGGTCTCCACGCATAGATGACATGTGGCAGATGCCCGAATAGCAAAAGCACAAGGCACCGTGACCAAAACATTCCAGCTCAACGCCAAGCTTAGAGATAGTAGAAATCTCTTCTTTCGTAAGCTCTCTGGACAGGGTAACGCGGCCTACGCCAAGCTTTTTACAGGCTGCAACACCACGTGTATCGTGGATATTTGCCTGCGTTGATACGTGACATTCAATCTCTGGCCAGGTCTTTCTAACCTGAGCCATAAGGCCCCAGTCCTGGATGATAAAGGCATCTGCACCAAGAATCCACGCGCGACGAATCAGGCGCAAAACGCGCTGCATCTCGTCCCATTTAACGACAACATTCACGGTGACATATACGCGAGCACCAGCTAGATGAGCCTGTCTGCACGCACGCGCAAACGACTCGTCATCAAAGTTGTCTGCACCACGACGAGCATTGAAGCTGTTGCCTAAACCGCAGTAAATTGCGTCAGCACCACCAGCAAGAGCTGCGGTAAATGGTGCTGGACCTCCCGCTGGGGCAAGAAGTTCCATCTGCGTTGCACGAGGAAGCGGCGAAGACGAAAGCTCCTTATCAGAAGCCTCCTCAGTCCACTCTGGCTCGTTCATGCGATTTAACTCGTGAGCTTTGGATTCACGCTCACGACGATTACGTTCGTTCATACTACCTAACTTGCCTTCAGCGCTTGTTACTTCTTAAGTGAAGAAAGTGCTGGATGAATCTTATCTTTGTCGGAAAGAATAACTTTTGCAGGATCTAAGGTTTTCTCGCCAAGAAACGCTGGCCACTCAACGCCAAGCTCTGGATCATTCCACATAATGCCGCCCTCATCACCTGGGTGATAGATGTCGTCACACTTGTAGCAGAACTCCGCTGTCTCGGAGAGTACCAAGAAACCGTGGGCAAAACCGCGAGGGACAAAGAACTGTCTGCGGTTCTCCGCGGACAAAACAACGCCTTCCCACTGACCCCAGGTTGGACTTCCCTCTCGCAGGTCAACCGCCACGTCAAAGACAGTGCCGGAGATTACACGCACAAGCTTTGCCTGTGGATGCTCAATCTGGAAGTGAAGACCGCGAAGCACGCCTTGAACGGAGTAAGACTGATTGTCCTGCACAAATAAAGCGTCAATGCCGCCAGCAACAAAGTTTTCTTCACGATAGGTCTCCATAAAGCCACCACGAGCATCACCGTACAGCTTTACGTCCACAACCTTTACACCTTCAATCGAGGTGTCATAAAACGTAAAATTGCCCGACTGAATAGGGTTTTTAAGCTCTTTTGGAAACTCCATAGCGTTCACCTTTCGATTTCTTTAGGTAATCTACTATATACGAGTCAAGATTAATAAGGCTTTTGAGCTATGATATTCATGCAGTTAACGTGTAATTTGCAATTCAAAGGATGCTCGTGAGAATTCTTGCAGTCGTTCCCGCTTACAACGAAGAAGCCTGCATTGCTTCAACTATTACAGAGTTGTGCCAGGTAGCCCCTCAAGTTGATTACATCATAATCAACGACGGCTCCGCTGACCGCACGCTGGATATCTGTAAAGAGCGTGGATTTAACTACCTTAATTTACCTGTTAATGGTGGTCTTTCTGCTGGCTTTAGGGCCGGTATGCGCTATGCAAAAGAGCATGGCTACGATGCAGTGGTGCAGTTTGACTCCGATGGCCAGCACAGGCCTGAATACATTGCTCCTATGGCGCAAGCAATGGTAAGCGAGGGAGCAAACATTGTTATTGCTTCTCGTTTTGTCACCAAAGCTCGCGGAAATTCTCCCCGAGAGATTGGCTCCAAGCTTATTTCTTGGCTTATCAAAACAAGCACCGGTCAGACCATCACTGACCCCACGTCAGGCATGCGTATGTACGACCGCGGCCTCATTGAGACGTATGCGCGCTCCTTTGATTTCTCCCCCGAGCCAGACACTATCTCGTTGCTGATGCGTCGCGGCGCAAAGGTTGTCGAGATTGAAACTGAAATGCGTGAGCGTCAAGGTGGCGAGTCCTACTTGAGCTTCTATAACTCAATTATGTATATGGCTCGCACGTGCCTCTCGCTTTTGCTCTTCCAGTGGTTTAGATAAGGTGACACCATGACTTTAGTTCTGAGAATTCTGCTGCTTATTGGCGCCCTTTTTGCCATGGGCATTGTCATCAATAGCGTCCGTAAATCAAAGATTCGCATCTCCGACTCTGTATATTGGGTTGTTTCCGCAGGAATCCTTGTTTTGTTTGCGCTTATCCCCCAGCTTGCATATTTCTTTGCTGGGCTTTTTGGCTTTATGAGCCCTGCAAACTTTGTCTTGCTGCTGGTTATTGTGATGATGCTTATCAGGATTTTCCATCAGTCCTGTGCAATCTCTAAGCTTACTTTTAAGGTTGAGCAGCTTTCAGCTGAGCTTGCCCTACGCGACAAAGATGCACGTGACGAGAAAAACCTTGATTTTGTAACTGATCTTAACCAGCGCACTCGCGTGTAAACGATGCGTCGGTCCCCTGGCAGCATGCTCATCTACCTGCGCTTTATTTAAAAAGTCCGCCTATGCAGCGGACTTTTTCTTTTGGTCTTTAAATCCCAAGAAGCAGAAGATTCCAAATACCAGAGCAAGAATTGCAAGCGAAGCATCATAAAGCATGCACGCTCCCATAATGCCAAAGCTGCCTACAAACCACCCTCCGGTAAGCGCAGCAAAGCCTGCACCTGCAGCGTAGCTTACAAAGACGGCAACCTGCTTACGCATGGTTACTACGGCATAGTACAAAATAACTGTGAGCGCATTAAGCAAACCGCCAAAAAGCAGTATAAGCAACTCTAGTTTATACGGCTCAAAATCAAGGCCGTAGAGAAGGCCAAGCACAGGAGCTCCTAGCGGCCAAGCCAGCGCCATAGAAAGTGCTGTTGCCAAGGCAACTACCGCAAAGCCTTTAAGAATCAATCCAACAAACTGCTTATCTTGCTGGTTATTCCAATACTCAGCCATCTGCGTTAGTAGCGGCTTAAAGACAAAGTTGCTTAAAAGGTTGATAACCATAGCGGGCATAGCAAGAGCGGTAAAGAAGGTAAGAAGTGCTTGATCACTCAGACCTCCCAACGCATAACGAGGTGCACCAACAACGTACGTCAGCAAAAATGAACCAGCAAACAACGGAGCAGTAGTAACCAGCAGCTTTGTAATTTGCGTAAAGTCAAACGTAGGCTTAAGCGATGCCATCTTCTTAGTGGGAGGAATCACAAGCGCAACCATAACCACTAATGATGCAATAAAAGAAATAACTGCGGAAATAAGTAGATTCTTTGTAAGAAGCACGCCTGTTGCAAAGCCAACAACGGTTGCAAGTACACGGTAAAAGAACGCTCTTCCCGCAATATCTAAGCGATCATGCTGCTGGAACATGCCGTGAAATACATCTTCTACAACGTCAAATAAGCGCAGCGATGCAATAAGAGCATACAGCACTCCCTCGTAACTCAACCCCTGAGACTGCAAGGTAAAAATAGCAATTCCCGCAATCATCAAAACGGTTGTGATAATTCGTGCAGCAAGGTACACACCAAACGAGAATACTTCTTCTGTATCGGTAACCTGGTACGTTCTAATCTCAAAGTGACCAATGACCATCAGCTGCTGAGCCACAGCATAGGCAAGCGAGAAAACACCACCGGCAGCAGCTCCCATGGTACGCGTGACTACCATCAACATAAGTACCGTTGAGGCGGCATTCATTAAGGAACCAAGCGTATTCCAGAAGTAGTTTTTCTTAAGCTGTTCCGCAGAAGTATCAATAGTCATAATTAACTTTTCTGGCCAAAGTCTTCAAATGCCTGGCGGCTTCCCTTAGTAACATCCACATCTTTCCACTTGCCAAAATCTAGCGCGCCAGGATGGTGATTCTTTCTATCCTTTTCCGGAGGAAGCTGCATGTAATTACCATATCCTCTGGTTAAAAGCTTGTCGTACTCCTTAGGAAGCGTAGTAGTAATGTCCTCAAAAGGAACACGGACCATTGGAAAAACGTCTTCTTTATCCATAGACCAGTTCTCTGGATCAGGTTCAACAAAACTTGCGTAATGATTGGTATTCTCGTCCTCTGCAGTACGAGCTGCCTCATCCCACTTACGCTGAATCAGCGCGGATGAAACCCTAAAGAGCTTCAAGGTATGGTGGATGACAAAGCATCCCGTAAGAGCAACTTTTTTCTTCCAGCCAGTCAGCGGCACGCGTGGAGTTGGAGTAACCAGAAGGAAGTTCAGACGACCCCAGAACCATGTCTGACGCTTAATCTTGGCAAGCTTCTTAGGATCTGCTGGAATCTTATCAAAGGGAAAAATGCCAATAGAAATAGCGTACGTAAAGGGGCAGGTCATAAACTCATCAGGAACACACACTGTTCCCTTTAAAGAAAGGTTTGTATTTACTGCAGGAAAGTAATTGTTCGTCCTGCCGTTTTGAATGCAAAAATCTGGTCGAAGAAGCGCAGGTGCTTTCTCCAAAAAAATCTCATAATCCTCGCGGAACATCGAGATATCTACGTCATCATCCCAGGGAATAAAGCCTTTGTGTCTCACAGCGCCAATAGCTGTTCCGCCGTACGCCTGATACGAAATGCCAAGCTCCGTGCAGACGCGGTCAAGCTCATCCATCAAAAGCGTAGAAAGAATCTGGATCTTTCTTAGCTCATCGGGGTTCTCGTATGTCTTATATCCGTCAGACTCCACAAAGGCTCCCATTCGCCATCGTCCGATAACATTCTTATAATACTAGACATCGGAGCTAATCGATTGGATGTAGCAATGTATACACCTCAGGATCACACGTTTGCTGTCTGTGCTTATGGCGAGAGTCCCTATCTAGATGAATGCATTCTCTCGCTCAAGGAGCAAACACTGTCTACGAATATTCTTTTGGCTACTTCAACACCAAACGAACTGATTCAGTCTCTTTGCGAGAAGTACAACATTCCTATGCACGTCAATCCTGGTCCAGGAGGCATTGCTGGCGACTGGAACTTTGCGGTAAGCGTTTGCACAACTCCGTTGGTAACCATTGCGCACCAGGATGACCTCTATAAGCCTTCCTATGCAGAGCATATGCTTGAACGCGTCAACAGTTCTTCTCGCCCACTTATTTACTTCACCAATTATGGTGAGCTGCGTGACGGCGAGGAGGTTCTTGAGAATCGTTTGCTTAAGGTAAAGCGTCGCCTCTTGTACTCGCTCTCAAAGACAGAAAATGCAGGTAAGGCATGGGCTAAACGTCGTGCGCTTGAGCTGGGTTGCGCCATTTGTTGCCCAAGCACCACATTGGTTCTTCCCAATCTTGACGTCCCTGTTTTCAAAGCTGGATTTGGCTCCAATTTAGACTGGGAAGCATGGGAAACAATTAGTAAGCGTAAAGGTGATTTCTTGTACGACACCCGTGTGCTGATGCTTCATCGAATCCATGAAGACTCTGAAACCAGCCACCTTATTCACGACAATCGTCGTGAAAAGGAGGACCTTGAGATGCTCAAGAAGTTCTGGCCAACTCCTGTGGCCAAGCTCATTAACATGGCCTATAAGAGCGGCCAAAAAAGTAATGGCTAACGAAGATAGAATAAAGACAACAATATACAAGCAGTATTGGCATCTTATTGCGAGCTTCTTTTTGATAAAAAGATAAAATAAGTTCTGTTAAATCCATTCCACTTAAACAAGGGGTTTCGTTGACTATGACCACATCGTCAGCCAATAAAATTCTGTTCATCATCCATGGCTCACTCTACACGCTTGCGTTGACTTTGATTTGGTGGGCACTTCTGCCAGCAACAGCCCAGGCGTATGTTGATCCGTCAGTTATGACGTATACCATACAAGCACTAGCTGCAGTTGTAGTTGCACTCTCAGCTGTGCTCGGCGTTGCGTTTAGGCGTTCTCGCAAAGTACTGTTCCGTCTGCTTAAGATTGATGAGAACGCAAACAAAATTGTTGAAGGCACCGTTCACAAGGTTGATGCCAAAGGTGCAGAAGCAGCAAATGCTCAGATGAAAGAGATTCTTGCAGCTGAAGCAATTCGTTTCAAAGGGCAAAAAGAAGGCACCCTCAAACCTAAGGGTCGCGTTGGTGTAGCGTTTCTTGTTTCGTTCTTCACGGTCTTTACTATCTTAGTTGTAGCTCCACTTGAGTTGGTAGCCAGCAACGCAAAGGATTTATCGTTTAGTCTTAATGACGTAGCAGGTCCTGTATTTTTAGCTGGTCTTTTACTAACGCTTATTTCTACTGCAGTGCTTTCATTACTTCGCAAACGCGTATTTAACGTTGCAGTTGCGCTCGTAGGCGCCATCGGCGTAGCGTCATATGTTCAGGCAGTGTTCTTGAACGGTGGCATGCCACTTGCTGATGGTCATGAGGTCATTTGGTCCAACTTTACCAATCAGATGATTGTCTCTGGCCTCATTTGGCTGGCAATTATTGCAGCTGCAGTGATCTTCTCGCTCCTTAAAGCAAGGCAGCTTAGAACGGGTCTTTTGGTAACCGCAACAGCTCTTATCATTGTCCAGGCAGTGGGCGTTGCAAGTTTATGGGGACCAGCTGTAGCTGCTTTTACCGACGTAAACACAAGAGAATCTCAGCAAATCTATGCCACAAGAGATGGACTCTTTAACGTCTCTTCCAAAAAGAACGTTGTGGTCTTTGTTTTGGATACCACTGATACAGCCTTTGTACAGCAAATCTATAACGAGTATCCCGAGACATTCGCCCATATGACAGGCTTTACCTGGTACAGGAACTCTGTTGGATCAATGATTCCTACACGATACGGAATTCCTTCTCTTGTCTTTGAAAATCGCCTACAACCCGGTCAATCATTTGGAGGCTTTGTTAATGGTTGGGCGGACAACAGCCATTATCTAGATGACATCAATAAACTTGGTTACTCCGTTGGCTTGTATACCGATAACTTCAACTCAATTTATACCGACTACATGCACAACCGCACTATCAACTATCACGAGCTTCGTGGTCGCGGTTCAGAAAACCAGCTTAATGTTCTTAGCGCACTTCGCATCCTCTACAAGACAGCGTTCTGTAGAGATATGCCTTGGGTGTTTAAGCCTCGATTCTGGTATTACACCGAGGACCTCAACATGCGTATGATGAGAAAATTTACGTACGACGAGGTTGATATGTCTTCTCAGCGCTATAACGAAGATGACCTTAAGTATTATCAGGAACTCCAGCACTATGGCCTGTCTGTTCATGATGAAAACGATACAGGAAGCTTCCGCTTTATCCATCTTATGGGATCCCATGGTCCTTTCATCCTAAATAGAAACCTTGAGCGCCCCAAAGATCCAAGCGAAGAGAATGAAATTGAACAGACGAGAGGTGCTTGGAAAATCGTAGATGCTTATATTGCAGAGCTTAAGCGTCTTGGCCTCTACGAAAACACCTCTATTATTGTGACTGCTGACCATGGTCGCTGGTATCTGACGCCAAACGACATTACAGAGACTTCTGCTCCAGCAATCTTCTATAAACCTGCTGGTCAAAGCGCAGAAGAAGCGGAGCAACCAATGCAAATCTCAGATGCTCCTGTCTGGCACTACGATATCTTGGCTCAAACACTTAAAGATATGGGCGCAGATCCTCAGATGCTCTCCAGGTACACCACTCCTCTTGATGAGTCCTATGAGGGAGAGGTTCGTCCTCGCTACTACATTGAAACTATTACCGAGAATAACCGCGATGCAGAACTTAGAGAGTTTGTCATTAATGGTGACGCAACCGACTTTACCACCTGGAGTTTGACGGGAAATAACTGGCGACTCGTTTCCGATAAATAGCCATTGTAAATGTAGGTTCTTACTTTTAGATAAACAAAAACGAGTCATTCTTACCACAGAATGACTCGTTTTTTAAGACATCTAGAATTGCAGAAACAAACTAATCTCTCTTGAGCAGCTCACTCCAATCTGGAGTTGCAGAAAGAACCGTTCCTACAATAATGACAATGCAGCAAATTACAACCAGTGGAGATGGAATTGCTTCAGGCATAATTGTTGGCAGGATAATACCTGCAAGAGCTGCAAAAATTACCGACCATGCAGAGTAAGAAATGTTCAGTGCCATACCGCGAGAAGCGCCAATGGCGTCAATTGCCTTGTAGTAGAAGAGATACGAGGCAGTACCAGCAAGTGCTGCAATAAAGACAACGCCATTTGCAGGAGTGAGTGCAACCTGTGCAGCAAAATCAACGGAACCAGCCAATGGCAAGATGAGAAGACCGTATGCAAATGCAGAGGTGGTTTCCCTAATCTGAAGAGCAGTCTCATTATCAACAGCATCGTCTTGCATACCCCAAGCCAAAATAACCGCCTCAGATCCCCAGCCAAAGACACAAGCAGCAACGCCCAAGATACCCACAAGAACATTTCCGTTACCCTCGCCTGCTGCTGTTGAGAGACCAATAACCATGACGCCAACAAGAGCAACGATAAGGGCAATAATCTGCTTTAAGTTCATCTTTTCTTTGAGCAAAAGCCATGCTAAAAGCGAGCCGACGGCTGGATAAAAAGCTGAAATTGCAGCGGTGTAACCAGGTCCAATGGTGTTAATAGCAGCTAGGTAGCCACTCATACCAATTGGTCCACCCAGAAGTGCGCCAAGCATAACTACACGGCCACTCTTTGTTTTTGCTGCCTCAAGGGTGTCTTTAAGTCTGCCTTTCTGAGCCATCATGACTAAAAGAACTGCAGCGGCAAAGAAATCGTGCATGAATGCGCTGACAAATGACGCCTGAGCTGAATCAACATAAGGACTCATACCAAGAGCAACGCCAAGAATAACGGTATCAACCGCCCAAAGAATACCGCTTAAAAGACCGTAATACATAGTTTCTCCTTTTGCTCTTAGTTCTGAGCGTCTTCGTACCAAGAAAGAACACGATCAATATTGTTTGCAGCGTAGCGATAGTAAATGAAGAACCACTCGCCTACGTTCTCGCCCTCTGCTTCCTTAACCAGAGACCAGAGATACCAGCACCAACCAGCAAAGACTACATAGCTCCAGAAGTGTCTGCGCTGCTCAAACGTTGCCTCTTTTCCAAAGTAGTAATCAATAGCAGCATTAGCCTCATCGTCAGTAAGCTCACAGCAAACTGCGAAGGTACCAAAGTCATTAGCCTCATCTGACATGCCTGCATATTCCCAGTCAATAAGGCTGTAGGTACCAGCCTCATCAATCAAGAAATTCAGATAGAAGAAATCATTGTGTGAAATAACAATTGGATACTGATCTGCGTCTGCAAACTTCTTCAAGCGCAGGACCTTCTCGCGAAGCTCGTAGTAGCCAGGAATCTCAATAGGACCCTCTTCAAGCAGGAGTTTCTCGTAATTAAGACCCTCGTTGACAAAGTCAAAAGAACGATCAAGTGACGCGCCGCTATGATGCAGTTTATAACCCATCTCCATTGCGCGCTTGAGCTGCTCAGGATTATGAGGATCAAGATTCTGAGCGTTTTTCACAAACTTGGAAATCTTCCAACCTTCTTTTTGGTCCTCGTAAATAAAGGTGTTGTCTAGGCCCAGCTCACGAGCAAGTCGAAGACCAGCCTCTTCAGCTGCACGATCAACGAGTTTCTCGGTACCAACACCTGGATGCCTGTAGACATACTCCTGAGCATCATCACCATATCCCACAATAAAGTGAGCAGATAAATTGGTAAGTCCCTGTTTTAGAGGATAGAAACCGTGGATATCCTTCTTCTGGCAATGAAGAACCGAGACAATGTTGTCAAAAATCTCTGAGTCGATGTTCTCAATAAATGCTGGGTCAAACTGACGAAGCTCATCAAGGGAATCAAACTCGTAAATAACACCGTCAGGATACTTTCTAATGGTCATGGAAAGCTCTTTGATATGACGGACGTAAATCTCTTCCCAGAGCATATCAACGGTTTCTGGCTTGTCGTAGACAGCCTCAAGAATGTCTACAAACTTCTTTGAGAATTGCCTGTCAAAATAGACGTGACCCAGCATAATCCAAGAATTTGAACCGCCAATTTCTACGCCGGTAATACGTCCACCACGTCCCTCTTTAAGGCACCACTCATCAGTCTCTCCTGCAACATACGTTGCTGAGTAATAGGCCTCATAGACATAGTGCTCAAAAGGATTCTGAGTAAAGTAATCATCAGAAGAGCAAATATACGTATTATCAAGCTGATCTTTCACATACCAAAGCGTAGAGTTGTTATTTCTTGTTGCATAATCTGGGTTAACAACAATCTTGACGCCATACTTCTCCTCCAGATAGAAGAAGTACTCCTTCTTATAACCCACAACAACAGTGATGTCAGTAATACCGGCTTCAAGCAACTGATGAATCTGACGCTCAATCAGAACTTCTCCACGAACCTTCAGGACACCCTTTGGCTTCTCATATGAAATAGGTGCAAAGCGAGAAGACAGACCAGCTGCCATAATAATGGCATTCTTAACCTCATAAGGTTTCAGAGCTTCAAGACCCTTTGGTGTGATAAGTCCCTCTTCAATAAGACCCTGGTCCTCAAGCGTTTTTACTGCTGAATTAACTGATCCCAAAGAAAGCTCAGTTTCTTCTGCAAGCTGTCTCTGATTGAGCTTCTCGTCAGAAAGAGCAATAGTTTTTAATACAGAAAACACGTTATTTGTTAGTGCCACGGTTCCTCCAAATGAAGACCAATTAACTGCGAAATAAACTTCCATACCAATTAACTTCAGTCATAATACTCCTATGTTCAAATTTATACAAGTATGAACATATTTTGAACATATTACCTTCAGAGGATTGTCAAAGACTGCCAATCTAACAAAAAACGGCACCTGAGATGCCGTTTTACCTTTTATGTATTGCTTTACAAACGAGAAGACCCTAGTAAGGACCAAAATCCAAACGCGCTGGATAGTGGTTTTTACGCTTCTCAACTGGTGGCATTTGCATGTAGTCGCCGTAAAGCATCCTAAGGAATTTATCATTTTGATTAGGGAACGCTACTTGAATTCCATCAAAATCAAGCTTATCGACAGGAAAAACCTCATCAACTGGATAGGTATTTACAAACCTATCCGTATCGTGCAGGTAGGCAATTCTTTTTGTCTTAACGTGAGCAAAGCGGTTGCGGGCTTCCTGCTCACGCTCATACATTTTCTGAGTAGAGAGATGCAGCAGTTTGCAAACTCCCCTACCCATAGTAACTGCTGCCTTTAAGAGCTTTCCTTTGATGCCGTCGGCCAAAATAACAGGGCGAGGAACGTCAACGAGGATGCGCATATGTGACCAGAACCACGCATCAAATGCCTGCTTCTGATATTCCTTCTCGTCATCCGAAACATTATCAAAGCAGTAGACATCTAGGAAAATACCAAGGTCAAGAGGAAGTGGCGCAAGTGCTTCTTCGCAGAACTGTGTTCCTTTGAGCATAATGCGCGTGGTTGGGAATGGATAGTTGATGTCCCTCTCAGTATTCATGATTGAATACTTTTCTGACCACTCTTTATCATAGATATCTAAGAGTTTGTTGAAGTCTTCTGCAGGAAGACAAACGTCGATATCATCATCCCAAGGAATAAATCCCTTATGACGAAGGGCGCCAATCGCGGTGCCGCCAAAACCAAAATAGCGGATGTTGTTGGCTTCACACGTGTCTACGAAGTCCTTTAAAATCATCAGCTCAACTTGCTGGAGATGCTTAAGCGTTTCTGTATCGTATGTGCGCATTATCGACCCTCATACATCTTCTTGTAGTAATCCTGATAATCACCGGAAACTACATTCTTAACCCACTCGCGGTTCTCTAAATACCAGTTGATAGTGGTAACAATACCCTCTTCAAATGGAGTTTCTGGATACCAACCAAGCTCTTCTTTAATCTTATCTGGCGCAATACCGTAACGGCGGTCATGGCCCTTACGATCAGTAACGTAAGAAATCAAATCCTCAGTAATCTGAGTATCACCGGTGATTCTTGCAACTTCACTGATGATGCGCTTAACAATGTAAAGGTTATTGCGCTCGTTATGACCACCAACGTTATAAACCTCGCCCAGCTTGCCGCCCTCAAGAACCATAGCAATTGCCTTGCAGTGATCATCAACGTAGAGCCAGTCACGAACATTCAGTCCGTCACCATAAACTGGAAGCGCCTTGTGCTCCAGGCAATTCTCAATCATCAGAGGAATGAGCTTTTCGGGGAACTGATAAGGACCATAGTTGTTGGAGCAACGCGTGATTACCGCAGGAAATCCGTACGTATCATGCCAGGCTTTTACAAACATATCAGCAGAAGCCTTAGATGCAGAGTAGGGACTGTGTGGATTCAAAGGTGTGGTCTCACGGAAAAATGCCTCTGGGTCATCAAGTGGTAGCGAGCCATAGACCTCATCAGTAGAAACCTGCAGGTATCTGTGGTCTCCGTAGGAGCCCTTGCCATCATTCCAGAAAGACTCTGCAACGCTCAGAAGAGCGACAGTACCCATAACG
>CALHVU010000036.1 GCA_938036925.1 uncultured Atopobium sp.
CAAATGTCATTGGTCGTCCGGTAGCTGCGCTTTTAAGCGCAAGAAACGCTACGGTGACGGTGTGCCACAGCAAGACAAAAGACCTTGCTGCTACGCTTAAGCAGGCAGAGGTTGTGGTTGCGGCTGCAGGTCGTGCGCACCTTATTGGGGCTGACTACGTAAGAGCTGGTCAGACCATCATTGACGTGGGCATTAACTGGGATGAAGCAGCTCAAAAGCTTGTTGGCGATGTTAATACAGAGCAGGTAGCTCCTCTGGTAAGTGCTTATACTCCTGTTCCTGGCGGTGTAGGTAGCGTGACAACGGCAATTCTTGCTCGCCATGTTGTTGCCGCAGCTCAAAGAACGCTTGCATAAGAGTGAAAGGTAGGTTGCCTCATGGCAGCGGAAAATAACTATAAAGAGCTTGACCAAGAGCGCGTAAAAGCCGCGGTCAAGGAGTTTTTGCTTGCTATTGGTGAGGATCCAGAGCGAGAAGGTCTGCTTGATACACCAGACCGTGTTGCTCGTGCTTGCGTGGAGCTCTTTGGTGGCATGCAGGAAAACCCTGCAGCTCATCTACGCAAGCAGTTCCATGAAGAGGGCAATAAAGAGATGGTTATTGTCCGCGACATTCCTTTCTCATCTACCTGCGAGCATCACATTTTGCCTTTTGTTGGCAAGGCACACGTCTGCTATATCCCGCAGAATGGCCGCATTACCGGCCTTTCCAAGATTGCTCGCTGCGTCAGCGGATATTCTCGCCGCTTGCAGGTACAGGAGCGCTTAACGGGCCAGATTGCAGACGCTATGGTAGAAGAGCTTGATCCCTTGGGCGTTTTGGTGGTTATGGAGGCCGAGCACACGTGCATGAGCATGCGCGGTATTAGGGCATCGGGTGCTTTGACCACCACGTCTGCGGTTCGTGGCATTTTTAAAACTAACGAGAAAACCCGTGCAGAAGCTATGCGTCTGCTTGGTCTATAAGAGGTTTGTGCAATGAGCTATTCCGTTCCTTTTTCTGTGCCTGAGCTGAGCTACGAGCAGTCTTTAAAGGTACTTCACGATACAAAGAAGTTTGGTATTCAGCCCCTGCTGGAGAGCGTGGAAGACATGCTCAAAGAGCTGGGCAACCCTGATCTTTGCTTTAAGAGTGTCCAGATTGCAGGCACTAACGGCAAAACGTCTACCTCCAGGTATACGGCAGCCCTGCTCAAGGGAGAGGGTCTCAAGACCGCTCTGTACACATCTCCTGAGCTCATCAGCTATACCGAGCGCATGGAGATCAATGGCACGCCCGTCTCTGAGGCTGCTTTTGCTCACGGCGTTTCAGCTGCTCAGGTAGCAGGGGAGCGCGTCAACGCTCAGCGAGCCGCCTTGGGCGAGCGTCCTTATGACATCACCGAGTTTGACCTGCTTACCGTTGCAGCTCTAGTGGTCTTTGCCGAGGCAGAGACTGACGTCTGTGTGCTTGAGTGTGGCATGGGTGGCAGATGGGACGCAACAAGCGCCGCTCAAAACATCACCTCCGTTGCCATCACGGGCGTTGGCCTGGATCACACGCGCATCCTAGGCGATACCCTTGAAGCTATTGCTGGCGAGAAGGCCGCCATCATCAAGCCTGGTCGAACCTGCGTGCTTGGTGTGGGAACGACAACTCCTCAAAGTGTCCAAGACGTATTCTTGTCCCAGGCAGCTTCTGCAGGCGTTGTCCCAACTCTTCTTGTGGCTGACAAGCTAGAAGACGTTGAGGGAGAGGTTTCTGCTGGTAAGGCTACTGACCATCCAGAGCTGCCTCACGCTCACTTCTTCATTACCAAAAAGCCTAAGAGCATTGGATTCCCGCTTGAGCTTACGGTTGTGACACCGCGTGCAACTTACGAGGATCTTGCTGCACTTAAACCAAGCTACCAGGCAGCAAACATTGCTTTGGCAACCTGCTTAGCTGAGGATTTTCTTGGTCGTCCGCTTGATGCAGAAAAAGCGTTTTTCTCCACAACCAGGTGTCCTACACCCGGTAGGTTCCAACTGCTTCAGCCAAAGCCTTTAGTCCTTATCGACGCGGCTCACAACCCCCAGTCAATTGAGACATTCTTAACTGCTATCCGCTCAATTGAGCCAGAAGTTACCAACCGTCCTATGCTTTTGACTGCGGTGTTTGCAGATAAAGATGTCAAGGGCATCGCAGAACTTCTCGCCAAAGAGTTCCCTGAGGTGGCGGTAACCCAGACGGATAACGAGCGCGCCATGGATGCAGATGAGCTTGCTGAACTGTACAAAGCCTGCGGCGCTAACGTGGTAGCTGTCTACAAAAGTGTCCCTGAAGCAGTGGACGCATTGCGCGAGAAGGGCTTTGTGGCATGTGGAACAATTTCACTTGCTGGCGAGGTTGCTGCACAATTTAGTGATGCTTTGGTAAAATAAATTTATCTGCGACATTTCGCTCCATTTTGAGGCAGTTTGTCGTACGATTTAGGAGAGAACAAAAAGCCAGCAGAAGGGGCTGTCAGATGCAGGAGATTCTTGATCAGATTATTACACCTGAGGTACGTATGGTTATTTACCTCATGGTCATTTGCGTCGTAATGCTTTATATCCTTTCCATCATCTACGTTATTCGTGACGCTCAGCGCCGCGGCGCAGAGCCTTGGTGGATGTGGGCAGTCATTTCTGTTGTTCCTGTTGTTGGTCTGCTTGCATACGTTATTTTGCGTCCAAGCAGCTACCTCATTGACCGCGAGGAGCAGGACCTTGATATTGCCCTTCGTGAGCACCAGCTTTCTCACTACGGCATCTGCCCTAAGTGCTCCGCTCCAATTGACCGCGATTTTATCGTATGTCCAATCTGCAATACGCAGGTTAGAAACGTTTGCCCAACATGCCATCGTCCTCTGAACGCAGACTGGAAGGTTTGCCCTTACTGCCGTACTCGCATTCAATAACGTTTGGTTTTGTTCTTTATGATGGCAATCTGGTGTTTTACAACAGAGACTATGTAGGCGTCTGCTCCTAAGCTCCTGTGTGAGCAGAGTAGGCGCCGTGCCTGTTTCTATGAGTATCTACCTCTGAGGGGTTTTACATGAAGGTTTTATATAACGACGGTCATGTTGGCGAGATTAACAATCCAGCTGAAGAGCTTGAGGTTATTCGCCACGATGCAGCTCATCTGCTTGCTCAGGCTTTGAAGCGTCTGTATCCTCACGCACAGTTTGCCTATGGTCCAGCAACCGAAAATGGTTTCTACTATGACGTTGATCTTGGAGACACCAAGGTTAACGAGGATGATTTCCCAGCTATCGAAGCTGAGATGAAGAAGATTGCCAAAGAGAACCTCAAGATTGAGACGTTTGAGCTTCCTCGCGACGAGGCTATTGCCTACATGAAGGAGCGCGGCGAGTCTTACAAGGTTGAGCACATTGGCGATCTTGCTCCTGACGCACACATCACCTTCTACAAGCAGGGCGAATACGTTGACATGTGCGTTGGCCCTCACATGCTTTACACCAAGGGTGTTAAGGCCTTCAAGCTAACCAGCATCTCTGGTGCGTATTGGAAGGCCGATAAGAACAACAAGATGCTCACCAGAATTTATGGTGTTGCCTTTGGTTCCAAAGAGGAGCTTGCTCAGTACCTCAAGATGATTGAAGAGGCCGAGAAGCGCGACCACAGGAAGATTGGTCGCGAGATGGAGCTCTTCATGATGTCCGACTTTGGTCCAGGATCCCCATTCTGGCTTCCAAACGGTATGGCTCTGCGCAACGCTCTGACCGATTACTGGCATGAGATGCAGGCTCGCTTTGGTTATCAGGAGGTTCAGACTCCACTGATCCTCTCGCGTTCCCTTTGGGAGACTTCTGGTCACTGGGATCACTACAAAGAGAATATGTACACCACCACGGTAGATGAAGAGGACTTTGCCATTAAGCCTATGAACTGCCCTGGTGCTTGCTTAATT
Organism: uncultured Atopobium sp.; assembly: GCA_938036925.1. Lineage (GTDB taxonomy): Bacteria > Actinomycetota > Coriobacteriia > Coriobacteriales > Atopobiaceae > Lancefieldella. The sequence continues at coordinate 3,934 of CALHVU010000036.1, forward strand.
TATAAGTCTAAGCCACGCTCTTATAGGGATCTTCCTATGAAGCTGGCTGAGGCTGGTCTTGATCATCGTTACGAGATGAAGGGCGCTCTGCACGGTCTGTTCCGTGTTCGTGAGTTTACTCAGGACGACGCACACCTCTTTATCCGCCCTGATCAGATTACTGAGCAGGTCACGGATGCATCTCACCTCATCACTGCTTACTATGCACAGTTTGGCTTCCCATACCGCGTTGAGCTTTCTACACGCCCAGAGGATTCCATGGGTTCTGATGAGGATTGGGAGCGCGCTGAGCAGGGCCTGCGTGACGCACTTGAGTCTATGGGTATTGAGTACGTGGTCAACGAGGGCGACGGTGCGTTCTACGGTCCTAAGATTGACTTCCATCTGACCGACTGCCTTGGCCGTTCTTGGCAGTGCGGTACCATCCAGCTTGACTTCCAGCTGCCTCACAACTTCCAGCTTGAGTACATTGACTCCGATGGCACCAAGAAGCAGCCAATCATGATTCACCGCGCTGGCTTTGGTTCCTTCGAGCGCTTCATTGGTATTCTGACCGAGAATTACGAAGGCAAGTTCCCTGTCTGGCTGAGCCCATGCCAGGTCAAGGTTCTTCCTGTCTCCGAGAAGTCTCGCCCTTATGCTCATGAGGTTGCCGATAAGCTTGCTGCCGCTGGTATTCGCGTTAAGGTGGATGACCGTGACGAGAAGATCGGCTATAAGATTCGTGAGGCTCGCTCCCTTGACCGTGTTCCTTATATGCTCATCCTTGGTGAGCAGGAGGTTGAGGCAGGAAACATTTCTGTTCGCGACCGTTCTAACGAGACTCACGTTGCAGAGCTCGACGAGTTTATTGCTCAGGTTGTCAAAGAGAATGCTGAGCGCGTTGGTTAAAAGGGTTTCAGACAAAGTGCAGGTTATGGGTGGCACCGCGCAGGATGGCGCAGGCGGCACGAAGAGTGTCGGTGCAATCGACGGCGTCAAGCAAACCGTAACTGACGTTGTCGCGCAAACCGTAACCGACGTTGTCACGCAAACCGCAACCAACGTTGTAGCTGAATACGTAAAAATGACAGGGGCAGGCCGTGCGCGGCTTGTCCCTGTTTCCTATGTAGACGAACTTCTCGCCACACTGATTGCGGGTGGAGCAAGCGTCGTGGAGCCGCTTGCTGGCGTGCCTGTTGAGGTGTGCGACATCAAAGGCAGAGCTGCGGCAGGGGAGCTGCTGGTGGCGGATGTGCGTACGATTGGAGCCGAGTTCAGCCCGGCATGTCGTCTGGGAGCAGAGATCGCAGTAGCCGAGGACGCTCGGGTGCCGGGATATGTTGTCGTGTGCATGCGGAAGTGCTGCATACCGTGGGTAGCAGAGGCGGTTGAAGCAAAAGCGTGTCCTGCAGAGGACGTGACGATTTCTGCCACGGGAGCGGAAGAGCAGGCGAGTGCACGATCTTCTCGCCACGCAGCGTGCGACGCGGCGCAGGTGGTTGCCGCGTACCTGGCGTGCCATCCGCGCGTCGAGGCGGTGCGCTATCCGGGTCTCAAGACGGATCCGAGCTTTACGCGCGCAACATCGCAGCTGGTGGGTGGTTTTGGCCCGTACGTGGATTACATGTGGAGAGAATCGCCAGGTGAATGGCATAGATTTACAGCAACTAATGAAGACGCCAGAACGCAGATTATAAATTTTGAGAGACTCGGTTAACGGTAAGCACTTGTTTAGCAGACCTTGGTATAATTTGAATTAATGTTCCTAAATAGAAGGGGATTCTATGGCAAAGAAGGCTACTCAAATTGAGGATGTTGATACTTTGCTCAAGCGCCTCGAAGAGATGCGCGAGGCACAGGCAGAGTTTGCAACATTCACTCAGGAGCAGGTCGATAAGATTTTCTATGAAGCTGCTCTTGCGGCTGAGAAAAATCGTATCCCTCTTGCTCGCATGGCAGTTGAAGAAACTGGCATGGGTGTAATGGAAGATAAGGTTATCAAGAACCATTACGCAGCAGAGTACATTTACAACAAGTACAAGGACATGAAGACCTGTGGTGTTGTAGAGGATGATCCAGCTGCAGGTTATCGAGTTGTAGCCGAGCCAATGGGTATCGTAGCTGCAGTTATTCCAACTACTAACCCAACCTCTACCGCTATTTTCAAGACACTTCTTGCTCTGAAGACAAGAAACGCCATTATTATTTCCCCACACCCACGCGCAAAAGAGTGCACTATTGCTGCTGCTCGTATTGTTCGCGATGCTGCCGAGAAGGCCGGCTGCCCCAAGGGTATTATCGACTGGGTACCAGCTCCTACCATTGATATGACTGCAGCAGTCATGAGCAACGCCGATATCATCCTGGCAACCGGTGGCCCAGGTATGGTTAACGCAGCTTACTCTTCTGGTAAGCCAGCTCTGGGCGTTGGTCCTGGTAACACTCCTGCTATCATTGACGATACCGCTGACATCAAGCTTGCCGTCAGCTCCATCATTCACTCTAAGACGTTCGACAACGGTATGATCTGCGCTTCCGAGCAGTCTGTTACCGTCCTTGATAGCGTTTATGACCAGGTCAAGAAGGAGTTTGCTGATCGCGGCTGCTACTTCCTGCATGGTAAGGAGCTTGACGCTGTCCGTAAGACTGTTATTGTCAACGGTGCTGTTAATGCAGGTATTGTTGGTAAGTCTGCTCACTTCATCGCAAAGACTGCTGGCGTCGACGTCCCAGAGAAGACCAAGATTCTTATTGGTGAGGTAACCTCTGTTGAGCCTTCAGAAGAGATGGCTCACGAGAAGCTTTCTCCAGTTCTAGGTATGTATCGCGCAAAGAACTTTGACGAGGCTATTGCTAAGGCTGAGCGTCTTGTTGCTGATGGCGGCTATGGTCACACCAGTTCTCTTTACGTCAACATCAATGAGAAAGAGAAGATTGCTAAGCACCAGGAGGCAATGAAGACCTGTCGTATCCTGATCAATACACCTTCCTCTCAGGGTGGTATTGGAGACCTCTACAACTTCAAGATGGCTCCATCCCTAACCCTTGGCTGCGGCAGCTGGGGCGGCAACTCCGTTTCCGGTAACGTTGGCCCACAGCACCTGCTTAACTACAAGTCTGTTGCAGAGAGGCAAGAGAATATGCTTTGGCTTCGTGTACCTGAGAAGGTCTACTTCAAGAGGGGCTGCATGCCTCTTGCTCTCCGTGAGCTTAAAGAGGTCTATAACAAGAAGCGCGTCTTCATTGTCACAGACCAGTTCCTTTACAAGAGTGGCTTCACCAAGACTATCGAGGAGACCCTGGATTCCCTGGGTATTGTTCACTCTTCATTCTGGGATGTTGCTCCAGATCCAACCCTTCAGTGCGCTCTTGAGGGCGTAGCTCGCATTCGCTCCTTCGAGCCAGACTGTATCATCGCAATCGGCGGCGGTTCTGCTATGGACGCAGGTAAGATTATGTGGTCCATGTACGAGAACCCAGAGGAGAAGTTTGAGGACATGGCAGCAGACTTCTTGGATATCCGCAAGCGTGTCTACAACTATCCTAAGATGGGCAACAAGGCATTCTTCGTTGCAATCCCAACCTCTTCTGGTACCGGTTCCGAGGTAACTCCATTTGCTATCATCACTGATGCTGACAATGGCGTTAAGTACCCACTTGCAGACTACGAGTTGCTGCCTAACATGGCAATCGTTGATACCGACAACATGATGAGCCAGCCTAAGGGTCTGACCTCTGCTTCTGGTATTGACGTCCTTACTCACTGCCTCGAGGCATTTGTCTCCATGATGGCATCTGACTACACAGACGGTATGGCTCTTCGTGGTATGAAGCTGGTCTTTGAGTACCTGCCACGTGCTTATGACAATCCAAACGATGTCGAGGCACGCGACCACATGGCAAACGCTTCCTGCCTGGGCGGCCTTGCATTTGCTAATGCATTCCTGGGTGTCAACCACTCCATGGCTCACAAGCTGGGCGCTTTCCACCACATTCCACACGGTTGGGCAAACGCAGTTATCCTTACTCGCGTTATGCGCTACAACGCAGCCGAGCGCCCAACAAAGATGGGTACCTTCCCACAGTACGATCACCCACACACTCTTGCACGTTATGCTGAGGCAGGTCGTTTCTGCGGTGTTACCGGTAAGGATGACCGTGAGGTCTTTGAGAACTTCGTCAAGAAGATTGAGGAGCTCAAGGCATACATCGGCGTCAAGGAGACCATCAAGGACTACGGCGTAGATGAGAAGTACTTCCTCGATACCCTTGACGAGATGTCTGAGCAGGCATTTGATGACCAGTGCACTGGCGCAAACCCACGCTATCCACTTGTCTCCGAGATTCGCGAGCTCTACTTGGATGCTTACTACGGCCGTGAGCCAGGCTTCTACGAGGACTAATTCTCGCGTGCGTCACAGCTGCGGCCGCTACGTAGCGCATCCATTGCGTCACGCATTCACAGCTTCCGACTTGTAGCGCATAAAGCACAAAACAAGAGCTGGTTACCTAAACCCCAGGTAACCGGCTCTTTTTCTAGTCTTCTGAACTTACTGCCTGATTGTCTGATGCGCAAGTTCGATTGAAACTGTTGCTAGAGATTCTCAAAACACATCTATGTCACTTAATCTGTCAAAAAAGGCTATACATTGCTCCAATAATGCGAGTTTAGTGCGCAACAACAAAAACGCTCTTGGTAGGCCCCCACAACGCCTAAACGTGTCGATAGGTCACAAACTTGAAAGCGATACCTTCTGGAGTCACGCCGCCATCTTCCTCGTTACAAACTTCCCACGCAGGATCTTCGTCCAGGTTGGGGAAGTACGTATCCGCATCAACCACGGTGTCGTGCTTCGTGACGTACGCGTAAGAGCACTTGTCGAGAAGGGCGCGGTAAATCGAAGCTCCACCAAGAAGCCAGACCTTCTCGGGAGCTTCATCCGCAACTAAATGAAGCGCTTCCTCTGCCGACGACACCACATCAACGCCTTCGACCTGGTAATTGGCATTTCTAGAAATGACAATGTTGCGGCGACCTTTAAGCGGTCCACCAGGGAAGCTCTCCAGCGTTTTTCTGCCCATGACAACCGTGCAACCGCGCGTGTGCTCAACAAAATACTTCATGTCGGCCTTGTTGGGGATGAGAAGATCTCCGTCGCATCCGATGCCCCAATCGCGTGTTACAGAAACAATTGCGTTCATGTGGTTCTCCTGGCAAGTATCGTCTTACATGAAATGATGATCTTAGCTTGAGCGTTAGCTCGGGCGTGCCTGGAGCGCCAGCCGTGCTCGCTCGGGCGTGCCTGCAGCGCCAGCCGCGTCCGAAGCAACTGCGCCTAAACCGCAATCGGAATGTTCTTAATCTGCGGACCGTGCTGATAATCTTCGACAATGAGGTCGTCAGTAGTAAAGTCGTAGAAATTGGTGACGTTAGGATTCAAGCTCACCTTTGGTGCGTCAAAGGTTGGGCGAGAAATCAATTCTTTAACAATATCCACGTGGCGATCGTAAATGTGAGCGTCGGCAATCATGTGAACAAGCTCGCCGGCCTCCATGCCGCTAACCTGCGCAACCATCATCAACAGGATGGCGTACTGGCAAACATTCCAGTTGTTAGCAGCAAGAATGTCCTGGCTACGCTGAACAAGTAGCAGGTTAAGCGTTGGTTTTTCCTTGCCTGGCTCCTGAGTAACGTTATAGATTGCGTTGAATGCGCAAGGGTAGAGGTTCATCTCGGAGAGGTCGGCAAAGGTGTACAGATTGGTCATAATACGACGGCTGAAAGGATTCTCTTTGAGATCCTTGAGCACGCGATCCATTTGATCATAATCGCCGTCAGCATAGTGAGAAACCTGTCCAACCTGATAGCCGTAAGCTTTGCCAATGGAGCCGGACTCATCAGCCCATGAATCCCAGATGTGAGAGTTGAGGTCGTTAATGTTGTTGGACTTCTTCTGATAAATCCACAGGACCTCGTCCATGGCGCTCTTGAGAGCGGTACGGCGAAGCGTTAGCGCAGGAAATTCCTCACGCAAATCGTAACGATTGCAGACGCCAAACTTCTTGATTGTGTATGCGGAAGTACCGTCTTCCCAGGTAGGACGAACCTTTTCGCCCTCAGTGGTGGTACCGTTTTCAATAATGTCGGAGCACATATCAATAAAAATGCGATCTGCTTTACTCATGTTCAATCCTTCAAATTACCGTTCAAATTGCAATAAACACCAGGTATTTGCGCGTCTGCCAAGCCCCAGACAAGTCACTGCCAAACACATTACCAGTTGCTGTCAGTATAAGCGCTGTAGGGGTCCCCAAAAAGCGGGCTTGAGGAAGTCTGATTGCTCGCAACACAAGAACGTCCCAATCCCGAGAGCATCATAATAACTATAAAAAATAGCAAGCCCGCAGGAAAAGGAGAGCCATCAGGCATCTGCGACGGATCGTTTGGGTCAAAGTCAGGGCCCTCGTCGCCAAATTCATGCCTGTTGTGCCTGGTATCTTGGTTGTCGTCTTTCTTTGCCATCAATCCTCAATCAAACGCTTATACTTTGATGATACCCGTCGTCGCCCAAGGATTTCATGGCGAGAAACCCCTCTTTTAGTCACTCCACATTCTCTGCAAAGTATTCTGCACACGACGATTTGTCCACGCTTGCAGCTCGCCTGCACCCGCAGCGCTTGCACCCGCGGCTCGCGCGCCCCGCAGTCTCTACAGGTGCTGCGACGCAAAGACATCGTTCCAGAACGTGCCAAGCTGCTTGATAAGTTCAATGTCCGCTGGAAGCCACTGCACGTCAAGCAACTCGTTTTGAGCAAGCCAACGAAGCTCTGAGTGAACCTGCGGATCTGCAACAGGCTCTTCAGACTCGCCGAGGGTGCAGACAAAACAATCCATGTGCAGATCAAAGGTAGGGTAGGAGTAAGTTACTGTGTCATAGAAGAACGCCGCCTGCACGCTACAGTGCAGCTCTTCCTGAATTTCTCGGCGTAGTGCCTGCTCAGAGGTCTCTCCGGCCTCAACTTTTCCACCAGGAAACTCCCAGAAGCCAGCATTATCCGCGTCAGCTCTACAAGCGGCAAGGATTTTGTTGTCCTTATAGAAGATTGCCGCAGCTACATTGACTGTCTTGGCCTCGGACATGTTATCCCTCCAGTCTGACTGTTGCAAAGATGGTGGAATTTTCGGCATCTTTGAGCACTACCGAGAAACCCGTCTCATCGGTGTATACCTGGGGAGTAATGGTATCGCCTAAGTGCGCCTGGCTTCTGTACTGAACCACAATGCGGCGCAGCTTGTGAGAATAACCAAGGGCCACAAGCGTGTCGACAGCCATGAGCACGTATTGAGCATTGTTGACATGCTTGTTTGTATCTAGGTGCTGCTGAGAAACTAGAATGGCTGGACCCTCAACAGCGTTTCCCTCAAGTGCAATTTTGCGAGGTGTAGGCGGTAAATCTACGCGAGGTTCGCCAGTAATGTAAATGCTCTCACTCTCTGGAACGCGAGCTGCCTTACCCTCTTTAATATCCATTAAATACCAGGTAGAATCAGCTTTTACGATGTTTGTGCCGCTTGCATCATTGATGACAAATGACCTTGATGCTTGAAGACCCTTCATCTGATATGACCAGGTACCCACGCAGATCTTCTCGCCAAATTGAGGGAGTCGGTCAACCTGAATCTGCCAAGTTGCCAGGACCCATGCGTATCCCTCGCTGGTCAGCTGCTTAAAGCCGCGGCCAATATCTTCTGAATGGAACGTCGAGCAGTCCTGCAAATAGTTCATAACGCCTACCAGGGAAAGCTTTCCGGTCTCATCGCACTCGCTGTATCTGACTCTACTTTCAATAGTGTACATACAAATCCAAACTCGAAATCAGCGTTTGCTGAGGTATTACAATATGTCGAGAAACCCGTCTAGTTGTCCCATGGGAACGAACCCGGCAAGCGGTCTCTGACTTTTTGCGTGGTATCGTCAAGTTTCTTCTTAGTTACCTGGACTTTTTGCGAAACCTGTTGAGCCTTTTGGGTAGCAATAAGAGTTGCATTCTGGGCCGCTGCATTTGCCTTTTGAGCTGCTGCGTTTGCTTTCTGCGATGCGTTTTGCGCTGCAGCGTTTACTTTCTGTGACGCATTCTGTGCGGCTTCTTCAACCTTCATTGATGCATCTTGAGCTGCGGCTTCAACTTTGTGATGAGTGGTTGGTCCATTCCAAAGAAGACTAGCAACCGTGTCCAAAAAATAAAGCGTAACCACAATAAACGCCACAACCGAGACAGTATGCTTGGAGAAAATCATCAAAATATTAAGCATCGTTGGGACTAGCACAAAAACTGAGGTAACAGAAAACGCACCAAATACTGCGCTGGCCTGGGGACAAATTCGACCATGCAAGTTGAATTTAAACATGGAGTAGTCCCACCACTTCTTTTTAAAGCGACGCTCCAAAAAGAGTCCGGTCGAGTACTCAATAACTGTGGCTAAAACTGCACCAATAATAAAGACAATAATTGGATTAGAAATCTGGCCAAGTACCAGCCATTCCGCAAGCGCTCCAATGCCATAAATAGGGCAGGTAGGACCAAAAAGAAAACCGCGCTTGGTAAATTCTCCCTCAACAACGGAGCAATAAATGGTCTCGTACACCCAACCACCGAAAGAAATCAGCGCAAAAATTATGACCATCTGAGGCAGATACTGCACAAAGAGCTCAATATTCTTATCGAGTGCAAAGAGTGTACGTAGCGTCTCAGTCATAGTGCTCACGAGAGGTTTCCGTAATCCATGTAGTCGTTAAACTCATCTGACTCACTGTTTGTTGTGCCCTGAAAATCGCTTTCAGGTGTCGAGAAACCCGTTGGGCGGAAACCATCTTTTTTGTATGGATTGCCTGTTAGTGTTTCTGCAGTTGAACAAGCTTTATCGCAAGTTGTTACAATCCAAGCCTCTTTGGTATGAGGGGGAATAGGAACCAGAGGAAACATGTGATGCAAGATGATGTCTTCCTCAACAGGGGTTAAATCAGGGAAATCCTCGCGGGCATTATCAAGTGCATGGCGAGGGTGCGTAAATCCGTGCCAGTTGTCTGGCGCGGCCTCGTGATCGTGCCAATCATAGAGGTAGTAGTCATGCAGAAGCGCGCCACGTACAAGGGCATGCTCGTCAACTTTGATGCCAGCGTTCATAGCAAATGCAAGGCTGCTATAAGCAACCGCAATAACGTGGTCGAGCGTGCTGGTAGTTCCATGTTGTGTAAAAGTTGCAAGCTGATAGAGTCTTCCAGACTTCAGAATAGGAGTCGAAAGCTCATCGAACCTCTCGCGAATTTTAGAAACGTCAACCAAAAAATATCCCATCATCTGTGCGCACACATTAGAAAATCGTGAGCGTACCTTAGCAATGTATCTATAAAAGATTAGTTAATCTGACGGTTACGTGCAATCTTTTTGGCTGAATGTTACGAAAACGAAAGAAAAGAAAACGCGCTCCCTGACAGTATAGAAAGTGCCGTTTAACTGTGCTTATGCTTTCTTACTGTAAGGGCTCATGTGGTCCACCACAACGTTTACCACGCCAGGAAGACACCTAGCAGAATAGGCGTAGATGTCGTGGCAGGTGACCTCGCCATTTACTTCCAGTGGCATAGGCGCAGTTGATTCAACGGTAATTTCTTTGCCGCTAAAGCTATTGAGGTAGGGTCTACCAAGCGAGTCTCCCGTGCGATCAAAGAAACCAGAAAGCAGTGGGCGTACCAGCTTTGCAGTCATGTGAGTCTCAATGACAATAACCTCAAGCAGACCGTCATTCATACGATTACCAGGTGCCAGTTCAATTCCTGCTTGCATCATGGAGCTGTTTGCAATAAGGCAGCCAATGCCCTGAAGCTCATGTACTTTGCCATCAACAGTAATTTTGAAGTCGTGTACTGGCGGCATAAGGTTGGCTAGGGCCGCAGTAAAATACGCGGCTTCTCCGAAGGTTTGTTTGTGGGGGATAGCTGAACGCATAATTTCTGCGTCAAGGCCTGTACCGGCCATTAAAGGAACTCCAGCTACATGGGTTTCTCCCGATACCGTGGTCCAGGTAATCTCACCTAGGTCAAGCTGAGCGGTCTGAAGGTTTCTGCAGGCTAGTGCTAGCGCGTTAGGCTCAGGAGCATTTCCAATACTTGCGGCCAGAAGATTAGCGGTTCCAGAAGGAAAGACCAAAATAGGTGTCTGGCATCCTCTAAGGCCGTAGAGCAGGCTTGATACGGTGCCATCTCCGCCCGAGAGCACCACTACGTCAAAATCTTCAGGCTGAACAGAACTCAGAACCTCATCTGTGCGCCAATGGCTTTCAACCAGCTTTACCAGACATTCGTCGCCACTTTTCAGAAGAGCGCGCTCAAATTCAAAGATTGCGTCAGAGCTAAAACCCGAGCAAGGATTGTGAATGATGAGGGTTCTCATATATCCTCCGAAGATTTGCGACAAGCTGGTATATCATTTTGATACGTATGAGTGTATCGCTTTACGTTAGGTAGTTAATCGGCAATTGGATGGACGCATTGTATATAGCAACCTCAGAAGAACTTTCCGCATTTTGTGAGCGCGCAAAGACTTCGCATATCCTTGCAGTTGATACGGAGTTTCTTCGCGAGAAAACCTACTTTCCCAAGCTTTGCTTGGTGCAGGTTTCCACAGGTTCAGAGATTGCTGCGATTGATCCCTTACTTATTGATGACCTGACTCCGCTTAAAGAGCTCCTGGAAAATCCGCAGATTATCAAGATTTTCCATGCGTGCTCACAAGACCTTGAAGTTTTGCTAGAAAAAATGGATTGCGCATGCGCTCCTGTATTTGATACGCAGGTAGCAGCTGCATTTTTGGGCATGCGTCAACAGGTGAGCTACGCCGGTCTGGTAGAAAATTTTGCTAACGTTAAGCTTGCTAAGGCTGAGTCTTTAACAGACTGGTCAAAGCGACCTCTTGATAAAGAGCAGCTGGTATATGCCGAGGATGACGTGAGATATCTTCCCGCAATCTACAATCAAATGGTCGAGAAGCTCATCAAGCTTGATCGTCTGAGCTGGGTAAAGCCAGAGATGGACCAGCATACTAATATTGAGCAGTATCGCCGAGACCCCTATCAGGCATATCTCCGTTTAAAACGTTCTGGCTCGCTTACGCGCAGACAACTTGCTATTGCTCGAGAAGTGTGTGCCTGGCGAGAAGAAACTGCTGCTAAAAGAGATGTTCCACGTAAGTGGGTGCTTTCTGACGAACTCATTATTGAGATTTGTCGCCGTGTTCCTACAACACCAGATAGACTGCGCAAAATCCGCGGCACTGAGCAAATCTCTCAAGGTGGGGTAGTGCATCTTCTAGATGCAATTAAGCGTGGACAAAAGACACCCGCAGATCAGTGTCCAAAAATCGAGCATCATGCTCATCCTTCAGCTGGCTCTGAAGGTGTTGTTGAGCTTATGTATGCTCTTATCAGGATTGTTTCAGAAAAAGAGGGAATTGCATCTCCGTTAATTGCCAATAAAGATGATCTTACTGATCTGCTTTTGGATAGGTCTGAGGCAAGACTTAAAACCGGATGGCGCTATCAATTAGTAGGTAAGCAGCTTGTTGGACTGCTCAATGGCGAGGTAGGTCTAACAGTTAAAAACGGTCGAGTAGAGCTACTGTAAAAGCAGCGTTTTACCTAGGTTTAAGCATGATTACTCTTGCAAACCTGACTTTTTGTCCGGTGAGTTGGGTATACTCATCTCTATACATAGATAGGAGAAAAACATGTATTACTCAGGTGCGTTTATCCCATACGTTATTCTAGTAGTTGCCTCGTTGGTGCTCGGATTGGGTACTCAGTGGTACATCAAACATGAATTTAAAAAGTACTCTCTCGTTCCTTCAGGGTTTAATGCTACCGGCGCTTCTGTTGCTCGTACCATGATGGACACTAACGGAGCAGCCAATGTTGGCATCAAGAGAATTTCTGGTGAGCTCACCGATAACTTTGATCCACGTGACAATTGTCTACACCTCTCTGATGCAAATTTCTCTGAGGGTAGCGTAGCTTCAGTTGCTGTTTCTTGTCATGAAGCAGGTCATGCTGTTCAGACCGCTAAGATGTACATGCCATCTCGCGTTCGTTCCGCTCTTGTTCCTGTTGTTAATTTAGCATCCGCAGCATGGATCTATGTCTTTATTGCTGGTGTCTTGCTAAATGTTTCAGGCATGACCGTGCTAGCAATTTGGCTGTATGCATTTACCTTCTTGTTCCATATAGTTACGCTTCCTGTAGAGATTGATGCTTCAAGGCGTGGATTGGCCTTTTTGAAGGCAAACGCTCCTGCAGGCTTTGACTACAATGGCGCAAAAAAGGTACTGATTGCCGCTGCTCTTACTTACGTAGCCGCTGCAATGGTTTCTGCACTCCAGCTTCTATATCTGCTTGGTTCTTCCAGAAGCAGGAATTAATAATGGATCAGATTCAAGAGAAAGAAGATTCTGTTCTTTCGGTATCTGATGCGGTGCTCTTTGCAAAAAATGAAGTTGCCTCAATGCCATCTATGACGGTGGTTGGAGAGGTCTCTGGATTTAGAGGTCCAAACTATAAGTCTGGGCATTGTTACTTTGACGTAAAAGACCCTGTTAGTTCTATGGCAGTTATTGTCTGGTCAAAGATTTATGCTGCTAGTGGCATTACGTTGCAAGACGGCATGAAAATCCAGATGACAGGAAAGTTTGATATTTACGCTTCAAGCGGCAAGCTTTCTTTTCATGCGCGTACTATTCAGATCGCCGGAGAAGGAGACCTTCGCCAAAAGGTGGCACAGCTTGCTAAAAAGCTAGAAAAAGAGGGTCTTACAGACATTTCCAGAAAGCGCTACATTCCAGAGTTTTGCACACGCATTGGTGTAGTTACTTCACTTTCTGGCAGCGTCATTGATGATGTTAAGCGTACGCTTGCGCGCAGAAACCCTCTTGTAGAGCTTGAGGTATCTGGCTGTGCTGTTCAAGGTACTCATGCACCTGCAACTATTATGAGAGCTCTCCAGGTTGCTGCAACTACACGACCAGATGCAATCTTGCTGGTGCGTGGTGGTGGCTCATTTGAAGATCTTATGTGTTTCAATGACGAGGGAGTGGCTCGCGCTATTGCTGCATGTCCAGTTCCTGTTATCACGGGCATTGGCCATGAGCCCGATACCACCATTGCAGATATGGTTTCTGATAGAAGGACTTCAACGCCAACTGCTGCTGCAGAGTCTGTGGCTCCCGCTATTAGTGAGTTACAAACTACGTTTAACAACAGAATTTCTCGCCTTGGAAATGCTACAAGAAAGATTTTGCAGTTCTATAAAACGGGACTTACAACTGTTGAGCAACGCTCTAACTTGGCAATGAAAAATGCTCTAGCAAGTAAAAAATTCCAGTTAGAAAAGCTGTCTGACCGTCCTTGTTTGAAAGATCCTGCTTATATTATTTCTACAAGAACAGAAGACCTTAATCAGACTGAGCAAAGGCTTATGGACGCTCTGCCAGCGCTTCTTGCAAGAAAGAAAGAGACGCTTTCTGTTGAGTCACAAAGGCTAACCAGAGCTAGTGCTGCCATGCTCCATCCACATGAGGCTTTGCTGTCTTCGCTTGCAGGAAAATTAGACGCGCTTTCTCCTCTAAAGGTTCTTACGAGGGGATATGCATATGTCCAAGATGAAAAGGGATCTGTCATTAAAACGGCCAAAGACGCCTCGGTTGGAGATTCTTTACTGGTCAAAATGATGGATGGAACAATTAAGGCGACTGTTTCTGACATTGAGCTTTCATAGATAAGGGGAACAACATGGATACTAAGAAGACCGAAGAGCTGACTTTTAAAGATGCTTCTATTGAGCTTGAGCAGATTGTTCGTAAGCTTGAGGGCACAGATTTGGAGCTCGAGGAGTCTTTGGCTCTGTATGCTCGTGGCGTTGAGCTGGTAAAGGATCTTCGTGGAAGGCTTGATACTGCAGAGCAGAAGGTTAAGGTTCTGCTTGATGAGTCCCAGGCAGGAGCTGCAATTACTGATACAACCGCTGCACCTTCTACTGCATATTTAGACGAGTAAAGGAGAGGTTATGTCTGATTGCATTTTTTGTAAGCTTGCTAACAAAGAAATCCCTACAGAGTTTCTCTATGAGGATGAAAACGTTGTAGCTTTTAATGACCTAAATCCTATTACTCCTGTTCACGTTCTTGTTGTACCTAAGAACCACTACGACAACATCATTGATGGTATTCCTGCTGCAACCCTTGAGAGTGTTACTAAGGCTATAGCCGCGGTAACAGAAAAGACAGGAATTAAGGAGACTGGATTCCGCGTTGTTACCAACACTGGAGAGCATGGTGGTCAGACAGTCAATCACGTCCACTTCCACATTTTAGGTGGCAAGCAGTTGAATGATTCTATGGGCGGAAAATAAAAATATTCAAGTTTTTTGCTCGTCTATTTAACTCCGGGGTATCTTGGGGTTTATGATGTCATGCGGTTATGTTTATTTGAAGTAGGAGAGGAAGACTTACTAGTCTGCACTGCTTCACGGAAAGAGGAGTCACATGAACGTACTGGTTATCAACGCAGGTAGCTCATCTCTTAAGTATCAGCTTCTTGACGTTGACACCCGCGAGGTTTACGCAAAAGGAAACTGCGAGCGTATCGGTATCGAAGGTTCTTTTGTTGGTCACGAGGAGCTTGGTGGAGAGAAGCAGAAGCTTGAGGTTGCTCTTCCTGATCACAAGACTGCTATTAAGCATGTCTTTGACATCCTTAAGACCATTGATAAGCCAATCGATGGCATTGGTCACCGTGTTGTTCAGGGTGGTTGGTACTTCCCAGAGTCCGCTGTTGTAGACGATAAGGTCTTGGCTCAGGTTCGTGAGGTTGCTCCACTTGCTCCTCTTCATAATTATGCTGAGGCTGATGTTATTGAGATTTGCCGCGAACTCTTCCCAGAGGTCGGTAATGTAATCGTTTGCGATACTTCTTTCCACTTCAATATGCCAGAGAAGGCACATCGCTATGCTCTTCCTCGCGATGTTGTTGATAAGTACCACGTCCGCAAGTACGGCGCTCACGGTACTTCTCATCGTTATATTTGGCGAGCAACCAATGAGTTTACCAACGGTCAGACTCACAAGCTGGTTAGCTGCCACCTTGGTTCTGGTGCTTCTCTTTCCGCTATTGAGGATGGTCGCGATCTTGAGACCACCATGGGTCTTACTCCACTTGATGGCCTTATCATGGGTACTCGTTGCGGCACTATCGACCCAGCTACTGTCTTCTATCTCTCTCGCGTTGGTGGTTACTCCATCGATGAGATTGACACTATGATGAACAAGCAGTCTGGTCTTCTCGCTCTGTCTGGTCATTCCGATTCTCGTGATATTGAGGATGGCGCTCACGCTGGCGATAAGGACTGCCTGCTTGCACTTGATATGTTCTATTATCGTACGTCTCAGCTCATCATGGAGATGGCTCAGGCTATGCACGGCTTTGATACCATGGCATTCTCTGCTGGCATTGGTGAGAATTCTGATGAGATGCGTCTTGGCGTTGTCAAAGAGCTTGAGTGGATGGGTGTCAAGATTGATGAGGAGAAGAACAAAGTTCGCTCTGGTGAAATCCGTGACATCTCTGCTCCAGATTCAAAGGTACGTGTCCTGGTTGTACCTACCAACGAGGAGTATATGATTGCTCTTGACGTTCAGGAGCTTCTGGGTAAGTAAGCTTTACTTACAATCCAAATAATTACTAACTCCCGCACTCTGTGCGGGAGTTTTTTTATGAAGATATAGATAGTTCTTTGACATGAGTACTTTAGAACTTTATATTTTTAAGTAAGAAGTTAGAGTTTCAAAGAAATTTTATTGTTTTGTACAGCTATTTGTGTGCAGATAAATAAATCTTTGAACTAGCTGTGAGGAGCATCATGCAGTCTAAGGGTTTAGTTAGCAGGTCTTTGAGCTTTGCGGTTATGTTTGTGCTCACTGTATTTGCTGCGCTTACGGCATTCAATACTCAAGCACAGGCTATTGAGTATACGCCAAATATTTCAAATATTAGTTATACAAGCTTGGGTGGCAGTAACGTACGCGTTAGTTTTGATTATGCACTCAACAATAATGGTTGGCCAGCACAGCCAGGTGACACATTTACCATTAGGATTCCTGCGGAACTTGAAAATAATACTCCAGCTCCTTTTGAGGTTATGGGTGTAGATGCAAACGGAAATAGTATTTCTGTTGGTACTGCAACTCCTACCAGTAACCCTAATACTATGACTGTTACCTTCAATAACAATATTGCGGGTCTTCTTAACGTTCATGGTCAGATGTCTTTTTCGCTTAATTGGTCAAACGATATTGCTCAACGAGGCAGTGGAAGTACAACGCTTTACATTGGAAACACTCATCTTAACATGACGTATGGTGGCTCTATTGCCGCAATGGATCCTGCAATTACCAAGTACAACAGGACTGGCGCAACCGCAGAAACAACTTATACTCTTCCTTCTGGTGCAACTATTGAGACCGGAAGCGATTACTATGTGACCAGTTGGGTTGTTAATATTACTCCAAGTGATATTACTCAGGTTGGCCTTTTTAATACAACAATCAAGGATCAGATTGTAAATCCTTATACCGTTGATGCATTAAAGCTTACTGGTACTGGTGTTAATCCTTCAGACGAGCTTGCAGGCCCATATCTTAAGCACTCTTTTGTTCTCCACCTTATTAACGGTGCTGTTCAGACTCTTTCTGCAGATCAGATTCTTCCTGCAATTACCTTTACTCCTAATGGTTACACTCTTGACTTTGCTCGCCTTAATGATCAGGTTAACTTTGCTGGCTTTAATCCACTCATTCAGGACTGCTGGCTTGAGTACAAGACTATTGTTCCAGCCAATGCATCTCAGGTTGATAACAGAGCAACTCTCGATTTTGACGGCAACATTCTAAACTACACTCGTGAGGGTTGGTGGATTAATCCTCGTGGTACTGGTACTGCAACTGGCGATCAGCAGGTAAGCGTTTCTGTATCTAAGGTTTGGGAAGATCAAAATAACGCTGACGGCACTCGTCCTACTTCAGTTACCGTACACCTTTATGCAGACGGCGTAGATACTGGTAAGAGTGAGGTTCTCTCTGACGCAAATGGCTGGACTGCAACATTTAGCAACCTCGATAAGAATCAGACTGGCACTACCACAGCCATCACGTACACCGTTGTTGAGGACGAGGTTGAGGGTTATACGGCTGAGGTAACAGGTGATGTTACCAGTGGCTTTACTATTACTAATACTCACATTCCTCCAACTCCAACCACTCCACCTTCAGAGACTCCTAAGAAGCCAAAGCAGCCAAAGAAGAAGGAGCCTAAGCTTCCTTCAACTGGTGATGCTTCCTTTGCTGCAGCGTCTGTAGCAGCTGCGTCTTCTGTTCTTATTGTAGCTGGTGTTCTTGGTAAGAGGCGCGCTCAGTAACGCACGCTACAACAACGTAAGTTAAACGTAAAAGAGCCTGTGAGATTAATTCACAGGCTCTCTTTTTGTTCAAAGCGTTTCTCGCTGTCTATTAGGCTACAAAATGAAATGCGTCACGAGGTGTTTTATCGTGTCCAACTACCTTGCCGCAATACACAAAACCAGCATGTGTAAGCGTCGTAGTCATAGCGACATTTGCTTCATGAGTATCTGCGCGAACGTTTGAATAGTTTTCGCAAATCCAATTGAATATAAAAGAGGCAATTCCGTGACCTGTATATTTAACAGCCACTCGGTGAATAACAACGTAATCCAGGCTGTTTATCCAAGCGCCTTCAGCAATATTGACGTATGCCTCGTCAGGACCGGGCAAGAGCGAAAAACAACCAATAATTTCTTCAGATGTTTCATCTTCAGCGACTACAAAAAGACCACATCTTTCATAATCAGCAACAGCGTCTTCTAAAAGAGGATAGTTCTCATTCCATTGAAACGTGTTATTTTGCTGATACATAGTCTGACGACCTATGTCGTACAAATCTGCAACAGCGCAGAGGTCTTTAGCAGCAGCTCTTCTAATGTGCATTAGAAGACCCTGATATTCAATGTTTTAGCTATACTTTGGCCAGGTTCAAGGCTTATGATGCCCGGTTTGTGTTCAAAGATGCCGTCACAATCAACGGTATCGGCAATGCCACACCAAGGTTCAAGAGCAACAAATGGACAACCAGGAGCAGCACTCCAAATGCCCAGATAATCAAAGCCTTCAAAATCCATCTGAATGCCATGAGCCTCAGAAGGAGCTTCTGTGCTAGCCGCAAGTGTAATACGCCTATCGGGAACATCCTCAAGCGTGATGGTCTTCTCGCGATCAATAAGCTCCCAAGACAGGGGAAGCGTATCAGAGTCCACGATAAGCTTCTGTGGAGTTGTGTAGTCACAAAGTCCATCGTCGGTAATAGAAGGGCCGTAGCTGGTCCAGGAGTGCGTAAATAAGAGGTAATACTGGTCCAAAGAGGCTGCCTCAACACCAGGGATCGGAATGTTGAACGCTGGGTGAGCGCCAAGGGTAAACGGCAGTACAACGTTTGCAGGATTGGTGACCTCATACGTCTGCGTCAGCGTATCACCAGCTACCGAGAAGATCAGCTTAAGTTCGAAGTCATAGGGGTAGGCCTTGCGAGTCTCTTCGGTGCTTTTTAGCTGGAGCGTTACAGAAGAGGTACTCTCCTCGACAACCTCAAATTGGTTGAGGCGAGCAAGTCCATGACGGGCAAGAGAGATGGTGCCTTCCGCAGACTCTGCCTTACTGTCTTTTAAGACGCCAACAATGGGGAAGAGGATAGGAGCTCGTCTTGGCCACCAGTTGGAATCGCCTTGCCAGAGGTATTCCGACTCACCTTTGCGTAAGCTCATGAGCTGCGCGCCCATGGTATCAATTGAAGCGGTAAGGGAGCCGTTAGAAATAGAAATAATTTCAGACATAGATACCTCCAGCTAAAGAATAAGCCAGCCTCTTGTGAGACTGGCTTAGTATACCAAGTTAGAAGTGCAGAAAGACTAGTTGTTATCTGCCATCTGAGCCTGGACAGCAGTAATTGCAACAACACCAACAATGTCGTCAGCAGAGCAACCACGGGAGAGATCGTTAACAGGACGAGCAATGCCCTGAAGAATTGGACCGTATGCCTCAGCACCACTGAAGCGCTGAACAAGCTTGTAGCCAATGTTTCCAGCCTCAAGGTTAGGGAAGACCAGGATGTTTGCGTTTCCTGCTACCTTAGAGAATGGAGCCTTGAGCTTACCAACCTCAGGAACAAGAGCTGCGTCAAGCTGAAGATCGCCGTCGAGTGCAAGCTCAGCGTTCTTCTCGTGAGCAAGCTTTGTGGCCTCCTGGACCTTCTCGGCAGTTGCGCCGCCAGCAGAGCCCATAGTGGAGTAGGAGAGCATGGCAATACGAGGCTCATCGCTCATAAATGCGCGCCAAGAATCAGCGGAAGCAAGAGCAATCTCGGAGAGCTCCTCTGCAGATGGATCAATGTTAAGACCACAGTCAGCAAAGAGCAGGGTGCCGTCCTCGCCAAAGTCAGTTGAAGTGCTCATGATAAAGAATGCAGAAACAAGCTTGGTACCAGGAGCGGTCTTGATGATCTGCAGTGCAGGCCTCAAGGTGTTTGCGGTAGAGTGGCAAGCGCCAGAAACCAGTCCGTCAGCATCGCCCATCTTGACCATCATGGTTGCAAAGTACGTAGCGTCGTTCATCTGCTTGCGAGCTTCCTCAATGGTGACGCCCTTGCGAGCACGAAGTTCAGCAAACTTCTGAGCATATGCCTCATGGCGCTCGTCAGTAGCAGGGTCTACTACAGTTGCGCCTGGAACATTAATCTGCTCAGGATCGCCCAGAATAATGACCTTTGCAATACCTTCTGCAACAATCTTCTGAGCTGCATCGATGGTACGCTGGTCCTCGCCCTCTGGAAGAACAATAGTCTTTACGTCGGACTTAGCGGTTTCTTTCATACGGTCAAGAAACTTGCTCATGTGTCGTGCTCCAATCATACTTTGATATCTGTGACTCGTTGAATTTTGCACTTTTCAGCTTGTAGTTTGTATAAAAGCTAGACACAAAAAGCCAAGAAATGCATTTTCACACCAGTTGCATATTTTACGCCTAACGGCACAGCTTTGCGCCCCGCATGACTCACTTTATGGCCACGTGTTAAAATGAGTGAAGTTTCACATACAAATCCTGCGCACTTAGGCGCACACGGAGGTTTACATGTCTATCAATCATGGTCTTCCTGTCGGTTTTAACCCCGACAACTACGATGTTATTGTTGTTGGAGCTGGCTATGCAGGCGCAGTTGTCGCTCGTCGTATGGCAGAAAACTGCAATTCAAAGGTAGCAATCTTTGAGCGCAGAAACCACATTGCCGGCAACGCCTACGATCGCCTTGATGACGCGGGCGTTCTTGTTCACGAGTACGGTCCACACATCTATCACACCATGAGTGACCGCGTTCACCAGTTCCTCTCGCGCTTCACTGAGTGGACTAACTACCAGCATAAAGTTCTGGCTAACATTAACGGCCAGCTGATGCCTGTTCCTTTTAACCACCAGTCTTTGAAGCTTGCCTTTGGTGAAGAGCGTGGCGAGAAACTCTATCAGAAGCTGGTTCTTACGTTTGGTGAGAACGTCAAAGTTCCTATTATGGAGCTTCGCGAGAAAAACGATCCAGATCTGGAAGAGATTGCCGACTACGTTTACGAGAACGTTTTTCTGCATTACACCATGAAGCAGTGGGGAAAGACTCCAGACCAGATTGACAAGTCCATCACAGGTCGCGTTCCAATCTTTGTCGGCGATGATGACCGTTACTTCCCAGGTGCAACCTATCAGGGCATGCCAAAAGAGGGCTACACCAAGCTCTTTGAGAATATGCTCGATCATGATTTGATTGACGTCTTCCTAGATGTTGATGTCCGTGACATCATGAAGCTCACCGCTTCTAACGTGGCTGTTTGCGAGAAACCATTTGCAGGTGAGGTAATTTACACCGGTCCTCTGGATGAGCTTTTCAACCTTGATCAGGGCGCTCTGCCATATCGTACGCTTGATATGCAGTTTGAGACACTTGATCAGGACCAGTTCCAGCCTGTTGGTACCGTTAATTACACCACCAGTGAGGACTTTACTCGCATCACTGAGTTCAAGAACATGACTGGTCAGGTTCTTCCTGGTAAAACAACCATCATGCGTGAATACTCACACGCCTATGTTCCAGAGAGTGGCCAGACTCCTTATTACGCTATTCTCGAGCCAGAAAATCAGGAGCTGTATCGCTCTTACAAGGAGCGCACTTCTGGCATTCTGAACTTCCACGCAGTTGGTCGTCTTGCTGAGTATCGTTACTACGATATGGATGGCGTTGTTGCTTCTGCTTTGGAACTTTCTGACGAACTTATTGCTCATCAGGCATAGGGAGTTTGCATGAAAAAGACAATCACCTTTGGTATTCCATGCTATAACTCTTCGGAGTACATGGATCACTGTATTGAGTCTATTCTTGAGGGCTCTGATTACGCCGATGACGTGCAGATTGTTATTGTTGATGACGGCTCTGTAAAAGATGACACTGCTGCTAAAGCCGACGCTTGGCAGGAGCGCTACCCCAACATCATCAAGGCAGTTCACCAAGAGAACGGCGGCCACGGTATAGCTGTTATGAAGGCTGTTTCTCATGCTGATGGTGTGTACTTCAAAAACATTGACTCAGACGACTGGGTAGATGGTGATGCTCTGAAGACCTTCCTTCAGCAGCTTCGTACCTTTATTGCCTCTGATAATCCTGTTGACTTGGTACTCTCCAACTACGTCTACGAGCACGTTGAGGATAACACACAGAACTTTGTAGATTATCGCGATGCTGTTCCTACCAACAAGATTATTGGCTGGGACGAGATTGGCCGCTTCAAGCTGTCTCAGTACCTTTTGATGCACGCAATTACCTACCGCGTTGAGGTTCTGCGCTCTGCAAATATTCAGATGCCTGAGCACACCTTCTATGTGGATAACGTCTATGCCTACGTTCCATTCCCTAAGGTAAAGACTATCTTCTACGTTGATGTTGACTTGTATCGTTATTTTATTGGTCGAGACGATCAATCAGTCAACGAGAAAGTCTTAACAAGTCGTGTTGATCATTATTGGCGCGTAGCGCGCAATATGATGCACGCATATCACATCTACGACGACATCTCTTCTCCACGCCTTCAGACGTACATGATGAGTTACTTCACTATCATCATGGCTATCTGCTCAGTCTTCTCTAAGATGAGCGACCGCGAGGATGCCATGGATCAGTTGGAGGAGCTCTGGGATGAGCTTCGCGCTTACGATAAGAAGATGTACCGCAAGGCTCGCTACGGTCTTGTAGGCACTGCTACAAACCTTCCTGGCAAGATTGGCAAGACAGTCACCATCGGTGGCTATCGTGTAGCTCAGAAAGTTGTTAAGTTCAACTAAACGTTCTTTCAAATTTAAAAGCAAAACCCTCGCATCCTGAACTGCCTCCCATTTCTTGGACATAAGAAATGGGAGGCAGTTCATATGCGGG
>CALHVU010000037.1 GCA_938036925.1 uncultured Atopobium sp.
AACAACGCCGTCTGCAAGGTCAAGCAGGGAGACGTCGAAGGTACCGCCGCCGAGGTCGAAGACAAGAACCTTGTGGTCCTGATCCTTCTTGTCCAGACCGTAAGCAAGAGCTGCTGCGGTTGGCTCGTTGACAATACGCTGAACGTTGAGGCCAGCAATCTTGCCTGCGTCCTTGGTTGCCTGACGCTGTGCGTCGTTGAAGTATGCTGGGACGGTGATGACAGCGTCGGTTACAGGCTCACCGAGGTACTTCTCGGCATCTGCCTTCATCTTTGCAAGGGTCATAGCGCTGATCTGCTCTGGGGTGTAGTCAACGCCCTCAATCTCGACAACTGCGCGGCCATCGGTGCCAGCCTTAACCTTGTAAGGGACAG
The DNA here is from genome assembly GCA_938036925.1 of uncultured Atopobium sp. Taxonomy (GTDB): domain Bacteria; phylum Actinomycetota; class Coriobacteriia; order Coriobacteriales; family Atopobiaceae; genus Lancefieldella. Next base: position 375 of record CALHVU010000037.1, read on the forward strand.
TCTTAATCTCAGACTGGACCTCGTCAAACTTGCGGCCCATGAAACGCTTGATGGAGAAGACAGTGTTTACAGGGTTGGTGACAGCCTGGTTCTTTGCTGCCTTACCAACAATGCGGTCACCGTCAGCACGGAAGCCGACGACGGAAGGAGTTGTGCGGTCTCCCTCGGCGTTTACGATGATAGTTGGCTCTCCACCCTCAAGGACAGCCATAGCTGAGTTTGTAGTACCCAGGTCAATTCCTAGAATCTTACCCATTGTGAATCATCCTTTCCTATGTACGCGTTCCGTTTGGCGAGAAACCCCACAGGTAGATGACCTGAAAAGGGGCACAAGCTAACCGCGAACACATACTGTGTTTCTGCTTTACGGTTTTGCTTATACCCCTATGTCTGACTTATATACATAATCTAAGTCAGTTTGTAGTAGATTTTTTATTCTGGAAGCGGTACTTTTATTTCGAAAGTCTTGTAACTATCAGGAGTAGTCCCATAACTTTTTTTATCTTTTTTTGATTCTGCCAGTAGAGAGTCAAATTGAAATGAGCTGCCCCAGCTAAACTCATTATTGAATGAATCAACTAATGTCACTGTTCCATTTTTTAAAATTTGTATCTCTTTATCAGTAACTCGTATCCAGTACTCAACACGTTCGCCAGGTTCAAGCACTTTTTCATCTAGAGGAGTAATTTGAACGACTCTCTCCGGACTGTTGCTGGGGGCTGTATCTGGCCTAAGGGCTATATCTCCCGGAGAATTTTCTCCACTTTTTTGCTGAAGTCTAATTTCTTTAAAACTAATGCCCATATTGCCAGTATTGATAATTTCAATTTTAAGAAATAAATCTATATTTTCATCCGTATGATACATAGCTTGGGTACTTACGCCAAAACTTACATACCTTTTATAAGGCATCTGAGCTATTTCTTTTTGCGTTTGATTACTTACGCTAAAAGAATAAATTGAAAACGCCAGTGCAGCAACCGAAATTGATACTGTCAGTATGCCGCCTATTATTTTTAGTGCTTCTAATGCTCTGTAGTTTGAATTTTCATCCAACGTAGATCACCCTGTCTTATCTATAATTTACTGATATTTTTTAGCCCTTTCCACGATAGTGACATTTTTATTTAAACACATATCAAATACCACAAACGCTATTTAAAAATTTTGTTATTGCTGAGAAATCATCTGTGTCAATCTGTCTAATAAATTCAGAGCCAATCACCGCTCCATCAGCTCCATTTGAGAGAACTTCTTTTATACCTTTATTGTCTTTGATTCCAAATCCTACAAAAGCTGGCAAATCGGAAAGCTTTCTTAACCTTTCGATTGTCTCGATATATGCGTGCTGACTTGATAAATCTCCTCCTGTTTTACCTGCAGCAGAGACCACATATGCAAAATGAGTAGATTCATTAATGGCTTGCTCCATCTCTAAATCCGACATGGATTCAGAGAATATTCTTACAATTCCTGAGTAATCATTACGAGATTGAACGCCATCAACACAAAGGATCGCATCATAAATCCAATATGGCAGTTCTTTAACCTTGAAGTTTTCCAATCCCTCTGCATACGTCATGAGTACAATGCGCGAGGAAAAGACCTTCCTAACTTTAATGAGCTCTTCTCGAACAACATCAGCATTTAACATAGGTAATGTTAGTTCATGCGTCTTTTTGATTGTCTCCCCATCCATAAAAGGATTACTTACTGGTAGGCCAATCTCAACACATCCGATTCCGTGTCCTTCAATTTCTTGAAGGACACGGTAGAACATTTCCCAATTCGGATATCCCAGCGGCAAATACAGCGCTAGTTTTCTTGCTAGTTCATTATGCTCATTACCGCTGGAATACTTTTGCATTAGAGATCCTTAGAATGGAAGAGCGTGAAGAATGTAGCCAAGAAGTGGGCCATATACGCAATAGTCGGTCTCAGAGAGAATACGCATGATTGGCTCATAAGATCCAACAAATGGCAGAAGCAGAGCCTGGCCAAAAATAAGGATAAAACCATTGGCAAGTGAGCCAATTACTGCACCCCTAGCACCACCATGAGCATTACCAAAAATTGCTGTTGCCGCACCAGTAAAGAATGTTGGAATAAGCGCTGGGAAAACAATAATTGGATATCCAACTGCAGCAAGAATTACCATGCCTACAAGTCCAGATAGAAGACTACAAAGGAATCCAACAATCACGCAGGTTGGATAACCTGGGAACAGCAGAGGAACATCAAGACCGGGCTTTGCTCCAGGAATAATCTTATCTGCAATGCCGTGAAATGCTGGGATAATCTCTGCAAGCATCATTCGAACGCCAGTAATAATGACGGTAATCCACATGCCAAAGCTAATGCCCTGAAGAATTGAATATACCAAGACGTCCTGTCCTCCAGAAATGTTTTCCATAACCCATGCAGGATCTGCAACAATGCTTACGCAAAGGAAGAGCAAAGTCATTACCAGTGTTAGAGCAATAGTCATCTCACGAAGGAAAGCAAACTGCTTCGGAATTTTGATCTCTTCGAGGTCATGCTCTTTGTTACCAAAAGCTTTTGCAAGATATGTAGAAATCAGCAGACCGGTAGAGCTTGAATGAGCAAGAGTAATCTCTTCTCCACCCTTAACACCCTTAATGCAGTGATTAACATAGGCACAAGAGAAGGTCATATAGCATCCGAGAAGTACTGAGCCGACAGCAACAATTCCCCAGAAATCAAGTGGTGTGTTGTACTTAAGTAGCGCGGCA
>CALHVU010000038.1 GCA_938036925.1 uncultured Atopobium sp.
AGAGTACGAGTGGGCATCTGGCGCTCGCATTCGTAAGATTATTGATGAACTCATTGGAGATCTGGACTGGAATGGCCTGGTAGGAGAGCTTTCCGGTGGTCAGCGTAGACGCTGCGATTTGGCTCGACTGCTGGTGGGCACCTGGGACTTAATGCTTATTGACGAGCCAACCAACCACCTTGATCTTCATGCCATTCAGTGGCTTGCTAATCACCTTAAAAACCGCTGGTCGGAAGGAAGTGGCGCTCTCATATTGGTCACTCACGACCGCTGGTTCTTGGATGAAGTCTGTGATCACATGTGGGAAGTCCATGATGGTGTTATTGACCCATTTGACGGCGGTTATTCTGCCTACATTCAAGCTCGGGTTGAGCGTGATAGACAGGCAGCGGTGATGGAAGAGCGCCGTCAGAATACGCTTAGAAAAGAGCTTAACTGGCTTGCTCATGGCGCAAAGGCTCGCACGTCAAAGCCTAAGTTTAGGATTGACGCTGCCATGGAACTTTTGGCCGAAGATCCACCACTGAGAAACACACTTGAGCTCAAACGTATGGCAGTCTCTAGGCTAGGCAAGCAGGTAATTGAGATGCATGACGTCTCGTTTGCTTACAAAAATGCTGCGCAAACAACGGAAGCAGATCCTAAAACGCAGTTAGATGTATCAGAGAGTCAAACAGACGTCATTAAGCATGTTGAGTGGCTCATTGGTCCTGGTGATCGCTTTGGCATTCTGGGCGAGAATGGTGCTGGTAAGTCCACGCTTCTTGAGTTGATGACGCAGCAGTTACAACCAACGTCTGGTCTGGTGAAAGTAGGAAAGTCCGTCAAATTTGGTTGGCTTTCTCAGCAGATTGATACGTTTGCCATAAAAGAGACGTGGACTGTTCTTGAACTGCTTGGCCAGTATAAGACAAGTTACCTGGTAAACGGTAAGATGCAGAGCCCTACGCAGCTGCTTGAAAGCTTGGGCTTTGACCGTCGAGAGTTTACCAATCGCTTGCAAGACCTCTCCGGTGGCCAGCGTAGGCGTCTAGCACTTCTGTGCGTTCTTCTGGAAGAGCCAAACGTGCTGGTACTAGACGAGCCAGGCAACGATCTGGACACAGATATGCTTGCTGTCCTGGAGGACCTTCTGGACTCATGGCCTGGAACTCTTCTGGTGGTCAGCCACGATCGCTTCTTGATTGAACGCGTTACCGATGACCAGTATGCCCTCATAGACGGCCACATTCGCCACGTCCCCGGCGGCGTTGACGAGTACCTCAAGCTTGTTGATGCTGCAAAGCAAACGGCGAGAAGAGCGGGGGAGTTGTCGGGTGCGCGCGGCAGTTCAGATACAAATGAGCCGCAGGTAGACGGGTCTTCTCGCCAGGAAAGCTCGGTTCTGAGCAACGCTGAGCGTCGCGAACTCAAGAAGCGCTTTGATTCGATTGAGCGCCGCATGGGCAAAGCTCAGGAACTGCCTGAGCAGATTAGGGAACAAATGAGCACTGCTGACGCAACAGATGCACAGCGCTTGATGGAGTTGCAGCAGCAGCTTGATGATGCTGAAGCGGCGCTGATGGAGCTGGAAGACGAGTGGTTAACGCTAGCAGAGAAACTTGGTGAAGCGTAAATGGGAGAGTTGCTCTCTAGATTTGTATGGCCAAAGTATGGGCGTAAGAGTTTTGTTGCTTTGCTTTGCAAAGGTGTCGAGGTCATTGGCGACCTTCTAACACCTTTGATTATTGCTCGCATGATTGACCTGGGTATACATGGGGCAAACATATATGACATTATTCGCTACGGTATTTTGCTAGTAGTAATTGCGGTTGTGGGCTTTAGTTTTACCCTGGTCTGTCAAAAAATTGCCTCCATTGTTTCGCAGCGCACAGGAACTGATCTACGTAATGAAATTTTCAAGAAGATTCAAGAGCTCTCAAGTACTGATATTTCTGCACTGGGAACAGATACGCTGGTAACCCGCCTTATCAACGATGTTAATCAGGTACAGGTAGCAGTTGCTCTGGGTATTCGTCAGCTGGTCAGATGGCCAATCTTAACGGCTGGATCAATTATTGCCACTCTTATGCTTGATGCTCAGCTTGGTATGGTCTTTTTACTGGCAACCGTGCTAGTAGCCGCTATTTTCTTTTTTGTAGCACGTAAATCTACCGCACTCTTTACTGAGCTGCAGAAGCGCCTCGATACCGTTTCTTTATATATGCGACAAATGCTTTCTGGTATTCGTGTTATTAGGGCTTTTAGGCATGAGTCAGAAGAGAAGGAACAATTCTCCGAGGCAGTTCTTGCTCAGACAGAAACAGCAACTGATGCTGCAAATTATTCGGCTCTACTGAACCCAGCAACCTTCCTTGTTATGTACCTGGGAATTGCCATAACGCTTTGGCTTGCGGCTCCTCAGATTACTGCAGGTACTCTATCCCAAGGAACCGTGGTGGCACTTGTCAGCTATATGACCAGTGCGCTTTTGGCTATTGGCTACGTTGCTAACCTGGTTATTATCATTACACGCGGAACTGCGTCTGCTACTCGCGTGATGGAAGTGCTTAACACCAAACCTGCTCTTACCGATAGCGGTAACAAACGCTTTGACCTCACTGAATCCGACTTTACTGGCATTGCTGTAGCATTTAAGAATGCTTCGCTTGTCTACGACGGCGGGGGAGAGCCTGCTCTTTCTGGTATCAATCTTTCGCTTCAGGCTGGCCAGACGCTGGGTATCATCGGCGGAACAGGTTCTGGTAAGTCCAGCTTTGCCTCACTTATTCCACGTCTTTATGATACAGAAAGTGGCTCCGTAAGTGTCTTTGGTCACGACGTCAAGACCTATACGTTTGAGCAGCTGCGTTCCCTTATTGGCTACGTTCCGCAGCACACCTCACTGGTCAGCGGCACCATTCGCTCCAATCTCTGCTGGAAGAATCCAAACGCTACCGATGAAGAGCTTTGGACAGCTCTTGAGGTTGCTCAAGCAGCAGACTTTGTGCGCGAGAAACCCGATCAACTTGACAGCATTGTTGAGCGTGGCGGCAAGAACTTCTCGGGTGGTCAGCGCCAGCGTTTAACCATTGCTCGTGCCCTGGTGGGAAACCCGCGCATTGTTATCTTGGACGACGCTGCCTCTGCTCTTGATTTTGCTACGGATGCACACCTCCGCGCGGCCCTTCGCAAGCTCAGCGCAACAACTACAAGCATCATTATTTCGCAGCGTGTAGCTGCAGTTATGCAGGCAGACAAGATCCTTGTTCTTGACCATGGCAAACAAGTGGGACTGGGGACACACAAAGAACTTCTCGCCACGTGTCCGCTGTATAAAGAGATTTGTCTCTCACAGCTTCGTCCTGAGGAGGTGGAGTAATGGCCGATATGTATTCTGGCGGAAGCACCTCCGCTATCGCATCCAGCGCTCCTGAGCGCGGCAAAGGCAGCTCCGCTGACGCTATCTCCATGTCCGCAGCAGAAGTCACACGCCGACTAGCTGCATGGATTTCTCCTCACAGAGGTTTTCTGGTTCTGGCGTCTGTGTCATCTATTGCAACCGTTATTCTGCAGCTCTGGGTACCCATTATTGTGGGTGGTGCCATCGACCAGCTCATCAGGCTGGTCCAGGGTGGAGAAGCGGCTCTGCTGCCAATCCTTACTCAGCTTTCACTAGTAGTTTTGCTTGCTAGTGCTACACAATGGCTAGCTTCTTGGTCTACAAATAAGCTGACCTATCTGGTCACACGAGACCTCAGAGATGCTTCTCACGCCAAAGTAACAAACCTTCCACTCTCATACATTGACACGCATTCTCAGGGAGACTTGCTCTCTAGGGTTGTAAACGATGTTGATCAGCTGGGTGACGGCCTTCAGCAGGGCCTGACGCAGTTCCTTACGGGCGTGGTGACCATTATTGGAACCTTATGCTTCATGTTCTATATGTCGATTCCTATGGGCCTTGTAGTTGCTCTAGCTACACCGCTCTCTATTATTGTTGCATCCGCCATTACCAAGTACGCAAGCTCATCTTTTAGCAAGCAGCAGGGCTACCAGGGCCAGCTAGGCGGATACGCAGAAGAGATGATCTCTAACCAGGAGCTTATTACTGCTTTTGCCCACAAAGATGCCATTATTGAGCAGTTTGAAGCCATTAACGAGAAACTCCGTGTAGTTGGAGAGCGTGCTCAGTTTGCCTCTTCGCTCTCTAACCCTTCTACGCGTCTGGTAAACAACTTCATTTATGCACTGGTAGCTGGACTTGGCTGCATTTGCGTTTTGACGGGCGTTCCTTCTGTGCTTACTATTGGTCAGGTACAAAGCTTCCTCTCGTATGCCAACCAGTACATGAAGCCTTTTAACGCCATTTCCGCAGTTGTTACACAGGTTCAGACAGCCTATGCAAGCGCTCGTCGAGTCTTTGATCTTCTCGATGCAAAGGAAATCAAGCCTGATCCAGTAGATGCTGAAGTCATCCAGAATCCACAGGGCTCCATTGAGTTTGATGACGTGGCGTTCTCCTATGATCCCAAGCACCCGCTGCTCAGCCACATCTCATTCAAGGCAGAGCCTGGCCAGAAGATTGCTCTTGTTGGCCCAACTGGCTGCGGCAAGACCACCCTTATTAACCTGCTTCTTAGGTTCTATAGCATTGATTCTGGCGCAATTTATGTAGACGGGCACAATACGCAAAAGCTCACTCGTGCATCGCTTAGAGAACAGTTTGGTATGGTGCTGCAGGATACGTGGCTCTTTAAGGGAACCATCAAAGAGAATATCCGTTATGCAAAGCCAGACGCCACCGATGAAGAGATTATTACTGCAGCTCAGAAAGCTCAGGCGCACGAGTTTATCCAGCAGCTTTCTCAGGGTTACGACACCATGGTAGGAGAGTCTGGCGGATCTTTATCTCAGGGCCAGCAGCAGCTTCTGTGCATTGCTCGCGTTATGCTTGCTAATCCGCCTATTTTGCTTCTGGACGAGGCGACTTCAAGCATTGATACGCGAACAGAACAGCTGGTACAAAAGGCGTTTGACACCATCATGAATGGCAGAACTTCACTGGTTGTTGCTCACAGGCTCTCAACCATCCAAGGTGCAGATTGCATTCTTGTCCTCAAGGACGGCTCAATTCTTGAACGCGGCACCCACGATGAGCTTCTGGCCAAAGGTGGTTTCTACGCCAAGCTGTACGAGAGTCAGTTTGAGGGTACAGACGCATAAATTAGAATGGAATTTTTGAAAGAGCCAGCACCTTGAATGGGCTGGCTCTTTTAATGTCACCTGTAATTGACAAACTGGAATTGTGCGTTTGAAGCGAAGCAAAATACGAATGCACCGCAGCAATAAATTTCTGTTTAACGATTTCTTTTTCCGGTATTTTCTGTCCCTCGGATTTCCTCATGATAGAAATAAT
>CALHVU010000039.1 GCA_938036925.1 uncultured Atopobium sp.
GTCAGCGTGTTCTGATTGCTATGGCTCTTACCCGCGATCCTTCTCTGGTTATCTGCGACGAGCCAACAACCGCTCTAGACGTTACTGTTCAGAAGCAAGTTATCAAGCTCTTAAATGACCTTCAGCGTCGTCTTGGCTTCGCAATGATCTTTGTAAGCCACGACCTTGCACTTGTTGCAGAGGTTGCTTCTGAGATTACCGTTATGTACGCAGGTCAGGTTATTGAGCAGGCAGCTACTACTGAGCTTCTGACCAATTCTGTTCACGAGTACACCCGCGGTCTTCTCGGCTCTGTTCTTTCCATTGAGGAAGGTGCACAGGACGGTACCAGGCTTCACCAGGTACCAGGTTCTGTTCCTTCTCCAGAGGACTTCCCAACAGGCGATAGGTTTGCTCCTCGTTCAAGCCACCCAGACTTGGGTCTTGAGGTACATCCTGTTATTAAGGAGATTCCTGGTAAGCACCATCGTTTCTCCGAGCTGCCTGATGAGTATCTGAAGGAGCATGGTCTTGTGCCTTACCTTGAGCGTTCTCAAAAGGAGGTGAGGTAAATGGCTACAACAACTGAAGAGCAGCCAATTATCTTCCTCGATGATATTTCGGTTACGTTTAAGACGCGTACGGGCTCAATCTTTAAGCCTAATAAGGTTCACGCAGTACAGAATGTTTCTCTCAAGCTTATGCCTGGTGAGACCATTGGTATTGTTGGTGAGTCTGGCTGCGGAAAGTCCACTACTGCAAATGTCATGTGTGGCCTTCAGTCACCAACGTCCGGTCATGTGTATTTCAAGGGAATGGATGTTACCAAGCGTACTCCAGAGCTTAGAAAGCAGATTGGCCGCGTTGTCTCTGTTGTCTTTCAGGATCCAGCAACTGCTCTTAACCCTCGTATGATTGTTAAAGACCAGCTCATGGATCCACTGCTCGTGCATAAGGTAGGAACAGAGGCGGAGCGAGAAGCCCGTATTAATGAGCTTGTCGGTCTGGTTGGACTTCCACATTCGGCACTTCGCGCCCTTCCTGGTCAGCTCTCTGGTGGTCAGCGTCAGCGTGTTGCAATTGCACGTGCGCTTTCTCTGAACCCATCGGCAATCATTGCTGACGAGCCTACTTCCGCACTGGACGTTTCCGTTCGTGCACAGATCTTGAACCTGCTTACAGACCTTAAGTCTGAGCTGGGTCTCTCGATGATTTTTATTTCGCACGATATTCAGACCGTCCGCTATGTTTCTGACCGCATCATTGTTATGAATCACGGTCAGATTATGGAGGATGGTCCTGCTAAGCAGGTCTTTGAGCATCCAACAGATCCTTACACTAAGACGCTTTTGGGTGCTGCGCCATCTCTGCTTCATCCTAAACTGGGTGAGTAGCGCTTACGTTTTGTTCGATTAGAGCGCAGCTTAGGCTGCGCTCTTTTAGCTTGTTAGGTGGAGAAATGCACCAAGAAACGCTTGAGCTGACAGAGTTGAAGGCAGCTCATGCTTTGACGCCCTATCCTTCAGATTTTGAGGAGTTTTGGACGGCGAGAATGGAGGAAGCAGATAATGCTCCTTTAAGCTGGAAAATTGCTCCTTCAACAGAGGTTACGTCAACTGCTTTAGCTCATTTTTTTGACCTAACGTTTGTGGGTATTGATGGCGCAGAAGTCTACGCAAAGTATCTGCGTCCGCAAACTGTTTCAGGCGTGCAAACTCCACTAGTTCTACAGTTCCATGGCTATCCAGGGTCTTCTCGCAGTTGGTTTGAGCAGAGTTCATTTTTAGGTATGGGCTGCTCACTCGTTGCACTTGATAATCCCGGACAAGGCGGCCACAGCTTGGACGGAAGCTCTTATAAGAGCACTACCGTCTCAGGTCATTTGGTGCTTGGACTGGATGGGCCAGTAGAGGATCTTTACTTTGTTCATCTCTACCAGAATATTCGTTTGCTCTGCAGGATTGTCCGCGAGCTTGAAGGAATTGATACAGACCGCGTTTTTGTAAACGGTGCGTCACAGGGCGGCGGCATTGGCTTAGCTACCTGTGCACTTAACCCAGACCTTATTAATAGAGCAGCAATTCTTTATCCCTTCCTTACCGATTTTAGGTGCGTATGGGAGCTTAATGCTGACGAGGTTGCTTACGAGGGAATTCGTTATTATTCCCGTTGGTTTGATGCAGACGGCTCTCGCGTTGATGAGGTCTTTGCAAAGCTTGCCTACATTGATTCTGTCAATTTTGCACGTCTGGTTACCTGTCCTGTGCTTTTTGGCACCGGACTTGATGACCCGGTTGTCCCTCCCGAGGCTCAGTTTGCTGCCTACAATGCTCTGACCTGCCCAAAGAGACATCTTCTTTATCCCGGATATGCGCATGAAGAGATTGGTGATTTTGACGATAAGATCATTGATTTCTTCTGCTCAGACAAGGGAGAGCAAGCTCTTGAAGCGCTGGACTCGTCATTTCCTGCTCAAGCAGAAGGCGAGGTGAAAGCATGAGGGGTTTAACACAAAGGCTTGATGATGCCCGTTCTTATCGCGGTGCGTGGCTTAGACCATCAAACTTTGAATCATTTTGGGAGACGTCGGTAGCGTTCGCACAAAATGTGCACGTAGAGAGTGCGGTTGAGCTTCCGTCTGCTACCCAGACGGCAACGTTTAAGTGCATCACATTCACCTCAACTGACCAGACGCAGCTGCGTGCTCGCGTCATCCTTCCAGCAGGTGTGTCGGTGGCAGAACCGCTGGCTGCGGCAGAGCTGTCCGCTTCGGCAGAGCTGCCAGCAGTGGTGCTCTTCTCCGATCTTGGTCGGGGAGTGCGCAGCTGGCTGCACCTATTGCGCTTCTCGGCACTTGGTCTGCCTGTTGTAGCTCTGGAGGCTCGCCCGTGCGAACCTCAGCTCAAAGACGCTTGGAGGGGAACCTTTACCGCAGAGGAGCTTGCTCACGCGCTCATCAACCCAGATGACGCTGCATCCTCTACGCTCAAGCAGCTCATCGATGACGCACTGGTAACTACCGCGGTTGCATCGCGCTTCCTCGGGCACACAACCGTTACCTGGGGAGAAGGTCTAGGCGGCTCGCAGGCTTTGTTTGTGGCAGCACTTCTGCCCAAGGCACCGATCGCTACCATGGCACTGAACCCGCTCTTTGCCGACAACGCAACAACCCTGCGAGCACATGTCGGATGCGGAGACACTCCGCAGTCAGATGCAGCTATCGACGCGGTCGGTCTTCTCGACAGCGCGTGCGCGGCAGAGCTGGTGCGTGTGCCTGCGCTTATCGGCACGGCTCTGCTGGACCAGAGCGCTCCAACTGAAGGAACGTTTGCGCTGTACAATCGCTTGCCAGGACAGAAGGAAATGCGCGTGTATCCCAAGTTTGGCCACGAGCGCATCAATCAGTTTGAGAACGAGCAAATCAACTATCTCTGCGAGGTTATATCAGGGCTTTGTCATAACTAAGCGGGCTATAATTACGTAGGTTCTTTGAAGTTGCGTTTGATTAATGCTTTGGTCGGCTACTTCAGTACATTGTTGTATGAAACCAGTTGGATTTTCCAACGTGTGAAAGGATAAAGCATGTCCAGTAACGTACCATTTAGCGGTGTTGTTCCACCAGTTGTAACCCCAGATACCCCAGACCATCAGCTTGATGTTGTGTCATTTGAGCGCTCTATTAATCGTCTCATTGAGGCTGGTGTAGACGGCCTGTTCTTCCTTGGCTCGTCTGGCGAGGTTGTTTTTGCAACTGATGAGCGTCGTGATCAGATTGTGCGCGAGGCTGTTCGCATTGTTGACCACCGTGTTCCGGTCCTTGTGGGCATCATTGATACCGAGACCGAGCGCGTCCTGGAGCACGGTCGCCGTGCCCTCGCACTGGGTGCAGATGCTCTTGTAGCAACCGCTCCTTTCTACGCACTTGGCGGCCCAGCTGATGTTGAAGAGCATTTCCGCATTCTTCACCAGGAGCTGGATGCACCTCTGTTTGCGTATGACATTCCTGTCTGTGTTCACACTAAGCTTCCTTGGAAGATGCTTGCTCGTCTGGGCGCAGAGGGTGTTCTTGCAGGCGTTAAGGACTCTTCTGGCGATGACGTCTCCTTCAGGTATCTTGTTCAGGAAAACGAGAAGAACGGTCACCCTCTGACCCTTCTGACCGGCCATGAGATTGTTGTTGACGGCGCCCTTCTTTCTGGTGCAGACGGTTCTGTTCCTGGCCTTGCTAATGTTGAGCCAGAGGGCTACGTCCGCATGTGGAAGGCAGCTCAGGAAGGTAACTGGGCAGAGGTCAAGCGTGAGCAGGACCGACTTAACGAGATTTCCCACATCTTTGATGTCACTTCAGGCGTTCAGGGCTATGGTGCTGGCGTTGGAGCATTCAAGTGCGCACTTAACCTCATGGGCATCTTTGATTCTGACCAGATGCCTCGTCCTGTTAAGCCACTTGATGGACAGAACCGTGAGGCAATCAAGCAGGTTCTTATTGCAAACGGCCTTCTCTAAACAAGAGGGGACACCATGGACTCTAAGTTTGTTTCTCCAACACATGTTTGTGCTGTTGATATTGGCGGCACAAAAATTGCCTGCGGCATAGTCACTCTTAACGGCACCGACGCTCCAAACGTCCAGTCCGTAAAGAAGGTCCCAACTAACGCAAAAGAGGGTGGCAAGCAGGTTCTGGCCACCGTTCTGCAGGCAATTAGAGAGGCACTTGCTCGTGCAGAAGAGCTGGACCTTACTATCTCTGGCGTGGGCATTTCTTCTGCTGGTGTTGTTGACCCTCGTACGGGTGACATCACCTACGCAAATGAGCTTATGCCAGGCTGGGGCGGAACCGCTCTTGGATCTGCAGTTACCAGCGAGTTTGGCCTTCCGTGCAGCGTCCTTAATGACGTTCATGCTCACGCTCTGGGCGAGGCTCGTCATGGTGCTGGCCACGGCAAAGATAGCGTTTTAACCGTAGCGGTTGGCACGGGCATTGGTGGCGCCTTTGTGAACCACGGCATCTTGATGCTGGGTGCTCACGACGAGGCTGGTCACATTGGTCACGTTGCAACTCCAGCGGCAGCTGGCGTTGACTGCCCGTGTGGTGGAACTTCTCATCTTGAGCCTGTTTCTGCAGGTCCTGGCATTATTCGCGAGTATGTCCGCCTTGGTGGCTCCGATACGCTTGAAGACGGTTCTGCTCTTGATGGCGCAGAGATTGACCGCAGGGCTCTTGCTGGCGAGAAAATCGCTCAGGCTGCAGAGGAGCGCTCGGGCCGCGCGCTTGGTGAGGTTTTGGGCAGTATGTGCAACATGCTTGACCCTTCCGTCATCATCCTGTCTGGCTCCGTTGCAGAGTGCGGCAAGTACTGGCACGAGGCGCTCGCGGTTGCATTTAAGCTGCAGGCCATGCCTCCTGTTCAGGCAACGCCTATTGTGAAGGGAACCCTTGGTGGAGAAGCCCCTCTTATTGGCGCTGCAGAAAACCTTGTTCTACCTGGCTATTTAGAGACGCGTCTTTAGGCAAGAAGCGCCAAGTCACTAATAGCTTGCTGACTTGGCTTGCTGATCCAGCACGCCGCAAAGACACATACCTTTAACGTACGTACATTCTGGTAAGGAGAATACCGTGGCACACTCAGAGCTTGTTGAGTCACTTAAAGGAAAACTCATCGTTAGCGTCCAGGCGTATCCTGGTGAGCCTATGAGGCATCCAGAGACTATGGCTCAGATTGCACGCGCTTGTGAGCTTGGCGGTGCTGCTGCTATTAGGTGCCAGGGCTTATCTGATATCTCTGCCATTAAGGGTAGGGTTGAAATTCCTGTCATTGGCCTCTGGAAAGAGGGTCATGAAGGCGTCTACATTACTCCTACGCTTCGTCATGCGCGTGCTTGTATTCACGCAGGTGCAGACGTTGTTGCCCTGGATGCAACAGACCGTCCAAGACCAGATGGTAGAACCTTTGAAGAGACCGTTGCAGCTCTGCGTGCGGAGTCTGACGTGCTGATTATGGCTGACTGCATGACTATGGATGATATTCGTCGCGCTGTTGCCGCTGGTTGTGACCTTGTTTCAACTACACTTTCTCACAACAAGGCCGCTATTGATACAACGCTCGATGATGGCCCTGATATTGCCCTTCTTCAGCAGGCAACTACTGAATTCCCAGGTATTGCCATTATTTGCGAGGGTCACGTTCACACACCACAAGACGCAAAAGATGCTCTTGATGCAGGCGCTTGGGCGGTTGTCTCAGGTACAGCCATTACACATCCAACTTCAATTACCTCTTGGTTTGCTGCAGCACTTGAGGATTAACGCTTGGAGCGGTAAGGTTTTCTCGTCACGTATGTAAGGAGCGCCTGTGAAGAAAAACGATCCTACACCTTCAGTTATTCCCGACATTGTCATTATTACGGGTATGTCTGGATCGGGTCGCACGCAGGCGCTTCATGTGTTTGAGGACATGGGTTATTTCTGTATTGATAACCTGCCACCAGCTCTTATTTTGCAGCTTTCTAACCTTGTGGGCATTAACACAGGCGTTGGCCGCCATTTGGCTGTTACCTGTGATTTGCGCTCGCAAGGTCTTTTTGATGACATTTCTGAAGCGCTGAAGTCACTTGCAGATCACGAGCTTACCTACAAGATTGTTTACCTGGACTCTTCAGACGAAGTTCTTATGCGTCGCTATAGCGAGAATCGCCGTCGTCATCCTTTGGCGCAGGAGGGAGAAAATCTCTCATCTGCAATTTCTAAGGAACGCTCACAGCTTCAAGACATAAAAGCGCTGGCAGATGTGGTCCTAGACACCTCATCTATGCGCACTAATACGCTTAAGAGTCGCCTTCGTCGTGCATTTTCAGAGCTTGCTGAACAGCAGCTTATGGATGTCAGTGTGTTTTCATTTGGCTTCAAAAATGGTTTGCCCGTTGAGGCTGACCTTATGATTGACGTGCGATTCCTGCCTAATCCTTACTATGATCCAGAGCTCAGACCGCTTACCGGTCTTGATGAGCCAGTAGCTCAGTTTGTCCTTACGCATGGCACTACTAAGAAATTCCTTAAGTCTTGGTTTGAGCTGCTTGATGTGGTTATGCCTGGCTATGTGCAGGAGGGCAAGAGTCTGCTTTCCATTGCGGTAGGTTGCACGGGTGGCCAGCATAGAAGTGTTGCAATCGCACGCGCTACCGCAGAGCACCTCACTAGCCAGGGATATCGCGTAACGCTGTTCCATCGCGATCTTGATGCGGCTCAGAAGAAGTCTCAGCAGGTTGAGTAGAAGTTAGTCTGTCATGTCCTATACTGCCTTGGTTAAAAATGAGCTGGTCAGCGTACCAGAAATTCAGACGGACTGTGAATTAGCCCAGCTTTCTGCGCTTATTCGTGTTTCCGGAACGTTGTCAATGCACGGCCCTGGTAAATTTGCCGTTCGCATTGTTACCGAGACTGGCACTGTTGCCCGTACGGTCATTAGTTCTTCTCGCCGTCTGTTTGATCTGGGCACTTCTGTTGAGTACCGTCGCTCTATCATGCATAAGAAACGCAACTATTTGCTTGAGATTTCCAATCAGGATTCGCTCGCAGAAGCGCTTTCTGCTCTTGGCATTTACATACCGGGAGAAGGCCTGGTAAGCGGCATTCCAAAGAGTATTATTCGCACCAAGCAGGCGCAGCGGGCTTTTTTGCGTGGAGCGTTTATGGCGGGCGGATTTTTGGCTGATCCCTTAAAAGATTTTCACCTAGAGATTGCTGTCTCGGGAGAAAGATTTGCCACTGAGCTGGTAAAACTTATGGGATCCATTGGCGTTAAGGCACGCCTTAATCATCGTAATCGCCACACTAACGCTCTGATGCGCACCAGAGAAATTTATGCCGTTTACCTTAAGAGCTCTGACGACATCATCAAGTTTTTGCGAGAAATTGGTGCGCCCACTATGGCGCGCGCTATCGCGTTTACGCGTGTGCAAAAGCATTATCGCAACAACGTCAACCGAGTTGTCAACGCAGAGATGGCTAATCAAACGCGGTCTTCAAATGCAGCGGCAGACCAGTTAGCGCTCATAGAAAAGGTCGAGAAACTCGTTGGACTTAGAGCTCTGCCGCCAGCGGTCAGAGATTTTTGTCTTGCACGAAAAGATAACCCTGAGCTGTCATTATCAGCGCTGGGGGAGTCGTTTGTACCGCCCGTATCCAAGTCCGCCATGTATCACCGATTGCTTCGTTTAGAAAAAATCGTTCAGGATTTAGAAAAAGATGCATAAGTTATCGGTGAGTGCGGTAAAATACACGGTGTACGGTTTAAATGTTAATGAATCCGGAGAATGGCTCTGGGTCACCGAAAGGAGCATTACGTATGGCAGTAAAGGTTGCTATTAACGGTTTTGGCCGCATTGGTCGCCTTGCGTTTAGGCAGATGTTTGGTCACGAGGGTTCCGAGATTGTTGCAATCAACGACCTTACTTCTCCAGAGATGCTTGCATATCTTCTGAAGTATGACTCTACTCAGGGCAACTATTCCCGCGATCACAAGGTAGAGGCAACTGACCACTCCATCATCGTTGACGGTCACGAGATTGTTATTTACAAGGAGGCAGACGCTAACAACCTGCCTTGGGGCGATCTCAACGTTGACGTTGTTCTTGAGTGCACCGGTTTCTACACTTCTAAGGACAAGGCACAGGCTCACATCAACGCTGGTGCTAAGAAGGTTGTCATTTCTGCTCCTGCAGGCAATGACCTCCCAACCATCGTCTTCAACGTTAACCATGAGACCCTCACTGCAGATGACAACATCATCTCCGCAGCTTCCTGCACCACCAACTGCCTTGCTCCTATGGCAAAGGGCCTCAACGACTTCGCAACTATCAAGTCCGGTATCATGACCACCATTCACGCATACACTGGTGACCAGATGATCCTCGACGGCCCACAGCGCAAGGGTAACTTCCGTCGTTCCCGTGCTGGTGCAGAGAACATCGTTCCTAACTCCACTGGTGCTGCTAAGGCTATCGGCCTTGTTCTTCCTGAGCTCAACGGCAAGCTTATTGGTGCTGCTCAGCGCGTTCCTACGCCAACTGGCTCCCTCACCAACCTCTATGCTGTTGTTGACAAGAAGGTCACCGTTGACGAGGTCAACGCTGCAATGAAGGCTTACGCAGAGACCATTCCAGAGACCTTTGGTTACAACGAGGATGACATTGTTTCCCGCGACATCGTCGGTGAGACCCACGGTTCCATCTTCGACGCAACTCAGACCATGTGCTCTGACCTTGGCGATGGCACCACTCTTGTTCAGGTCACCTCTTGGTACGACAACGAGAACTCCTACACTTCTCAGATGGTCCGTACCATCAAGTACTTCGAGAAGTTCGTTGCTTAAGTTCTAGTTACATAGACGCCTTAGGCGCGGTCGCAGCATCTGCCGCGATCGCGCCTTCTTTTGTTGGAAACGTATTCAAAGGAGTGACATGGCTTTTACAAAGAAGACTGTCCGCGATGCAGATGTTGATGGTAAGCGCGTTCTTATGCGCGTTGACTTCAACGTGCCTCTGAAGGACGGCGTTGTTACTGACGACACCCGCGTTCGCGCTGCACTTCCAACCATCCAGTATCTTCTCGACCACAACGCAAAGGTCATCCTGATGAGCCACCTTGGCCGTCCAGATGGCACCGGCTTCCAGCCAGAGCTTTCCCTGCGCCCAGCTGCAGAGAAGCTTGCTGAGCTTCTTGGCCACGAGGTTAAGTTTGTTGAGGACACCTATGGCGAGAAGGCCCGTGAGGCTGTAGACGCACTCAAGGACGGCGAGGTTCTTGTTCTTGAGAACGTCCGTTTTGACAAGCGTGAGAAGAAGAACGATCCAGAGATTGCAAAGACCCTTGCATCTTATGGTGACATCTTTGTTCTCGATGCTTTTGGTACCGCTCATCGTGCACAGGGCTCCGTTGTTGGACCAGCAGCTTACCTTCCTGCATATGCTGGCTTCCTGCTTGAGAAAGAGGTTGACACTCTTACCTCTATCTTCTCTAACCCAGAGCGCCCACTTGTAGCTATCGTTGGTGGCTCCAAGGTTTCTTCTAAGATTGGTGTTCTTGATCACCTTATCGACTCCGCTGATACCCTCATCATTGGTGGCGGTATGGCATATACCTTCTTCCTGGCAAAGGGTTATACCGTTGGTACTTCTCTTCAGGAGCCAGACTGGATTGAGCGCGCAGGCGAGATGCTCAAGAAGGCAGAGGAGAAGGGCGTTAAGATTCTGCTTCCTGTTGACAACGTTGTTACCGATCACTTTGGTGAGGACGCTGTTGGTGAGGTAGTTCCTTCCGATCAGATTCCTGCAGACCGCATGGGTATGGACATTGGTCCTAAGACTGTTGAGCTTTACTCTGAGGCAATCAAGGGCGCAAAGACCGTCTTCTGGAATGGTCCTATGGGCGTCTTTGAGTTTGATCAGTTTGCAAAGGGCACCGAGGCTGTTGCTCGTGCTGTTGCAGATGCTGATTGCACCTCTATCATCGGCGGCGGCGATTCCGTTGCAGCAGTTAACAAGTTCCACCTTGCTGACAAGATGAGCTGGATTTCCACTGGCGGCGGCGCTTCCATGGAGCTCGTTGAGGGTAAGGCACTTCCAGGAGTGGAGGCGCTTCTCGATGCGTAATCGTATGATCGCAGGTAACTGGAAGATGAATGAGACTTTCGCTGAGGGCGTTGAGCTTGCTCAGGGAATTGTTGATCAGCTTGCTTCCGGTACCGGAAACGTTGATGTTGTTATTGCTCCACCTCTTGTAGACCTTAAGGGCGTTTCCGAGGTTCTTTCTCAGGCCAACTCTTCTGTTGCTCTTTCTGCACAGAATGTGTACTGGGAGGAGTCTGGTGCATTTACTGGTGAGACCTCTCCAGCAATGCTGACCTCTGTTGGTGCAACTTACTGCATCATTGGTCACTCTGAGCGTCGTGGCTACTTTGGCGAGACCGATGAGGACATTAATCGCAAGGCAAAGGCATTGATGGCTCATGACATCGTTCCTATTTCTTGCTGCGGCGAGTCTCTTGAGGTTCGTAACGCCGGAACTCACGTTCAGTTTGTTGTTGACCAGATTAAGGCAGATACCAAGGGTCTAGAGATTACAGATCCTTCCAAGTACGTTATTGCTTATGAGCCAATCTGGGCAATTGGTACTGGTATGACCGCAACTGCTGATGACGCACAGGAAGTCTGCGGCGCAATCCGTAAGACCCTGGTAGAGATCTTTGGCGCAGAAATTGCAGACGGTATCCGTATTCTTTACGGTGGTTCTGCTAAGCCAGAGAACGTCGGTGGCTTCCTCGAGAAAGAGGACGTCGACGGCGCACTTGTTGGCGGTGCATCTCTCAAGGCCGATTCCTTTGTTGCAATGGTTAAGAGCGCAATGAACTAAACTCTGGACAAGCTCCTTACCACCAGTGAGGCGCTTGGCTCATTTGTTAAGTTCTTGTTTGTTTTGCAACTTGGCACACGTCATTCCCAAAGGGGAGTGGCGTGTGCTATTCTTTTCTGTTGTACGTGAAAATAACTAGGGCTGGATTTTCTCGCCAGCAAGAGGGGGAACCTCGTGGGCGTTCTGAATACAATTCTTTTAGTGCTGTTTGTACTTTCTGGCATTTTGACGGTGCTGCTTGTTTTGGCACACTCCGGAAAGGGCACCGGCGTTTCTGACATGATTGCTGCATCTATGTATAACGCAAGCGCTGGTTCAGGCATTATGGAGAAGAACCTCGATCGCCTTACCATCATCACTACAACCATCTTCTTGGTCTGCGCTATTGTGATGGCTTTGACGTTCCCTGTTGGTGCTATTGGCTAAGCAGCTCCTTTTACTTTTGATTCATCTGCCGAGAAACCCGAGTTTCTCGGCATTTTTTATTCATAGCCTGCGGAGCATGTGAAAATTTGCTGTTGAGAATAACGGCAAAATGGTTGGCCGCGACAGATAGTAGTTTTCTTTTACTTCTTAACAGAATTTTCAATAACGTTTCTCATATGTAAACAAATTTGATTGTGACCTGCACGCTGGACTTTAACAGTCATTATATGTGGATACGTTTTACTGGGATTGGTATGCATAATCTTGGATATCTAAGAGATATTTTTGGGTTAGACAACTTA
Organism: uncultured Atopobium sp.; assembly: GCA_938036925.1. Lineage (GTDB taxonomy): Bacteria > Actinomycetota > Coriobacteriia > Coriobacteriales > Atopobiaceae > Lancefieldella. The sequence continues at coordinate 12,118 of CALHVU010000039.1, forward strand.
TCCATGGTAAAATTGCACTTTGCTGTGTATTCACGGCATGTTTGTTGTAGGAATGCTAGGTTGCCATACCGAGAAAACCTCGCTTATCAGGTGGATAAGCGCAAGGCGGTGAGGAGAGTCAATGGCACGGTTTGTTTGGTACGTAACAAAGAGGATTTTGAGCTACATTGTGATGATTTTTGTTGCAACTTCACTCACATTCTTCCTCGCATCATCGTTTATGAACCCACGCTCCAACTTTGAGCAGCGTACTCCACGTCCTCCACAGGAGTCTATTGAGGAAAACCTGTATAGGACTAATCTGAATGATAAGACCCCGGTTATCGAGCGTTATCAGGTCTGGATTACCAATCTGCTTACTAAGTTTGATCTTGGTATGACTCCAACGGGCGATAATGTTAACCGTGAGATGAGCTCTAGGTTCATGTCTTCTATTCTGCTTATGACTCCAGCAACCATTTTGTCTGTTGTTATTGGCGTCAGCCTGGGTGTTTATACCGCTCAGCGCCAGTATCAGTGGCAGGACCGTTTCTTAAGTGGCGTTGCTTCGGTTTTGCTGGTTATCCCAACTGTTGTTATGGCAATCTTGATTGTTTTTGCAGCAATCGAGATTAACGCACGTGCCGGTTCTCGTATTTTCTACGTTACCGATCTTTCTAGTGGAGATACCGGAAACTTCTTTACTTGGCTTATTGACTTCCTACAGCACATTATTCTTCCAACCATTGTTCTTACTATCGTAAGTTCCGTTGGTTACCACCTCTCTCAGCGTACCTACCTACTTGACGAGATGCACGCAGATTATGTTCGTACTGCTCGCGCCAAGGGCCTCACTCGTAAGAAGGCAATTCGTAAGCACGCTCTTCGCGTTTCTTTGATTCCAACCGCTGTTTCAGTTGCTTTCTCTCTTGCAGGTATCTTCACAGGTGCTGTTATGACCGAGAAGGTCTTTGCAATTCACGGTCTTGGTGAGTACTTCATTAACTGTATTAACAACAACAATATTCACGGTGCAGTTGCAGTTGCAGCTTTCTCTGGCGCAATGACTCTTGTTGGCGCTCTTCTGGCTGACCTCTTTGCTGCTGCTCTTGATCCACGAATTAAGATGAGCTAAGGAGGCGGACATGTCTAAAGAAGAGCTTCAGAATAAAGACGAGAAAAACGTCTCCATTGATGCAGGTCTTACTAATGCTGAACGTGAGCTTCAGGCAGATGCTAAGTCTGAGAACAAAGAAGTTAAAAGAATTAGCTATGCTGGCTTGATTACAAGGCGTTTCTTCCGCCAGCGTTCTGCAGTAATCGGTTTGATTATTCTTGGAGTTATGGTTCTTATTGCAGTTTTTGGACCATATGCCACCCCATTTAATTACACAGATGCTGACTTTACTGCAATTAACATGGCTCCTAATGCAAAGCATTGGTTTGGTACTGATGGTGCTGGTATTGACCTGTATGCCTGTGTTGTCCACGGCCTTGGCCGTTCTTTGACCATTGGTATCAGCTATGCAATCTTGACCACTATCATTTCTGCAATTATTGGTACTGCCATTGCTTATGTCCGCGGCATTCCAGAGAAGATTGGTATGTGGCTTCTTGATATGCTCATGGTCATCCCTAGCTTCTTGCTGGTTGCTATGATTGTTCGCGCATCAGGCGGTGAGTCTGGTTGGCTCATGCTTATCTTTGGTTTAACTGCTTTTGGTTGGATTGGTCGTGCACGTACTATCCGCACCATGGCTCTGTCTTTGCGTGAGAGAGATTACGTCAAGGCCGCTAAGTACATGGGCGTTCCACCATTTACCATCATTGTTCGTCACCTTATTCCAAACCTTGGCTCAATTCTTATTATTGATTTGGTCTTGGCTGTTATTGGTGGCATTAACTCTGAGACTGCATTCAGCTTCTTGGGTCTTGGTATCAAGGCACCAGATACCTCTCTTGGTTATCTCTTGAGTGCTGGTTCTTCTGCAATGCTTACTACTCCATGGATGATTCTGATTCCATCGGCATTTCTGATTGTTGTTTGTGTTGGCCTGCAGCTCATCGGCGACGGCCTTCGCGATGCCTTTGACCCTTATTCACGCGCTGCTGGTAGCGTTAAAGATCAGGAAGAGGATTCTTCCAAGGATGACGCTCAGCTCGGTGATCTTGAGGGAAGCATCGTTTCTGAAGAAACTACGGAGCGTGCATAATGTCTGACACTACTACTACTTTAACAAAGCAGGGAAGTGTAGAGATGGATGATGTCCTTCGCTACGAGCTGCTTGAATCAAACGGTCCAAAGGGTGCTCCAACAGGAGATCCAGTTCTTTCCGTTCGTGATCTCAAGGTATCCTTTAATACTGAGGCTGGTCGTGTAGACGCAGTTCGCGGTGTTAACTTTGACCTCTGGGGTGGCCGTACCCTTGGTATCGTAGGCGAGTCCGGCTCTGGTAAGTCAGTAACCGCCCTGTCTCTTATTGGTCTTCTTGATGACAATGCTCACGTTACTGGCTCTATTAAGCTTGGTAATGAGGAGCTCATTGGTAAGACCGATGAAGAGATGTCAAAGCTTCGTGGCACTAAGATTTCTATGATCTTCCAGGATCCACTGTCTGCTTTGACTCCAATGTTCTCTATTGGAGATCAGCTTGCAGAAGCTCTGCTTACTCATAATCCTCACATGAGCAAGGCAGACGTTCGTAAGCGTTGTATTGAGCTTCTCTCCATTGTTGGTATTACTGATCCAGAGAATCGTCTGGATTCTTTCCCACATGAGTTCTCTGGTGGTATGCGCCAGCGTGTTGTTATTGCAATTGCTATTGCAAACAACCCTGACATCATCATCGCAGACGAGCCAACCACCGCTCTTGACGTAACTATTCAGGCTCAGATTCTTGACGTCTTGAAGGTTGCACAGAAAGAGACTGGCGCAGCAGTTGTTCTGATTACTCACGACCTTGGTGTTGTTGCAGGTACCGCTGATGACATTATGGTTATGTATGCAGGCCGTGGCGTAGAGCGCGCAAGTGTTGATACACTTTTTGCTGAGCCAAGGCATCCTTATACCATGGGTCTTCTGGGTGCTGTTCCAAAACCTCACCTTCAGGCAGAGCACAGGCTTGTTCCTATTAAGGGTAATCCACCATCACTTGCTGCCATTCCAACTGGTTGTCCTTTTAACCCACGTTGTCCTATGGCTACCGAGGAATGCTCCAAGAAAGAGCCAGTGCTGCTTCCTGCAAATGCTGCCGAGGGTCACTTGGCATCTTGCCACCACCTTCAGGAGATTTGCGAGAAGAACCTCACTTATGCTGAGGTGTATCCAGACTTTGAGCCAATCCTTCCAAAGTGGGTTGATGTTCCTCGTAACGAGCGTCCTGTTGTACTTAAGGTTGAGAATCTTACCAAGACTTTCCCTGTTCAGGGTAAGGGCTTTATTAGGCGCAGCAAGGGCACTATGACTGCTGTTGACCGTGCAAGCTTTGAGATCCATGAGGGAGAAACCCTTGCGCTTGTTGGTGAGTCTGGTTCTGGTAAATCAACAACTCTTATGCAGATTATGGATTTGCTGAAGCCTGAGGATGGTCGTATTACGGTCCTTGGCAAAGACGTTGCCGAGCTTAAGAATGCTGCACAGCGTAGAGAGCTTCGTAAAGATCTTCAGGTTATCTTCCAGGATCCAATGAGTTCTCTGGACCCACGTATGCCTGTCTATGACGTTTTGGCTGAGCCACTTCAGGCACAGGGTTGGAACAAAGAGGATATTAATACTCGTATTGGCGAGCTTATGCGTCTGGTTGGTATCAACCCAGACTATGTTGACCGCTTCCCATCCCAGTTCTCTGGTGGTCAGCGTCAGCGTATTGCTATTGCTCGTGCTCTTGCAACAAGTCCAAAGATTCTTCTGTTGGATGAGCCAATTGCATCTCTGGACGTTTCCATTCAGGCAGGTATTATTAACCTCCTTGAGGATCTTCAGGTTCAGTTGAAGATTTCTTATCTCTTTGTTGCTCACGATCTTGCTGTTATTCGTCATATTTCTGACACGGTTGCTGTTATGCACCTGGGCAAGATTGTTGAGTACGGTGAGACTGAAGACGTCTTTACTAACCCACAAGATCCTTACACTAAGGCGCTTCTCTCGGCTATTCCAATTCCTGATCCAAAGATTGAGCGTACCCGTGAGCGCATGATTTATCAGGATGGTAAGCTGGTTCCTGCTACTCACATCTCTAACGAGTAACAAAGATTCAATAAATTTTCTGAAAACCCGCACTTAAAACTAGGTGCGGGTTTTCTTTGTTACAAATAGTGAACCAGGTTGTTACGGGAATGTTTCTGCTATGGAGTATTTTCAGGCAATTTCGTATAGTTAAGTGAATATCTGTAGGCCTTTAACGAAATGGGTGATCATATGGCTGACAGTTTTTCCCGTCGTTCGTTCTTTGCTCTGACTGGTATCACCGCCGCAGGCCTTGGCCTGGCTGGTTGTGCTCCATCAAATCCTCAGAGCAGCTCTTCCAATACTGGAACTGAGCCACAGGACGGCTCCCCTGCAAACACTCCTCTGGATCAGCTTCCACTTCCAGAGAAGGGCAAGACGTACAACAATCCTAAGTCTCGTGATGAGGTTAAGGATGGCGGTACTTTGACCCAGCCAATCACCGAGATTGGTCCACAGTGGAATTACTACCAACTTGCTGGTAATACCTCTTACATGAACATCCTTCACGGTCTTATCAACCCTCGTGACCTGTTCCTTAACAATGCTGATGGTGATAAGTTTGAGCCAAACAAGGATTACATCAAGGAATTTAAGGTAGAGGAGAAGGACGGCAAGCAGGTTGCTACCCTGACCTTCACTGATCAGGCTACCTTCAACGATGGTACCGCTATTGATTGGACCGCAATTCAGACCGCATTCATCACTATGAGTGGTCAGAATAAAAAGTTTGCGGTTTCTTCAACTGATGGTTATAACAAGTATGAGTCTGTTGAGCAGGGCGATACTGCTAAGACTGCTGTTATTACCATGAAGGAAGCAGTCTATCCAATCGAGAGCATCTTGAGCTATGCTCTGCACCCAAAGCTTCAGGATCCAGACTTCTTCAACAATGGCTACATCAATCAGCCAAACAATGAGCTTGGTTCTGGCCCTTACATCGTTGATTCTTTCGATGATTCTCAGGTTACCTTCAAGCCAAATCCAAAGTGGTGGGGTGACGCTCCTAAGCTTGATACCCTTGTCTACAAGCAGATGGATACCCAGGCTTCCATTAATGCATTCAAGAACGAAGAGGTTGACACTACCGGTGGTTCCGTTTCTGGTTCTGCTGAGCTTCTCTCTAACTTCTCCGGTCTTGGCGATAAGGCTCAGATTCGCCGTGGTCTTGGTATGTCTATTGCTGTTATCGAGATCAACTCTACTCGCGGTGTTCTTCAGGATGTTGCAGTTCGTAAGGCATTCTGCCAGGTTGTTGATCCTGCAACTATCGTTTCCATTGTCTTCCAGGGTGTTAACTGGAAAGAGGACGCACCAGGCTCTATGCTTTGGCCTTACTGGGCAGCTGGTTATGACAACAACCTCCCAGACGATGTTAAGAACCTCAAGTCTGCTGATGATCGCAAGGCTGCTGCTAAGAAGACCCTTGAGGATGCAGGCTACAAGCTTAACGGCGATTACTATGAGAAGGATGGCCAGCAGGTAACCTTTGCTTACACACTGTTCGGTGACGGTACTACTGTTAAGAACCGTGCTGCTGCAATCCAGAAGATGTGCAAGGACGCAGGCATTAATCTTACCCTTGATTCTCACCCATCTTCTGAGTTCTCTGATGTTCTTACCTCTGGCTCTTGGGATGTCTGCCTCTTTGGTTGGGTTGGCTCTTCAACTTCTTACAACAACGGTGGTCAGCTCTATGGTTCTGAGTCTGGATCCAACTTTGGTCAGCAGGGTTCCGCAGAGACCGATGAGATGTTTGCAAAGGTTGTCTCTACTCAGAACTTTGATGAGCGCATGAAGCTCATGAATGAGGCTGAGAAGAAGATGATGCAGACTTACGCATACCTTCCTGTCTACACTGGTCCAGACTGCTACGTTGTTAAGAAGGGTCTTGCTAACTTTGGTCCTTCACTCTTCCAGAGCACACCAGCAACCATTGTTGGTTGGCAGAAGTAAGCAAGGGACAAGGCGATCTTCTCGCAAGGTTCTTTTGAGAAAAAGTTTTTAATTTTTCTCACAAATGTTGCCAGAAGATGTGTTAGTATATCCCTCGCTGCAAAGCAAGTCGGAGTGGCGGAATTGGCAGACGCGCTAGCTTGAGGTGCTAGTGACCTACTAACGGTTGTGCGGGTTCAAGTCCCGCCTCCGACACCACGGAATTTCGGCGGATCTCTTCGGAGGTCCGCCTTTTTCGTATACTTAGGCAATGTGATTTGTTTTTAGGCCTTGCTGGTAAGGAGCGTCTGTGGCAAATAACAAGCTGAGCGTAAGGCGTGTTGAGGGGGTTGTCGACGGGACCGTTGCTGCAACTCTGTCTCAGTTGCTACGCCTGACCAGTGATGCGGTTATTGTTTTTAATATGGAGGGCACGGTTCTTCTCGCCAATGAAGAGGCCGAAAGCCTATTTGCTAAGGAAGACGGCACCATTGCCGGCCTGGATGTTCGCTTTTTGTTTACCCCTGCAAATCAAGAAAACTTGCAGAAGGCGTTTTCTGTAGAGTCGTTGCCGTTTGCGATTGATGGCTCCACTTCCATGGTGGCCGCTCCTGCGCAAGATGGCACGTCGCAGGTTTTGAGTGTACGTGCGGATTATGTGGGTGCTCCAACACAGGCTATTGTTTTGACTGCGTCTAAGCTTCGTGAACTGTCGAGCCCTATGCACGATGATGAACGAATGGTCTTGGACCTTCGTCGAGCTAATAAGAGGCTCTCAGGAGCGCTTCAGATTGTTTTGGACACGCTTGACTCGGAAGATATGGGTCAGCTTATCGAGCGCGTGTTAGAAGAGCTCTCAGAGACTGTCGAGGCTGATGGTGCGCTTATCTATCTTGCTGAGCAAGACGGGTACCACCTTCATGGTGCAACGGAGTCTTTGAGAAGTGCGTCATTGGATAGAATTCCTCGCTACTTTGCATTTAACAGCTCTCTGGAGCGTTTGACGTTTTATTCCGAGCACGCACTTCGCTTGCATACCATGCCTTTGAACTCTAGCGCGCTCAAGCAGGGAAGAGTTAAAAAGCGCAACCTTGTTAACGAAGAAACTCGTGAGGTCATAACCGTTGACGCAAGTCATTTGCCTCCGTTTACCAGCTTTCTTGTGGTTCCTGTGTGGTTTGGTGGCCACATTGTTGCTCTGATTGAGGTGGGCTGGGAGCGTAAGCGTGCGCTTTTGGTTGAAGACGCAAGACTTCTGGACTCCATTGCAAATTACCTCTCGGTGCAGCTTGTGGGCGCGTTGTCGGCCATGAGAACGCAGCGTAGAGACACGCTTCGCGAGGCATTAGCTCGCGTGCGCCAAGGATTGCTTCATAGCGCTGCAGAGGGCGAGAAGATCTCTGGTGAGCGATTACAGCAGGTTATGAGGTCGGTGGGTACCGATCTGAATGCACGGGTTTTCTCGGTAGATTGTTGTGAGGTCACAGGTAACATTACGCTCCACGCACTTGGTGCTGAGCAAGCGTTTGGCGACGCTCAGGACGGTGCGCAAGACGGTGCGCAGGTTGCAGCGGAGGCCGGTGGCGCGCAGGCCGTAGTGGAGGCTGGTGGCGCGCAGGATGGCGGCAACCAGATTGCGCTCCCATCGACGGTTGAAGGGCTCAAGACAGGAGAGGGCGAGGCGTCAGTCAAAGAGGTTGAGCTTGATTCTGAGCTGAGCCGCGCGCTTGCTGCACAGGGTCTGCCTTGTAAGGGAGCTGTGCTTTTCTTGGGCAAGTTTGCCGGCGAGCAGCATACCTGGCTTTTCTTGCGAGAAGAAAACGCTGAGCCCTTAAGCGACATTGAGCTTGATTTCTTGGACCGCGTGATGCTTCTGGTTCACTCGTTGGCCGTTGGTGCCGAAGAGAGCCAGCAAAATAAGCATATCTCCCAGGCGCTGCAGTCGGGCATGAAAAATGACCTGCAGAAGGTAGAAGGAATTTCTGCCGAGGGAATTTATTCGTCCGCAACCGCCGACGCGTTTGTTGGTGGCGATTTTTACAGCATGATTAAGCTGCCAGGCCGTCGCGCGTGCATTATTATGGGCGACGTTTCTGGCAAGGGTATTGAGGCAGCATCTATTTCATCCGCAGTTAAAACGGCACTTTCTGCCTACGCATGGGAGGGAAGAACTCCCGCTCGCATGGTGGCAACGCTGAACGAGTTTTTGCTTGGATTTTCCAGGGTTGAGACGTTTGCAACGCTCTTTGTTGGCATTGTTGATCTTACAACTTCATCGCTGACCTACTGCTCCGCTGGTCATCCACCTGCGATTTTGGTGTCTGCTCAATCGGGAGACGCTGAGCTTTTGGACGTACAGTCGGGCGTTGTGGGCGCGTTTCACGACATGGAGTATAAAAACGGTACGATTCGCTTGCACGAGGGTGATATCCTGCTGCTTTACACCGACGGAACCACGGAAGCTCGTAGCCCTGAAGGCGCTTTCTTTGGCGAAACTGGCCTGCGAGACATGATTATGAACGAGGTTCCTCGTGGTTTTGATGGCCTGCTCAATAGGTTCTTGAGCACGCTTGATCGCTATACAGGCCGAAGGCTTGACGACGACGTTGCCATGGTTGCCCTGCGCTTTGACGAGCTCGGCGGCGCTGACTCTGGCAAGCTTGGTGGCGCTGACTCTGGCGAGAAGAGCAACTAGACGGGTTTCTTACCAAGAAGACGGGTTTCTCGCTAAAAAGTGTAGATATCTGAAATTCTTGTTGCTGCGCGGGAACAAGAAACGTATGTATACGCAGCCAAACATAGCAGTTGTTTCAGTCAATACTGACCTTGACGTGAGGGGAGTCCCGCGCGTGAAGGCTCAGATTGAGCAACTCATTGATAGCGGCTGCAGAAGAATTGTACTGAATATGTCGGAGGTTTCGTACATCGATTCATGCGGCATGGGCTTTATCGTGTGCGCTGTTCGACGCATGAAGACGCTCGGCGGCCTTATGAGCTTGACCAACGTGCAACCGACGGCGTTTAAGGCCTTGGTGCGCATGGGTCTTGTCGATTTCATGCCAATAAGTACCTGCGCCGCAAAGTCACGCGTGACTCCGCTTGCACCAGGCACGCATCCATCGTTTCAGACAACGTTTAGAGTTGATCCCAACAAAATGTGCGACGCTCGCTCAAGGGCTATCGCGCTGCTGAAGACACTGCCGTTTACCTCGGACCAAAAGTTTGACATTGAACTTGCAGTTGGCGAGGCTATTGGCAACGCTGTAGATCACGCGTGCGAGAAGGGCGTGCTGACCACGGTCTCCGCGTATCCAGACAGGGTGGTCATTGACGTCTCGGATTGCGGTTGCGGTTTTAGCATCTCCGATGAGGAAGAGCCTCCCGAGACCGGCCAGTTTGCCGAGCGTGGACGCGGCGTTAAGCTGATGCGCCTGCTTATGGACGCCGTGTCTATCCAGGAGAAACCTTCCGGTAACGGCACCATTGTTCGCCTGGTCAAGATGATGCGCTAGGGCGTGTGGGGTGCGTATGCAGGTTGCGTACGCAGGTTGCGAGCGATTTCAACCTGGTATCCATTTCGTGTGGATACCGGGTTTCTTGTGCGAAAGCGCTGCTAGTGGACGGGTTTCTCGCCAGGTGGGTAGTACGAGGCAGAGAGCTTCTGGAGTGAGCCTGATTTCTGCAAAGAATCTGTAACTTTTGCCTAAGAACATCAAAGAATCGGTGGATTTGCCTGATTTTGTAAAAGAATCGGTGGCTCAAATACAGATTCTTTGCACTTTTCAGGCGGACTTTTCTAGACGTAACTCTGGTTTCAAGGTTGGTTTTATGGACGCTCTCATGGAGCCTGATTTTCTCGCCAAGTCTGAACGATTTGCCTGAAAAACACGCCTAGTCTGAGCTATTTGCCTGTTTTTCTCGCCATGTCTGAGCTGTTTTACTCAGACATGATATGCTTTTCAGGCGCGTCTGACTAAATCCCAGCAAGCACGCCCGTGACAAAAAGAAACCCCAGCCGAAGCTGGGGTTGTCAATTCACTGGAGGCGAGACCCGGATTCGAACCGGGGATAAAGGCTTTGCAGGCCTCTGCCTTACCACTTGGCCATCTCGCCATATGAAAAAGGCCGAAACGAATCCGGCCGAAAAATCATGGAGCGGGCTACGGGGTTCGAACCCGCGACCTCAACCTTGGCAAGGTTGCGCGCTACCAACTGCGCTAAGCCCGCGAACGCGAGGAATAATATACGCAAGTTCACGGCCGAGCGCAAGTGTAAATTTCAAAATCGTCAAACTTTTTTAGAAAAGTCACGAATCCTGACTTGCCTAAGAGGTGGATTTTTCTTGCAAAACTTGTAAATAAGAGCAGGTAGATTGCCAAGTATAGTCGCTTGCCGTATCATAGAACAAGAACTTTTTGAATGAGGTTGTATGTTCTTTATTCTTGCGTCGCTCATAGCGCTTTTGACGCTTGCGTATCTTGTCGCAAGCGGTTTTGTTCGCGTGGTGCGCTATTTTTGGGGCTGGCTTTCATCTGGCGAGAAGATCGATGGGCTTGCAGGCGATGCCGTATCAGCCGCACCCCAGACCGCTCCGTTCTCCAAGCCCAAGCCAACGCAAGCTGAGCTCTCGGCGTACTTGGACACGATGCATCTTGGCTGGTACCAGGTGGTTATTCTCTTCATAGTGGGCTGCATGGCCGGTCTTCTTATTGAAGAAATCTGGATGCTCGTTACCGCTGGCTTGACCGAGAGCAGGGTCGGCCTCATCTGGGGACCATTCTCTCCGCTTTACGGAACCGGCGCCGTGTTTCTGACTGTCATTTGTTATCAGTTGCACAAGCACCATGCCAATAACCTGGTCATTTTCCTGGTTTCGGTTGTTGTTGGCGGCACGCTGGAGCAGCTTACCGGTTGGGGAATGCAAGAGATTTTCCACTCGGAATCGTGGACGTACGCTCATCTTCCAGACGCCATCACACAGTGGGTGGCCTGGCGATTCTTGGGATTTTGGGGCATCTTGGGTCTGATTTGGTGTCGGGTTATCATGCCTCGCGCGCTCTACAAGATTGGTGAGCCAACATCAAAAAGGCAAGCAATTTTTGTTACCCTGCTTACGGTGTATCTTGTTGCCGACATCACTATGACGGTGGCGTGTCTGGCGAGAAAAGCTCAGCGAGACGCTGGTATTTCTCCGACAAACGCGTTTGAGATGTGGGTAGATAATCACTACGACGACAGCTTTGTATCTACTCGTTTCCAGAACATGACCTTTACACCGCCAGCCTCGGCTGACAAGTCGTAGCCACCAAGCGTCGTGCGCGGCACGCCCGTAAGCCTGCAAGACCGCGAGAAACTCAAAGGATTTGTAATGCACATGCCTTCTGCAAAACCAGAACATCCAACAGGCAACGTGTACCTGGACTTTGCCGCAGCTACACCTATGGATCCACGTGTAGTTGATGCAATGATTCCGTACTTCACGGAAAAGTTCTACAACCCTTCAGCTCCGTATGCTCTGTCTCGCCAGGTTCGTGATGAGGTAGAACGTGCCCGCGCTGTCTTGGCGCATGCCATTGGTGCTCGTCCAGGAAACGTAGTGCTCACAGCAGGTGCTACAGAGGCCAACAACCTGGCGTTTGCAACGGTCTCTGAAGATGCGCACGTAATCGTTGATGCTATTGAGCATGAGAGCGTCCTTGCGTGTGCAGGGATTTTCTCGCACAAGACACTTCGTGTAGAAGCAGACGGTCGTGTGGACCCAGAGCGGGTTGCAAAAGCGCTCAAGCCAGAGACTGAGCTAGTTTCCATTGAGCTTGCAAACGGGGAGATTGGCACCATTCAGCCTATCCGAGAGATTTCGCAGGTGCTTGCCAAGGAGCGCTCACGCAGACTTGCAGTGGGGGAGACCCGTCCGCTGCATTTGCACGTAGACGCCTCTCAGGCTGCGGCATACTTGAGTGTGAACGTGTCGTCTTTGGGCGTGGATATGTTGACGCTTTCCGCAGCAAAGCTTTCCGGTCCAAAGCAGGTGGGCCTCTTGTGGGCCTCCGACGATGTGCGCTTAAGGCCGCTGGTGCTCGGCGGCGGACAAGAAGGCGGTGTTCGCTCAGGTACGGAAAACGTCGCAGGTGTCATTGGCTTTGCGTGTGCTTTGGCGCTTGCTGACGAGACTCGCACTGACGAGGCAAAGCGGGTTTCTCGCCTCAGAGATCAGCTACAGGAGCTGCTTTGCACAGAGTTTCCGCAGATGATTGTCTCGGGGCCAAAGAACGCCAAGCTGAGGCTTCCTAACTTGCTGCACGTTTCTTTCCCGGGACTTGAGGCTCGCCGTCTGGTTATTCTGCTAGAGCGTCTAGGCGTGTCGGTGGGAACGGGCTCTGCCTGCGCCGCATCAAAGATGCAAATATCTCACGTGCTTGAGGCAGTTGGCGCGCCGCGAGAAGTAGCAGCGGGAAGCCTCAGGTTAACGCTTGGAAGAACTATCACAGAAGACGACATCTTGTACGCAGCTTGGGCAATCGCTGAGGCTGTTAAGCAGGAGTCTGCTCGTGTAGGAGTGATATGGGAGAATTAGTTTACCTTGGCATGAGTGGCGGCGTTGATTCGGCGCTGTCCGCGGCCTTGCTTCTTGAGGCGGGCTACAACGTCAAGGCTATCTATATGCGCAACTGGTCCAAGGACTTGCCAGGCTTTAAGTGCCCTTGGGCAGATGACCTGGCTGATGCTGAGCGCGTGTGCGTGACGCTTGGTATTGATTTGGACGTGTGGGACTGTGAGGCCGAGTATAAGGCTACCGTTGTGGATTACCTGCTTGATGCCTATGAGCACGGCCGTACGCCTAATCCAGACGTTATGTGCAACCAGACGGTCAAGTTTGGCACCTTTGCAGAACGTGCTTTTGCAGAAGGCGCTGATTTTGTTGCAACGGGTCACTATGCACAGAACGTCCCGGGCACCAAAAAACTTTTGCGTGCCGCAGATGCTCACAAGGATCAGACTTATTTCCTATGGCGTGTACCAGGTCATTTGTTTGAACGCACGCTTTTTCCTATTGGACACATTGCCACCAAGGCAGAGGTTAGGGTTATGTGTGCAGAACGCGGTCTGGGCATAGAAACAAAGCCAGATTCCGATGGCATTTGCTTCATTGGCCCCGTTGGCTTGCGCACGTTTTTGCTGGACACTTTTCAGAAAAAGCAGGGCGACGTCATTGAGTGGGAGACAGGCAAGGTTCTTGGCACCCATGACGGAGCATTTCTCTTTACCGTTGGCCAAAGAAAAGGCCTGAACATCGGTGGAGGCCCTGCTCGCTATGTAGTAGCAACAGACACGCTTAAGAATGTGGTGTATGTAACCTCTGACCTCAACTGTCCTGCGCTCTGGACTCGTCGCATGGAGCTCTCGGACATGCACTGGATTTCTGGAGAACCTGCAGCTAACGGTAGGTATGTGGTCAGAACTCGTCACACAGGCGTGCTGGTTCCCGTAACGTTTACGCTCACAGATAATCAATGTGGATTTATTGAATTTGATCAGCCGGTAAAAACTGTTGCAGCAGGTCAATCGGCGGTTTTGTACGATGGCCAGGAAGTTTGTGGCGGTGGCATTATTGAGGCCGACAAGGGTATACTTGAGCGGTTCATGTAAAATGAAAAGCAGCTAGGTGGCGAGAAACCCTTTGAGGTTGCATCGTTTATCTGCAAAGAGTGTTGTTTCTGTACACGTATTGTGATCCAGAGTCCAAGGAGGTGCCCATGGATCGCCCAGATGGCGCGTCTGAAACCGAGCACCCCTCATCTACACCGAAGGTAACGGTGAAGATTGGATCTACAACCGTTAAGGGTGTTTCAACCAAAAAGCCTAAGATTAGTGTTGCTCCAACTTCTTCATCTGAGCAGGTAGAAGAGGCAAAAGAGAGTTTTGGTCAAGTTAGAAAGAGCATTCTCTTCCTCTTTGCGGTTGTAATACTGTACGCACTCTATATCGTTTTCTCTGGTCAGTTTGATGAGTTTGTTGTTGCTCTAGCAGACGTAGATACAGGTTGGCTCATTGCTGGCGCTCTTTGCTATTTTGTCTACTATTTCCTGGGTATTCTCGCCTATGTAATTTCAGTCATTACAGACCCCGAGAGTCCTGTTGGTGTCCGTGACCTGATGAGCGTTGAGGCGTCGGGTATCTTTTTCATGAACCTTACGCCAAACGGTGCAGGAGCTGCTCCTGCTCAGATTTATCGTTTGACTCGTGCGGGTATTTCCGTTGGTCAGGCAGGAGCTTTACAGTTCACACGCTTTGTCATGTATGAGGCAGGAGAGGGCATCTTTGCAGCTCTGATGCTTATCTTTAGGGCCAATTATTTCTACGAGCAATTTGGCGATGTAACCGTTATTGGCGTTATCTTGTTTGGCGCAAAGATAGTGATGGTTGCAGTTATCCTGGCCATTTGCCTGCTTCCTAAAATGGTTAAGACCGTGGGCAACTGGGGCTTAAGGCTGCTTTCACGTCTTCGTATCGTAAAGCAGTACGACCACTGGCATGGCATCATTAACACGCAGGTAGATGAGTTTTCAAACGGCTTTAAGACTGCTGCAAAGAACATCCCAGAGATGTGCGTTGTTCTGCTGGTTACCTTGGTCCAGCTTGGCTGCCTCTATGCACTTCCATACTTTGTTCTGCGTGCACTCGGCCAACCCGCAGACCTTCTGACCTGCCTTGCATCTGGTTCAATGCTTGAGCTCTTGACCTCGGCCATTCCACTTCCTGGTGGAACTGGTGGTGCAGAGGGTGGCTTTGCCTTCCTGTTTGGCCATATGTTTGGCGAGGAAATTGCTGCAGGTTTTGTACTTTGGCGCGCTATTGAGTATCTGCTTCCAACTCTGGCAGCAAGCATGCTTTTGGGTCTCAGATCTCACGACCACGAGCCTATCTACCACAAGTGGAATCGTTTCCGTCAGCGTTTCTCTGCCTTTGTAAATGGCGAGAAACCCGCTGTTGCTTCTACATCGCCTCGTCCAGATTCTTCTGGCATTCAAATTAAGGTTAAACGTAAGAAGTAGGGAAGAAAAGCCAGTACTTGCATGTGCAGTACTTGTAAAAGAAAGCATCCTTATGCGTAAACCACCAAATCCTATTTTGATTATTCTGGCACCTATTCTTATTGCCGTTGCCGTTGGTCTTGTCTATGATCTGCAGAATTTCTTACAGGACATTCCGGAAGTGCGTGATAATCCAATGCTCTTAGCAGGCGTGGCTGTGTTTATACCAATGCTTGTAGCTTTGGTTAAGGACACGTTTGACGCACACGGTCTCTAGGCGAAGGTTATTTTTGTTGAGTTGGCTTTGAGAAAAAGAACAGGTATATTCCAAAGCCAAGTTTAATTGCCGCATCAATATAGGCAGTTATTGTCAGTGGGATGTCTGGAAAAATATAACCTATACCAACATTAACGGCGCAGAGTATAGCCAAATAGATCATCGATTTTCCGTGTACAAAGTAATAGAGGAAAAAGTGCAGTGCCGTGGCCATTAACGCGCCCAACCAAATAAGTCTCCAGTTTTCAGTTGCAAAAAATGGTCCACCTAATAAAAACATCAAAATGAATAAGAAAATCACCGCGTATAGAGACATTTTGTTCTGGAACTTACTTGAAGGACCATCGGAAAACTTATTGAGAACTTTCTTATTTGTATTTATAGATAAGAAGGCTGCAACATATCCAAAGCTAAATACGGACATATTGATAATCTGCTTTCCACCTATTACGGTAGCTGCAAAAATGATGAGAGCTACAACAATTAACCAGAGACCACATGATTTCTTATAATTAAAGTGAAGCTTCTCGTCTTTGTTATATTCCAGAAAGTTCATAAGTTTCTCCCTCAATCGAACGACTTGCCATAATACTTCTGACTGTATGCTTTTACAATTCAGTTGCCTATCTTTTAATAATTGAGATGAAGAAGACATACAGGTTTAAAAGGCGGTCATTCATTTGATAGCCCGCGGTATTTAAATAGCCATCAATGTTACGACGAACCGATCTTTTGCAAATTTCTAAAAAAGTTGAGTTTGACGGTTGCAAGAGGGGCGGGTTTCTCGTAATATATCCCTTGCTGCATCCCCAGCAGCAAACATATTCGGGCGTTTAGCTCAGGGGGACGAGCGCTTCCCTGACACGGAAGAGGTCATAAGTTCAAATCTTATAACGCCCACCAACTGTTCACAGGTCAGAGTAATCTGGCCTGTTTCTTTTTTGTGAATATAAATAGTAATCATTATTGTTATTGACAAATGAGTTAAAGAAGGTAAACTTCTAATTAGCACGTTTTATAAGTTGTTTTACTTACAGAAAGGAACTGACAATGTCTCTTATTGGTAAGCAAATTGGTGATTTTAAGGTAAACGCATTCCACAACGGTGACATCACCGAGGTAAGCAAGGAGTCCACACTGGGTAAGTGGAGCCTGTTCTTCTTCTATCCAGCTGACTTTACGTTTGTTTGCCCAACTGAGCTTGAGGATCTTGCTAACAACTATGACAAGTTCCAGGCTGCTGGCGCAGAGGTCTATTCTGTCTCTTGCGACACTGAGTTTGTCCACAAGGCATGGCACGAGGAGTCCGAGCGTATCTCTAAGGTAACCTACCCAATGCTCGCTGACCCAGCTCACGTTCTTGCAAGGAACTTTGAGGTCCTTATTGAGGATGCTGGCCTTGCTGAGCGCGGTGCTTTCATCGTTGACCCTGAGGGTGTCATCCAGGTTGAGCTTGTCACCGCTGGTGGCATTGGCCGTAACGCTGAGGAGCTTCTCCGCCTTCTCCAGGCTGCACAGTTTGTTGCAGAGCACGGCGATCAGGTCTGCCCAGCTAAGTGGCAGCCAGGTGCTGAGACCCTGAAGCCAAGCCTTGACCTTGTTGGTCAGCTCTAAGATTTAGGAGCTTACAATGACCGACGTCAAAGACCTCTACGACGCGGTGATTATCGGCGGTGGGCCAGCAGGGCTCACCGCCGCCCTCTATCTGGCCCGCGCTCGCTACCGTGTTCTAGTTGTCGAGAAGGACCATTTTGGCGGACAGATCACTATCACTAATGAGGTCGTTAATTATCCGGGAGTTTTCTCTACCAGCGGCTCCGAGCTTTCCGAAACCATGCGCAAGCAGGCTGAGGCCTTTGGCGCAGAGTTTTTGCTCGCGGAAGTCACTGATCTGGA
Organism: uncultured Atopobium sp.; assembly: GCA_938036925.1. Taxonomy (GTDB): domain Bacteria; phylum Actinomycetota; class Coriobacteriia; order Coriobacteriales; family Atopobiaceae; genus Lancefieldella. The sequence goes on from CALHVU010000039.1 coordinate 29,462, forward strand.
CATGTCTGGAGACGTTAAGGTAGTTCACACCACCAAGGGTGAACGTCCCTGTCTCTCCGTTCTTCTGGCCACGGGAGCTCATCCACGCCATATCGGCTTTGTGGGAGAAGAGGACTATCAGGGCCACGGAGTTGCTTACTGCGCCACCTGCGACGGCGAGTTCTTTACCGGCAAGGAAGTCTTTGTCATTGGCGGAGGCTTTGCGGCCGCGGAAGAAAGCGTATTTCTAACTAAGTACGCAAAGCACGTCACGGTTCTTGTGCGCGAGGAGGCGTTTACCTGCGCTCCTGCATCGTCTGAGGCTGCTCGCACAAATCCAAATATTACGGTTCTGTACAACACGCAGGTTGAATCCGTTGCTGGAGATTCCGCACTTAGGTCTATTACGTACAAGAACCTCAAGACGGGCGAGAAGACCACGTTTGCTCCAGAAGATGGCGATTCTATTGGTGTCTTTGTCTTTGCGGGTTACGCGCCAGAGACCGACCTGGTAAAAGAACTGGCTCAGACTGACGACCACGGCTATCTGATTACCAATGAGCACCAGGAAACAACCTGTGAGGGCCTCTTTGGTGCGGGTGATGTGTGTCAGAAGCCATTGCGTCAGGTTGCAACGGCTATCGGTCAGGCAGCAACCACCGCAACCGAGATGGAGCGCTACATCAAACGCGTACAGGAAAAAACTGGCCTTGTTCCGCAGATGAACGTTACGCGCATCTCGTCCAAGAAGGAGGCTCCTGAGGCTCCAGCGGCTAAGAGTGCCTCTGACTCCGGAGAGCTTTTCACCGACGATATGAATGCGCAGCTTAACGCTGTCTTTGAGCGCATGGCACGTCCGCTTGTGCTTCAGCTTGAGCTTGATCAAAGACCTGTCTCTGAGGAGCTCGTAGCTTACATGGAAGAACTTTCTTCTATGACCGACAAGCTGAGCGTTCAAACGGTTTCAGGCACGGGCGAGAAGAACCTTCCTGTTGTTCGTGTGTGCGCACAGGATGGCACTCCAACAGGTCTTGCGTTCCACGGTGTTCCCGGCGGCCATGAGTTCACATCATTTGTGCTGGGACTCTACAACGCTTCCGGACCTGGTCAGCCTATCAGTGACGAGGATAAGGCATCTATTGCCTCTATTGAGTCAAAGACGCATCTTCAGGTCTTGGTGGGACTCTCTTGTACCATGTGTCCAGACGTTGTTGTAGCTGCTCAGCGTATTGCTGCGGATAATCCCCAGGTTACCTGCGATGTCTACGACATTAACCACTTCAAGGAGCTCAAAGACACCTACGATGTCATGAGCGTTCCATGCTTGGTTATCAACGACGGCCAGAAGGTTGACTTCGGCAAGAAGAATCTCTCTCAGATTTTGTTGCTGATTCCATAAGATCCATTTGCGTCCAGGAGAGGGTGGCGCTCATGAATATGCCGAGAAGATCAACGGTCTTCTCGGCATTTTTTGCGACGTATGAAGTAAGCGTATGAAGCTTGTCTAGAGGTGTAAGGCCACGTCCCCTTTACAGAGCTTTTTGCTGGTAGAGGCCTGCATCAGTAAAGCCTTGCGCACGATAGTAGGCTCGCGTTCCAATTGAGCTGATGACGTTAAGACTGGTATAGCCTGCCTCAGCCGCGATAGATGATGCTTTGGCAAGAAGCTTTTGGCCCAAGCCCTGATGCTGAGCAGACATTCCTTCTGAGCCCAGCGAAAGCGCCTGTCCGTACACGTGAAGCTCTCTGATCATAGCCTGACCTGGCTGTACCAGCAGCTCATTGGCGGTAACATCACATGCGCCAGCGGTCAGTTTGTCCCAGTGGGGAAGTGAAAGCCTACAGAAACCTGCGATTTTATTGTCAGCAGTTACCCACTGCAGGAAGTGCTCGTCACTGACTGCGGTAGTGTAGGTAAAGTCTTGAAGGGTAAGTTCTGCAGCACTTACCTGCTGCTGGTTAATCTCTCTAAAGCGAATCTCCTGCACGCGACGTGCAATGTCTTTAGCAGCAAGCTCTTGCTCTACCATCTGGCGTAGGTTGGTGTGTTTATTTCCCACCAGAATGTCGGTGGCGCTAATATCTCTAATCATGCGAGAAATGCGCACGTATGGAGGTGTATTAAGCGCGTCTTGAACAAGTACGTCTACCAGCTCATCCTTGGCATATGGTTGCCATGCGCCTTCACGATACTTCTGCACCAGCTGTGTTCCAGCCACCAGCGCACAGGGATAAAGCTTGATTTCGTCGGGAAGAAAACCTGGATCAGTGACAAATGTCTTGAAGTCCTGTTTATCTGCCTCAGGAGTTGCTCCAAGAAGATTGACCATCAGGTGAGAATGGATTTTAAATCCGTATAAACGGATGAGCGAGAACGCTCGTTTAATCTGGGCAACGCTCATCTGACGCTGGTTTGCATCAAGGATTTCTTGGCGTGTGCTCTGAATGCCAATTTGAATTTTGGTGCACCCAAGCTGCCTAAACATGCGAAGGTTATCCGACGTAATAGTGTCAGGTCTGGTTTCTATTACAAGACCAACCACACGGGCAGCAGCTGTTTCATTAACGTGCTGTTGCTCCACCAGCTCATCATAGGTACTTTGCATCTGAGACCATGCGCTTTGGTGAGGCTGGCTGATGTCGTAGAGCTTATGAAAAGCCTGGTTATACGTGGCAGTATCATCAAAGACCGCCGCCTGCTGTTCAGCAACAAAAGAAGAAAGTGCTTCTTCAGAGTTCTGCAAGCCAAACGAGGTGTACCAATTCAGGCGCTCCTGGATGTGACTAGGAGAGTTGGGCCACTCGTTGAGTGCGCGGAAGAGCTCTTTGATAAACCAATACTGATAGCCCTCTGGATAATCGCTCCAGGTGCCACCGAGCACTATGAGCTCTACTTTGTCGGTTGAGTGTCCCATTTGATGGAGTGCCTGAAGGCGGGCTGCAACCTGCACGTATGGATCAAAAAACGTGAGTTCAGCGCGCTGGCAGGCAGGTTCGTTAGCAAGGTAGCTCTTAGGCATACGTAGATCGCACGGGCAATAAATGCAATTACTTGAGCAGGTATGCGGTCTGGTAATCACGGTAATGGTTGCCACGCCAGAAGCGGTACGACGAGGCTTCATACGTACAGAGCGGATAAACCTTTCTTCCAGCTCAGAGGTCACATTCCACGATTGCCACAGCTCATCATTGTTCTGCTTGACCTGCAAAAAATAGGGGAGAATTGCTCGTTTAGGAATGAGTTTCTCGCGCTCTGTACTGTGGGCGCTAGAGTCAATTCCGCTGTTATGCGAGTTGATGAGCATCTCAAGCTGATGCGTATCAAGAGCACCTTGTGAGCTATCTCTGAGCTGCTTCAATATGTCCAAAATGAGTTCATCCATATAAACAGTATAGGCAATAAGGTGAGCTTCTGGCCTTTAGGAGTAAGACGGTGACGTAAAATCTCTGTATGGATACTTCTTCTCACATAACGCACACTCAATCTATCAGCGCATCTACCGCTGAGCAGCTGAGTCGCATTACCTCTGAGTTTTATGCTCAGCAGGTTCAGAGTTTCTCGGCCACACGACAGGCGCCTTGGCAGGGATGGCAGAAGTGCCTGGAAGTCATGCCTCAGCTTTTAGTTGGCGAGAAACCCTCCGTGCTTGATGTAGGCTGCGGAAATCTACGCTTTGCTCGCTTTTTATGCGATGAGGCAGGGATTGTTCCTGCAAAGTATTTTGCTGTAGATAATTGCAAGCCACTGGTAGAGAGTGGTGAGGCAGACATTCATATCTCTGAGCTGGCATTTATTGAATTAGATGTGATAAAGAGTCTGCTTGATAACACGCTTTCTTCGCGTCTTACGGTTCCGGCCTGTGATTTAGTGGTTGCGTTTGGCTTTTTGCATCATGTGCCAGGCGCACAAAAGAGAATCCAGCTTCTACGCACTCTGTTAGATAAGACTAAACCTGGCGGCTTTGTGTGCGTTTCTTTCTGGCAGTTTATGAACAGCCAAAAACTTGCTGCTAAAGCTCAAGAAATCACTGCTCAGGGACTGCGTGCGCTGGGTATAGATGCATCAGAACTTGAGGAGCATGACTATCTGATTGGCTGGCAAGATAAGGCTAATACCTGGCGCTATTGTCATCACTTCTCGCAAGAGGAACTTGATGAGCTTCTTGGAATCCTTGGCTTTGACGTGCAAGTTTATGCGCAATTTAGTGCAGATGGCAAAGATAACAATCTTAATCGCTATGTGATTTTGCAACGCGCGTAGCTGCCCGCAAGAATATCTTGGTAAAAATTTCCCGTACAAGAAAATCCCCTGCGCAGAAATGAACTGCCTCTCATTTCTTGGACACGAGAAATAGGAGGCAGTTCAAAACACACCTAAGTCGGATATTCTGTCAAAAAGACGTATACATGACGCCAAAAATAGCCAAGGCATGCAGATTATCGTCATTAGGTGTGTAAAATGCCCGCAT
>CALHVU010000040.1 GCA_938036925.1 uncultured Atopobium sp.
ATTGTGTATTGGTGTAAGTATAAACGGTTTGTGGAAAACCTTTAAGTTCCATACCTTACTAATCAAGATTCAATTTTGTTACCATTTACGGATTAGTACTGGATTGTTTTTTTTGTTTTACTAAACTTGACGAATAAAAATTTTAAGAATTTATATTTGAATCAAAACTGCAAAGAACTAGAAGACAAGAAATCTTACTCTTAACAACTTCAGAAGGTGATTCGAATGAGTAAGTTTTTTAACATTATCCGCTACTGTATATCTACCATTCTGGATAAAGGCAGTCTTGCTATTTTTCTCTTTTTGTCATTCTTTGTCACAGCGCTTATGGTGATTCAACCGCTTCTTGTTGGATTTGTAATTAATCTTTTTATTACGGGAACTACTTGGAGCGAGATACTTTTCTATTGCGCTGTAGTTGCCGCACTAGGAATCCTTATTGCCGGCTGTTCCTATCTTGCTAAAACGCGCTATTGTCAATTGCAGATTGATTCTGCGTTTACTATTGAGCGACAGCTAATTGACAAGATTCAACATGCAGATTCATCGTTTTTCTCGTCATATGATTCTGGACATTACCGCCAGACAGTAAATAACGATTCTAATGACGTTTCAATTTTTATACTTACACAATGCGTGAGCTTTGCAACAACTATGGTCTCTGTCATAGGCACGCTTGCGATTATTTTATATTTGAACCCATTAACCGCTCTTGTAACAGCTGTTCTGCTATTGGTGAGCTTTATTATCTATAAGCAAATCCAAGCTTCGGCCTATAAAAGATACAAAGAATCTAAAGAACTGCGGTCCCAGTATGGATCGATTGAGCTCTCGCAGTTCACTGATGTAGATTTCATTAGGCGTCATTCCCTCTTTGAGCGTTTCTTTAATCAGCACTATGCCGTCAATCAAAAGCTTCGTAGTGCCATTCATGAGCAGTACAAGCTTGAGTTTGGCGTACAAGAATTAAACAATGCTGTAATCGCCGTATTCCAAGCCATTGTGTTTATTACCTGTGCGTATCAAATTTTCCTTGGAGCACTGCAGCCTGGATATATTGCAACTATCTCAAGCTATTTTGTATCGCTTTTAGGTTCTATTACGCTTCTCATGGAATTTGGAATGGCTTATCAGAGCATTACGGTAAGCCTTAATCGAATTGAGCAGATTCTAGATTTACCTCAAGAATCCGTTGGAACTATCGTTCCATCAGACGATGTCAATCAAATTACCTGCACAAATGTGTCTTTCTCTTATCCACATACCAATAAAGTACTGATGAACAACTTGTCTTGTAGTTTTACAAAAGGAAATATATATGCCATTACCGGTGGAAACGGTACAGGCAAATCAACATTTCTGAAGCTCATTAACGGAGAGTGGTCTTCTCACCTATCAGGCAATATTGCTATAAATGAGGACTTGCTAACTCAAATTAATCAGTATGAACTTCGAAAAAATACGCTTGGATTTACCGAGCAAGAACCAAGCATTGTTGACGATACAGTAAGAAATAATCTGACCCTACTCTGCAAAAAGCAACCAACAGATGAAGAGATAATTAGCTATATCAAGCTGTTCAATTTGGAAAAATTGCTGCTTGGTGACGATCAAAATCTTGATGTTCGCCTGGGTGAACGAAGCTCAGCTATCTCTGGTGGAGAAAAGCAAAAGATTGCAATTATCCGCATGATGCTTATGAATCCAAGTGTTATGTTGCTTGACGAGCCAACTTCTGCATTAGATCAGAACAGTGTTGATGTCCTTCTTAATCTTCTCAAGAAGGTCAAACAAGACCACATAATACTTCTCATATCTCATGACCCTAAAGTGGTGGAGGCAGCCGACCATATCGTAGAGCTGTAATTTATTGCGCGCTACGTCCCAGCAGCACAACTGCCCAGGCAGCAATACCTTCTTGAGTGCCCACAAAGCCAAGGCCTTCGGTAGTGGTTGCTTTAACGCCAACTTTATCTGGCGAAACACCCATGACCTCTGCCATGCGGTTTCTCATAGCATCGCGATAAGGGAGCAACTTAGGCGCCTGAGCTGCAACGGTGCAATCACAATCCAGAAGCTCAAAGCCCTCATTACGAACAAGCTGCATAACATGGGACAGAAGCACCATAGAATCAGCGCCCTCATAAGCAGGGTCTGTATCAGGGAAAAGCTGGCCAATGTCGCCTGCGCGCATGGCTCCTAGCAGGGCGTCCATGAGCGCATGAGCCAAAACATCAGCATCGGAGTGGCCGAGAAGACCTTTGGTGTGCTCAATTTTGATGCCACCTAAGATAAGATCTCTGCCCTCTACCAGACGATGAACATCGTATCCGTGGCCAATTTTAAGCTCTGGCATGCTCACTCTACAGCCCCACTTCCGGTTGCGCCTTCTACCAGGCGACGGCTGAGCGTAGCCTCAACAATTGCAAGGTCAGACGGGTACGTGACCTTCACGTTTTCTCGTTGCGACTCAACGCACAGTACCGTAAGACCTAGTCGCTCAACTAACGACGAGTCATCGGTTCCCTGGTAGCCCTCCTGGCGAGCTACTTCGTGGGCTTCAAGAAGTGTGCGTGTCTTGAACACCTGAGGGGTCTGAGCAGCCCAGAACGTTGAGCGGTCAGGCGTATCTACAATGGTTGCACCATCTACGCGCTTCAGCGTATCAGTTGCGCGGTGAGCCAAAATTGCTCCCGCAATTTTAGGTGACTTACGAACTGTACCAATGACCTGCTCAATAGTCTCTACCTCAATGAGCGGGCGAACCGCATCATGAACAGAAACAAAATCATATCCAGCAGGGACTACCTGGAGCGCGTTGTAAACCGATTCCTGTCTGGTAGCACCAGACGTTGCAAAGTGAACAGGCTTGTGGAGTACAAGCTTGCCCACAACACCCTCTTGAACTGCAGCGCGTTTCTCGTCAGAGCAAGCAATCACAATGTGAGCCACACTTGGCGCGTGATCAAACGCAAGGATTGACCAGCTCATCAGCGGAAGACCGCAAACAGAAATAAACTGCTTGCCATCAGGATACCCAAAGCGCTCGCCAATGCCACCGGCCACAATGACGGCAACGGTATCGGCTTTTGCTCCATGTGTTGTGAGGCGAGAAGGACGTGGCTTTGACACGACCTTTGCACAGGTGCTGCTTGCAGCCATTATTCTGACTTACCCCACATTCTGCGGAGACTGTTAGCAAGTGCACCGGGGTTCTCGACACCCAGAGATTTGAGGCTGGACGTATCATTTTCTGCAACGTGAAGCAGCTGCTGCAGGTTATCGTAAGCGTCAACAATTCTGGCTGCGATTTCATCGTTGACCACGTGAACGCGGGAAAGCGTGCGCAGGCCCAGAGGCTCCATGGACGCATCTTCTCCGCGGCCATCGGAGTAGCCAAGAATCTGTCCAACGCTTTCTGCGGAGCGGAGCTCAGTGTTAGCCGTCTCGTGGAAGCGGCGGCGGATCGCACGCGCCTCTTCAGCGGAAGAATCTACAGCGTAATCGCGAATCATCAGGTTATAGGCCTCGTCGATACCGCCCAAATATTCTTCGCGCTGCATAGCGGTAGTTTTTCCCTCGCTACCTAGCTCCAAAAGACAAGAATCAAGCTGGTCAGCGGCACTCAAAAGAACCTCAAACAGGTAGAAAATGCCTGCTATATCACCCAGAGTGACGTAGTTATCAAGCTCAAGAGCGGTTAGGCGTAAAAGCGCACGATCAAGCTGCTGGCGTGTATTTTGCATAGCAACCGAAAGTTGATTGACGGTGGACATAATGGCTGGTACTGACTTCAGCGGGATAACGTGACCATCAACGTAGACCGTAATCAACGAACGGCGAGAAGACACAGCAATCACAATTGACTTGGTGAGCAAGCTCATGCGAGCAGCTGTTCGGTGACGAGTGCCTGTTTCTGCAGTTGGAAGCGTTGCGTCAGGATTGAGATGGAAGTTGGCGCGCAGAATTCTGGTGAGGTCTTTGTCCACCACCACAGCGCCATCCATCTTGCAGAGCTCAAACAATCGATTTGCTGTGAAGGAAACATCAAGTTTGAAACCATCTCCGCCCGCAGCAAGGACGTTTTCTGTATCTCCTACACAAATGAGAGCGCCCAGACGACCGGCGATAATCATGTCCAGCGCCACGCGGAGTGCCGTACCAGGAGCAGTCATCTTTAGAGCTGTGGCAATGCGGTCCTCATTTTCTGTTGCATTTGGATCAAGTTGCGTTGGCTCCATGGCTCTCCCTCAATGACTTGCAGCTTACAGGCTGTGTTTTGCATTTCTTGTACGTTTATGGCTTCAATTTGTTTCAACGTTTCAAGTATACGGTTTTGTTGCCGGCGCGTGTAGTGACGGTTTCGATAAGACGGGTTTCTCGCCGGGCGACTGGGTGGGCTGCTCGACGGGTGTCTCGTCAAGAGAGCTGCGCATGTGAGCTGCGATACAAAAAGACCCGAGGCAGAACCTCGGGTCGGAAAGTCTTACTCGGCGGAGGACATTAGGTCGGACGAACCGCCTGCGCTACCCTGTGGCAGCGAGGATGGTCCCATGCTGACATCCATCTTATCAAGCTGCGCCATTGTCTCTTTCTTGCGAGGCTCAGGGATGACACCCGTGGTCTTGGTGAACACAAGCTTCTTGCCCTCAGCGTCAACATCAACAGCAACAATGTCACCTGCGGTCCACTGGCCAGAGAGAAGCTCCTCAGACAGTGGGTCTTCAATCATCGACTGAATGGTGCGGCGCAGCGGACGAGCGCCGTAGACGGGGTCGGTTCCGTCTTTGGCAATCAGATCCTTTGCGGCCTCGGTGAGCTCAATGGACATACCGTTGGCAATCAGGCGATCGCGCAGCTCAAGAACCATGAGGTCAACAATGCCACGAAGCTGCTCGGTAGAGAGCGACTTGAAGACAACAATCTCGTCCACACGGTTCAAGAACTCTGGGCGGAATCCACGCTTGAGCTCGGACATAACACGGCTGGTAATCTCTTTATCGGAGAGTCCCTTAGAGCCTTCTGACGAGAAGCCCATGGTATTGGTGCGGGCAATCTCGCGAGCGCCAATGTTGGATGTCATGATGACAACCGTATTGGAGAAGTCCACGTGACGGCCTTGACCGTCAGTCAAGCGGCCCTCGTCCAGAATCTGGAGCAAGATGTTAAAGACATCTGGATGTGCTTTCTCAATCTCGTCAAAGAGCAAGACAGAATACGGACGCCTGCGGACAGCCTTGGTGAGCTCGCCGCCCTCATCGTAGCCCACGTATCCTGGAGGAGCACCAACCAGCTTAGCTACGGTGTGACGCTCCATGTACTCGGACATGTCGTAAGAAAGCAGGGCGTCTTCGGAGCCAAACAGGAACTCTGCCAGGGCTTTTGCAAGCTCAGTCTTACCTACGCCGGAGGGACCTAGGAAGATGAAGGAGCCGCCAGGACGCTTAGGGTCTTTGAGCGGACTACGGCTTCTGCGGATTGCCTTTGCAACCTTAACAACAGCCTCGTCCTGACCAACAACACGCTGGTGAAGGATATCTTCTGTACGAAGCAGCCTTGAAGCCTCAGTCTCAGTAAGGTTAGAAACAGGAACACCGGTAATGCCAGAGACGACCTTTGCAATGTCGTCCTCATCAACGGTAACAATGTTCTTGTCCAGCTGCTCACGCCACTCAGTCTCCAGGCGATCCCTCTCTGCTACCAGAGATTTCTCCTGGTCACGCAGGCGAGCTGCCTGCTCAAACTCCTGGGCGCTTGCTGCCTCAGACTTCTGGGTACGAACGCGGAGAAGATCTGCGTCTACCTGGGCAATCTCTGGTGGAAGGCTCATCTTGTGGATGCGTGCGCGAGCACCAGCCTCATCAAGGACATCAATTGCCTTGTCTGGCAGGAAGCGGTCCTGGATGTAGCGGCTCGAAAGCGCAACGGCAGCCTTGATGGCAGCCTCTGTATAGTGAACGTGGTGATGCTTCTCATAGCGGTCCTGTAGACCGTGAATGATAGAAATGGTGTCATCGTTGTTTGGCTCACCGATATTGACAGGTTGGAAACGCCTCTCAAATGCAGCGTCCTTCTCGACATGTTTACGGTACTCTTCTGCCGTGGTTGCGCCGATGACCTGGATTTCTCCACGAGACAGCGGTGGCTTAAGGATGGACGCAGCATCAATAGAACCTTCTGCGGAGCCGGCGCCAATGACGGTGTGAATCTCGTCAATGAAGAGGATGTCATTCTTGGATTTCTCCAGTTCAGCAACAACCTTCTTCATGCGGTCCTCAAATTCGCCGCGATACTTAGAGCCAGCTACCAAGCTTGCCAGGTCAAGCGTCCAAACCTGCTTTCCGCGCAGAATGTCAGGAACATTGCCGGAAGCAATGAGCTGAGCCAAGCCCTCAACAATGGCTGTCTTACCAACGCCAGGGTCTCCCAGGATAAGTGGGTTGTTCTTCTGACGACGCGCAAGAACCTGCATGACACGCTCAATCTCGCGGTCACGGCCAATGACGGGGTCAAGCTTCTTATCTGCGGCAAGCTTGGTAAGGTTACGGCCAAACTGCTCCAGCATGGAGGCGTCATCGTTTGTGTTAGGACGCATCTGACCAGCACCGACGGGCATGCCAAAGATGCCACCTTCAATGCGAGGCTCTGCCATGCGAGGACCAGCAGGCGCGTCTTCTGGAGTCTGAGCAACCAGCTCATCAACGGCGTTTCTTACTGCGTCGCCCGAAACACCCATGGTACGCAGGGCATCCATAGCGCGACCATTGCCCTCAGACACAATGCCTAAAAGCAGATGCTCTGTTGCAATATAGCTCTGACCGTGGGTCATAGTTTCTCTGTACGCGTCTTCAAGCACGCGTTTTGCGCGAGGAGTAAACGGAATGTGGCCGCCAGGAATAGGGTCTCCTGCGCCCGTGGTGAGCTCTTTTACGGTTGCCAGAGCCTCGTCGTACGAGACCTCCAGCTTAGCCAGAGCCTGAGCAGCAATGCCCTCCCCCTCTTTGATGAGAGCAAGTAGCAGGTGCTCGGTACCAACATACATCTGGCCAAGACCGCGAGCCTCGTCCTGAGCCAGGCTCATGACTTTACGCGCCCTGTCAGTGAATTTATCAAACATGTGCTGAAACCTCTCAAAACTCTCTATATATTTCTGAGTTATACCCATCAAAAGGCTCTGCAAACATACGACTCGCGTTGGATTTTTCTCCTCCGTACGAACCACACAAACGCCAGGCGAGAAACCCGTGCTGCCGAGAAGGCCGCGCTGCCGCACACTCCGCGGCGCAGTCATCGCAGTGAGCTCCATGGCACCGCCACTGCACACAAAAAGCCCGGTACCCAACGAGCGGATACCGGGCTGATGCGTTTGTGTGCTGCGTGGGGCAGTTAAGCTCCCAAGCTCTTAGCGCTTCTCGGGCTTAAGCTGTGGGAAGAGAAGGACGTCGCGAATAGAAGGCTGATCGCAGAAGAGCATCATCATGCGGTCGATACCGTAGCCGATACCGCCCGCCGGTGGCATACCGTACTCAAGTGCACGGATGAAGTCGTAATCGTATTCCATGGCCTCTTCGTCGCCCTGACGCTTAGCCTCCATCTGCGCTGCAAAGCGCTCCTCCTGGTCAACGGGGTCGTTGAGCTCGGAGTATGCGTTTGCGTACTCTGCGCCGCAGATAATGAGCTCGAAGCGGTCGGTCAAGCGAGGGTCATCTGCCTTGCGCTTGGTGAGCGGAGAAACCTCTGCAGGATAATCGCAGACAAAGGTTGGGTTTACGATGCTCTTCTCGCCAAGCTCGTCGTAGATCTCAAACAGCAGCTTGCCAGCCTGCCACTCTGGGTTCCACTCAATCTCGTAGCGGTCCAGGACTGCACGGAGTTTCTCGACAGGGGTGTCAATGGAGAGCTCCTCGCCAGTGACCTCGGACGCAATCTCTGCCAGGGATGCAACGCGCCAGTTGCCGGAGAGGTCAACCTCGGTGCCCTGGTAAGTGATGACCTCGTGGCCCTCCTCGCAGCCGCAAGCCTTGCGGGCAATCTCCTGGAAGAGGTTCTGGGACAGCTCACGCATACCGGCCAGGTCAGAGTAGGCGGCGTATGCCTCCATGGAAGTGAACTCTGGATTGTGCGTGAGGTCGGTGCCCTCGTTTCTGAACTGGCGACCAAGCTCGTAGACGCGCTCAAGTCCGCCGACAAGCAGGCGCTTCAGCGGAAGCTCGGTTGCAATACGCAGGTAGTTCTCGGTGTTCAGAGCGTTGTAGTGCGTAATGAACGGCTTTGCGTTTGCGCCGCCAAGAATCTCCTGAAGAACAGGGGTCTCAACCTCCATGTAGCCGTCCGCCTCCATGAACTGGCGGATGATGGAGATGATCTGAGAGCGCTTGCGGAACACGTCGCGGACCTCAGGATTCATGATGAGGTCAACGTAGCGCTGGCGATAACGAACCTCGCGGTCGGTGAGGCCGTGGAACTTCTCAGGCAGAGGACGCAGCGACTTGGAAAGGACCTCCAGCGAGGTGACTGCCAGGGAAAGCTGGCCGCGGCGCGTGCGCATGATAGCGCCGGTTGCGCCGATGATGTCGCCAAGGTCGAGAAGACCCAGGAGCTCCCAATTCTTCTCGTCAAGGTTGTTGATACGACAGAAAAGCTGAATCTGGCCGGTATAGTCCTCTACCACGACAAACGCGATCTTGCCCTGGTTGCGGATGGCGCGGACGCGGCCGGCTACGGAATAGACTTCCTCGCCAGTCTGGCCGTCCTCGAGGTCAGCATAACGCTCCTCCAGCTCAGCGACGTGAGCAGTGACGGTGGACTTGATTGGGTATGGGTCAACGCCGGTGTCAAGCAGTGCCTGGCGACGGGCTTTGCGCTGGGCGCGCTCGTCGTTGATGGAAGCCTCTGGCGTGGCCTCGGTTGCGTCGACGTTCTCGGCGGCGGTTGCGTCAGCGGCGGCCGAGCTACCAGCGATGTTGTTCTCTACTTCGGACATGTATCCTCCACGTAAAAACGCCCCGCGCCAGACGGACACGGGGCGACCAAAATCTTTTGTGCCAGTCTAGCGAGTAATAGAGGTAATGGTGTACTTCTTCACCTTGCCGTTTGGCGTGGTGAACTCAACCTCGTCGCCCTTCTTATGACCAATAAGAGCCTCGCCAGCTGGGGACTCGTTAGAGATCTTGTGCTCAAGGGAGTTAGTCTCAGTAGTACCAACAATTACATATTTAGTTGTCTTGCCTTTTGCATCAGCAAGCTCGACGGTTGTGCCGATTGCAACAGTGACGTTACGCTTGCTGCCACCTTCGACAACCTTTGCGACAGAGAGAATCTGGCGAATCTCGTTGATGCGGGACTCGTTGTGAGACTGCTCTTCTTTTGCAGCGTCATACTCGGAATTCTCAGAAAGGTCACCAAAACCACGAGCCTCTTTGATGCGCTCAACAATCTCGTCGTGTTTCTCGCCCTCACGATAAGCCAGCTCATCGACAAGCTTCTGACGGCCTTCTGGGGTAAGTACAATCTCTTTAGTAGTGTCCATCGTGTTCTTTCTGTTGATGGGTCAAGTAGGTCTATACGTGTGAGATGGGGTTACTCAGCCTTTTTGGACTCTTCGTCCTCAACGAGCTCAGCCTCTGGCTCCTTGGCTTCTTCCTTGGTCTCAGACTCCATGCCCTCACGAACGCTCTTGACGGTCTCGCCGACAGCCTTGCCGAGCTTTGGAAGGTTCTTAGGTCCAAAGATGACCATAACAACGACAACAATAATCAGAAGCTCAGGAATACCAAGTCCTAAAATCATATAAACCCCCAGAAAATCTTTTCCTGTAAAAGCGTTCAGAAAAAACGCCGTATCGGCTAGTATAACCGAGGGAAACCTTACTAACAAGGAATTAACATGGTCTTACATGATTTTTGGACATTTTTTATCTGGTCGACCGTAGCGGGTCTTGCCGTTATTGGCATTTACCAGCTATTTCTGTTAATTCTACGCGCTCGAGGCGTTTTTGTGACGCGTACCAAATTTGGCCTCACGATGATCTTTGACTCCGAGGACGCCGACGGTACGCCCATTAGGCTGCTCAACGTTAATGGCACCTTCCAGTCTGTGAGCTACATTGCACCTGAGCTGCGCTTTGAGCTCTGCGTTCACTATCACCGCATGATGGCGAAGGTCATCCAGCAGGTGGCCCCGCAGGGTCGCGTTGTGATTCTGGGCGGAGGAGGTTTCTCGCTGCCAAAGTACCTGGCTACACACATGAGCGGCAGCGTTATTGACGCGATTGAGATTGATCCGAAGATTGTCTCGCTTGCGCGCGAACATTTCTTTTTAGACGAGGCTCTAGCTGCGGCTTCAAGTGAGCTGCGAGTCATCGAAGATGATGCGTGGAAGGTGTTGCAAGACGCAGAAGCCGGCAGCATTGACGTGCTAGTAAACGAAGTGTTTGCTGGTCGGAAGTCGCTTGGACCCCTGGGAACAGCGGCTGGCGCGCAAGTGGTTAAAGAAAAACTTGCAGATGGCGGTGTATATCTGGCTGATGTTCGCTGTCCGCTCGAAGGACGTGGGTCTACGCTACTTTCGCAGGTTGCAGGCGTGTTTGCGCAGGAGTTTGCGCACGTCGCGTATGTGCCCGAGTGGCCCGATACTCCTAAAACACCAGGTAACAACCTCTTAATTGCAACCGACGCGGATATCGCACTTCCCAAAGGTGCTGTTGTAGTGAAATAACGTCGCTTTGAGGGCTGACCGCTATACAATTGACCGAGCAACATCCAATCACCCAAGAAAATTGCATATTCCATCTTGTTTATGCGGATTTTTGTATCAAAAATTTGACTCACCAAAATTCGACCCCTCTTTTGGGTAAAAAATCCGTTTAGTTGGAGGTCAAATCGCAATCACGAAAATTCCTAACTTACGTTTGCGCAGGTGGCAAAAAGTGTCCAGATTTTGCTATTTTTATCCGTAACAAAACCGCAGTTAAATGGCTTGCATAAAAACTAGTCGCTACTGCATATTCCAACTAAACGCATTTTTTACCACTTACATGACAAGCGCTCAGCAAAACCACAGTTGGCATTAATTCTGTCTTACATTTCTCAGTTAAAACGATTCTTGCAAAGGGATTTGAAAACACGACTTTGGTATTTGAAAACATCACCTTGTCAGTTTGACCAAATTTATAAATGCACAGGTGAACATATATGTTTAGCAAGAAATTTTTTTCAAAAAAAGGGGGATTTCTTCTAATTCTCGTAAATGCGTAACAGAATATGGGTATTGTTATCGCAGATAGAAAACATATTCTATCTGCGCCAAATACGGCAATTATTAAAGCTGATGCGCTAAGGAGGCATCATGAAGACGGGTTTTGAACTACTGAATGATCCATTTTTGAACAAGGGAACTGCTTTTACGCAGGAGGAACGCCAGAAGTATGGCCTGGTAGGCCTTCTTCCTCCAAATATTCAGACCATTGAGGAGCAGGCTGAGCAGGCATACGTGCTTTTCCAGCAATATCCTGACCTCGAGACAAAGCGTCACTATCTCATGAGGCTTTTCTCTGAAAACCGCACGCTGTTCTACAACCTGTTCTCCAAGCATGTTGAAGAGTTCATGCCTATTGTCTACGACCCAACTATTGCTCCGGATATTGAGCAGTACTCCCAGCGCTATGTCGATCCGCAGTATGCATGCTTCCTGTCAGTCGATCGTCCTGAAGACCTTGAAACCTCGCTGAAGAACGCAGCCGCAGGTAGAGACATCGACCTGATTGTCGTCACCGACGCAGAAGCAATCCTGGGCATCGGCGACTGGGGCACTAACGGCGTCGAAATTTCCGTTGGCAAGCTCATGGTTTACACCGCTGCAGCTGGCGTTGATCCAAACCGCATCATGCCTATTGTTATTGATGCTGGCACCAACCGCCAGGAACTTCTCGATGACCCGCTATACCTGGGCGAACGCCACAAGCGCGTTGATGAAGATCGCTATAACGCATTCATTGACAACTTTGTAACCACCGTCGAGAGGCTCTTCCCTAACCTCTACCTGCACTTCGAGGACTTCGGCCGCTCGCACGCTGCAGCAATCCTGGACCGCTACAAGAACACCTACCCTGTCTTCAACGACGACGTCGAGGGCACTGGTATTGTTACCCTTGCAGGCATCCTCGGTGGCCTCAATATTTCTGGCGAGAAGCTCGTCGACCAGGTATATCTCTGCTTTGGCGCAGGAACTGCTGGTTGCGGCATCGCTGATCGTGTGCTGCAGGAATTTGTGGACCAGGGAATGGATCGCGAAGAGGCTCGAAAGCGCTTCTACCTGGTAGATCGTCAGGGCTTGCTCTTCGACGATATGGACAACCTCACTCCACAGCAGAAGCCATTTGCTCGCAAGCGTTCTGAGTTCGCAAACGCTGATGAGCTCACCAACCTCGCAGCCGTTGTAAAGACGGTCCACCCAACAATCATGGTTGGCACCTCTACCGTTCACGGCGCCTTCACCGAGGAGATCATTCGTGAGATGGCAGCTCATTGCGAACGCCCCATGGTCTTCCCTCTGTCCAACCCAACTAAACTTGCGGAGGCAACCGCCCAAGACCTGCTGACCTGGACAGACGGTCGCGCACTTGTAGCCTGCGGAGTCCCCTCAGACGACGTCGAGCTCAACGGTATAACTTACCAAATTGGCCAGGCAAACAACGCTCTGATCTACCCAGGCCTTGGACTTGGTACACTTGCATCAAAGGCTCGCCTGCTCACAGACCAGATGATTTCGCTTGCAGCTCACTCACTTGGTGGAATCGTCGACACCACAAAGCCTGGTGCGGCAATTCTTCCTCCAGTCTCCAAGATTACCGAGTTCTCCGAGCGTATTGCTGTTGGCGTTGCAGGGGAGGCAATTAGGCAGGGTCTGAACCGCGAGCCAATTGCCGATGCAAAAGAGGCAGTTGACGCCCTTAAGTGGTTCCCTGTCTACAAGGAGTTAGAGGCATAGCATGTCTGTCTTTTTGACATCGCTACAAAATGTATTGCCCATCATTTTGATCATTGTACTGGGTTATGTACTGAGGAAGATTAACTGGCTCAACGAGACATTCGCTGGTCAAGCATCTAAGCTCATCATGAATGTGGCGCTTCCTTCCTCTATTTTTGTAGCGGTACTAAAAAACTTATCTCTCAATCAGCTGCTCCAGCTTGGTCCCTCGGTGCTTATTGCAGCGATTAGCTTTGCTTTGTCTTATGTCGTAGGATTTTTGGTTATCAACGTTTTCCGCGTCCAACCAGGTCGCCGAGGATTGATGCTCAATACCTTTGCAAATGCCAACACCATCTTCATTGGTATGCCGCTTAATCTTGCACTTTTTGGCGAGCATGCCGTACCGTACTTCTTGGTGTACTACATCATGAACACTATTTCTACCTGGGCAATTGGAATCTTCTTCATTTACGGCGATCCAATGCCAACAGAAAATGATGGCGAGAAAAACAACGCAGCTGAGCACAAATTCAATATCAGCAAGTTGTTACCACCACCATTGCTTGGTTTCTTAGTAGCCCTCGTTTTTCTCGTGTTCAACATCCCTGTTCCAGCAGTTGTAAACACTGGTCTTACGTATTTAGGCAACCTAGTAACGCCACTTTCTCTGATTTATATTGGCATTATTTTGCAGGAGACGGGACTCTCGAGCATTCGAATTGACCGCGACACGGCAGTTGCACTTATTGGTAAATTTGTTATTGCCCCGCTTATTATGGTTGGCGTAATCATGGCGTTTACCGGCGTGTTTGGTACACAGAACGTACTTGAAACTAGAACGTTTATCGTCCAGGCCGCAGTTCCAGCGCTAACCGTTCTGCCAATTCTGGCAAACGAGGGTAAGGCTGACGTCAAATTTGCAACTAACGTTGTTGCAACTTCAACGGTGCTCTTTGCGATTGTCATTCCTATCGTAATGACCATCATTGGCTAATTTACGATAACAACCAGCACCCCTACGCACAACAAAGCCTCTTCTCAACGGCGAGAAGAGGCTTTTTTCTTGTGAGTTTTGATTAACCGCTCTAGTCCAGCAGCACACCTTCGACCGCGGGGGCGGAGCCGTCGAGGACGTTGCACTTTTGGATCTGGTGGACAAACCAAGTGCGGAATGCCTTTTGGTCAACGCCAACGCATACAGTTGCGTTGGGTTTCTCGCCAAGGTATCCGGCCAGGTCAACGACGGTGCAGCCAGCGGTTAAGCCTCCAGCGCACTCAACGTCCACAAACACGTCTTTGGTCTCGAACATCTGAGGTGCCAGCAGGTAGGCCACGGCCGTTGGGTCGTACATGCTGAAGCCCTCCTCCTGGTAGTGAACGCGGTAGTTGAGCAGCAGCTTGACCAGCATGTCGCCGCTCTTGCCGGAGTTCTGAATGTTCTCGATGTCCTCGGGCATGACGCGAGCAGCGTCGCCCACCTCAAGGCCAACCATGGCCACGTGAACGCCGGATGCGAAGACAATTTTTGCTGCCTCGGGGTCAACGCCCACGTTAAATTCGGACATGACACCAAGGTTTCCACGGGTCAGCGCACCGCCCATCATAACAATGCGCTCGATATGCTCTTTGACCTGTGGATATGCTTTCAGCAACAGTGCGATGTTAGTCAGAGGACCAAGCGTCACCAGCGTGGTTTTCTCGCCAGCCGAAGCACCCTCCATGATGACACGATGCTGTGCTTCAAGTGCGGTTTCTTCGAGCAGACAGTCTGGCTGAATGCCGTCAAATTCGTAGCCCCTCATGCCCGAAGCGCCGTGGACGTCACTTGCGTCCATCGGTTTTCTGAGCAGAGGCTCGGCAGCACCACGCGCAACAGGCACATGCTGATTCCAGAATTTGAGCAGTTTGAGAGTGTTGTTGGTGACGTTCTTGATGCCAACATTTCCGCTGACGGTAGTGATAAGCTTGATATCCAGCGCCTTTGCGGCCAGGGCAAATCCCAGTGCAATGGCGTCGTCAATGCCGGGATCCGTGTCAATAATGACGCGTGTCTTAGTTGAAAGCGTTGTCATAAGTCTCCTTTGTGCGTTTGAACTGTGTTTGAACTGCATGTACGTTACGTTTGAACTGTATGTAGACTGCGTTTGGACTTGGTTGGAGCCGTTTGAACCGCGTGTAAGCTGCAAATTATGGAGCAACAATCACTGCAATTTTAGCCTAAAACTCAATTACCTGCTGATACGTTGGAATTGATTGCTGGGCACCAACCTTAGTGGTGGCAAGCGCCGCAGCCTTTGCAGCCACATCAAGCGCCTGCTTGATATCGTGCCCCTCAAGCTGCCCCGATGCCTGGAACGCAGCAAGCGTACCCATAAACGTATCGCCCGCACAGGTGGTGTCCACGGTGTCCACGCGGTAACATTCCTGCTGGTACACGCCGTGCGAGTCGGCAGCAATGGAACCTTTGGAACCCAGCGTCAACACCGCAGTAGCCACGCCACTTGCAAGCACCTTCTGCACCGCAGCCTCGGGATCTGCCAGCGGGCTGATCTTGCCCTCGCCAAACAAGTCTGCAAACTCAATCTCGTTCAGGCAAAGCACGTCCACGCTGGCGAGAAGACCGGTGGTCATGGTAGCCGATGGCGACGGGTTCACCATCGTATAGAGTCCCAGCTCATGTGCATATCTGATGAGCTCAAACGTGGTCGACAACTCGCACTCAAACTGCGTCAAGAACACGTCACCTGGCTCCGCAATGCGATCAAGCACCGTTTTTACGTCGTCGGCTGTGCGCACGTGATTAGCTCCGTGGTCCAAAATGATACGGTTATCGCCGCCAACGCGCACGATCACAGCAACACCTGTGGAGACTCCAGACAGCTCATCTACCTGCTCTGCATTGACTCCGTAGCCAATAAGCGACTGCTTGAGATCTTGTCCAAACGAGTCAGCACCAACCGCGCCAATCATGTGAACGTCCGCGCCCATTCGAGCTGCAGCAACAGCCTGATTAGCGCCCTTTCCACCTGGGCTGGTAACAAGGTTTTTGCCACCAATAGTCTCGCCTTGCTGTGGCATTTTATCTGCCTCGATGGATATATCCATGTTCAGGCTTCCAAATACGATCACTTTGCCCATGTGAGGTCCCTTCCTTGCAAGAGTGCAGCGCTCGAATTTGCCGGTCAATAGTTCGGTTCGGCACTCACCGCGATGTAAAACGCACTTCTCGACGTTGCAGCCCGATGTTCTTCTCGACAGTGTGTATTAAATAAATGTCCTGTTTATAAGGTATATAGTAAATACTTGACCAATCTCGTCAACCCAACTACTCTTAGAATGCTTGAGTGGACGGAAGTTCATTTTTTAAGTGACGTTGCTCTTGCAAAACACCTAATTTTAAGGAGGTGCTTTATATGCCTGGTCAAAGTAGTGGCTTACGTATGACAGCCGACGATGATCCTGTTCATGTGCGTATGGGATATAAAGAAACCTCCCATAAAAAGTTTTAGATTTGATTTCAACTGAATTGAAACTGAAAGAACTCTTATTGGCTTATATATTTACAGATTTACCTGCTCGTTTGCAATTATTTTGATTCTGTAGATATATGAATCTATGCCCCGGTTTCAGACCATTCTGTTTCAAGTCCCACACATAACAGAACGCTTTCAGTTTGCGTCATACACCAACCAGTTAGTCATTCGTTCCCGCTAATCATCGGAGGTGCACATGGCAATCATGAAGCGCACAACCCAACCAAAGACAACTCAGACCACCTCGGGAGAGCTCGGACAGTCCTTGACCTTTGCCGCAACTCACTCGGTGAAGAGTGTCTGTAGAAAATTTCACACCACTCCAGACGGCCTTGCCATTGACATTGCGCAGGCAAAATACGACCTCGATGGGCCAAACGTCATTACCAGCGCCGCCGAAGAGCCCTTTATCATCCGCTTGCTCAAGAGCTTTGCAAGCCCTTTCACCTTCATTTTGATTGCCCTCGCTGGCATTTCTTACGTCACTAACGTGGCGCTTGCCGCAGATGGCGAGAAGGACCCATCAACCGTCGTCATCATTACCGCAATGGTGCTTATCTCCGGCATTATCGACTTTGTCCAAAGCTCCAAGGGAGCCTCGGCGGCAGCTGCGCTCTCCAAAATGGTAACCTCCACCACAAGGGTTATCCGCCGTCCTATCGACTTTGATGACACGGGCACTGAGCAGGGCTTAAACCAGAACTCCGACCAAGAGCTCGTCCAAGACGCAGACGCCAACGCGGATGACCTCGCGGACATCGAGGAAGACACCGCCGACGAGACCGAAGCTCCTGAAGAGCCCAAGATTGCTTCTGCTCTGGGAGAAGAGATCCCCTTTGAACAGGTAGTTGTTGGCGATATCATCCGCCTTGCCTCGGGAGACATGATTCCTGCAGACTGCCGCGTTCTGGACGCCAAGGACCTCTTTGTCAACGAGACCGCGCTCACCGGAGAATCAGAGTCCGTCGAGAAAACTGCTGGTGTAGTGCACGCTCGCCGTCGCGCGGATGGTACACGCTATCCCCTCTCGCTCTCTGAGTGCACAAACCTGCTGTTTGCCGGTACTACCGTTCAGTCGGGAAGTGCCACGGTAGTGGTAATTACAACAGGCAATAAAACCTACGTAGGCACTATGTCCGAGCTGCTTCAGCAGCCCTCTGGCGAGACCAGCTTTGACGAGGGTCTCAAATCCGTCTCTAAAGTGCTTGTCTCGTTCATGCTAATCATGTGCCCTATTGTGTTCTTTGCAAACGGTTTCCTTAAGGGTGACTGGTTTGACGCGCTGCTCTTCAGCGTTTCCGTTGCCGTTGGCATTACCCCTCAGATGTTGCCTGTTATTGTAACCACTTGCCTTTCTCGCGGTGGAACACAGATGGCCAAGCAGGACGTTATTGTCAAGAATCCGGCAGCAATCCAGAACCTGGGCGCTATGGACATCCTGTGCACCGACAAGACCGGCACCATCACCGCAGACGAAGTTGTGCTTGAGCGCCACCTCAACATTCTGGGCGAAGAGGATCCTCGCGTGCTCCGTCACGCATATCTGAACAGCTACTTCCAGACGGGCCTTCGCAACCTCATTGACAACGCAATCATCAAGACTTCCAACGACGAACTGCCCACCAACCTGCTGAGCATTGAGTACGAGAAGATCGACGAGGTCCCGTTTGACTTTGAGCGTCGCCGCATGAGCGTTGTGGTGCGAAACACTAAAACTGACAAGACGCAGATGATCACTAAGGGCGCTGTCGAGGAAGTCCTCAACGCGTGCTCCTTTGTTGACCTGGACTCCGAGATTAAGCCGCTGACTCCCGCCCAGCGCAAGAGCGTTATGGACCGCGTCTACCAGCTCAATCAGGAGGGTATGCGCGTGGTTGGCGTTGCTCAGAAGAGCGACCCTCGCGGCGTCGGCGAGTTTGGCGTAGATGATGAGCGCGACATGGTGCTTATCGGCTACCTGGCCTTCTTGGATCCGCCAAAAGAGAGCGCCCGCGAGGCAATTGCCAAGCTCAACCAGAGAGGCGTGCAGGTCAAGGTACTCACCGGCGATAACGAGGGCGTCGCTGCTGCCGTCTGCAAGAAGGTTGGCATCCACGTTGACGAGCTCTTACTTGGAAGCGACGTAGAGAATCTCAACGACGAGCAGCTCAAAGAGCGTGTCGAGAAGACCCAACTCTTTGCAAAGCTGTCCCCTATGCAAAAGGCTCGCGTTGTCTCTGCGCTCAGGTCTAACAACCACGTGGTCGGCTTCATGGGCGACGGCATCAACGACGCTGCTGCAATGCGCTCCTCCGACGTAGGAATCTCCGTTGACACCGCTGTCGACGTGGCAAAAGAGTCCGCAGACATCATCTTGCTGCAGAAGGATCTGCTGGTACTTGAGCACGGCGTTGAAGAGGGTCGCAGAACCTACGGCAACACCATCAAGTACATCAAGGCAACCGCAAGCTCCAATTTTGGTAACGTGCTATCCGTTTTGGTAGCCAGCTTCTTCCTGCCATTCTTGCCAATGAGCGCGCTTCAGCTGCTCCTCTTGGGTCTTGCATATACCGTTACCTGCATCGCAATTCCTTGGGACAACGTTGACGAGTCGTTCCTCTCAAGCCCTCGCTCTTGGGATGCACATTCAATTACAAACTTTATGCTTTGGATTGGACCTATCAGTTCAATCTTTGATGTGCTGACCTTTGCCCTCATGTTCTTTGTAGTCTCTCCCGCACTTGCCGGAGGAACCTGGGCAGAACTTGCTGCAGCTGGAAACATCACTGCTCAAGCACTCTTTATTCTGTCTTTCCAAACAGGCTGGTTCATCGAATCCATGTGGACCCAGACCTTTGTTCTCCACGCGCTCAGAACCAATAAGATTCCGTTTATTCAGAGCATGCCATCGGCATCGTTGCTTGCTCTAACCTCTGCGGGAATCATTGTGGTCAGTGCTCTTCCGTATCTGTCGGTGTTCGCCCAGCCCTTGAGTCTTGTTGCGCTACCTTTATCATTCTTTGGATGGCTAACTGCACTCATGAGCGGGTATATGGTTCTTATCACCATAATTAAGAGCCTCTACGTCAAGCGATTTGGCTCGCTGCTTTAACCTTGCTCCAGGAAGGACCACGATGGACGTAAAAGAAGCTATGGACCAGCGCATATCTCTGCGCGCGTACGACCAAAAGCCTATTGAGCAAGAGAAACTTTCTCAGCTCCAGGAAGCCATTGACGTCGCAAATGCCCAGATGGCAGAGGTAGCGCCTGATCACCCCGCAATCCTTACCATCGAGGGTCCTCACCTTGAGGACGGCACTTCCGTTCACATGAAGAACAGGTCTATTGTCGGTCCCATTTACCACTACGTAGCAGGTTATTGTGAAGACGCAATTGCCCGTGAACTCATCGGCTACTATGGCGAGAAGATCGTTCTTCTCGCCACCCAGCTGGGCATTGGTTCATGCTGGATTGCCGAGACCATGGACTGGAAGACCCTGGCTCGCGACGAGTACAACGGCCTTAAGCTGGGCATTATTATTTCTATCGGATACGCTCCGGAGAAGATTCCACTCAAGCAGGAGGGCATTCGTACCGCAATTCGCCTGCGTACCAAAAAGCCCGCGCAGATTATGACGGCAAACGGTACT
The DNA here is from genome assembly GCA_938036925.1 of uncultured Atopobium sp. Classification (GTDB taxonomy): domain Bacteria; phylum Actinomycetota; class Coriobacteriia; order Coriobacteriales; family Atopobiaceae; genus Lancefieldella. The sequence goes on from CALHVU010000040.1 coordinate 20,132, forward strand.
CCATCTGAGCCGAAGCAGATGCCCGAGTGGTTTAACCGCGGCATTGCTGCGGTTTTGGCATGCCCAACCGCCATCAACAAGCTGCCAGTTGTATTTGACCTGACAGATGGAGTGGTAAGCGCATCTATGCCTAACCAGCGCCACCTCGTCCAAGACTACGACCTGGGCATCTCCAAGCTGCACTTTGAGCTTGCTTCCGACCTCAAGGGTACGTGGGAGCTTGGACAGCCTGGTCGCTTTATCGTTTCCGAGTAGCCTTCCACGCGTAGCGCCTCCCAGCTCACAAACGTCATGTTCCCGAGTGGCGCATTCCTAGACGACACTCCCAGCTCACCGCCCCCCCAGCTCACCGCCGTCCAACAGCGTACCTCCAGCTCACCAGAGCACCACCAACAAGAAAGGACCACGTATGGCCTGTTCCGCACAACACGTTGCAAACAAAGTTCTCTCGTCCTACCAGTGGAGACTTGCAACTAAAAAGTACGACCCTACCAAGAACGTCTCTGACGAGGACCTTGAGGTAATCCTTGAGGCTGGTCGTTTGGCACCAAGCTCTTACGGTCTAGAGCCTTGGCGCTTCCTGGTTGTTAATCTGCGAGAGGATCAGGCCTCTGAGCAGTCACTTCGCCTTAAAGAGAAACTTTACGAGCCATGCTATGGTGCTCGCGCATCCCTTAACGGCGCTCACTACCTGGTTATTCTTCTTGCTCGCAAGAACGTCAATGCAGAGTCTGCTTACGTCAAGCACATGATGCACGACATCAAGCAGCTTCCTGCAGACTTTGAACCAACCTATGCGGCTGCTTTCAAGAACTTCCAGGAGAACATGTTTGACCTGGTAGGTAACGAACGCGCCACCTTTGACTGGGCTTGCAAGCAGACCTACATTGCGCTTTCAAACATGCTTACCATGGCCGCTATGATTGGTGTCGATAGCTGCCCAATCGAGGGCTTTAACCGCGAAGCTGTCGATAAGATTTTGGAAGAAGAGGGTCTTCTCGACGGCGGCCAGTACAACGACTTTGGCGTTTCCTGCATGCTTAGCTTGGGCTATCGTGATATGGATCCTGTCCAAAAGCGTCGCCAGCCAGCCGAGGATGTTATCGTCAAACTGTAAAGCGTTGTTACACTAACTTTTGAGCTGCCTCCTATTTCCCAACACCAAGGAAATAGGAGGCAGTTTGTTTAGCAGGCAATTCTTTGCTGAGAGAGAAAGTCTTTGCTTTGTAAGAGCTTATTGCTCATGCGAAACTCGGTCACACACAGCTTGATCGCACACCATTTTGTCGCCAACTGGTCTTTTGTGGCGCGAAGTAGCTTATTCTGATTCAAAAATAGTTTATTTCGGTGCGAAGTGGTAAAAAATGCGTTTATTTGGAAAATACAGGATTGGCTAATTTCTATGCAAGCGATTTACCAGCGCTTTTTATTGGACGAATTTTTCGTGCACATTCACATTATTTCTGAACTGCTCAAACGTAAATGCCAAAAAGACAAAACACAAAAATTATTTCCAACTAAACGGGTTTTTTACCCAAAACAGCACCCTCTGAATGACATATCAATTTCTTGATTAGTTTTTGTGCATATTAGGCGGTCTTTATGCACGCAAGGTGACTTCGTACGTTTTGAGCGCCCTGTAAGCCTCGCCCGCCCTGTACGCCCCGCGCGCTCCGGCGCGCCGTACACGCCGCGTAACGACGACGTGTATGGTACGCTCGCGTGATCAACCAGCAAGAAAACCGCTTGCTACCTGCGGATAAACCTAAAGCCGCGACCAGAGTGGATGTACGGCAAGAATGCGCGATCTTCTTCGCAGATACTTCCTGCGACGTTATCGCGAGCATCAAGCTCCAAAAGACCTCGAGCAATCGAAAGCTCCCCTGCATAGCGACCATATGCTTTACTGCTTACCAAGATAGCGCCAGTAGCAACAGTTTCCCAGGTAGAAGGCTTTGCGTCGTATACGGGAGCGTCTTTCCACAGCCTGGACTCCTGCGAGCGGATAATATACGAGCTGGAATCAGGTCGATCGGTCTGAAGTCGATCGTAGAGATACTCAAATTCAGGCTTGAGTTCCGTCTTTAGCTCAATGCAGTTTTGCTCAAGCTGACCAATGCGCTTCCACGTAGCCTCAGTAACATCTGGGTCGCCAATAAGCACCACGTCAGAGTCAGCGTCGTAGAGAGCAAGCATCGCCTGAATAAGCGCATCGCCCGAAAGTCCACGGTGTTCCTCGACAGTTGGCAGTCCCTCATAGAGAGGACCGCGGAAACTCTCGCCAGGAACAAACGAGAAAATCTGGAATCCGAGCGCCGAAAGGCGTGCGTTAATCTGTGCGACGCGCTCCAGCGAAAGGCCCGTGTAGCTCTTGGGATAGTAATTGTGGCAGGCGGCAAAACGGGTGAAGTCGGCACCAGCTGCTCGCCATGCGGAAATGTCGTCCTTAGTGATAGTTGAAGCGTTAAAAACTACGTGGAACTTGCGAGAAAGCTCTACGGTCTCCTCCGCGTCAAACCCAAAGTCAAGACGCACATACGTAATGCCCAGCTCCGCAAGCTCGTCAAACTTCTGAACGCCAAGTTTGGAAAGAGTAGCAGGAGAAACATCAGCAATGAGGTTAATCTCCGCCTTCCTGCAAAGCTCCAAAAGCCTACGAGCCTCAGTGCGATAATCAATTCCCTCTTCCTCGGGAATCTGGAGAGAAGTAAAGGCGTAGTGGCATCCGGCTGCCTGCGCTTTTGCTACAACCTCAGCATTAGCTTCATATCCACTGGCAAAATACAGTGAAATTCCGGTGCGCATAAATCCTCCAAGTAAATTGCAAACGCTTCTAGAAGACGGGTTTCTCGCCAATCGAGAAGACCGACGAGAAAACCGACGGGCAGCCAGTTGGGTGCCGGGCGAGAAAAAATCCCTCTTCCTAGAATACCTAAGAAGAGGGATAAACGTTTCTAGAACGTGCGGTTTTTACTCGCCGAAGACGTCGTTAATACGATCCTCGTCAACGCCGAAGAACCAAGTAAGTGCAAAGCCTGCAGCGTAAGCAAGAAGCATTGCAAGCAGGTAGAAGACCTGGTTACCAGGCTGGACAATCAGCAAACCAAAGAGGCCGGAGACGCCCTGGGAAACGGTACCAAGGTGGAAGAGGTAAGCAACTACGGAGCCAATACCGGAGCCAAGGCATGCGGTGATGAATGGCTTACCAAGAGGCAGGGTAACTGCGTACATAAGAGGCTCGCCGATGCCGAGCATACCAACTGGGATGGACTCGGTCAGGTACTTCTTGACGCGCTTGTTCTTGGTCTTGAAGAGGATTGCAAGACCAGCACCAACCTGGCCGCCGCCTGCCATCATCAGCAGAGGAAGCAGGTAGTTGATGCCCTGAGTTGGGCCCTCTGGGTTGTTAAGCATAACGTGGATTGGGGTAAGTGCCTGGTGAAGACCAACGGAAACCAGTGGCAGGAAGGTAGAACCAAGCAGGTAAGCACCAAAGACGCCAAGCTTGTCATAGAAGAACTGAAGGACAAAGAAGATTGCCTGAGTGAGCCATGCACCTGCAGGCTGAAGAATCAGGACAGAACCAATAACACCGATGATGACGGTGCAAAGTGGAGTCAGGAAGGTGTCAAGAACGCTTGGCATAACCTTGTGCAGATTCTTCTCCAGGAATGCGAAGAAGATTGCGCAGATGATTGCACCAATCATGCCGCCTGCCGCTGCGTTGAACAGGTCAGAGGAAGCGACGATAAATGCGCCCTCCTTGAAAGCAACAGTTGGGAGGCTGAATGGAAGGTGAACCAGACGAGTTGCAACGCCGTCAACAGTCTTGGAAGCAAGAAGAGGCATACCAGCGTTAGCAATGGAGAGTGCACCGGCCATAGCACCAAGAACGCGAGAACCGCCAAACTCCTTGGCAGCGTTCTCGCCAGCGAGAACTGGCAGGTAAGCGAAAAGTGCCCAACCCATGGTCCAGATAGCTGCGAACCACCACTCGTTAGCAAAAGCCTTACCAGTGGAGAAGTTGATAACGTTGATGATACCGTTGATCAGACCTGCAGAAATGATGCCAGGAAGCAGTGGAACAAAGATGTTAGCAATCTTCTTGAGGAAGCGCTGAACAGGCTTGTTCTCGTACTTAGCCTTCTGAGCTGCCTTGTTGTCCTTAGCTGCGGAAACAACGTCGTCCTCAGATGCGTCACCAGCAGCAACGCCGGTAAGCTTGGAGAACTCAACAATAACCTTGTTGACAACGCCAGGACCAAGAACAACCTCAAGGTACTCTGCATCCTCGACCAGACCCATGACACCGTCGATAGCCTTGATGGCCTCGGAGTCAACCTTTGAAGGATCTGCGGTCTTAATGCGGAGCCTGGTCATGCAGACCATGTTGCTCTGAACATTTTCTTTACCACCGACGGCAGCAAGAATCTGTTCTGAAAGCTTGGTGTAATCCATACTTTCCTTCTTTCTCTCGTTGCGATGTTGCAACAAATACTTATCAAGAATACATAAAAAATGAACTTATCGGTACAACAATCCATACCTGTGGTTCATTGTTTCATGTTTTGACCTAATTTGAACGCCCTGTTACTGCAGGTAAACTGAGCGTTTTTCAAAACTTGCCGTACGCTTACGCGTCATGCTGATACCACTGACCGATGCAGTTGAAACAAAATGCTCACGCGTGTGTCATTTGTTACAACTGTAATTACTACAGTGCACCTCTAACATGACCATGAGCTGCCTCGAGCTTAGCTTTAGCCTCGTCAACAGGCATCTGAGTAAGCAGCATAACAATCGCAAGCTTTGCATTACCGTCAGCCTGCTCAAGCGCCTGAGCTGCCTCTTCGCGAGTGCAACCAGTTGCTGCCATGGTGATGTTCTGCGCGCGAACTACCAGCTTCTTATTGGTCTGTTGTACGTCAACCATAAGATTCTGATATGCCTTGCCCACACCAACCATAGAACCGGTTGAAATCATGTTCAGAATCATCTTCTGAGCGGTACCAGACTTAAGGCGCGTGGAACCTGTAAGAACCTCAGGACCACAGGAAGGCTCAATAGCAAGCTCTGCCTCTTTGCCCACTTCAGAACCCTTATTGCAGGCAATAGCAACAGTCTTGCAGCCCAAAGAGCGAGCATAGCGCAGGCCGCCAATAACGTAAGGTGTGCGACCACTAGCTGCAATTCCAATAGCAATGTCGTTCTTGTTCAGGCCAATCTTCTTGAACTCCTCTTCGCAAAGCTCAAGAGAATCTTCCGCGCCTTCAACTGCACGTACAAAGGCCTTCTCGCCACCGGCGATAAGACCAACAACCACGTCAGGAGAAACGCCAAAAGTAGGCGGACACTCAACCGCGTCTAAAACACCCAGGCGACCGGAAGTTCCAGCGCCAAAATAGACAATTCTGCCGCCAGCTTCTAGCGAGGAAACTGCCCACTCAACTGCCTGTGCTACCTGGGGAAGAACCTCTTTTACGCCAGCTACCACGTTGAGGTCTTCCTGGTTCATAACGCTGACCAGCTCAAGCGGCGTCATCTGATCCAGGTCCATGGTGTTGGGATTTCTTGCCTCGGTGACAAGCTTTGTTAAATCAATCACATTTCCACCTTCTGTGTTGTGATTTTTACGCAATATTACGCAATGACGTCGTTGTCTATACCAGGCAAATCTTGGTCAGAAGAAAGCGTATTGACACGCTCGGCTGAATCCAACTTGCCAATATAGTTTGTCGAGAAACGCTTAACGCTCTTCTCGTAATTTCTATTTACATAGGCTGCAAAGAGCGCATCTACAACGTTGAGCTGGGCAATTCTTGAAGACATGGCGCCGCTTCTCATGATGTGCTCTGTTTCCGCAACGCCCAAAACGTAGTCGGAGCGGTGAATGAGCTCTGAATCAATGCCGCCGCGAGTGATGGAGACCACCTTGGCACCGTTTGCCTTTGCAATCCAGGCACACTCAATGGCTTCTCGCGTAAGGCCTGAGTAGCTGACCACAATAGCAAGATCTTCTCGCCCCATGTTTTTGGCGTAGAGCATCTGAGAGTGGTAATCGTCGCTCAAATTGCAGTTGATGTTAAGGCGCATGAGTTTGAGCTGCAGATCTCTTGCAACCAGAAGCGAAGCTCCCATGCCAAAGAGGCAGATGGAATGAGCTTGCATCATGAGTGAAACAACTGAGTCAACAACCTGAGCGTCAAGCAATTGCCTGGTAAGCTCCAGCGAAGAAATGTTCTTTGCCGTAACTTTTTCGATGATTACATCAGTGGTGTCACCTGCGATAACTCCGCCGACAGCAATATCGTTGCTTTTGTTGCTTACTGCCAGCTCGTAAATGAGCGCCTGCTGGAACTCTTTATAGCCACCGCAGCCAAGCTTCTTGCAAAGCCTGACAACCGTTGATGCAGATGTATACGTTTGAGCTGCTAGTTTATGGATTGATTGACCAACTGCCGCCTCTGGATCCGACAGAATATAGTCGACAATATCGCGTTCAGCTGAACTAGCATTCTTGCGATACTCTTCCAGACGTAGACGAACACCTCTCACGCAATCACCTCCGGCCGTCCAGTTGACTAAAACGTTTGACTATATTGTTTCACGATGCCATAAAAATTTCATCTGTAAAGTAGGCAGTGCCGTAAACGGTAGTATTGTATGCGCAAGTGTAAGCGCGCTCCATGTGCGTTGCATGCGTGACTGCTCATGTTTTCCCAGTATAATGCGGGGACAATTGTCGCAAAAACTGAGCCTTGATTTGGGTACGTTACTATCACTTCATAAAAACTTTTACTATCGAGTAGACATTTGACCACGTAAAACCTGATTAAAATATTTCATCTTTGCCTAAAAAATTCAAATTTAGATACCATTGACAGCTTTTTTGATACCACTCGCAGTACGTTAACGTACCCATTATTTCATCTTGGACAAACTAGCTGCAATTTTGATGAAACGCACGTCATCATAAGCGCAAATTATCTCAGCCAATTGAGATAGCAGGTGTTTCACCTAAGGCAAAACCGAAGGAGACGATATGCGCACCAACGAAGATTTGCACCAGAATCAAAACGCTCACTCTGAGCACTCATCTAACGCAGGCTCCCCTGCTGGACAGACCAGAAGGCAATTTCTGAGCAGAAGTGCTCTTGGTCTAGCCGCTCTAGCAGGCCTTGGCCTTACCGCCTGCCAGACAAAGGGTGGCGCAACTGCTGCTAAGGGAACCGCAAAGAAGGTTGACTCTGTAGACGGAACCTTCCAGTACGAGAAGGTCTTCCCTGTTCTTAACGACAACGAGGCCTTTGACGACTCTCTTGTTACCAACCAGCTCAACAGCTTTGTTTGCTTTGCTGGTCAGGGCACCGTCTATGTAAAGAGCTCCGAGCCTCAGAGCTTTGCGCTCTTTGTAAACGGTCACCAGTTTCCAACCGACAAGCTTGACGGCTCCTCCTGGAACCAAATTGACATCTCTGACGTAACCGTCAACGGCGATAACCGCCTGCAGGTCAGCACTGTTAAAGAGACCCAGGCAACCTTTGAGGTCAAGGTTGGCTACCCAACCCTTATTGACGGCACCAAGGACTACGCCGACAACGACAACTTCAAGCTGATTGACCAGATTATCAACGCAGAGATTGCCAACGGCTTTACCTCTGCTCAGCTGGTTGTTACCAGGTACGGCAAGATTATCAAGAAGACTAACTACGGCAACGTCAATTCTTACAACAAGGACGGCTCTCGCATCAAAGACGGCAAGGCTGTTGACGACAACACCCTCTATGACCTGGCCTCTAACACAAAGATGTATGCCACTAACCTGGCAATTGAGAAGCTGGTCACCGACGGTCAGCTGGACGTTTCCAAGAAGGTTCAGGAGTACATTCCAGACTTCAAGGACCAGGAGGGCGATAAGATCCTGGGCAAGAACGAGCTTACCGTTCGTGAGATTCTTGAGCACCAGGCTGGATTCCCACCAGATCCCCAGTACCACAACCGCAACTACAACCCAGAGAAGCCTGACGATCCACAGCCAAACGCAAACCAGAAGCTGTACTCTCAGAATCGCGACGAGATTCTGCAAAAGATCATCGAGACCCCTCTGCAGTACGTCCCAGGCACCAAGACTGCCTATTCCGACGTAGACTACATGCTTCTTGGTTTTATCATCGAGAAGATCACCAACAAGCGCCTTGACCAGTACGTTAAGGAAGCTCTCTACGAGCCACTGGGACTCAAGAACGTCACGTTCAACCCACTGGACAACGGCTTCAAGGCTGCTGGAATCGCAGCTACCGAGCTTAACGGCAACACCCGCGACGGCCTCATTACCTTTGACAACATGCGTACCGACACCATTCAAGGTACGGTCCATGACGAGAAGGCCTACTACGCCATGGGTGGCATCTCTGGTCACGCTGGTCTATTTGCCAACGCTTCTGACCTGGCTGTTCTTGTCCAGACCGTTATGAACCGTGGTGGCTACGGCAACACCATGCTCTTCAGCGAGGACGTTCACGACCAGTTCATCAAGCCAAAGGACACCAGCGTCACCTACGGTTTGGGCTGGAGGCGTAAGGGTCACATTGGCTACCAGTGGGCCTTCTCGCCAATTGCAAACGCTGCAACCGTTGGCCACACCGGCTGGACCGGCACGCTTACCGTCATTGACGTCTACAACAACACCAGCTTGGTGCTGCTCACCAATACTAAGAACTCGCCTGTCATTGATAACAAGGTCAACCCTAACGACTTTGTGGGCAACCACTTCCTGACCGGCGGCTACGGTGTTGTTTCTACGCTGGCATTTGATGGTCTTGACGACGCAAACGCTGAGGGCAACAACGCCAAGCTCATGGACATGGTTATTGCCAAGTACAAGCTCATTCAGGCCGAGGCAGATTATCAGACTGACCCCGATAAGGCTTCCCTGAAGGCATTGCTTGAGGTTTGCGACCAGAGGAAAGCCTCTAAGGTTATCAAGGACTTCCAGGCAAGCGACCTGTACAAGACCATCTCGGAGTTTGTTGGTAAGTAGCACGCGGGAACCGCTTACCGGCAGAGACTTCGCTCAACGGTAAAAGCGCCGATCAACGGTAAGAAGCGACTCCTTACGTAAAGCTCGTGTAAACAAGCTGCGGAGCGGGAATAAACGCAGTACACGAACAAGGTACGATACACATCTTGTCTAGCAACGGCCCTCTCCTCCGTCTAGACACACCAAAGCCCGGATGCTATTGCGCGGCATCCGGGCTCTTTTGTGTGCACGTGCGCGCTGGGTCCGCGAGCTGCGCGGATTTCTCGGCAGGTGCGCTGCGAGCCTGAAAAGTAAAAAGAATCTGTATTTGAGATACAGATTCTTTGATGAAATCAGGCAAATCCACAGTTTCTTTTGCGCTTTTAGGCAAAAGTTACAGATTCTTTGCAGAAATCAGGCACGCTTTGCGGTCACGAACTTGCGCTCGCATTGCGATCGCGTGCATTGCGGTCACGAGCTTGCGGGCGCGTTCGCTAGGCGCACCTTACAATGCGGCGAGAAAATCCTCTGCTTGCTGGGCGATTGCCTCGTGAACCTCGGGTTCTGGCTCCCAAGTTCCCTCAGTCCAAGCGGTAACAGGAAGTGAGAAGCCATTGAACGGCTCAACTGGCTTAGTGCGCAGGGCCAGGAACTGCTGCTTAACCACGGCAAGCGATCCTGCAGTCTTGTTTCGGCCACCAACGCCACTTGCAGTGACAACCTTGCCAGCAATTGCGGTCTCGGACTTCTTCTCGTAATCGGAAGTGAGCGGACGGCTCAGCCAGTCCAGGATATTCTTAACGGTGCCGGGAATACTGTAGTTGTACTCCGGGGTAAAGAGCCACACGCCGTCGGCGGCCATGACGGCATCCCTAACCTTTTGGACACCTTCAGGAGCTGGGAATTCCTCGTCCTGGTTGAGCAGAGGGACGTCCAAAACGTCAACGACCTCAATCTCAGCCTTGCCCTCAAGCGCCTTTGCCGCAACCTGGCTCAGCGTCTTATTGAACGAATTTTTACGGCCAGAACCGATGATAAATACAATTTTCTTCATAAGCAGACCTCTCCGTGAATGCTGTGTAAATAAAAATCATGCACGAGCAAATCTGCCCGTACATGATTTGTGTACCCAAATGTTAGGCCTGTAGTCGTATTTAACAGAAGTCCGAGAAATTCGCACAGCTCTCAAGCGCTTTTACCACCTGCTCAAGACCTGCGAAGTCTTCCTGGGTGAACCTTGCCACGCTCGGACTATCAATATCCAGCACGCCAACTACCTGGTTATCCTTGATGATAGGAACGACCACCTCAGAGTTTGATGCAGAGTCGCATGCAATATGTCCTGGGAACTGATGCACGTCCTCTACCAGCTGACTTGTCTTTGTTTCCGCAGCCGTGCCACACACTCCCCGACCAAAGGGAATGCGCACGCAGGCAACCTTTCCCTGGAACGGTCCTAGGCGCAGCTCGGGAATGCGCGGCTCGTGGTCGCTCGGGGCTACGTCCGGCTCTACGCCCGAAACCGCACCCGGCTCCGCACCCGAGGCCGCACCCAGCTCCGCTCCCGACACCGTGGCAGGATCTACCAGGTAGAACCCTGCCCAGTTAATGTCATCCAAAGCGTCCCACAGAAGAGCTGCAGCGTTGGACAGCACCGGTAGCCAGTGAGCGTCAACCTCAGCAAGCGAGACAATCTGTTTTGTAAGTAAACCGTAGTCAGTCATGTTTACTTCTCTGGCAGAATCTCAATCCAGCAGCCATCAGGGTCTGCGATAAAGTAGAGACCCATCTTTGGGTTCTCTTTAACAATACAGCCCATCTCCTCGTGAAGTGCGTGGAACGCATCAAAATCGTCAACGCGGAACGCAATGTGAGTGTCTTTTCCGCCGTTATCGTAGGGGTCTACCCAACCGCGGTTCCACGTGAGCTCCAGCTCAAAGGGAGACCAGTCGTTTACCAAAAACGTATTGGTCCAAGAACCATCCTCTGGTCCCTTAACGCGGTCAACACGGAATCCCAGAGCCTTCTTGTAGAACTCGACGGTTTTTTCGTTATCCAAAACGTGGGTGCAGCGGTGAACAAATCGTGCCTGCATAAATCCTCCTTTGATATCGAGAACCCCCGCTACTAGACGGGGTTTCTCGCCATATGAACTACGTGCTGGTAGATGGACTGCCAGCGGAAATCGTGCTCGGTTACGCGCCTAGTTAAGCTCCTGCTCAAGCTGATCGACAAGCTCGCCGAAGTACTTGAGTGCAGCGTTTACGGGGTCTGGAGTTGCCATGTCAACACCAGCGCCGCGGAGCAGCTCGATTGGGGTCTTGGAGCAGCCACCGGAAAGATAGCCGATGTAGTCCTTGACCGCAGGCTCACCCTCGGAAAGAATGCGCTGAGACAGGGCAATAGCTGCCGAGAAACCAATGCAGTACTGATAGACGTAGAAGTTGTAGTAGAAGTGAGGGATGCGCGACCACTCTAGCTTGATCTCTTTGTCCAGCTCAATGCCAGGTCCAAAGTACTCTGCGCAGAGCTTGCCGTAGCGCTCAGAGAGAACCTCGGCGTTCAGAGCCACACCGTCAGCGTTCATCTGGCTGATATCGCGCTCAAACTCAGCAAACATGCACTGGCGATAGATGGTGCCACGGAAGCCCTCAAGGAAGTGGTTGAGGATGTACGCGTGACGAGCAGGATCCGTCTCGTGCTCAAGCAGGTAGTGCGAGAGCAGCGCCTCGTTACAAGTGGATGCAACCTCTGCAACAAAGATGGAGTAGTCAGAGTAGGTAATCTCCTGATTATGGGACGAGAAATACGTGTGTAGGGAGTGGCCTATCTCGTGAATAAGGGTGTAAACGTCGTCAAGACCGCCCTGGAAGTTGAGGAGCATAACAGGGTTCATGCCCTTACCACCTGCGGAATAAGCACCGGAGCGCTTACCTGGGGTCTCGTACACGTCAACCCAACGACTCTCCAGACCCTTCTTGACCAGGTTAACGTACTCCTCGCCCATAGGTGCCAGCGCCTTAACAATAAGGTCGCAAGCCTCCTCGTAGGTGAACTTCATGTCAACGTCATCAACAAGAGGAGTGTAGACGTCCCAGAAGTGCAGCTCGTCCAAGCCCATGACGCGCTTGCGCAGGTCAACGTACTTGTAGAACGCTGGGAAGTTCTGGTGAACAGCGTCAATCAGGTTGTTGTAAACCTCAACAGGAATCTCGTTCTCTGCAAGAGCGGCCTCAAGGGAGCTTGCATATTTTCTAGATGACGAGAAGAACTGCAGGTTCTTAACCTGGCTGGTCAGAATTGCAGCGGAGGTGTTACGGAACTCGCCAAAGCGGCTGTAGAGCTGCTTGAATGCGGACTCACGCAGGACGCGGTCAGCATCCATCAGCAGAGGAACAAATGAACCGCTGGTCAGCTTATGGGTTTTACCCTCAGAATCAACTGCGTCATCGAAAGTAAGGTCTGCGTCATCAAACATGGAGAAGATGTTGGTTGGCTGAACGGCCAGCTCTTCTGCGCGCGCCAGCAGTGCCTCTTCCTCAGCAGAAAGGGTGTGCTCACGCTGGTTCAAGATCTTGTTGAGCTTACGACGATAGAACTCAAGTGCTGGGACCTCTGCATAGAACTTCTCGACAGATTCTGCTGGAATTGCAAGAAGCTCTGCGGCAAACCAAGAAGTTGCCTCGCCGACCTGCGTATATGCGCTGGTAGCGTTTGCGACGTATGCCTGATACTTGGCTACGCGGGTATCCTCATCACTCTTGCGCTCGGCGTAGTTGATAATCTTGTAGAGCAGAAGGTTCATCTGGTCCTCAAGCTGCAGAAACTCCAGAAGAGCCTGAGCAGAGGTAGAAATCTTTCCCTTGAATGCAAGCAGCTTTGGACAGTAAGCCTTGAGCTCCTCGAGCCCAGCCTCAAATGCCTCATCGCTAGGGAACATTGAGGACAGGTCCCACTTATATTTGTTGTCAATTTCTTCGCGAGACTCGTATGCCATGAGCCTTCCTTTCTTGACTTGGTCAGTATTCACTGTTATTTAGTGTCCCACATACGCGCTAATTTCATGCTGATAACAAGAAAAAATGAACCCATTTGATACAAATCGTCAAACGGGCTCATCGATTTCAAAAAAATGAAAAACTACCTTACAGTTCTTCTCCGTTGGTTTTAATTACCTGCTGATACCAAGAGAAACTATCCTTCTTAATGCGACGACCTGTTCCGTTTCCGAGGTCATCCTGATCAACATAGATGAAGCCGTACCTCTTACTCATCTCCGAAGAAGAGCAGCTCACAATATCCATTGGCGCCCATGCATAATAGCCGCGCAAATCTACACCATCACTAAGTGCTTCAAGCATCTGTTTAACATGTGCTCTGAAATATTCAACGCGATACGGATCGTGGATTGTTCCATCATCCTCAAGCTTGTCAAAAGCACCAATACCATTTTCTGTGATGTAAATTGGACACTGATAGCGGTCGTAGAAAACATTAAGGGTGTAACGTAGTCCAAGAGGATCAATAGACCAGCCCCAAGGGTTTGCAGGAAGATTAG